>NZ_JBBEGN010000011.1:0-172010 GCF_037401875.1 Actinomycetospora aurantiaca | reverse complement strand
GACGTCGAGGTGCGCGAACGGCACGAGCACGGCGGTGGGCTGGGCGGCGGCATCTCGCTGTGGCCGAACGCGTTGCGCGCCCTGGACGTGCTGGGCCTCGGCGACGCGGTCCGCGACGAGGGCCTGGTGCAGGCCGCGGGCGGGATCCGCGACCGTCGCGGACGCTGGATCGTCCGGACCGACAACGCCCGGATGGCCGCCCGCCACGGCGACGGCGTGACGGTCCTCCCCCGGGCCAGGCTGCTCGCGATCCTGCGCGAGCGGCTCCCGGCCGGCGTCGTGCGTCCGTCCACCCCGGTGGAGCGCCCGGCGGAGATCGACGCGGACCTCGTCGTGGGAGCGGACGGGATCGGCTCCGTCGTGCGTGGCCTCGTCGCGCCGGCGGCCCGGGTGCGCTCCACCGGCACGGTCGCGTGGCGGCTGGCCGCGCACGTCGACCACGCGCCCGACGAGGGCGGGGAGACCTGGGGCGACGGGTGCTACGCCGGGGTCGCCCCGCTGCGGGACGGCCGCGTGAACCTCTGGGCGGTCGTGCGGGCCGACGACCCGGCCGCCCGGCACCTCGACGCGCTGCGCCGCCGGTTCGCGGGCTTCCACGCGCCGGTCCCGGAGCTGCTCGACGCGGTCGACCCGGCGTCGGCCCACGTGGCCGAGCTGTCCTGGTTGCCGCCGCTGCGGTCGCTCCACCGGGGGCGGTACGTCCTGCTCGGCGACGCCGCCCACGCGATGCCCCCGAACCTCGGCCAGGGCGGGTGCCTCGCCCTCGAGGACGCCGCGGTCCTCGCGCGGTGCTCCCCCGACCTCGCCCGCTACGACCGCCTCCGCCGGCCGCGCACCGCGGCCCTCACCCGCCGCTCCCGGCTCGCGGGCCGCGTCGCGGGGCTCTCCGGCACGTTCCTGACGGCGGGTCGGGACGGTCTGGGACGGGTCCTGCCGGCCGCGCTCACCCTCCGCGCCCTGGACGGCGTGCTCGGCTGGCGGCCCCCGGCGCCTGCCCCCCTTACCCCGCAGTAGGCTGCCGCCCTCATCCCGGGGGAGGAACAGTGGCACGCAGGCGGTGGATGCGGGCGGCGGCAGCGCTGGCCGGTGCGACGACGGTCCTTCTCGCGGGCGCCGCGTGCTCCTCGGAGCCGCCGCCTCCCCCGGCGCGGCAGTACACCGTGCAGTTCTCGGTCACGGGCACGCCCGGCGGGACCGCGTTCGGCCGGTGGGTGACGATCGGGGAGCTGGGCAGCAACCGGCAGATCAACTTCTCCGGGGTGCCCTACGAGCGCACGATCACCGTGCCCTACCCCCCGGAGCCCAAGTTGCAGGCGGGGCTCGTGGGCGTGCAGCCGAACTCGCGGATCTCGTGCCGGATCACCGTCGACGGGCAGACGATCGTCGCGCGCACGATCTCGGCGCCCGGCCCCGACGTCATCTGCGGGCCCTGACCGCGTCCGCGGACGGCGGCCCGGCCGCCACCACCGGCCGTCGGGACCGCTCCCGCAGCCCGAGCGCGGTCACCGAGACCGCGACGACGACCAGACCCGCCACCTGGGTCGCGGTCAGCGACCCGCCGAGCAGGGTCACCCCGAGGACCGTGGCGGTCACCGGGAACGCCAGCTCCGCGAGGGTCGCGCGCGCTGCCGGGGTGCGCCGCAGCCCCGGGTAGTACAGCGCGAGACCGAGGAGCCCGGGGACGAGCGCGAGGGCCACGAGCGGCGGGAGCTGCCCGGCGGTGACCGCGATCGGGCCGCCCGAGACGAGCAGCACCACCAGCGAGGCCGGCAGGCCGATCGCGAAGCGGAGCACGGTGATGTCCCACGGCGACGTCCCGTCCCGGCCGACGAAGCGGCCCAGGACGGTGCCCGCCGCCCACAGCACCGCGGCGCCGGCCGCCAGCAGCGCCGCCACCACGGCCTGCACCCCGACGTCGAGCGGGTCGGCGAACGCCAGCAGCCAGGCGCCGACCAGGGCCGGGACCGCGTAGAGCCAGTAGCCGCGACGCAGCCGCTCGCCGAGCAGCCACGCCGCCCCGAGCGCCGCCACCAGGGGCTGGATCTTCTGCAGGACCAGGGGCGTGATCGGGTCCCCGAGCACGAGCGCCTCGGTGAACAGCACCGTCGCGAGGGCGGACGACCCGGCGCCGATCACGGCCATCGCGGCCCGGGCTCGCGGCGGCATCGCCGCGAACGCCCGCCACGCGCGCGGCAGCCACGGCACGAGTACCACGACGATGATCAGGTGCTCCCAGAACACGATGCTCGCCGCCGGGAGCGCCCCCGCGAGCGGCGCCCGCAGCAGGGCGTCGGTCCCCCAGAGCGCCGCGCCGAGCGCGACCAGCCACGTCAGGTCAGTCGAGCCGCGCCACCAGGTGCGCTTCACCGCCACCCTCCTCGTCGACCAGCACGTCGAGGTCCGCGAACGCCGCACGGAGCTCCCCCGGCCCCGCCCGGAAGCGGCCGCCCGCGTCGCCCACGACGGACAGGACCGTCACCACCAACACCCCGCCGGGCGCCAGCAGTCCCGCGAGCGGACGGTAGAGCGCCGGGTCACGGAAGCGCTGGCAGACCACCACGTCGTAGCCACCGGTGACCGGCAGGCCCTCGTCGAGATCGGCCTCGACCCAGTGCACGGTCACGCCCTCGCGGGCGGCCAGCTCCCGGCCGAGCGCGAGCCCGGCCGGGGCGGCGTCGACGGCGTCGACGGTGAGCCCGCGCTGCGCCAGCCACACCGCGACCGTGCCACGACCACACGCCACGTCCAGCGCCCGACCCGTCGTCGGGAGGAGGTCCATCCGGCCGACCAGGACGCCCGGCGGGCCGGGCTCGCCCGGCCCGGACGCGGCGAAGCGCTCGTTCCAGTCCATTCAGCGGTGGCGCGCCAGCGTCATCCCGAACCGCTCGCCCGGGTCGGTGAACCAGCCGACGGCGTCGAAGCCGGCCGCGTCCAGCTCGCCCGCGATGCCGGCGCGCGTGAACTTGGTGGAGATCTCGGTCCGCATCTCCTCGCCCGCCGAGAACTCGACGGTGAGGTCGAGCGCCGGCACCTGCACCGTCATCGCCCGGCGGGCCCGCACCCGCATCTCGATGCGGCTCGACTGCGGCACCCAGGCCGCCACGTAGTCGAAGCCGTCCGGGTCGAAGTCGGCCCCGAGGACCCGGTTGAGCACCGTCAGCGCGTTGAGCTCGAACGCGGCCGTGACACCCGCCGAGTCGTCGTACGCGGCGACCAGGGTCTCCTCGTCCTTGACCAGGTCGGTGCCCACCAGGAAGTGCTCCCCGGGGACGAGGGCCTCGGAGAGCGCCGTCAGGAAGGCCCGGCGGTCGTCGGGCTCGAAGTTCCCGATCGTCCCGCCGAGCAGCACCACCAGGCGGCGTCCGACCTGCGGGATGCTGCGCAGGTCGGCGGTGAAGTCGCCGACCACCCCGTGGACGTCGAGGTCCGGGTAACCGGCGACGAGGCCGGGCACCGCCTCCTCCAGCGCGGCCGCGGACACGTCGACCGGGACGTAGTGGCGCAGCTCCCCGGTGCGCGACATGGCGTCGAGCAGCAGCGTCGACTTCGTTGACGAGCCCGACCCGAGCTCGACGAAGGTGTCGGCGCCCGCGGTGCGGGCGATCTCGTCGGCCCCGGCCGCGAGCGCCTCGCGCTCGGCGGTGAAGGGGTAGTACTCGGGCAGCGTCGTGATCTGCTCGAACAGCTCCGAGCCCCGGGCGTCGTAGAGCCACTGCGGGCGCAGCACCTTCGGCGTCGAGGTCAGGCCGCGACGGGCGTCGGCACGCAGGGCGGCGTCGGCGTCGGCCTCGGTGAGGTGGACGTCGAGCGTCGGGAGGGTTCCGTGCTGGGTGGTCACGGCGGGGTACACGTCCGATCGGTTGCGGCCCTCCCGGTCGGGGTGGGCCTGGTTCACGGCGTCGGGAACGGGTCCGGGGTGCTACAGGGCGGTGACCTCGACCGCCGCCGCGTCGCGGGTGACGACGAGGTGGTGGTCGGCCACCGGGGTCCACGGCCGGTCGTCGAGGGGCTCGGAGGCGACCGTGACGCCCTCGTCGTCGACCACCCAGGACAGGGCGTGGTGGACCGCGGTGGCCACGAGGACCGGCTCCCCCGCAGGACCGCCGGTGAGCAGCATCAGGTTGAGCCGGGAGCCGGGGGCGGCGGCCAGGGTCCGGGTGACGACGTCGGCCACCGCGTCGGCCGGGTCCTTCCCCGCGTCGAGCCGGCGGCGCACCAGGGCCCACAGCACCGCGGAGTCGGTCGGGGCCTCCAGCGTCATCAGCGCCTCGGGGTCCAGCTCCGCGGCGAGGTCACGCAGCGAGCCCGGCCAGCCGCGCACGACGCCGTTGTGGCTGAAGACGCGGTCGGCGTCGCGGAACGGGGCGCAGGCCCCGGTGGAGACCGGCATGCCGACCGTCGCCGAGCGGACCGCCGCCACGAACGCGGGCGAGGAGATCGCGGTCGCGAGGTCGAGGAACGACCCGTCGGTCCACATCGGCACCGGCGACCGGTACGAGTGCGGGCCGGTGTCCGAGTACCAGCCCACGCCGAAGCCGTCGGCGTTCACCGTCCCGCCCCCGCGCATGTCGGCGGGCGCGTAGGACTGCACGAGCAGGGAGTGCTCCGGCTCGGTCACCCGCGAGGCGAGGGTGACCGGCCGCGGACCCACGTGGCCCAGGTGTCGGCACATCGCGCGTCAGGCGTCCCGGGCGAGACGGAAGCCCGAGAAGATCTGCCGACGGATCGGGAGGTCCCAGTTGCGGAAGGTGGTCCGCGCGTTGATCGCGCCGACGCCGAACGACGAGCCGCGCAACATCCGGAAGTCGCCGCCGAAGAAGACCTCGGAGTACTCCTTGTACGGGAACGGCGCGAAGCCCGGGTAGCCCTCGAACCCGGAGTCGCACCACTCCCACACGTCGCCGACCAGCTGGTGCACCCCGAGCGGCGAGGCACCCTTCGGGTAGGCCCCGACCGGCGCGGGCTGCAGGTGCCGCTGGTCGAGGTTCGCGAGCTCGGCGGTCGGGTCGCCGTCGCCCCACGGGAAGCGGCGGGAGGTTCCCGACGACGGGTCGACCCGGGCCGCGTACTCCCACTCCACCTCGGTGGGCAGTCGCTTGCCGGCCCAGCGGGCGTAGGCGGCGGCCTCGTGGAAGCACACGTGCATCACCGGCTGGTCGGCGACGTCGGCGATCGCCTCGCGCCGGCCGAAGCTCGTGCGGTGCCACCCACCGTCGAGCCGCTCCCAGGTCATCGGTGCGGACCAACCCGCGGTGGTGATCTGCTCCCACCCGGCGTCGGACCACAGCTCGCGGCGGGCGTAGCCGCCGTCGTCGACGAAGCGGGCGTACTCGCCGTTGGTGGTCGGCACCGCGTCGAGGTGGAAGGGCGCGACCTCGACGGCGTGCGCCGGCCGCTCGTTGTCCAGGGCGTACACGTCCGGCCCGACGGGGTCGACACCCATCGTGAAGCGCCCGCCGGGGTGGAACACCTCGGTGCCGACCAGCTCGCGGGCGAGCTCCGAGCGCGGCGGCTCCTCGGCGTGCAGCGCGGGCGCCCCCACGCGCAGCTGGTGGGTGGCGAGCATCGTCTCGACGTGCTGCTGCTCGTGCTGGGCGATCATCCCGTAGACGAAGCCGTCCTCGAGCAGCGGGCGGCCGTCGGCCCCGGCCTGCTCCAGGATCTCCAGGGTGCGCTCGCGCACGCTCCGGCCGTAGGCCCGCGCCTCGGTCGGGTCGAGCAGCGGGAGCTGCGGCCGGCCCGCCCGCGGGTTGGTGAACGCGTCGTAGAGGTGGTCGATGTCCTCGCGGACCCCGACCGTCGGCTCGTCGCCCGGCGTCGCCCGGCGGACGAGCCAGAAGTCCTCCATGTTGGCGATGTGCGCGACGTCCCAGTGCAGGGGCGACATCAGCGGCGAGTGCTGCCGGGTCAGCTCGACGTCGTCGACCGCGTCGGTGAGCACCTGGGTGCGGCGCCGGGCGGTGGCGAGCTCCTCGGCCAGCCGGGCGCGGAGCTCGTCGGGGTAGCGGGTCACGCGGGGTCACCTCCGGAGGGTGCGGTGGTCGCCGGGCCGTCGTCCGGGTCGCGCGGGGAGGGGTAGGGGTTCTCGACGGCGGGTCCGAACTCGCTCTCGCCGGGCTCGACGGTCGCGTCGTCGGCGGGGCAGCGTCCGCGCAGGACCCGGCGCTCGGCGACCTCGCCGACCAGCGCGGCCAGGGTGGGGTCGGTCCGGCGCAGCCCGGCGTGCGCGAGGTCGACCAGCCGGGCCGCCGCCCGGTGCAGGGCGGGGTCGGTCAGGCCGTGGCGGGCGGCGGCGACCCAGCGGTCGGCCACCGGGGCGGCCGCCTCCCGGGCGGCGTCGAGGGTGCGGGCGTCGTCGAGCAGCGCCGTGATCACGGCGAGGGGCACGGCCCACTCCCCGCCGGGCTGCTGGTCGACGTAGCGCACCTCGACGTGCCCGTGCGGGCGGACCGGGGGGAACAGCGTCGTCAGGTGGTAGTCGAGGTCGTCCCAGGTGGGTGCGTCGTCGAGGCCGCCCTGCCCGTCGATCCAGTCACCGAACGTCACCGCGGGCGGGGCGTTCCAGTGCCCGTGCCGGCGGACGCAGAGCAGCGACGTCGCGAGGGCGCGCTCGGCCCACTCGGCGGCCGGGTCGTCCCCGAGCCCGCGGGGCGGCCGGGTGCGCTCCGGGTCGAGCGACAGCCACGCCGCCATCCGCGAGGACTTCCAGCCGGTGCGACGGCCGTGCACCGCCGGCGAGTTCGCGAACATCGCGACGAGGGTGGGGCCGATCTCGTGCAGCGCCCGCCAGCGGTCGGCCACCGCGGCGCCCTCCCCCGCGTCCACGCAGAGCTGGACCGCCGAGGTGGAGCACATCATCGTGCGCCCGTGCGGCCCGACGCGGTCGAACGCCGCCTCCATGGCCGCGTACCGCGGCACGCGCAGCAGGCGGCGGGGTGGGCGGAGCGGGTCGGCGGCGCGGTCGACGAGGGTGAGGCCCTCGGTGGCCAACCGCTCGCGGATCACGTCGGCGTCCGTGCGCACGGCCGTGACCAGCGCGGACAGGCTGGCGACGGGCGGGGAGGCGATCTCGACCTGGCCGCCGGGCTCGACGGTGACGGTGCTCCCGGACGGGAGCGGCTCCGGAGCCGGGGCGGCGTGCGGGGCGGGCGGCGCGCCGGTGACGGTGGGGACGGAGGTACGGAGGGTGCCCGGGGCGTGCGGGCCGAGGACCCGCAGCAGCTGCGCGGGGTCCACCGGGTCGGCCGGCCGCCAGGCCGACCGGACGAGCCATTCCAGCTCGGCACCCAGCAGCCGCGGCGGCCCGTGCTTGAAGCAGACGGACGCGACGTACGCGGCGGCGGCGGCCCGGTCGGGCACCGGGGCCGCCGGATCGAGCTCGATCGCGGGAGCGGCCATGTCTGTTCAACTCCCCTCGATGCTCGTCGGTGATCACCGGCGGCGCACGGGAGGCCCGTGCGACACGCCGAACGACGCTACACGCGGCCCCGAGCAGGTGCAGGTGTTCGCGCCGTCGATGTCTGGCGTATCACGGCCCCCCGACAACCTCACCGATGGTGATCACGCGGCGGGCGCGAACTGCGTGTGGTGCAGGTCGGCGTAGCGCCCCGCGCGGGCCAGCAGCACCTCGTGCGAGCCCTGCTCGACGACCCGGCCGTCCTCGACGACGGCGATCGTGTCCGCGCTGCGGATCGTCGAGAGCCGGTGGGCGATGACGATCGCCGTCCGTCCGACCAGCGCCTCCGTGAGCGCCTCCTGGACGGCCACCTCCGACTCGGAGTCGAGGTGGGCCGTGGCCTCGTCGAGGATGACCACCCGCGGGGCGGCCAGCAGCAGGCGCGCGATCGTCAGCCGCTGGCGCTCCCCGCCGGAGAGCCGGTAGCCGCGCTCGCCGACCACGGTCTGCAACCCGTCGGGCAGGTCGGCCAGCAGAGCGCCGAGCCGGGCCCGTCGCAGGGCGGTGACCAGTTCGGCATCGGTGGCCTCGGGCTTCGCGTACCGGAGGTTCCCGGCGATGGTGTCGTGGAAGAGGTGGCCGTCCTGGGTCACCACGCCGATCGCGCCGCGCAGGTCGGCGAAGCTCGCGTCCCGGATGTCGGTCCACGCCCCGGGTCGGCCCACCTCCACCGCGCCGGAGCCCACGTCGTAGAGCCGCGGCACCAGCGACGCGATCGTCGACTTCCCGGCCCCCGACGGCCCGACCAGGGCGAGCATCTGCCCCGGCGCCACCTCGAGGTCCACGCCGTGCAGCACCTCGTGGTTCTCGGTGTGCTCGAGCGTCGCGACCTCCTCCAGGCTCGCCAGCGAGATCGTCGACGCGTCGGGATAGGTGAAGCGCACGTCGCGCAGCCGCACCCCGAGCGGGGTCGCGGGCAGCGGGGTGGGGTCGGGTCGCTCGGTGAGCGACGGCTTCAGGTCCAGCACCTCGAAGACCCGCTCGAAGCTGACCAGGGCGCTCATGACGTCCACGCGGGCGTTGGCGAGCTGGGTCAGCGGGCCGTACAGCCGGGTGAGCAGCAGGGCGAGGCTCACGACGGTGCCCGCCTCGATGCGCCCGGTGAAGGCGAGCCAGCCGCCGACGCCGTACACCATGGCCTGCGCCAGGGCGCTGACCAGCGTCAGGCTCGTCATGAAGACGCGGTTGGCCATCGCGGTGCGCACCCCGATGCCGCGCACCCGGTCGGCGCGGTCGCCGAACTCGGCGGCCTCGGCCTCGGGCCGCCCGAACAGCTTCACCAGGGTGGCGCCGCCCGCGGAGAAGCGCTCGGTCATCTGCCCGGTCATCGCGGCGTTGAGGTTGGAGGACTCGCGCTGCAGGGCCGCGATCGTCCGCCCCATGCGGCGGGCGGGGAGGATGAAGATCGGCAGCAGGACCAGCGCGAGCAGCGTGATCTGCCAGGCGAGGGTCACCATCACCGCGACCGTCAGTACCAGCTGGATCACGTTGGTCACCAGGCCGGACAGCGTCGAGGTGAACGCCCGCTGCGCGCCGATGACGTCGTTGTTGAGCCGGCTGACCAGCGATCCGGTGCGGGTCCGGGTGAAGAACGCGACCGGCATCGACTGCACGTGGCCGAACACCGCACGGCGCAGGTCGTAGATCAGCCCCTCGCCGATGCGCGAGCTCATCCACCGCTCGGCGAGCCCGAGCAGCGCGTCCGCGACCGCGAGACCCGCGATCGCCGCGGCGATGGTGATCACGGTGGCGAGGCCGGTGCGCTGGACGATCGCGTCGACGACCCGCCCGGCGAGGACCGGGACGCCGACCGCGATCACCGCCGAGACCGTGGTGAGCGCGAGGAAGCCGTAGAGCATCCGGTGGTGCGCCGCCGCGAACCACCAGATCCGCGGCAGCGTGCCCTTCGGCACCGACCGCGGCAGCTTCTCGCCCTGCGACATCGACATCATCAACATCCAGGCGTTCTCCACGCCGTCACCCCACCTCGCTCGGACCTGGTTCCGAGCGTGCGACCTCGACGATGGTTGAGGTCAAGCGGGACGCCCGGCCGTGGCGGGTGGTGGTCCGCCGGTCCGACCGCCGAGTATCCGCCGCGGGGCGTGGTGATGCGCGATCATCCGCAGGTGTTCGCGCAGGGCGAGCGGGTGCGCCGCACACGGACCCGGCCCGCCCGCTGGTGGACGGGCGCGGGTCGGCGGAGGCGACCTGCCGTCAGGACGTCTTCTTCGTCCTCGTCGCCCCGCCCCGCCCGCGCAGGGTGACCCCGGACTCCGAGAGGACCCGGTGCACGAAGCCGTACGAGCGGCCCGTGGACTCCGCCAGGGAGCGGATGCTCGCCCCCTTCTCGTACTTCTTCTTGAGATCCGTGGCGAGCTTGTCGCGCTGGTCGCCCGTGATGCGGGCGCCCTTCTTCAGGTCGGCCATGGTGATCCACCCCTCTCCCGGACGGTGCCCGGTCGACCCATGATGATCGCCGAGGCGGATGTGCGCCACGGCACAATCCACATGATCGGTGAGCGGTTGGGCCGATCGGCTCCCGATCGGTCCGCGCGGACCAATCGGGCATCCGTCCAGGTCATCAAGGCCCTTGACGGCCCGACGAGAGCTCAGGCGAGTTCGACGAGCTCCAGGTGGTCGGCCGAGAAGTGGTCCTCGGTGCCGTCCGGCAGCAGGATCACGCGCTCCGGTTCGAGTGCCTCGACCGCCCCCGGATCGTGCGTCACCAGCACGACCGCGCCCTCGTAGTGGCGCAGGGCGTCGAGGACCTTCTCCCGCGACGCCGGGTCGAGGTTGTTGGTCGGCTCGTCGAGCAGCAGCACGTTCGCGGCGCTCGAGACGAGGCCGGCGAGGGCGAGCCGGGTGCGCTCGCCGCCGGAGAGCGTGCCCGCCGGCTGGTCGAGCTGCTCGCCGGTGAACTGGAACGCCCCCAACAGGGTCCGCAGCTGCTGCTCGGGGGTGTCCGGGGCCGCGGAGCGGGCGTTCTGCCACACCGTGCGGTCCATGTCGAGGGTGTCGTGCTCCTGGGCGAAGTAGCCGCGGCGCAGCCCGTGACCCGGCACCACGTCCCCGGTGTCCGGGGTCTCGACCCCGGCCATGATGCGCAGCAGGGTCGTCTTACCCGCCCCGTTTAGGCCGAGGATGACCACCCGCGACCCGCGGTCGACCGCGAGGTCGACCCCGGTGAACACCTCGAGCGAGCCGTAGCTCTTCGACAGCCCGGCGGCCGTGAGCGGGGTGCGGCCGCAGGCCTGCGGGGTCGGGAAGCGGATCGCGGCGACCCGGTCGGCCACCCGCTCCTCGTCCAGCCCCTCGAGCAGCGCGTTCGCCCGGCGCTGCATCTGCTTCGCCGCGACCGCCTTCGTCGCCTTCGCGCCCATCTTGGCCGCCTGGGCCTGCAGGGCGGTCGCCTTCTTCTCGGCGTTGGCGCGCTCCCGCCGGCGCCGGGCCTCGTCGTCGGCCCGCGCCTGCAGGTAGTTCTTCCAGGTCATGTTGTAGGTGTCGAGCTCGCCGCGGGTCGCGTCGAGGAACCACACCTTGTTGACGACGTCGGCCAGCAGGTCGGTGTCGTGGCTGATCACCACGACCCCGCCCTCGTAGGCCTTGAGGAAGGTCCGCAACCACGAGATCGAGTCGGCGTCGAGGTGGTTGGTCGGCTCGTCGAGCAGCAGCGTGGTGCCCGAGTTCCCGCCGTCGCCGGACGCGGCGAACAGGATGCGGGCGAGCTCGACCCGGCGCCGCTGGCCGCCGGAGAGGGTCTCCAGGGGCTGGGCGAGCACGCGGTCGGGCAGGCCGAGGTTCGAGCAGATCCGCCCGGCCTCGCTCTCCGCGGCGTACCCGCCGAGGTCGGCGAAGCGCTCCTCGAGGCGGCCGAACCGGGCGATCGCCCGGTCGCGCTCGGCGTCGTCGGCGAGCTCCGCCATCGCCGTCTGGACCTTCTCCATGTCGCGCAGGAGCTGGTCGAGGCCGCGGGCCGAGAGCACGCGGTCGCGCGCGAGCACCGACAGGTCGCCCTCGCGCGGGTCCTGGGGCAGGTAGCCGACGGGCCCGGTGGAGTGGATCCGGCCGCCGTAGGGCTCGGACTCCCCCGCGATCGCGCGCAGCGAGGTCGTCTTCCCGGCCCCGTTGCGGCCGACGAACGCGATGCGGTCGCCCGGCTGCACGCGCAGGGTCACCCCGGCGAGCAGGACGCGGGAGCCGGCACGCAGCTCGAGGTCGGACGCGGTGATCACAGGAGTCCAGTGTAGGCGAGGTGTGGACCGCACCCGGCCGGCCGGTGGGGATGTAGGGATTCTTCACATCGGGCGGGGATACTGGGACGTATGGGCCTGTTCAGCTGGTTCCGCCGGAGCCCCGGCTCGTCGGGGGTCGGTGGCGACGGGCGCCGTCAGGTCCTCGACCGCGAGGGCGGCCCGGCCGACCTCGAGCACCTGCGGCTGTTCGCGAGCACCCGGACCGGGGTGGAGTTCTTCGTCGAGCCGGAGACGACGGCGACGGACACCACGGTCGTGGCCGTGGCGCAGGACGGCGAGTGGACCCGGCGTCGGGTCGGCACCCCGCGCGCGGCGGAGAAGCTCGCGCGCCGCTGCAAGGTGCCGGTGTACGACGTCCAGGTGACCGGCTACCCCCAGGCGATGCGGGACTGGAACGCGCGGGCCAAGGCCGATCGCGAGAGGCTCGCCGCGTGGGAGGCGGAGCAGCGGGAGAACGGCGGACTCTGAACGACGACGTGGTCGTCGCGGGCGGAGGGCCCGCGGGATGGTCGGCGGCGCGGGCGTGCGCACGCCGCGGACTGGCCGTGACGCTGGTCGACCCGCACCCCGACCGGGCCTGGCGCCAGACCTACGGAGCCTGGGCCGACGAGGTCCCCGTGTCCGGCCCGGACGCCCTCGACCCGTCCGTGGTCGCCGCCTCCGCGCCGGTGTGGGCGGTCGCGCGGCGGACCCATCGCCTGACCGGGGCCTACGCGGTGCTCGACACGCCCGCCCTGCAGGGCGCACTGCGCGACGACGCCGTCTCCGTCGTGGCGGGTCGCGTCGTCGACGTCCGGGACCGCGCGGCGGTGCTCGACGACGGGCGCCGGCTGCCCGCGCCGCTGGTGCTCGACGCCACCGGCGCGACCCAGGCGCTCTCTCGGTCCCGACGGCGGGTGGGGCGGGCGGCGGAGCAGACCGCGGTGGGCGTCGTCGTGCCCTCCGCGGTGGCGCGGCGGGTCACCGGCGGCCGGCTGACGTTCATGGACTGGCGGCCACTGCACGGCCGGCCGGGCTGGCCCACCTTCCTCTACGCGATCCCGCTCGGCGGCGACGACTGGCTGCTCGAGGAGACCTCGCTCGCGCGGCGGCCCGGCCTGCCGCTGGCGGACCTGGCGGACCGGCTGCGGCGGCGCCTGGTCGCGGGCGGGCTCGCCGCGGACGAGATCCCGCTGGACGACCGGTCCCGGGTCGAGCACGTCCGCTTCCCGGTCGACACCCCCGCCCACCGCTCCCCCGCCGGCGTCGTCCCGCTCGGTGCGGCCGTCCCCCTCGTCCACCCGGCCACCGGCTACTCGGTGACGCGGTCGTTGGCGACCGCCACTCGACTGGCTGACGTCCTCGCCGCTCGACCGGACCATGGAGCGGTCGTCGACTCGGCTCGTCGAGCGGTGGGCGGGCGCCCGGGGGCCGCGGTGCACGTCATGCGGCGCCGCGGGCTGGACGTCCTGCTGCGGATGCCGCCGGCCGACGTCCCGGAGTTCTTCGAGCGCTTCTTCACCGTCCCGCCGGACGCGCAGCGGGCCTACCTCGGCGCGCACGACGACGTCGTCGGCTCGATGGGCGCGATGCTCTCGGTGTTCGTCCACCTGTCCCCGCGCCTGCGCCGTCACCTGATCGCCGGATCACTTCTGGGTGCCGGGAGCGATCGATCGGGCGAGGACGGGTACTAGGACCTCCGAACGGAGCATCGCGTTACCATCCGCGGCCCCTGCTCGTTCCGTCGACGGGCGGGTCAGTGGCCGCCAGAGCCGCCAGAATCGGAGCAGACCACCATGGGTGCCTACCAGCTCGTCGCCGTCGGTACGGACGGGTCGGACTCCTCGTTCCGCGCGGTCGACCGCGCGGCCGTCGTCGCCGCCGACGCCGGCGCCACCCTGCTGATCATCAGCGCCTACCACCCGGCGAGGAACACCGGCTCCGCCGAGCAGCAGCTCGGCGAGGACGCCGCCTACCACGTCGTCGGCTCGACCCCGGCCGAGGAGGCGCTGCGCGACGCCAAGGAGCGCGCGTCCGCCAAGGGCGCGAAGGAGATCGAGACGATCGCCCAGGAGGGCGACCCGATCGAGGTCGTCACGGCCGTCGTCACCGACAAGAAGGCCGACCTGCTCGTCATCGGCAACCGGGGCCTGAACAGCCTGTCCGGCCGCCTGCTCGGGTCGGTGCCGCAGGGCATCTCCCGCAAGGCGCCGACCGACGTGCTCATCGTCCACACCACGTGACGGAGCGGTCCTGGTCCGACGCCCGGCGCGAGGTCGAGGACTTCCTGATCGGCGGCGAGCGCACGCTGCGGCGCGGGGACGTCGCCGAGCAGGCGGGGGTGCCGCTGGAGCGGACCGCCCGGCTGTGGAGCGCCCTGGGCTTCCCCCAGGTCCCCGACGACGTCGCCGCGTTCGCCGGGACGGACCTGGACGCCCTCGCCCGGGTCGAGGAGCTGATCGGCCAGGACGCGTTCGACGAGGACGAGGCGCTCGCCGTCGCCCGGACCCTCGGGCAGAGCATGGCGCGGCTCGCGGAGTGGCAGTCGAACCTGCTGCGGCAGGTGATCGCCGAGCGCGGGACCGGCGACGACCCGGACGCCGTGGTGTCGGCGGTGCGCTCGCTCGTGCCGTTGATGGAGGACCTGCAGGCCTACACCTGGCGTCGGCACCTCATGGTCACGGCCGGCCGGATGATGAGCTCGCTCGCGACCGACGAGGGTGACGACGGCGGCCGGCGCACGACGAGCGCGGTGGGGTTCGCCGACATCGTCGGGTTCACCGCGCTCTCCCGGCGCATCGACGCCGACGAGCTGCGGACCCTGCTGGAGCGCTTCGAGGGCGTCGCCAACGACGTCGTCTCCCGCGGCGGCGGCCGGATCGTCAAGACCCTCGGCGACGAGGTCCTGTTCGTGTGCCCGGACGCGGCGTCGGCGTGCGAGATCGCGTTCGCGCTGCACGACGAGGTCCCCGACCCCGGCGAGCGGATGGTCCTGCGCATCGGCCTGGCCTACGGCGACGTGCTCCCGCGCTACGGGGACGTCTACGGCCCGACGGTCAACATCGCGAGCCGGCTCACCTCGCATGCGCGTCCCGGGACGACCCTGGTGGACGACGAGATGACCGCCGCGATCCGCGACGCGGGTCTCGACGTCGACCTCCGCTCCGTCCCGCCGCTGAACGTGCGCGGGTACAAGCACCTCAAGCCGCACGTGGTCCGCCGGTCGTCCTAGGGACGGACCGCCCGGAACGCACGAACGGGCCGTTCATCACGGAAGATCGTGATGAACGGCCCGCTCGTCGGTTCGCGGGTGGAGCGGAGCCACCTACACCGTGAAGCCGAGCGCCCGCAGCTGCTCGCGGCCGTCGTCGGTGATCTTGTCCGGACCCCACGGCGGCATCCAGACCCAGTTGATGCGCACGTCGTCGACGAGCCCGCCGCCCGGGCCGCGGGTGAGCGCGGCGCGGGACTGGTCCTCGATGACGTCGGTCAGCGGGCAGGCGGCCGACGTCAGCGTGAGGTCCAGCGTCGCGATGGTGCCGGCGGCGTCGTCCTGGTGCACGTCGATGCCGTAGAGCAGGCCCAGGTCGACGACGTTGATCCCCAGCTCGGGGTCGACGACGTCGCGCATGGCCTCCTCGAGGTCGTCGATCGAGGGGGTGTCCGCCTTCGGGGCCGGCGCGTCCGGCATCCCCTCGGCGCCCCGGGGCGTCTCGGTCTCCGTCACGGTTGTCCCTCCAGTTCGGGGGCGTTGTCGTCAGCCTGGGCGACCGCGTCCTTGAACGCCAGCCAGCCCAGCAGCGCGCACTTGACCCGCGCCGGGTAGGCGGCGACGCCGGCGAACGCGACCGCGTCGTCGAGCACGTCCTCGTCCGGCTCGACCTTGCCGCGACCCTGCACCATCTCCTGGTAGGCCGCCAGCACGTCGAAGGCCTCACCGACGGTGCGCCCGACGATCAGGTCGTAGGCCACCGAGGTGGCGGCCTGACTGATGGAGCAACCGAGCGCGTCGTAGGACAGGTCGACGACCTTCGCGTCCGCGCCCGAGCCCTCCAGGTGCACCCGCACGGTCACCTCGTCGCCGCAGGTCGGGTTGACGTGGTGGACCTCGGCCTCGAAGGGCTCGCGCAGCCCGTGGCCGTGCGGGTTCTTGTAGTGGTCCAGGATGATCTCCTGGTACATGGTCTCCAGCTTCACGGCGGTGACCTCCTCCTAGAGAGAAACGCCGTCGCGGGCGAAAAAGTCCTGGGCCCGCCGCACGCCGTCGATCAGCGCAGCCACCTCGTCGAGGGTGTTGTAGACGTAGAAGCTGGCGCGGATCGAGCTCTGCACGCCGAACGCCCGGTGCAGCGGCCACGCGCAGTGGTGCCCCACGCGCACGGCGATGCCCGAGTCGTCGAGCACCTGCGAGGCGTCGTGCGGGTGGACGCCGTCGATCTCGAACGACACCGCTCCCCCGCGGGACTCGGTGTTGCGGGGCCCGATGATCGTCACGCCGTCGATGCCCTGCAGGCCCTCCAGCGCGGCCGCGGTCAGCACGTTCTCGTGGGCGTGCACGTTCTCCATGCCGAGCGCGGACAGGTAGTCCACGGCCGCACCGAGCCCGACGGCCTGCGAGGTCATCGGCACGCCGGCCTCGAACCGTGCCGGCGGCGCGGCGTAGGTCGAGCCCTCCATGCGGACGAGCTCGATCATCGACCCGCCGGTGAGGAACGGCGGCAGCGCCTCGAGCAGCTCGCGGCGCCCGTAGAGCACCCCGATCCCGGACGGGCCGAGCATCTTGTGCCCGGAGAACGCCGCGAAGTCGACCCCGAGGGCGTGCACGTCGATCGGCGCGTGCGGCACCGACTGGCACGCGTCCAGCACGGTGTAGGCGCCCACGGCACGGGCCATCGCGACGATCTGCTCGACCGGGGTCACCGTGCCCAGCACGTTGGACTGGTGGGTGAACGCCACGATCTTCGTGCGCTCGGTGATCACCGACGGGTCCAGGTCGAGCCGGCCGTCGCGGTTCACCCCGAACCAGCGCAGCGTCGCCCCGGTCCGGCGGCAGAACTCCTGCCACGGCACCAGGTTCGCGTGGTGCTCCATCTCGGTGACGACGACCTCGTCGCCCGGACCCACGCGGAAGCGCGCCGCCTTCGGGTCGTCGCTGGTCAGCGCGTTCGACATCCCGTACGCGACGAGGTTCAGCGCCTCCGTCGCGTTCTTGGTGAACACGACCTCGCCCTCGCCCGCCCCGATGAACCCGGCGATCCGGGCCCGGGCGGACTCGTAGGCGTCGGTGGCCTCCTCGGAGAGCGCGTGCGCCCCGCGGTGGACCGCGGCGTTCGAGGTCTCCAGGAAGGCCCGCTCGGCGTCGAGCACCTGGCGCGGGCGCTGGCTGGTGGCGCCCGAGTCCAGGTAGACCAGCGGCTTCCCGTCGCGCACGGTGCGGCTCAGGATGGGGAAGTCCGCACGGATCTTCGCGACATCCAGGGTCGCACCCGCCGTGGTGGGAGCGGATGCGAGTGAGGTCATGCCGGCTGCTCCTCCTTGGCGCCCGTGAAGCGCTCGTAGCCGTTCTCCTCGAGCTCGTCGGCGAGCTCGGGGCCACCGGACTCGGCGACCCGGCCGTTCACGAACACGTGCACCTTGTCCGGCGCGATGTAGCGCAGGATGCGGGTGTAGTGCGTGATCAGCAGGACCCCGACGTCGGACTGGGCCTTGTAGTCGTTGACGCCCTTCGACACGACGCGCAGGGCGTCGACGTCGAGCCCGGAGTCGGTCTCGTCGAGCACCGCGAACCGCGGCTTGAGCAGCGCGAGCTGGAGCACCTCGTGGCGCTTCTTCTCACCGCCGGAGAAGCCCTCGTTGACGCTGCGCTCGGCGAACGCCGGGTCGATCTCGAGGTCGGTCATGGCGGTCTTGACCTCCTTGACCCAATGACGCACCTTCGGTGCCTCGCCACGGGTCGCGGTGGCCGCGGAGCGCAGGAAGTTCGACATCGAGACGCCGGGCACCTCGACGGGGTACTGCATGGCCAGGAACAGGCCGGCGCGGGCGCGCTCGTCGACCGCCATCTCCAGGACGTCCTCGCCGTCCAGGAGCACCTGGCCCCGCGTCACGGTGTACTTCGGGTGCCCGGCGATGGAGTAGGCCAGCGTGGACTTGCCGGAGCCGTTCGGACCCATGATCGCGTGGGTCTCGTTCGAGTTCGCCGTCAGGTCGACGCCGCGGAGGATCTCCTTCGGGCCGGACTCGGTCTCGACCTCGACGTGCAGGTCGCGGATCTCGAGGGTGGACATCAAGCCTCTTTCAGCAACGCAGTGGTGGAGTTCAGGAACCAGCCCGGTCAGGAGCCGACGGCCTCGAGCTCGGCCTCGACGGCCGCCTCGAGACGGTCGCGCAGCGCGGGGACGCGGACCTTGTTGATGACCTCGCCGAAGAACCCGCGCACGACCAGGCGCCGGGCCTGGTCCTCCGGGATGCCGCGTGCCATCAGGTAGAACAGCTGCTCGTCGTCGAAGCGGCCGGTGGCACTCGCGTGCCCGGCGCTGACGATCTCGCCCGTCTCGATCTCGAGGTTCGGCACCGAGTCCGCGCGGGCGTTGTCGGTCAGCAGCAGGTTGCGGTTGAGCTCGTAGGTCTCGGTCGCCTCGGCCTCCTTGCGGATCAGCACGTCGCCGATCCACACGGTGTGCGCGGCCTTGTCGCCGTCGGCACCCTGCAGCGCGCCCTTGTACATGACGTTCGACCGGCAGTTGGGCACCGAGTGGTCGACCAGCAGGCGCTGCTCGAAGTGCTGCCCGCCGTCGGCGAAGTAGAGCCCGTCGAGCTCGACGTCCCCACCGGTGGCCCGGTAGTTGACCACCGGGGAGAGCCGGACGAGGTCGCCGCCCAGGGTGATCGACGTGTGCCGGATGGTGGCGTCGCGACCGACCGAGAGGTGCTGGGCGCCGACGTACACGGCGTCGTCGGCCCAGTCGTGCACCTCGACGATCTCGAGCTTGGCGCCGTCGGCCACCACGAGCTCGGTGTTCGCGGCGACGGTGCCGGAGCCGCGGTGGTCGAGGACGACGACGGCCTCGGCGTGGTGCTCCAGGCGGACCTGCAGGTGCGTGTAGGCCGTCTTCCCGACGCCGGGCCCCTCGACCTGGACGGTCAGGGGCTCGTCGTCGGACCGGGCCTCGTTCACGGTGACCACGGCCGCCGTCGGGAAGGACGACCAGGCCTGCGCGGCGACGCGGTCGGCGGGGATGCCGCCGTCGCCGAGGCGGGAGTCGCCCCGCTCGACGTGCTCCAGGCGCACGCCCCCGAGGTCGTCGGAGGCCGAGTCGCCGAAGCCGGACCGTACGGACACCGCGACCTCACCGTCGGCGGTCGCGGTGCCGTCGTGCAGGCCGCGCAACCGGCGCAGCGGCGTGAACCGCCACTGCTCCTCGCGACCGCGCGGGACCTCGAAGGCCTCGACGTCGTAGGAGGTGAACCGCTCCTCCCACGGCGCGATCTTCGGCGACGAGGCGGTCTTGATGCCCGGGTCCACGTCGAGGACCGGGGCGCCGGGGGCGTCGATGACGCCGCCCCCGGACTGCGCCACGGGACCGTCACTCATCCGACAGCGCCCTCCATCTGCAGCTCGATCAGGCGGTTGAGCTCGAGCGCGTACTCCATGGGGAGCTCGCGCGCGATGGGCTCGACGAACCCGCGCACGATCATCGCCATGGCCTCGTCCTCGGTGAGGCCGCGGGACATCAGGTAGAAGAGCTGGTCCTCGCTGACCTTCGAGACGGTCGCCTCGTGGCCCATCGTCACGTCGTCCTCGCGGACGTCGACGTAGGGATAGGTGTCCGAGCGGCTGATCGTGTCGACCAGCAGCGCGTCGCACTTCACCGTCGACCGCGAGTGGTGCGCTCCCTTGTTCACGCGGACCAGGCCGCGGTAGGAGGTCCGGCCGCCGCCGCGCGCCACCGACTTCGAGATGATCGTCGAGGACGTGTGCGGGGCCAGGTGCACCATCTTGGCGCCGGCGTCCTGGTGCTGGCCCTCGCCGGAGAACGCCACCGAGAGCACCTCGCCCTTGGCGTGCGGACCGGTCAGCCAGACGGCCGGGTACTTCATGGTCACCTTGGAGCCGATGTTGCCGTCGACCCACTCCATGGTCGCGCCCTCTTCGGCCTTGGCGCGCTTGGTGACCAGGTTGTAGACGTTGTTCGACCAGTTCTGGATGGTCGTGTAGCGGCAGCGGCCGCCCTTCTTCACGACGATCTCGACGACCGCGGAGTGCAGCGAGTCGCTCGAGTAGATCGGCGCGGTGCAGCCCTCGACGTAGTGGACGTAGGCATCCTCGTCGACGATGATCAGCGTCCGCTCGAACTGGCCCATGTTCTCGGTGTTGATCCGGAAGTAGGCCTGCAGCGGGATGTCGACGTGGACACCCTTCGGCACGTAGATGAA
This sequence comes from Actinomycetospora aurantiaca, assembly GCF_037401875.1. NCBI lineage: Bacteria > Bacillati > Actinomycetota > Actinomycetes > Pseudonocardiales > Pseudonocardiaceae > Actinomycetospora > Actinomycetospora aurantiaca. The sequence goes on along the minus strand of NZ_JBBEGN010000011.1, from coordinate 151,886 downwards.
CGAGCCGCCGGACCACACCGCGGAGTTCAGCGCGGAGAACTTGTTGTCGCCGGCCGGGATCACCGAGCCGAAGTACTCCTCGAACAGCTCGGGGTGCTCGCGCAGCCCGGTGTCGGTGTCCATGAAGATGACACCCTGCTGCTCCAGGTCCTCGCGGATCTGGTGGTAGACGACCTCGGACTCGTACTGCGCCGCGACACCGGCCACCAGGCGGGCCTTCTCGGCCTCCGGGATGCCCAGCTTGTCGTAGGTCGACTTGATGTCCTCGGGGAGGTCCTCCCAGGACGCGGCCTGCTTCTCGGTCGACCGGACGAAGTACTTGATGTTGTCGAAGTCGATGCCCGAGAGGTCCGAGCCCCACTGCGGCATGGGCTTCTTGTCGAACATGCCGAGCGCCTTGAGGCGCAGCTGGAGCATCCAGTCCGGCTCGTCCTTCTTCGCCGAGATGTCCCGGACGACGGCCTCGTTCAGCCCACGCTGGGCGCTGGCGCCCGCGCTGTCGCTGTCGTGCCAGCCGAACTGGTAGCTGCCCAGGGAGGCGAGGGTCTCCTCCTGGGTCAGCGTCTCCTTCTCCGGCGCGCTGGTCATACGACCTGCCTTCCCTGGTTCTCGGGTGCTCCGCCGGTGGTGGCGGCCGGAGCCGTGGTGCTTCCCGTCTGCGTGTCCGAGCGCTGGGCCGGGACGTGTGTGGTGCACGCGGCGTCGCCGCGCGCGATGGTGGCCAGCCGCTGCACGTGGGTGCCCAGCAGCTCCGCGAACACCTCGGCCTCGGCCTCGCAGAGTTGCGGGAACTCCGCGGCGACGTCGGCCACCGGGCAGTGGTGCTGGCAGAGCTGCTCACCGGCCACCCGGGCGTCGGCGCTGCCGCGGCTGCTCGCCGCGTAGCCCTCGGCGGTCAGGGCGTCGGCCAGGCGTTGCGTCCGCTCCGCCCGGTCGGCCCCCGCCTCGACGTGCTCACGGTGCGCGCCGACCATCGACAGTGCCCGCTCGCGGGCGAAGGCCTTCACGGCCTCCTCCCCCGCCGCCTCGCCGAGGCGGCGCAGGGCCGCGACCGCGAGCTCGGCCGACCCGTGCTCCCCCCGCCCCGCACGGGCGCGCCCGCTCGAGGTGAGCAGGAACTGGCGGGCAGGGCGGCCGCGCTTGCCCGACGCGGGTGCGTCGCGGGTGGCGACGCTGCCCTCGGCGCACAGGGCGTCGAGGTGGCGCCGGACCCCCGGGCCGGACAGGTGCAGCCGGTCGGCGAGCGTGGCCGCGGTCGTCGGTCCGCGCTCCAGCAGGAGCCGGACCACCGCGTCGCGGGTACGGCCGTCGGCGGCGGAGCGAGCGTGCTCGGCGTGCTCGACGTGAGCGGTCTGCTGCGCGGTCATCTCCCACCTCCGATCGGGTCCGATCCGATCATGACACACGGACCGCCGCTTTTGGCAACACCAGTCTTGCCTATATGCCCGTCGGCCGCCAACGAGGGTGTCCGGGCCGTGGCACGGGTCACTCGGCCGGGTGCGCCCCGTCGTCGGGAAGGCTGCTCGGTATCGTCCCGGGGGTGACGGCGACGGCCCCGACGGCTCCCTCCGGGCCCGACGGGCCTGCGGCGACGCGGGGGGCCTCCGAGGCGCCCGCGACCCCTGACGAACGACGCCGGCTCCGGTTCTGCCGCCGCTTCGGCTTCACCGGGGCCCTGCTCATGGCGGTCGGGGCGCTCGGCTGCGGCGCGACGCCGGCCTCGGCCTACAACCCGCTGCTCGGCATGCGGGTGCTCGGCCTGCCCGGCCGGCTGCCGACCGTGTCGATCGCGCTCGCCTACGTGGGCATGGGCATGGTCGTGCTGGCGTGGCTGTGGCTGGGCCGCCTGGCCTGGCCGGGACGGGTGCGGCTCACGGTGCGGCAGCTCTCCCGCATCCTCGTGATGTGGTGCGCGCCGCTCGCCGTCGCGCCGCCGCTGTTCTCCACCGACGTCTACGGCTACCTCTCGCAGGCCGAGGTGGTCTCGCGCGGCTTCGACCCGTACGTCTTCGGCGCGGCCCAGGCCCTGGGTCTCGACGATCCCCTGGTCGCCTCCATCCCGACGATCTGGCGCACGACGCCGTCGCCGTACGGCCCGGGCTTCCTGACGTTCGGCCGGCTCGTCACCTCGATCGCGGGCGAGGACATCGTCCTCGGGGTCTACCTGCACCGGGTCCTGGCGCTGGTCGGGCTGGGCCTGGTGATCTGGGCGGCGCCGCACCTGGCGCGGCGGGCCGGGGTCGAGCCGATCGCGGCGCTGTGGCTCGCCGTCAGCCCCCTGGTGCTCTTCCACCTGGTCTCGGGCATCCACAACGACGCGATCATGATGGGCGTGGTCCTGGCCGGCCTGGAGATCGGTTTCCGCTCGTCCTGGTTCCTCGGCGCCCTCCTGATCGGGCTCGGCGCGTCGGGGAAGATCCCGGCGGTCCTCGCCCTGGCGTTCCTCGCCGCGCACGTGGCCCGCGAGCGGTGCCTGGCGGCCGGGAAGGACCCCCGCGGCCGGGACGGCCTGATCTCCCTCGTGCGCTGGGGCGCGGCGGTCTCGGCGACGGGCCTCGCGGTGGTGGCCGCCGTGTCGGTGGGGTCGGGTCTCGGCTTCGGGTGGATCACGGCGCTGTCCGTGCCGAACCTGCTGCGCTCCTGGCTCTCGGTGACCACCGACCTCGGCGTGCTCGGCGGGCAGATCGGGATCGCGCTCGGACTGGGCGACCACACCGAGGCGGTGCTCTCGCTGACCCGCTCCGCGGGGCTCGGCGTGGCCGCGCTGGTCTGCGTGCTGCTGGTGTTCATGGTGCTGCGCGGCCGGCTGCACCCGGTGGCCGGTGTCGCCTACGGCTTCGGGGCGGTGTTCCTCGCGGGGCCGGTGCTGCACCCGTGGTACCTGCTCTGGCTGATGGTCCCGCTGGCGTGCTCGGTGACCGCACCGCGGGTGCGCGGCTGCGCCGTGGCGGTGACCGCCGCGGTGGCGCTGCTGGTCCCGCCCACCGGCAACGACTTCACCTTCCGCGCCTACCAGCTGCCGATGGCCATCACCGCCGCGCTGCTCGTCGCGATCGTCCCGCTGCTGGCCGCGCGGGGGAACACGCCCCGGGTTCCGCCGCGTGTCCTGCCACCCGGCGCCGCCCCACGGGACGAGACCGTCGGTCCCCGGCCCTAGGCTGGGCCGCGTGGGTGCAGAACCGGCCGCCGTCGAGGTGCGTGACCTCGTGGTGCGCTACGGCGCGACGACGGCGGTCGACGGCCTCGACCTCGACGTGCACCACGGCCGGGTCCTCGCGCTGCTCGGCCCCAACGGCGCCGGGAAGACCACCACCGTCGAGGTGTGCGAGGGCTTCCGGTCCCGGACGGCGGGTGCGGTGCGGGTGCTCGGGGAGGACCCGACGGGCGCCCCCGAGTCGGTGCGGGCGCGCATCGGCGTCATGCCGCAGGGCGGCGGGGCGTACCCGATGGTGCGGGTGCGCGAGATGCTCGACCTCGTGGCGGCGTGCTCGGCCCGGCCGCTGAACACCGAGTGGCTCGTCGACACCCTGGGACTGGGGTCGTGCGCGAAGCTGCCGTACAAGCGGCTCTCCGGCGGGCAGCAGCAGCGCCTGAGCCTGGCGTGCGCCGTGGTCGGGCGCCCGGAGCTGGTGTTCCTCGACGAGCCGACCGCGAGCCTCGACCCGCAGGGCCGCCACCTGGTGTGGGACCTCGTGCGCGCCCTGCGCGCCGACGGCGTCGCGGTGCTGCTCACGACGCACTACATGCAGGAGGCCGAGGCGCTGGCCGACGACGTCGTCATCGTCGACCACGGACGGGTGGTGGCCGCCGGCTCCCCCGACGAGCTGACGACGACGGGCGCCGAGGACACGATGCGCTTCCGGGCACCGGCGGGCATGGACCTGGCCCTGCTCGACGACGTGCTGCCCGAGGGCCACCTGAGCAAGGAGGGCCCGCCCGGCCACTACACCGTCGCGGGCCCCGTCGACCCGCAGGTCCTCGCCGCCGTGACCGCCTGGTGCGCGCGCCAGGGCGTGCTCGCCGACGACGTGCGGGTCGGGCGCCGCAGCCTCGAGGACGTCTTCCTCGACCTCACCGGACGGGAGCTGCGCTCGTGACGGTGTTCGAGTCGGGGACCTTCACCCCCGATCCCGGGGTCGGGTCCCGCGCCCGCATGCTCGCGGTGCACACCCGCACGGAGACCCTGCTGGCCCTGCGGCACTCCGAGCAGCTGCTGCTGACCCTCGTGATCCCGCTGGCCCTGCTCGTCGGGCTCACCCTGCTCGAGGGTCTCGTCGAGCTCCCGGAGCCGCGTGTCAATGCGGCGCTGGGCACCGTGCTGGCGCTGGCGATGATGTCGACCGGCTTCACCTCCCAGGCGATCGCGCTCGGCTTCGACCGCCGGTACGGGCTGATGCGCCGCCTGGCGGCGACCGCGATCCCGCGCTGGCTGGTGGTGACCGGCCGGCTCGGCGGGATGGCCGCCGTCGTCGTCATCCAGGTCGTGGTGCTCGCGGGGGTCGCGGTCGCGCTGGGCTGGCGTCCGGACGGCGGGTCGATCGGCTGGGCACTGCTGCTGGTGCTGCTGGGGGCGGCGGCGTTCGGGGCGTGCGGCCTGCTGCTGGGCGGCTCGGTGCGGGCCGACCTCGTGCTCGTGATCGCGAACGTCGTGTGGTTCGTCCTGCTCTTCGTCGGCGGGATCGTCGTGCCCGTCGACCAGCTGCCCGGCGCGCTGGGCACGGTCGTCGAGTTCCTGCCCAGCGGGGCGCTCGCCGAGGGACTGCGCTCGGTCCTGCTCGGCGGGACGCCCGGCGTCGGACACGTCGTGGTGCTGCTGGTGTGGACCGCCGTCGCCGGGCTCGCGGCGGCGCGGGCGCTGAAGTGGGACTGACTACAGGTTGTCGTAGGCTGTGCCCGTGAGGACTCCCCCGGCGCTGATGCGGGCGCTCGCGGTCGCGGCGGTCGTCGGTCAGGGCGGCATCGCCGTCACCGGCGCGGCCGTCCGCGTGACCGGCTCCGGCCTCGGCTGCCCGACGTGGCCGCAGTGCTTCCCCGGCAGCATGGTCCCGGTCGCGCACCCCGAGATCTCCGCGCTGCACCAGTGGATCGAGTTCGGCAACCGCCTGCTCGGGATCGCGCTCGTGCTCGTCACGGGCGCCTGCGTGATCGCGGCCCTGTTCGTGCGCCCGCGGCGCCGCCGCCTGCTCTGGCTGGCGTGCACGATGCCGCTCGGGGTCGTGGCCCAGGCGGTGATCGGCGGGATCACCGTACTGACGGGACTGGCCTGGTACACCGTCGCGCCGCACTTCATCGTCTCGGTGCCGCTGGTGTGGCTGGCGGTGCTGCTCGCGCGCGACGCGTGGGCGCTGGAGGAGCCGTCGGAGACCCGCGAGACGGCGGTGCCGCGGGCCGTGCGGGGCCTGGTCGGGGTGAGCGCGGCGGTGCTGTTCGCGCTGGTGGTGGTGGGCACGCTGGTGACCGCCGCCGGCCCGCACGCGGGCGACCCCACCACGCCGCGACTGACCGCCTTCTCGGTCGCCGACCTCGCGATGGCGCACGCGCACCTCCTGTTCGGCTTCCTGGGCCTGCTCGTGGGCCTGGGCTTCCTGCTGCACGCGGTCGCCGCGCCGCGGTCGGTGCTCGTCCGGTTCCGGGTGCTCGTCGTCGTCACGCTCGCCCAGGGCCTGCTCGGCGGCATCCAGTACGCGATCGGCGTGCCGGAGGTGCTCGTGGCGCTGCACGTCCTCGGGTCGATGCTCGTCGTCGCGGCGACGGCATGGCTCTGGGCGGGGACGACCCGCCCGGCCGTCACCGACCCGTCGTCGGGAACGGTCTCGCGCAGCATGGCGGCAGCTCGGTCCTGACCGCCCCTGCGTCGAGTGCCACACCACGCAGGTTCTGGGCGCCTCTGAGCTGGCTCACGGAGCACTCGGGCTGGGCGCTCGTCGGCGGTCGGTGCCTTCTGCGCCGAGTGCGACACCGCGCAGGTTCTGGGCGCCCCCGGCCTGCCTCACGGAGCACTCGGGCCGGGCGCTCGTGGGGAGGCTGGGGCCATCTGCGCCGAGTGCGACACCACGCAGCTTCTGGGCGCCACCGGCCTGCCTCACGGAGCACTCGGGGCGGCGATGGAACCGATCGCGGCTCGCGGGGCTCCAAGGGGACGTGGAGAACATCAGCGGGCCGTTCCGCGCGAACGAGGCCCTGACAGCAGGAGACATCACCCGGGGGCGTCTGGCGGGCCCGCGGACGACCCGGCTCTTCCCGAACGTCCACGCTCTCGTCGACCAGGTCGCCGGCCCGGAGGACCTGGTCGGGCGAGCGCGTGCGGCCGTGCTCTACGTGCGCGGGGAGCCACCGGTCGTGGGTGGCTATGCGGCCGCGGAGGTGCACGGGGCGGACTGCGCCCCGATCGGGGTGCCGGTCGACCTCGTCGTCGGGACGCGGGCGATCCGCGCGCGGCCGGGCCTCGTCGTCCGGCGGGAGGTGCTCGGGCCCGACGACGTCGAGGAGAAGGATGGACTGCTCGTCACCACGCCGGAGCGCACCGCGTGGGATCTGGTCCGGCGGCTGGGGTTCACCGAGGGAGTGGTCGCCCTGGACGCGCTCGCCCGCGTCGGTGAGTTCGATCCGGCCGTCCTCCTCGACCGGCCACCCGGGTCGCGTGGGTGTCGGCGGGTCGGGGCGGCCGTCGAGGCGTCGGACCCACGGGCGGAGTCCCGGCCCGAGACGATCATGCGACTCACCATGGCCGAGCACCACGTCCCGACACCCACGCTCCAGCTCGAGGTGGACAACGAGTACGGCGCGTTCGTCGCCCGGGTCGACTTCGGCTGGGAGGAGTTCCGGGTGGCGGCCGAGTACCAGGGCGACCAGCACCGCATGGACCGGAGGCAGTGGCGCCGGGACCAGGCCCGGATGGCCGACCTCGCCGCCTGCGGCTGGGTGATGGTCCCGTGGACCGGGGACGACCTCCTGAACCCGGTCCGCTTCATCCGGCGGCTGCTCTCGACCCTGGTTCAGCGCGGGTACGTGCTCTGAGCCGAGTGCTGCGTGAGGCAGGCTAGGAGCGCGCAGGGCCTGCGTGGTGTCGCAGTCGGCGCCGGGCCCCGGGGGCCGCCGACGAGCAGCCACAGCGAGTGCTCCGTGAGGCAGGCCAGGAGCGCCCAGAACCTGCGTGGTGTCGCACTCGACGAGCGGGACCCGAGGGCCCCCGACGAGCGCCCACGGCGAGTGCTGCGTGAGGCAGGCCAGGAGCGCGCAGAACCTGCGTGGTGTCGCAGTCGGCGCCGGGACCCGAGGGCCGCCGACGAGCAGCCACAGCGAGTGCTCCGTGAGGCAGGCCGGAGGCGGCCAGAACCTGCGTGGTGTCGCAGTCGGCGCCGGGACCCGAGGGCCCCCGACGTGCGCCCACGGCGAGTGCTCCGTGAGGCGGGCCGGGAGCGCTCAGAACCTGCGTGGTGTCGCACTCGACGAGCGACGACGCCGAAGCCCTAGAAGGGCCACCCGAAGACGGGCCAGCCGAAGGCCGAGTCCACCGCGACCGCCACGAACAGGCCGGTCAGGTACGTGTTCGACAGGTGGAACAGGCGCATCGAGTTGACGACCTCGTCGCGGTGCACGGCCCGGTCGAGGCGGTGCGCGGCGATCAGGAACCACACGCCCCCGACGACGGCGGTCGCGAGGTAGATCCACGAGGTCGCCGGCACGAGCAGCACCGACCAGGCCACCATCGCCCACGAGTAGAGGACGATCTGCCGCGAGACGCGCTGCGGCGCGGCCACCACCGGGAGCATCGGGACACCCGCGGCCGCGTACTCGTCGCGGTAGCGCATGGCCAGGGCCCAGAAGTGCGGCGGGGTCCAGAAGAAGATGATCCCGAACAGCACCAGGGCGGGCCAGCCCACGCCGCCGGTCACGGCGGCCCAGCCGATCACCACCGGCATGCAGCCCGCGGCACCGCCCCAGACGATGTTCTGCGAGGTCCGGCGCTTGAGCACGAGCGTGTAGACGACGATGTAGAACGCGATCGCGGCGACCGAGAGGCCCGCCGCGACCCAGTTGGCCGTCAGGCCGAGCCACACGGCCGACGCGGCGCCCAGCACGAGGCCGAAGACCAGTGCGTGCGAGCGCGGCACGGCGTCGCGGGCCAGGGGCCGCTTGCGGGTGCGCGCCATCTTGGCGTCGATGTCGGCGTCGATCACGCAGTTCAGCGCGTGCGCACTGGCCGCCGCGGCCGCGCCGCCGAGGAGCACCGCGAGCACCAGCCAGAGCGAGGGCACCGACCGCTGGGCCAGCATCATGGCCGGCACGGTGACCACGAGCAGCTGCTCGATGATCCGGGCCTTCGTCAGCGCCAGGTACGCCCGGACGGTCGCCAGGGACCGGGTCCAGAGTCCGGTCCGTGCCTCCGTCGGCGCCGGACCGACCGCCGTGCCCACCCGATCACCCGGTCCCTTCGCCGCGTTCACCGCCGGCCCGTCGGGCCGCCTCCTACACGCTGTCGTCGGTGCAGTCTGCACCCCGGGCGTCCCTCTCGCTCGCCCGCCCCCCGGGCAGGGGGTGGTGGTGCGGGGTACGTCACCCGCAGGACGCGGGCGAGGAGGAGCAGACCGCGATCGTAGAGCGCCCGGCGACCGCCCGCGGACCAGGGCCGACGCGCGTGTCCGCGCGCGCGTGAGCGGGTACTGCGCCCCATGGGTCTCCGTCGGTGCACCTGAGCGTCATCTCGGCGTGGCAGCATGGTGCCGATGGCCACTCCGGATCGATCCAGACGCCGGGCGCGCCCGGGTCGGGCCGGGGCGGGCGTGCGGCGGGGCGCAGGACGGACAGAGGGGCCGCGACCACCCGCGAGCGGCTCCACGACGCGAGACACAGGGAGAGCAGGTTCGTGACCACGACCGATGCGAGCACCCGCCCGGCGAGCGAGTCGCCCGACGAGATCGCCGCCCTCACCACGCCGCACCGTCCCGACGACTGGTCGGACCTCGACCAGCGCACCGTGGACACGATCCGGGTGCTCGCCGCCGACGCCGTGCAGAAGGTCGGCAACGGTCACCCGGGGACGGCCATGTCGCTCGCCCCGCTGGCCTACACGCTCTTCCAGCACACCATGACCCACGACCCGACCGACGCCGACTGGCCCGGGCGGGACCGGTTCGTGCTCTCGGCCGGGCACTCCAGCCTGACCCTCTACATCCAGCTGTTCCTCGCCGGCTACGGCCTCGAGCTCGAGGACCTCGAGCAGCTGCGCACGTGGGGCTCGAAGACCCCCGGGCACCCGGAGCACGGCTACACCACCGGTGTCGAGATCACCACCGGTCCGCTGGGCCAGGGTCTGGCCTCCAGCGTCGGCATGGCGATGGCCGCCCGCCGCGAGCGCGGCCTGTTCGACCCGGACGCCGCGCCCGGCGAGAGCCCGTTCGACCACTTCGTCTACGTGATCGCCTCCGACGGCGACATCGAGGAGGGGGTGACGGCGGAGGCGAGCTCGATCGCCGGCCGCCAGCAGCTCGGCAACCTGATCGTCTTCTACGACGACAACCACATCTCGATCGAGGACGACACCACGGTGGCGCTCTCCGAGGACGTCGTGGGCCGCTACGAGGCCTACGGCTGGCACACCCAGGTCGTGCGCGGCGGCGAGAACGTCGTCGGCATCCGCGAGGCGATCGACAACGCGAAGGCCGAGACCGGCCGGCCCAGCTTCATCGCGCTGCGCACCGTCATCGGCTATCCCGCGCCCGAGAAGATGAACACCGGCACGGCACACGGCGCCGCGCTGGGTGACGACGAGGTCGCCGCCGTCAAGAAGATCCTCGGGTTCGACCCGGAGAAGTCGTTCCAGGTCGAGGACGAGGTCCTCGCACACGCCCGCAAGGCCCAGGACCGCGGCCGCGAGTCCCACGAGGCGTGGACGAAGCGCTTCGACGACTGGGCGAACGCGAACCCCGAGCGTCGCCGGCTGTTCGACCGGATGGCCAAGCGCGAGCTGCCCGCCGGGTGGGCCGACAAGCTCCCGACCTGGACCACGGACGACAAGCCGCTGGCCACCCGCAAGGCGCTGCAGAAGATCCTCGGCGCCGTCGGCCCCGAGCTCCCGGAGCTGTGGGGCGGCTCGGCCGACCTCGCGGAGTCGAACAACACGACCATCCCCGACTCGCCGTCGTTCGGGCCGTCGACGGTCGAGACGAACATGTGGGGGCGGATGAGCCCCTACGGCCGCGTCCTGCACTTCGGGGTCCGCGAGCACGCGATGGGCTCGATCCTCAACGGCATCGCGCTGCACGGCGGGACCCGCGTCTTCGGCGGCACCTTCCTCATCTTCTCCGACTACATGCGGCCCCCGGTCCGCCTCGCGGCGCTGATGAACCTGCCGACCACCTACGTGTGGACCCACGACTCGATCGGTCTCGGCGAGGACGGCCCGACGCACCAGCCGATCGAGCAGCTGGCGAGCCTGCGGGCCATCCCGCGGATGTCGGTCGTGCGCCCGGCGGACCCGAACGAGACCGCGCACGCGTTCAAGGCGGTCCTGGACAACCCGAACGGCCCGGCCGGGCTGGCGCTGACCCGCCAGAACCTGCCCGTGCTCGAGGGCACGTCCGCCGAGGGCGTGGCGCGCGGCGGCTACGTGCTCCAGGACGCGTCCGGCGACCCGCAGGTGGTCATCGTGGCCACCGGCTCCGAGGTGCAGCTCGCCGTCGAGGCCCGGTCGACCCTCGAGGCCGACGGCGTCCCGACCCGCGTCGTCTCGATGCCCTGCCTGGACTGGTTCGAGAACCAGGACGCGGACTACCAGGAGAGCGTCATCCCCGCCGCGGTGACCGCCCGGGTGTCCGTCGAGGCCGGCGTCGCCCAACCCTGGTACCGCATCCTCGGCCACACCGGCGAGCCGGTGTCGATCGAGCACTTCGGCGCGAGCGCCGACTACCAGACCCTGTTCGAGAAGTTCGGTTTCACCGCCGAGGCCGTCGTCGACGCCGCTCGCCGCTCGCTGGCGCGCGTCGCGAAGTGACCCCTCGCAGCGAGGAGAAGAGGACACCATGACCACTCCCCTGGCCGACCTGTCGGCCGCCGGCGTCTCCATCTGGCTCGACGACCTCTCCCGGCACCGCATCGAGTCCGGGAACCTGCGCGGGCTGATCGAGGACAAGCACGTCGTCGGCGTCACCTCCAACCCGACGATCTTCGCGAGCGCGCTGTCCGACGCGGACTACTACGCCGAGCAGCTCGACGACCTCGCCCGCCGCGGCGCCTCGGTCGACGAGGCCGTTCGCGAGATCACCACCGACGACGTCCGCCGCGCGTGCGACGTCTTCCGCGGGGTGTTCTCCGAGACGAACGGCGAGGACGGCCGCGTCTCGCTCGAGGTCGACCCGCGCAGCGCGCACGACACCGAGAAGACCGTGGACGAGGCCCTCGACCTCTGGAAGACCGTCGACCGGCCGAACCTCATGATCAAGATCCCGGCGACGCCCGAGGGCCTGCCGGCGATCACCCGCGTGCTCGCCGAGGGCGTCAGCGTCAACGTCACGCTGATCTTCTCCGTCGACCGCTACCGCGCGGTGATGGACGCGTTCCTCGCCGGCATGGAGCAGGCCCGCGCCAACGGGCACGACCTCACCTCGATGGCCTCGGTCGCCTCGTTCTTCGTCTCGCGCGTCGACAGCGAGGTCGACAAGCGGCTGGACGCCATCGGCACCGACGCCGCGCTCGCCCTGCGCGGCACGGCCGCCGTCGCGAACGCCCGGCTGGCCTACCAGGCCTGGCTGGACACCTTCTCGACGGAGCGGTGGGCGACCCTCAAGGGCGCCGGCGCGAAGGCGCAGCGTCCGCTGTGGGCGTCGACCGGGGTGAAGAACAAGGCCTACCCCGACACCCTCTACGTCACCGAGCTGGCCGCCCCGGACACCGTCAACACGATGCCCGAGTCCACGCTGGACGCGTTCGCCGACCACGGCGAGCTGCACGGCGACGCCGTCACCGGCACCGCCGACGCCGCGGGTGAGGTGTTCGCGGCCCTGTCGGGCGTCGGCATCGACGTCGACGACGTCTACCAGGTCCTCGAGGACGAGGGCGTGGACAAGTTCGAGAAGTCCTGGACCGAGCTGCTGGAGACCGTCTCCGACCAGCTCACGCGGCGCAGCCCGGAGCAGGCGTGAGCGCCCCGGTCGAGGCGCCGCTGTCGGTGTCGCTGGTCGACCCGCAACTGGCGGACGCCGCCGCGGCGCTCGTCGAGAAGCTGGTCGGCGACCAGGTCGCGTCCAAGCTCGCCCGCCAGGACGACTCCCTGTGGGGGCCGGAGGCGCAGAGCGAGGCCGCGAAGCGGCTGTCGTGGGTGTCGCTGCACGAGTCGTCGCAACCGCTGGTCCAGCGGTTGACGACGCTGCGCGGCGAGCTGCACGCCGAGGGCGTCGACCGCGTGGTCCTCGCGGGCATGGGCGGTTCGTCGCTGGCGCCCGAGGTCATCTGCCACACCCGGTCGGGCTCGGCCGTCGGCGGCCGGCACCCGATCACGGTGCTGGACACCACCGACCCCGGCCAGGTCTCGGACGCGCTCGCCGGCGACCTCTCGCGCACGGTGCTGGTGGTCAGCTCGAAGTCCGGCGGCACCGTCGAGACCGACAGCCAGCGGCGCGTGTTCGCGGAGGTGTTCGCCGCCAACGGGATCGACGCCGCCGGCCGGATGGTCGTCGTCACCGACCCGGGCACGAAGCTCGAGGACCTCGCGAACCAGAGCGGGTACCGGGCGGTGATCGAGGCGGATCCGAACGTCGGCGGCCGGTACTCGGCGCTGACCGCGTTCGGGCTCGTCCCCTCGGCGCTCGCCGGCGTGGACGTCGAGGGCCTGCTCGACGAGGCCGCCGCCGCGGCCCCCGAGCTGCAGCGCGACTCGGCCGACAACCCCGCGGTCCTGCTCGGCGCCGCCCTCGCCGCGGCCCACAACGCCGGCGCGGAGAAGGTCGTGCTGGCCGACTCGGGGTCCGGGCTGATCGGGTTCGGCGACTGGGCCGAGCAGCTGATCGCCGAGTCCACCGGCAAGCAGGGCCTGGGCCTGCTGCCGGTGGTCGTGGAGTCCCCGGACGCCCCCGGCTTCACCGACCACGGGACGGACGCCACCACCGTGGCGCTCGGACCCGCCGTCGGGAACGCGCAGATCGCGACCGAGGGGTCGCTGGGGGCGCAGTTCCTGCTGTGGGAGACCGCGGTCGCGCTCGCGGGCCGGCTGATCGGGATCAACCCGTTCGACCAGCCCGACGTCGAGTCGGCCAAGCAGGCCACGCGTGACCTGCTCGACGGCAGCGGTGCCACCGGCGCCGACGAGGCCCCGGTCCTGGTCGAGGGCGCGGTCGAGGTCCGCGGCGAGTGGCTGCGCGAGCCGTCGAGCCTCGTCGACGCGCTCCGGCAGCTGATCGACCAGGCTCCGGAGCGCGGCTACGTCGCGGTCCAGGCCTACCTCGACCGGCTCGACGACGCCTCCGCCGAGGTGCTGCGCCCGGAGATCGCGAAGGCCACCGGCCTGCAGACCACCTTCGGGTGGGGCCCGCGGTTCCTGCACTCCACGGGGCAGTACCACAAGGGCGGGCACCAGAACGGCGTGTTCCTGCAGATCACCGGCTCGGTGGCGGACGACCTGGCGATCCCGGACCAGCCGTTCACCTTCGGCGAGCTCCAGCACGCCCAGGCGGCCGGCGACGCGCAGGTGATCTCCCAGCACGGCCGCCCGGTGCTGCGACTGCACCTCGCCGACCGCGCCGCCGGCCTGGTGGCCCTGACGAACGCCGTCAGCGAGGTGAGACGGTGACCGCTCCCGCCGACTGGCGGAACCCGCTGCGCGACGAGCGGGACAAGCGTCTGCCGCGGATCGCCGGCCCGAGCGGCCTCGTGCTGTTCGGGATCACCGGCGACCTCGCGCGCAAGAAGCTCATGCCGGCCATCTACGACCTCGCGAACCGGGGGCTGCTGCCGCCCGGCTTCGCGCTGGTCGGGTTCGCCCGGCGGGACTGGTCCCACGAGGACTTCGCCGAGATCGTGCACGACTCCGTGCGGGAGCACTCCCGCACGCCGTTCCGCTCCGAGGTGTGGGACCGGCTCGCCGAGGGCCTGCGCTTCGTGCAGGGCACGTTCGACGACGACGCCGCGTTCGACCGGCTCGCCGACACCGTCGCCTCCCTGGACAGCGAGCGCGGCACCAACGGCAACCACGCGTTCTACCTGTCGATCCCGCCGGACGCGTTCCCCACGGTGTGCAAGCAGCTCTCCCGGGCGGGCCTGGCGGAGTCGACCGAGGACGCGTGGCGTCGCGTCGTCATCGAGAAGCCGTTCGGTCACGACCTGCGCTCGGCCCGCGAGCTGAACGCCATCGTCAACGACGTCTTCCCCGAGGACTCGGTGTTCCGCATCGACCACTACCTCGGCAAGGAGACGGTGCAGAACCTCCTGGCGCTGCGCTTCGCCAACGAGCTGTTCGAGCCGATCTGGAACGCCCACCACGTCGACCACGTGCAGATCACGATGGCCGAGGACATCGGGGTGGGCGGGCGCGCCGGCTACTACGACGGCATCGGCGCCGCCCGCGACGTCATCCAGAACCACCTCCTGCAGCTCCTCGCGCTGACCGCGATGGAGGAGCCGCTGTCGTTCTCCCCGGACGACCTGCGGGAGGAGAAGATCAAGGTCCTCTCCGCGACGAAGCTCGCCGAGCCCCTCGACGAGACCACCGCCCGCGGGCAGTACGCGGCGGGCTGGCAGGGCTCGACCGAGGTCCGCGGCCTGCAGCAGGAGGACGGCTTCCCGGCGGACTCGGTCACCGAGACCTACGCGGCGATCACGTGCTCGGTGAACACCCGCCGCTGGGCCGGGGTCCCGTTCTACCTGCGCACCGGCAAGCGGCTGGGGCGACGCGTCACCGAGATCGCGGTCGTGTTCAAGCGGGCCCCGCACCTGCCGTTCGACCAGACGATGACCGAGGAGCTCGGGCAGAACGCGCTGGTGGTGCGGGTGCAGCCGGACGAGGGCGTCACGCTGCGCTTCGGCTCCAAGGTCCCCGGCTCGGGGATGGAGGTCCGCGACGTCACGATGGACTTCGGGTACGGCACGGCCTTCACCGAGGCGTCCCCGGAGGCCTACGAGCGGCTCCTGCTGGACGTCCTGCTCGGGGAGCCGTCGCTGTTCCCGACCAACACCGAGGTCGAGCTGTCGTGGAAGATCCTCGACCCGGTGATCGACAAGTGGCACCGTGAGGGCACGCCGGGCACCTACCCCGCGGGCACCTGGGGCCCGCGGTCGGCGGACGAGCTGCTCTCGCGGACCGGACGCGTCTGGAGGAGACCGTGATCGTCGACCTGCCGTCGACCGACACGTCGGCGGTCAACCGCAAGATGGTCGAGCTGCGCGAGTCGGCGGGCGCGGTGGCCCTCGGCCGCGTGCTCACCCTCGTCATCTCCACCGAGGACGGGCCCGAGGCCGAGCAGGCGATCCAGGCCGCGAACGACGCCTCGCGGGAGCACCCGTGCCGCGTGCTCGTGCTGGCCCGCGGCGTGCGCCGGGCCGCGACGCGGCTGGACGCCCAGATCCGCATCGGCGGCGACGCGGGCGCGAGCGAGGTGATCGTCCTGCGGATGTACGGCCCGCTGGCCGACCACGGCGGGTCGATCATCGTCCCGCTGCTGCTGCCGGACGCGCCGATCGTCACGTGGTGGCCGGGCGAGCCGCCGCCGAGCCCGGCCGAGGACCCGGTCGGCGCGGTCGCCGGCCGCCGGATCACCGACGTCTCGCAGACGAAGGCCCCGTCGAAGTCCCTCGCGAAGATGGCCGCGACCTACTCGGCCGGCGACACGGACCTCGCGTGGAGCCGGATCACCAGCTGGCGGGCGCTGCTGACCTCCGCGCTCGACCCGCCGCCCTACGACGAGGTGCTGCGCGCCGAGGTCGACGGCGAGGCCGAGTCCGCGTCGGCGGACCTCCTCGCGGGCTGGCTCTCGTCACGGCTCGGGGTCCCGGTGACGCGGTCCGTGGTCGACGTGTTCGGCGGGCACGTCGGGGCCGTCCGACTCGAGCGCGCGTCCGGGACGATCGAGCTCCGCCGCCAGGACTCCAAGACCGCGAAGCTCACCCAGCCCGGCCAGCCCGACCGTCGGGTCGCGCTCGCCCGCCGCACCGCGCGCGAGTGCCTGGCCGAGGAGCTCCGGCGCCTGGACCCGGACGAGATCTTCCACGAGGCGCTCGGTGCGGTGCCGCGCGCCGGATCGCGCCGGTCCTCCTCGAAGTCGAAGGTGCGCGCATGAGCCGGGACATCATCACCCTTCCCGACGACGGGTCCGTCGCGGCCGACGGCGCCGCGCGGCTCCTGGCGGCGCTGGCGAAGGCCCAGGCCGACCGCGGCGTCGCGTCCGTCGTGCTCACCGGCGGCGGGATCGGGATCGCGATGCTCGAGGCCGTGGCCACCTCGTCCGAGCTCGGGTCGGTGGACTGGTCGCGGGTCGAGGTGTTCTGGGGCGACGAGCGGTTCGTCCCGGCCGGCTCGGAGGACCGCAACGACGCCCAGGCCCGCGACGCCCTGCTCGACCGGCTCGACCTCGACCCGGCCCGGGTGCACCCGATGGCCTCGTCGACCCCCGGCCCGTCGGCGCTGGAGTCGGAGGACTCCGCCGACCCCGACCAGGGCGCCCAGGCCTACGCACAGGTCCTCACGGAGGCGGCCGCCCGGCTCGGTGAGGGCCTGCCCGGCATCCCGGCGTTCGACGTGCTGCTCGCCGGGTGCGGGCCGGAGGGGCACACCCTGTCGGTCTTCCCCGACTCCCCCGCCGTGCACGCGACCGCCCCCGGCGTCGTCGCGGTACGGGACTGCCCGAAGCCGCCGCCGACCCGGATTTCGCTGACCCTCGCCGCCGCCCGGTCCGCGCGCGAGGTGTGGCTGGTGGCCACCGGCTCGTCGAAGGCGGAGGTGCTGGGGCAGGCCGCCGGCGGCGCGAGCGAGGTGGACGTGCCGCTCGCCGGGCTCGCCGGGACCGAGCGCACCCTGTGGCTGCTCGACGAGGCGGCCGCGGCGCAGCTCTGATCCCCCGACGACGACGGCCCCGCACCCTCCTCGGGTGCGGGGCCGTCGTCGTCGAGCGGGTCAGAGGACCGGGCGGACCTCGCCGCGCCGCGTCTCCCAGCCCAGGGGTCGAGCTCCGCTGCGCTGCGTCTCCCACGGCCGCATGGACCGGTCGTAGGCGGCCCACGCCTGCCGCTGGGCGGCCGCCCGCCGGGCGAGGCCGGCGAGCAGACGAACGTCCGAGGCCGGGGTGTGCCCGTACTGCGGGCCCCGCGGCAGGGCGGGGTCCCGGTGGTCGGTGGTGTCGTTCGAGCGGGTGTCCGCGCCGTAGCGCACCACCGCGAGCCCGAGGACGGCGACGACGGCGAGGACGACGAGCATGGTGATCATGAGGAGTTCCTTCGGGTTCACGGGGTGATGTGGCTAGAGTGGCTGCCAAGTGACAGCCCGACCAGGTCCAGTCTGCCGCCAGTGGCAGGCAAATTGGCAGAAGTGGCAGGTGTGAGGTGGACCAACAGGTCGGGGGGCCGGCTCTCGTGCGGCACCTCGGGTCGTTCGCCGGGGGTCCGGTCGGCTACGCGGCGCTCGCCGGTCGCATCCGCACCCTGCTCGGCGACGGCCGGCTCGCCGTCGGGACCCGGGTGCCGAGCGAGCGGGAGCTCGCGCTCGCCCTCGGGATCGGGCGGGGCACGGTCGCGGCGGCGTACGAGCAGCTCCGCGAGAGCGGCCACCTGATCCGGCGCCGCGGCTCGGGCACCTGGACGGCGCTCCCGTCGACCGCCGACGGGCCCCCGTCCTCCCCCGCGCCGTTCGCGCCCAGCGGGGCCTTCGCGGTCTCGCCGGACCTCCCGGACGGCGTCATCGACCTCGCGCACGCCGCCCCGGCCGCCCCGGTCGACGCCATGACGGTCGCCGGGGCCGAGGCGCTGGCCGCGCTCCCGACCCACCTCGTCGGCCCGGGCTACGAGCTGCTCGGGACGACGCTGCTGCGCTCCGCGATCGCCGCCCGCCTGACCGCCCAGGGGCTGCCGACCACGCCCGACGAGGTCATGGTCACCGCCGGGGCCCAGCACGCCCACTCGCTCGCGGTCCGCGCGCTGGTCCGGCCCGGGGACCGTGTGCTCATCGAGCAGCCGACCTACCCCGGCGCGGTGGACCTCGTCCGCCACGCCTCGGCGCGGACGGTGCCGATGGCCCTCGACCGGGACGACCGCGGCCGGACCCGCTGGGACGTCGGCGCCTTCGCCACCGCGCTGCGGGAGTCCTCCCCCGCGCTGGCCTTCCTGGTCCCCGACCACCACAACCCCACGGGCGCGGTGATGGACGCCGAGACCCGGGGTGCCGTGGTCGCCGCCGCCCGGCGGCACGGGGTGCCGTTGGTCGTCGACGACTGCCTGCGCGAGATGTGGCTCGACGAGCCCGTCCCCCCGCCCCTCGGGGCGTGGGCGACGTCGGGCGGCGAGGCGCCGGTGCTGACCCTCGGGTCGATGAGCAAGACCGTCTGGGGCGGCCTGCGGATCGGCTGGATGCGGGGCCCGCGCGCGGTGCTGCGCCGGATCGCCACCAGCCGCGCCTCCGACGACATCGCCTCGCCGGTCCTGGAGCAGCTGGTCGCGGCAGGGCTGTTGGCCCGCCTCGACGACCTGCTCCCGGTGCGCCGCGCCGCGACGGCCGCGCAGCGCGACCACCTCGTCGCCGCGCTGCGTCGCGTGTTCCCGGAGTGGACCGTGCCCGTGCCCACCGGCGGGCTGTCGACCTGGATCGACCTCGGGGCCGCCCGGTCGAGTGCGCTGGTCGACGCGGCCGCCCGGCAGGGACTGCACCTCGCGGCCGGGCCGCGCTTCGGGATCGGCGGGGCGTTCGAGGGCTTCCTGCGCGTGCCCTACACCCACCGGGTCGACGTGCTCGACGACGCGGTGGAGCGGTTGGCGGCCGCGTGGGCCTCGCTGGGCTCCCTGCCCGCTCCCGCGCTCACCACCGTCGTCTGACATGCCTCCAGTCTCCGAGGGAGAGGGGCTGGACGACATGGCCGATCCACGGAGATAGTGGTCGGGTGACTTCAACTCTCGACGGCCGGACGCGCCCTCACCTGGAGAACGACAAGGGCCTGCTGGACGACGTCAACCTGGCCATCCTGCGGGCCCTCGCCGAGGACCCGCGGCGGTCGATGAGCGCGCTCGCGCGGGCCGTGGGGATGTCCGCGCCCGCGGTCACCGAACGGGTGCAGCGGCTCGAGCGCACCGGGGTGATCCGGGGCTACCGCCTCGACGTCGACCCGGCGGCGGTCGGCTTCCCGATCGGGGCCTGGGTGCGGGTCCGGCCCGCGCTCGGCCAGGGCAAGGCGCTCGAGCAGATCGTGGCCCGGACCCCGGAGGTGGTGGAGGCGCACCGCATCACCGGGGAGGACTGCCTGCTGGTGCGGATCCAGGTCCGCGACGTCGCCGACCTGGACCGGGTGCTCGAGCTGTGGATCGAGCGCGGCTCCACGGTCACCTCGGTCATCAAGACCTCACTGGTGGAGCCGCGGCCGGTCGGCATCGACGGCTGACGCCGGGCCGCACACCGCGGCGAGGAAGCGCAGGACCCGTCGGGTGGTGTCGCGGTCGGCCGCGGCCTGGCCGGCCCGCTCCCCGCCGAGGGCGATCCCGGCGGACCAGGGAGCGTCGGTGGGCACCGTCCCCAGGCGGGTGAGGTGCCCCGCCCCGGGGTGGGAGACGTGCTCGTCGTCCGCGCGGGCGCGGCGGCGGACCAGCTCGACGGCCATCGGGCCGCCCGGCCACACCTCGTCGTCGTCGCCGGAGACCAGCAGCAGCGGCGCGGCGACCCGCTCGGCGGCGATCTCACCCGGCCCGCCGGCGGCGAGGCCGGAGCGGTAGGCCGGCCGCAGTCGGAGCAGGCTCGGCCGGTGGGCGCGCTCGTCGGCGTCGAGCCGCCACGCGTTCCGCACGATCTGCGGCATGAGCGCCCCGGTCGGCAACGGCCGGAACGGCACCGGGCGGCCGGCGATCGTCCAGGAGCCGGTGTCCGGGATCCCGCCCTCGTCGCCCACGGCCTGCCAGGTCACGCTGCTCGGACTGACCAGGACGAGCCCGCGGAGCGTGGCCGCCCCCGGCGCCGCACAGGCGGCGAGCAGGCCCTCGGCGCCCCGGGAGATCCCCATCGCGACGAGACGTCCGGCGTCGACGTCGTCGCGACCGGCCAGGGTGCTCACCGCGGCGGTGAAGCGCTCGAGGGGCACCTCGGTGATGGCGACCTGACCGTCGGGCCCCGGCTCGACCCAGCTCGCGGCGAGCGCCGCGAACCCGTGCGAGGCGAGCAGCAACGCGGCGCCGATCTGCGACTCGTGCCCGCCCTCGGACCCGCCGAGGCAGACCACGCCCGGCCGGCCGCCCGGCGGCGGGTCGCCCGCGGGCAGCGCGAGCAGGCCCGGTCGGCCCTGCACCGGGCACGGTTCGGTCCGCACCCCGGGGTCCGCGGGACGGCGCCGCACCACGACCCCGCCCGACGGGCCGCTCTCGACGGCCGCGCGCACGGTCACCAGCCAGGGCTCGGCCGGCGGGACGAAGAGGTCGGGCACCGCGCCCGGCTCGGCGAAGCGCATCGCCCAGAGCGGTGCCTCGGGGTCGGCGGTGGACCAGTCGCCGCGCACCGGGGAGGTCACGGCGACGTCGACGGCGCCGTCGGGTCCCGCGAGGAGGTCCGCCGTCGACCGCCACGTCCGACCGACGAGGTCGGTGCCCTCGCTGGTGACCCGCACGGTCGCCCCGGCCGGGGCGCCGTGCACGAGCACCCCGAACGGCTCGTCGTGCCGGGAGTCGGGAGGCGCCACGACGACGAGCCCGGCTGCGGCGGGCGGCGCCGGCACCCGCTGGGAGGTGGGCGACGGGTCGGCCGTGGACCGGGCGTCGAGTCTCGCGCTCGCCTGCTCGAACCAGGGCGGGAACGCGCCGGACACGGCGCCGGCCAGCCCGAGCAGCACGAACGGCGCCACCCAGTAGCAGACGACCGAGAGGGTGTCCCCGGCGTCGCGGATCGTCGCCTCCCCGTCGAGGACCGGCGGGATCGCCGACACGACCGTCATCGCCGCGAAGACCCCGACCCACATCCACGTCATCGCCGTGGTGATGACCCGGAACCCGTCGGAGCGCGCGGTCGCCGCGTCCACCGACGCGGTCGCGTAGTCCCGGACGAAGGGGTGCCCGGTCAGCACCCCCGCCAGGGCGACCACGAGCAGCCCGGCGTTGCCCAGGGGCTGCAGCCAGCGCTCCAGGACGGGGTCGGGTACGACGAGCGCGGCGACGGCCAGGACGACGAAGACCCCGAGGTTGCCGAGGTCGAACGCCGTGGGCCGGGTGCCCCGGGCGCGGCTGACGGCGGTCCCGAGCACGGCGACCCCGAAGGCCGCCAGCACGGCGACCGTGAAGGGCGCGTTCCCGACGAGCACCCAGTAGACGATCCACGGCACGAAGCCCAGGACGACGGCCATCGTCTCCCACCCCTCCCGCCGCGGACGACGACGGCGCGTGACGATGCTGCGCCGTCCGGGCGGGTGGGGACCAGCACGGACCGGTCACGCGCCCGGCGAGGGCTCCTCACCGAGGTCGCTGGCCAGGTGGTCCTGGTAGGCCGCGAGGTCGAGCAGGCCGTGGCCGCAGTAGTTGAACAGGATGACCCGTTCCTCGTTCTTCGCGGTCGCGTCGTTCGCCTCGGCGATCGCGGAGGCGATCCCGTGGCCGGCCTCGGGGGCGGGCAGCTTGCCCTCGACACGGGCGAAGAGCACGTTCGCCTCGAACACCGCCTTCTGCCGGTGCGCGACGGCCTCCATCCGGCCCTCGTGGACCAGCTTGGAGATGATCGGCGAGTCGCCGTGGTAGCGCAGCCCGCCGGCGTGGATGCCGGGCGGCATGAAGTCGTGGCCCAGGGTGTACATGTTCATCATCGGCGTCAGCCCCTGGACGTCGCCGAAGTCGTACTCGTAGGTGCCCTGGGTCAGGGTCGGGCACGACGCGGGCTCGGCGGCGAGCAGCCGCACCGCGGGGTCCGGCAGGAACGGCAGGGCGAGGCCGCCGAGGTTGGAGCCGCCACCACAGGGCGCGATCACGACGTCGGGTCGGGTCTCCCCGGCGAGCGCCAGCTGCTGCTGGGCCTCCAGCCCGATCACGGTCTGGTGCAGCAGGACGTGGTTGAGCACCGAGCCGAGCGCGTAGTGGGTGTCCTCGCGGCCCATCGCGTCGCGGACCGCGTCCGAGATGGCCGAGCCGAGACTCCCCGCGTTCGACGGGTCGTCGATCGGCGAGGGGACGACCGTGCCACCCCAGGTCTCCATGATGACCTTGCGGTACGGCTTCTGCTCGAAGCTCTTGCGCACCATGTAGACCGCGCACTCGAGGTCGTACTGCGCGCAGGCGAACGAGAGCGCGGTGCCCCACTGGCCGGCACCGGTCTCGGTGGAGAGCCGGGTGATGCCCTCGCGGGCGTTGTAGAAGGCCTGCGGCACCGCGGAGTTCGGCTTGTGCGACCCGGCCGGCGAGACGGACTCGTCCTTGAAGTAGATGCGGGCCGTGGTGCCGAGCGCCGCCTCCAGACGGCGGGCCCGCACCAGCGGGGTGGGCCGCCACAGCCGCAGGACGTCGAGCACCTCACCCGGGACGTCGATCCACGGGTCGGTGGACATCTCCTGGCCGATGAGCTCGCCGGCGAAGAGCGGGGCGAGGTCGTCCGGCCCGACCGGTTCGCGCGTCGCGGGATGCAGCGGCGGGTCGAGGGGGCTGGACAGGTGCGGGGCGACGTTGAACCAGGCCGAGGGGATCTCGGCCTGGCTCAACGAGAAACGTGTGTCGGTGATCTCCGGCGCGACCATGCGCCGGAGTCTGCCTCAGTTCTCGCCGCGGCGGGCCCGCAGCTTGGCCAGGGCCTCCTCGAGCAGCGCCTCGCCGTCGGCGTCGCTGCGGCGCTCCTTCACGTACGCGAGGTGCGTCTTGTAGGGCTCGGTGCGCCGCGCCGGCGGCGGGTTCTTCATGTCGGTGTTCGCCGGCAGGCCGCAGCGCGGGCAGTCCCAGGTGCCCGGCAGCTCGGCGTCGTGGGCGAACGACGGCCGCGTCTCGTGGCCGTTCGAGCACCAGAAGGAGACGACGACGCGCGCCGCGCTCTCCCCCCGCTCGGACTCCCCCATCGGACCGGACCCGACCCGGGTCCCCCGGATCGCGTTGCCAGTGGCCATGTCGGCGTTACCTCCGCATCGTCACCGGGCCCGGGTGTGGGTCCGGGCCGGTCGTCAACCTTCGATCTTGATGAGCAGGCCCGTCCCGACGATCGCGATCAGCCAGATCGCGCCGACGAACAGGGTGAGGCGGTCGAGGTTCTTCTCGACCACGCTGGAGCCGGCGAGGCTGGACTGCACCCCACCTCCGAACAGCGACGAGAGACCACCGCCGCGGCCGCGGTGCAGCAGCACGAGCAGCACCAGCAGCACGCTGGACACGATGAGCAGGATCTCCAGGAACAGTCGCATCGCGGGCTCCGTGACCTCCAGGTCTTCTCCGCCCCGGGATGCGGGGCGTGCGTTCGTGCGTCACACTACCCGGCCCCTCCGACCGGGGGGTGCGGGGTCACACCTCTCAACGATCATCGGGCCGACCGGGAACGACCGAAGGGCCCCTCCGCTCGATCTACTCGACCGGAGGGGCCCTTCGCTCGACGGGACCTACAGCGGGCCGCCCGCCGCGAGCGCGCACAGTTCGGCGAAGCCCTCGGCGTCGAGGGACGCCCCGCCGACGAGCGCGCCGTCGACGTCGGACTGCGCCACCAGCTCCTTGACGTTGCCGGACTTCACCGACCCGCCGTAGAGGATGCGCACCGCGTCGGCCACCGCGCCGCCGTGCACCTCGCGCAGCCGCTCCCGGAGGGCGTGGCAGACCTCCTGGGCGTCCTGCGTGGTCGCGGTCTTCCCGGTGCCGATGGCCCACACCGGCTCGTAGGCGACGACGACCCGGCCCACCTGCTCGGACGACAGGCCCGCCAGCGACCCGTCGAGCTGGCCGGTGCAGTGCTCCACGTGGCCACCGGCGTCGCGGACGTCCTCGCCCTCGCCGAGGCACAGGATCGGCGTCAGCCCGTGCTCCAGGGCCTTGGCGACCTTGCGGGCCACCAGGGCGTCGTCCTCGCCGTGGACCGTGCGCCGCTCGGAGTGCCCCAGCACCACGTAGGTGCAGCCCAGCTTCGCGAGCATCGCCGCGGACACGTCACCGGTGAACGCGCCCGACTCCTCCGGCGAGCAGTCCTGCCCGCCGTAGGTGATCGGCATCGAGTCGGCCTCGATCACCGTCTGCACGCTGCGCAGGTCGGTGAACGGCGGGCACACGGCCACGTCGACGTGGTCGTAGTACTTCGTCGGCAGCCCGAAGTAGAGCTTCTGCACCACGCCGATGGCCTCGAGGTGGTTGAGGTTCATCTTCCAGTTGCCGGCGATCAGGGGCTTGCGCGCCACCTAGGACCCCTCCTCGAGGACCGCGATCCCGGGCAGGTCCTCGCCCTCCAGGAACTCCAGCGACGCGCCGCCGCCGGTCGAGATGTGCCCGAAGCGCTCCTCGTCGAGCCCGGCGGCGCGGATCGCGGACGCGGAGTCGCCGCCGCCGATCACGGAGAACGCGGGCGAGTCGGCCACGGCCTCCGCGACCCCGGTGGTGCCGGCCGCGAACGGCTCCATCTCGAACACGCCCATCGGGCCGTTCCAGAACACCGTGGCGGCGTCGGCGAGCTTCTCGCCGAACAGCCGGACGGTCTCCGGCCCGACGTCGAGCCCCATCCAGCCGTCCGGGATCTCGGTGACCGGCACCGTGCGGGTGTTCGCGTCGGCCGCGAACGCATCCGCGACGACGACGTCGGCCGGCAGGACGAGCGTCTCGGAGTACCGCGACAGCAGGTCCTTGCACGTGTCGACCTGGTCGGCCTCGAGCTTCGAGCCGCCGACGTCGTTGCCCTCGGCGGCGAGGAACGTGAAGCACATCGCCCCGCCGACGAGCAGCGTGTCGACCTTCGGCAGCAGGTTCTGCAGCACCGCGAGCTTGTCGGAGACCTTCGACCCGCCCAGGATCACGACGTAGGGCCGGTCCGGGTCGCCGGTGAGCCGCCGCAGGACCTCGGTCTCGCGGGCGACGAGGTCGCCGCCGTAGGCCGGGAGCTTGCGGGCCACCTCGTACACCGAGGCCTGCTCGCGGTGCACCACGCCGAAGCCGTCGGAGACGAACGCCCCGCCCGGCACCAGCTCGGCGAGCTCGGTGGCGAGCGCGTCGCGCTCCCCGGCCGAACCTGTCTCGCGCGGCTCGCACCGGACGTTCGCGAGCATGGCCACACCGCCGGCGGTCACCGCCGCCGCGACGTCCCGGGCGGACTGCCCGACGACGTCCTCGGCGAGCGACACGCGCTGGTCGAGCAGCTGCCCGAGCCGCCCGGCGACCGGGGCGAGGCTGGACCGCTTGTCCCGGCCCAGCGGCTCCGGGTCCTTGACCCGACCCAGATGGGCCATCACCAGCAGCCTCGCGCCCGCCCCGACCAGCTTGGTGATCGTCGGCAGCGCAGCACGGATCCGGCCGTCGTCGGTGATCGAGTAGCCGTCGAGCGGGACGTTGAAGTCCGCCCGCAGGAGGACGTACCGGTCCTGGACGCCCTCGGCAATCAGGTCGTCGACGGTCCGCATCAGAGCTTCGAACCCACGAGCGTGGTGAGGTCCACGACGCGGTTCGAGTAGCCCCACTCGTTGTCGTACCAGCCGATGATCTTCACGGTGTTGCCGTTGAGCACCTTCGTCATGCCGGAGTCGAACGTGCACGACGCCGGGGTGCCGACGATGTCGGTGGAGACGATCGGGTCCTCGGTGTAGACCAGGACCCCCTTGAGCTCGCCCTCGGCGGCCTTCCGGAACGCCTCGTTGACCTGCTCGACGGTGACCTCCTGGTCGAGCGTCGCGGTCAGGTCGGTCACCGAGCCGTCCGGCACCGGCACGCGCATCGCGACGCCGTTGAGTTTGCCCTCGAGCTCCGGGAGCGCGAGCGCGGTCGCCTGGGCCGCACCCGTCGTCGTCGGGATGATGTTGACGGCGGCGGCACGGGCGCGGCGCAGGTCCTTGTGCGGGGCGTCGTGGACGCGCTGGTCGCCGGTGTAGGCGTGGACCGTCGTCATGAAGCCGGTCTGCAGGCCGAACGCGTCGTGCAGCACCTTCGCCATCGGCGCCACGCAGTTCGTGGTGCAGGAGGCGTTGGAGAGGATGTTCTGCGAGCCGTCGTAGGCCTTGTCGTTGATGCCCATGACGACGGTGAGGTCCTCGCCCTTGGCCGGGGCGGAGATGACGACCTTCTTGGCTCCGGCCTTGAGGTGCTTCCCGGCCGAGTCGGCGTCGGTGAAGATGCCCGAGGACTCGATGACGATGTCGACGCCCAGGTCGCCCCAGGGCAGGTCGGCTGGGTCGCGCTCGGCGAAGGCCTTGACCTCGGTGCCGTTGACGATCAGCGCGGAGTCGTTGTACTCGACCGTGCCGTCGAACCGGCCGTGCACCGAGTCGTAGCGCAGCAGGTGCGCCAGCGTCTTGTTGTCGGTGATGTCGTTGACCGCCAGCACCTCGATGTCGGCAGTACCGGCGGCGCGCTGGACCTCGAGCGCGCGGAAGACGTTCCGTCCGATGCGGCCGAAGCCGTTGATGCCGATCTTGATCGTCACGCGCAGTCCTGTCTCTTCGTGGTGTCCGTGCTGGCAGGGCCGACCCTAACGAAGCCGACGAGGGGCCCGCATCGTCGCGAGCGCCTCACCTGCGCACGCTGACCAGCGGATTCAGCGCTCCCGCCCCGCGGGGACCTCCACCATCTCGTCGTCCTCCATGTCGGCCGTGACCGCGGCGGAGGTGTCGGGGACCCGCAGGTCCTTGGCCTTCTTGTCGGCCATCGCGAGCAGGCGGCGGATGCGCCCGGCGACGGCGTCCTTGGTCATCGGCGGATCTGCCAGCTGCCCGAGCTCCTCCAGCGAGGCCTGCTCGTGCTGCACCCGCAGCCGCCCGGCGGTGATCAGGTGGTCGGGGACCTCGTCGCCCAGCAGTTCGAGGGCCCGGTTGACCCGCGCGGACGCCGTGACCGCGGCCTTGACCGAGCGGCGCAGGTTGGCGTCGTCGAAGTTCGCGAGCCGGTTCGCCGTCGCGCGCACCTCCCGGCGCATCCGGCGCTCCTCCCACTGCAGCACCGACGAGTGGGCGCCGATCCGGGTGAGCAGGGCGCCGATCGCGTCGCCGTCGCGGACGACGACACGGTCCGCCCCGCGGACCTCGCGGGCCTTCGCGGCCACACCAAGCCGGCGCGCGGCGCCGACCAGCGCCATCGCGGCCTCCATGCCCGGGCACGTGATCTCCAGCGCGGACGACCGGCCGGGCTCGGTGAGCGAGCCGTGCGCGAGGAAGGCGCCCCGCCACGCGGCCTCGGCGTCGCAGACCCCGCCCGAGACGACCTGCGGCGGCAGCCCGCGCACCGGGCGGCCGCGCGGGTCGAGCAGACCGGTCTGGCGGGCGAGGGAGTCGCCGTCGGCCGCGACCCGCACCACGTAGCGGGTGCCCTTGCGCAGGTTGCCCTGCGAGAGCACGTGCACCTCGGGCTGGTGGCCGTAGAGCTCGTGGATCTCCCGACGGAGGCGGCGCGCCGCGTTCCCGGTGTCCAGCTCGGCCTCGACGACGACCCGGCCGTTCACGATGTGCAGCCCGCCCCCGAACCGGAGCAGCGCCGACACCTCCGCCCGCCGGCAGCAGGTCTTCGTGACGGCGAGACGGCTCAGCTCGTCCTTCACCGCAGCGGTCATGGCCACCGTAGGTCCTCCTCGTCATGGCGGTAGGCGCCGTCGGTGGGCGTGAAGAACACGTCCGCTCCGAGGCGGCGCCGTGCCGCTCTCCCCCAGGTCTCGACGCGCGCGTCCCACTCGTCGTCGGGCACGCGCTCGCGCGAGGCGGCACTGCCCGCCGCCTCGCGCAGGGCCCCGGCCAGTGCCACGGCATCGTGGCGCGGGGCGCCGTCGGGCTCGCCGACGGATGTGAACAGGGTGGTCGCGCCGAACGCCTCCGCGCCGCGGCGCAGGCGGTCGGGCTCCGGCGTCGCCTCGGGATCCGCGACGACGACGTCGAGGCGCAGCCGCGGGGCGTGCTCGGCCAGGGCGTCGAGGTGCTGCTCGGGCGAGAAGCCGGCCGTCTCCCCCGGCTGCGGGGCGAGGTTGAGCACCAGGACCCGGCGCGCCTCGGTCTCGGTCAGTGCCGTGAACAGCTCGGGCACCAGCAGGTGCGGCATGACGCTGGTGAACCAGGAGCCGGGCCCGAGGGTGACCACGTCCGCCGTCCGGATCGCCTCGACGGCCTCCGCGCACGCCTTGGGGCGGCGCGGGACCAGCCGGACCTGCCGGACCTGGCCCGGCGTCGTCGCGACCGCGACCTGGCCCCGGATGCGGTGCGCGATGTCGTCGTCGGTCGCGCGCGAGGACGACAGACCCAGCCCGGTGACGTCGGCCTCGAGGTCGACCGGCATCGGGCTCATCGGCAGCACGCGGCCGCGGACGCCGAGCAGGCGGCAGGCCTCGTCGAGGGCCGCGACCGGCTCGCCGAGCACGTCGAGCAGGCCCGCGAGCACGAGGTTCCCGACGGCGTGCCCCGCGAGCGCCCCCGACCCGCCGAAGCGGTGCTCGAAGAGGCGGCGCCAGGCGGACGTGTCGGTCGGGCCCGGGTGGTCGCGCTCCGCGAGGGCGTCCAGGGCCATCCGCAGGTCGCCCAGCGGCAGGATGTCCAGCTCGCGGCGGATCCGGCCAGACGACCCGCCGTCGTCCCCGACCGTCACCACCGCCGTGACGTCGTCGGTCAGCCGCCGCAGGGCCCGCAACGTCGCGTGCAGGCCGTGCCCGCCGCCGAGAGCGGTCGCGCGGAACGGGGAACCGGGGCCGTCACCGTTGCCGTTGACCCCGCTCACTCGCGCCCCACGTCCCGGTGCGACACGGTCACCCGCACCCCGTCCTCGCCGGCCATCCGGCGGGCGATCTCCTCGGCGATCGCGACGCTGCGGTGCTTGCCGCCGGTGCAGCCGATCGCGACCGTCAGGTACCGCTTGCCCTCGCGGCGGTACCCGACGCCGACGATGCGCAGCAGCTCCAGGTAGCGGTCGACGAACTCCGCCGCACCCTCCTGGGAGAGCACGTAGTCGCTGACCACCTCCTCGCGGCCGTCGTGCTCGCGCAGCTCGGGAATCCAGTGCGGGTTGGGCAGGAACCGCACGTCGACGACGAGGTCGGCGTCCTGGGGCAGGCCGTGCTTGTAGCCGAACGAGAGCACGGTGACTGTCGAGGCCACCTCCGCGGCGCTCTCGTGGAAGGCCTCCTCGATCGCCTTGCGCAGCTCGTGCACCGACCGGTTGGAGGTGTCGACGACGAGGTCGGCCAGGTCGCGCAGCGGGGCCAGCAGCTCCCGCTCGGCGTCGATGCCGTCGACGAGCCGGCCGTCGCCCTGCAGCGGGTGGGAGCGCCGGTTGGACTCGAAGCGGCGGATGAGCACGCTGTCGTCCGCGTCGAGGAAGACCACCCGCGGGCGGGCGCCGCGGGTGTCGAGCTCCTTGATCGCGGCCCCCAGGTCGGCGGTGAAGGCCCGGCTGCGGACGTCCATGACGACGGCGATCCGGGTCACCTGCCCCTGCGACCGGGCGCCGAGGTCGACGACGGTCTCGAGCAGCTCGGGCGGGAGGTTGTCCACCACGAACCACCCGAGGTCCTCGAGGACCTTTGCCGCGGTGCTCCGCCCCGCTCCCGAGACCCCGGTGACGATCGCGACCTCCACCCCACCGTCACTCACGATGCCTCCCCCGAGTCCATGGTCGAGCTCCGCTGCGCTGCGTCTCCGGCGTTGAGCGCGTGCAGGACCGCCTCCGCGGTCCGCTTCCCCACGCCGGGCACTTCGGTGATCTGCTCGACGGTCGCGGCCCGCAGCTTCTTCACCGAGCCGAAGTGCTTGATCAGTGCGGCCTTGCGTGACGACCCGAGCCCGGGCACCCCGTCGAGCTCCGAGGTCGTCATCCGGGCCGACCGCTTCTGGCGGTGGTAGGTGATCGCGAAGCGGTGCGCCTCGTCGCGCACGCGCTGCAGCAGGTAGAGCGCCTCGGAGGTACGCGGCAGGATGGCCGGCATCTCGTCGCCGGGCAGCCAGACCTCCTCCAGACGCTTCGCCAGGCCGCAGACCGCCACGTCGGTGATCCCGAGCTCGGAGAGCACCTCCTGCGCGGCCGCGACCTGCGGCGCCCCGCCGTCGACGACGAGCAGGTTCGGCGCGTAGGAGAACTTGCGCGGGCGGCCCGTCGTCGGGTCGATGCCCGGCAGCGGCCCGTCGATCTCGGCCGGGTCGATCTCCCGCGACGCCGGCGAGCCGTCGGGGGTCTCGCCGGAGCACGACGTCGTCGTCGGGTCGTGCTCGTGGTCCTCGGCGGTCTCGCGCAGGTAGCGCTGGAAGCGGCGCCGCACGACCTCGGCGATCGCCGTGACGTCGCCGCCCTCCGCGCCGCCGCGGATCGCGAACCGCCGGTAGTCCGACTTCTTCGGCAGGCCGTCCTCGAACACCACGAGGCTCGCGACGACGTCGGACCCCTGCACGTGGCTGACGTCGGTGCACTCGATGCGCAGCGGCGCCGAGTCGAGCTCCAGGTACTCCTGGATCTCCTCCAGCGCGGCGCTGCGGGCGGTGAGGTCGCCGGCGCGCTTGAGCTTGTGCTGGGTGAGCGACTCCTTGGCGTTGCGCTCCACGGTCTCGGCGAGCGTGCGCTTGTCGCCCCGCTGCGCGACGCGCACGCTCACCCGGCTCCCGCGCAGCCCGCTCAGCCACTGGGTGAGGACGGCGTGGTCCTCGGGCAGGGCCGGCACCAGCACCTCGCGCGGGACCGGCTGCACCGCGTCGTCGGCCGAGTCGGCCAGGGCGGCCTGCTCGCCGTAGAACTGCGACAGGAACTGCCCGACGAGGACCTCGAGCGAGTCCTCCTCGCCCCGCTCCACCACCCACCCGCGCTGTCCGCGCACCCGACCACCGCGGACGTGGAAGACCTGGACGGCCGCCTCGAGCGGGTCGAGGGCGAACGCGACGACGTCGGCGTCGGTGCCGTCGCCGAGCACGACCGCCTGCTTCTCGACGACCCGCTTGAGCGCCCCGGCGTCGTCGCGCAGCCGGGCGGCCCGCTCGAAGTCCATCTCGGCCGATGCGGTCTGCATCTCTTTCTCGATGCGGCTGATCAGCTGGTCGGTGTGGCCGGCGAGGAAGTCGCAGAAGTCGAGCACGATCTGCCGGTGCTCCTCGGCGGAGACGCGGCCGACGCACGGCGCGGCGCACTTGCCGATGTAGCCGAACATGCACGGCCGCCCGATCTGGCCGTGGCGCTTGAAGACCCCGGGCGAGCACACCCGGGCCGGGAAGACGCGCGTGAGGAGCTTGAGCGTCTCGCGGATGGCCCAGGCGTGCGCGTAGGGGCCGAAGTACCGGACGCCCTTGCGGCGGGGCCCGCGGTACACCTTGAGCTGCGGGTACTCCTCGTTCAGCGTCACCGCGAGGACCGGGTAGGTCTTGTCGTCGCGGTAGCGGACGTTGAACTGCGGGTCGTACTCCTTGATCCAGTTGTACTCGAGCTGGAGGGCCTCGACCTCGGTGCCGACCACGGTCCACTGGACGGCGGCCGCGGTGGTGACCATCCGGCGCGTGCGGGGGTGCAGGCCCGAGAGGTCGGCGAAGTAGGAGTTCAGGCGGCTGCGGAGGCTCTTGGCCTTGCCGACGTAGATCACGCGGCCGCCCGCGTCGGAGAACCGGTAGACGCCAGGCGCCTCCGGGATGGTTCCCGGGGCGGGGCGGTAGGTGCTCGGATCGGCCATGGCGAGCACCAGCGTAGGCGTGTCTCCTCAGCGTGTCGGCGTGCACCCAAGCGGGTGGTGTCGGCGTGTCGTTCGGCGTGTCTCGCGCGGAGACACTTGCCCTCCGGCGTGTCACCTTGCGTCCCCGGACGGCCTACGACCAGTCCCTGACCCACTCCTTGCGACGTCGCTGGAGGGTGCGGTGGAGCCGCCGGTCGCCCCGGGATCGCGCGCGCACGGTGAGGATGGTGGAGACCTCCTGCAGGAAGCGGAGGACGGTGGCCCGCTCCTCGGCGGTCAGGTCCGCGGCGGCGCCGGCGAGCGGGCTGCGCACGTCCTGCAGCGAGGCGGCGACCACCTCGCCGGTGCCCGCTGCGCGCGTGACGTCGACGTAGCCCGGGACGTCCTGGCCGCGCTCGACCCAGGTCCTCTCCTCCAGCCGTGCCGCCGCCCGGGACGCCGCGGCGTGGCTGAGGGCGACCCGATCGGCGAGGGCCGACAGGCGGAGTGCTCGTGTGACCCCCAGGACCTCCACGATCGCCATCTCCGTGGGGTCCAGGCCGAGCTCGACGGCATTCGCCCGGTGCAGCGCGGTCGCGGCCGGGAGGAGGCGGTCGAGGACATGGTCGGCGATCTGTGCGCAGTCGGGGTCCCTCTCGGGCGCCCACGGGGAGTACCACCACGGGACGATCGAGATGTCGGGCACGTCGGCGACGCTAGGGAGCCGACCCCGTCGGTGGGTGCCGTTCGCGGCCGACTGCTCCGGATGCCGCCCCTCGCGTTGCGGGGCACACACGGTCGGGCGGGCTGGACTCGCGCCGTCGGGGCGTTGCGGGCCGCACACGGGCGCTGGGGTCGCGCCAGCCATGTGGGGCGCGCAACGGAGTGCGGAGCCGAGGGCAATCCGGCCGGCCGTCTGCGGCGCGCAACGCCGCATGGCAGAGGGCGGTTCGGCCTGCCGTGTGTGGCGCGCAACGGGGTGCGGGGCCGAGGGCGATCCGGCTGGCCGTGTGCGGCGCGCAACGAGGTGCGGAGCCGAGGGCGATCCGGCTGGCCGTGTGTGGCGCGCGACGGGGTGCGGGGCCGAGGGCGATCCGGCTGGCCGTGTGCGGCGCGCAACGGGGAGTGGGGCCGAGGGCGATCCGGCTGGCTGTGTGCGGCGCGCAACGGCCGGTATGGCGGAGGGCGATCCGGCTGGCCGTGTGCGGGCCGCAACGCGCGGCGTCGGGAAGGCCCTACTTCGTGTCGAGGACGAGGAAGCCCTCGGCGTAGCGGCGCTCCTCGGGCGGGGTGCCGTCGTGGCACCAGCCCGCCCACTTGGCCTGCGCGTAGCCCCACATCTGCATGCGCTCGGCGAGGTCGGTCATGTGGCCGGTCTGGGACTCGTGGGCGCGCAGGGCCTCGATCTTGCGGTCCATCACGTCGGTGATGTCGACGTAGAGGTCCGCGCCCTCGCCGGGGTTCGCGATGTAGGTCTCCCCCACCGTCCAGGCCTCGAGGCCCTCGTCGGCGAGCAGCTCCGGGTGGGCGAAGGGGTTGCGGGCGTCCGGGTAGACCGCGCACATCGCGGCCTCGCCCGCCGCGGTGTGGTCGGGGTGGCTGCCGTAGGTGCTGCGGACGTTGCGGGTGGGCGACTGCACGACGACGCGGTCCGGGCGGCGCCGGCGGATGGAGCGGGAGATGTCGCGGCGCAGATCGTGGCTGACGTAGAGCCGCCCGTCGGGGTGGCCGAGCCAGTCGATCTCGTGCACGCCGTACACGTCGGCCGCGGCGCGCTGCTCCTTGCGGCGCAGCTCGGCCATCTCGACGCGGCCGACGGCCTCGTCGTACCCGCCGGCGTCGCCGTCGGTGCAGATGCAGTAGTCGACGGTGTTGCCCTCGGCGACCCACTTGGCCACCGAGCCGCCGCTGCCGAAGTCGATGTCGTCGGGGTGCGCGACGATCAGCAGGATGCGTGCCACGATCACCGTTCTACCGGGTCAGGCGCCGAACCGCCGGTAGAGCGGGCGGAGCAGTTCCCGCGCGTCCGGGCCGTCCCTGCCGTCGAGGGTCACCCCGAGCGGCGGCATCTGGTCGAGCAGCTCCTCGGAGTTCGCGGCGAGCCCGGTGGCGCCACCGACCTCGGGCAGGGGCCCACCCGCCGTCCAGAACCGGTCGAGCACCTCGGCCAGCGGCGTGACGGCGGGTCCGACGTCGTCGCGGCGGTCGCGGATGCCCGCGAGCAGGCTCGCCCGGTCGCGGCCGCGCCAGCGCAGGATGAGGAACGGGTCCTCGTCGAACCGCTCGGCCACGAGGTAGGCCACCGCCGCGAGGTGCTTGCAGGGCACCGACCAGTCCGGGCAGGAGCAGTCCATCGGCATCTCGCGGGTGCCGGTCGGGAACAGCGAGAGCCCGACGGCGGCGAAGACGTCCTCGAGGTCGTCGGGGACGGTGCCGCCGAGCAGCGAGGCCGCGTACCAGGAGTCGCGGGCGAAGGCCTGCTCGACGGCCTCCCAGGCCTCGTCGGCGAAGGTCGTGATGCCGATCCGCGCGCGGTAGGGCTCGGCCCGCGACCCCTGCACCGTCGCGACGACCTCCCCCGGCTCGATCGCGAGGTCGATCACCTGGCCGGCCCGGGCGTAGGTCTTGCCGCGGTCCAGCCGTCCCCCGACGCCCAGTCGCTGCAGCACCGCGAGGAACCGGCCGGACCACCACGACTCGCCGATGTCCCCGCGGCGGCTCTTCGCGGCGATGCCGTCCTCGACCGCGATCCGCTTGCCGTACTCGGGGAACTTCTCGCTGAACGGCTCCTTCGGGGCCCGACGTCTAGGCGGCATCGTCGTCGTCCTCCAGGTCGGACTCGTCCTCCGCGGTGGCCCCTGGGTCGAGGGCCACGATCCGGCGCAGCTCGTCCGCCGAGAGTGCGGTCAGCCAGTCCGGGTCGTCCCCGCCATCGCCGATCACCTGCCCGGCGAGGACCCGCTTGCCCTCGATGAGGTCGTCGATGCGCTCCTCGACGGTGCCGCCGCACACCAGCTTGCGGACCTGCACGGTGCGCTTCTGCCCGATGCGGAAGGCGCGGTCGGTGGCCTGGTCCTCGACGGCGGGGTTCCACCAGCGGTCGAGGTGGATCACGTGCTGCGCGGCGGTGAGAGTGAGCCCGGTCCCGCCGGCCTTGAGCGAGAGCAGGAACAGCGGCGGGCCGTCCTCGGACTGGAACGCCTCGACCATCCGGTCGCGGGCCCGCCGCGACGTCCCCCCGTGCAGCCACAGCACCTCGACGCCGAAGCGCCGCGCGAGGTGCGGGGCGAGCTCGTCGCCGAACGCCGTGAACTGGGTGAACAGCAGCGCCTTCTCCCCCGCCGCCAGGATCTCCGCGACGATCTCCTCGACCCGGGCGAGCTTGCCGGAGCGGCGGGCCAGCGGGGAGCCGTCGTGCAGGAGCAGGGCCGGGTGGTCGCAGACCTGCTTGAGCTTGGTGAGGGCGGCGAGGACGCGGCCCCGGCGCTCGATCCCCTCCTTGCCCGCCGTCTCCAGCCCGTGCAGCGTCTCGGTCATCTCGTCGACGACCACCTGGTACAGCGACGCCTGCTCGGCGGTCAGGCTGCACCGCTCGACGGTCTCGATCTTGTCCGGCAGGTCGTCCACGACGGCGCGGTCGGTCTTGACCCGCCGCAGCAGGAACGGCCGGACGGCGGTCTGGAGACGCTTCGCGACGTCGGAGCGGCCATGGCGCTCGATCGGCACCGCGTAGCGGTCGCGGAACGCGGTGATGCCGCCGAGCAGCCCCGGGTTGACCGCGTCCATGATCGACCACAGCTCCGCGAGCCGGTTCTCCACCGGCGTCCCGGTCAGGGCGACCCGGTGGGCCGCGTCGACGGTCCGGACGGCCCGCGCGGCGCGGGAGCGGTTGTTCTTGACCAGCTGCGCCTCGTCCAGGACGAGCCGGTGATAGCGGTGGCGGGACAGCTCCGCGACGTCGCGGGTCAGGGTGCCGTAGGACGTCACGACGAGGTCGGCCGCGGCCAGCACCGCCGTGAGGTCCCCCGTCGCCCGGCCGGCGCCGTGGTGCACGACCACCCGCAGCCCGGGGGTGAACCGTGCGGCCTCCCGCTGCCAGTTCCCGACGACGGAGGTCGGGGCCACCAGCAGGGTCGGCGCGAGCTCCTCGGTGCGCTCGTGGGCCTCCAGGGCCAGGACCTGCAGCGTCTTGCCCAGCCCCATGTCGTCGGCGAGGACCCCACCGACCCGCAGGCCGGACAGGAACGCCAACCACGAGACCCCGCGCCGTTGGTAGGGCCGCAGCGTCGCCTCGAGCGCGGGCGGGTCGTCGAGCAGTTCGAGCTGCGCGTCGACGGCGCCCGCGAGCAGCGCACCCAGCGGCCCGCTGGCGGACACGTCCTCGACGGGCAGCGGCGCGGCCCATTCCGGGGGCAGGTCGTCGTGGTAGGCCGAGTGCAGGGTCAGGACGTCGCCGACGGTCCCCTCGGCCGGCGCCCGGTCGAGGAACTCCAGCCCCGCGCGGAGCCGCTCGGGGTCGACGGCCACCCACCGCCCGCGCAGGAACACCAGGGGCGCCTTGGCGTGCACCAGGGCGCGCATCTCCTCGTCGGAGAGGGACTCCCCGTCGACGGCGAGCTTCCACGAGAACTCGACGAGCTCCTCGCGGCGCAACCGGCCGTTCGTCGCGACGACGCCCTCGGGACCCGCGCCGCCCGCGGTCGCCGTGAGACCGAGCTTCGCGGGTTCCGTCCACCAGCTCGGCAGCAGCACCCCGAACCCGGCGCGGTCGAGCGCGGACGCGACGTGCAGCAGGAAGTGGTGGGTGCCCTCCCGGTCGAGCTCCATCCCGGTCGGGCGCGGGACCCGCAGGGCATCGGTCAGCTCCGGGTAGAGCGCGGCCGCCCGACCGAGCTCGGCGAGCAGCTCCTCGCTGGGATCGTCCAGCCAGCGTCGCAACGACCCGGCGTCGCGCCAGATCGACTCGGCCGTGACCCGCAGGCTCGGGTCCTGCGACGACTGCAGCGAGAACTCCAGCCAGAAGCGTGGCTCGCCGTCCACCGCGTGCCCGAGGTCGTCGACGACGATCTCGGTCAGCCGGAACGTGCCCCGGGCCGGCCCGGCGTGCGGGGCGCCCACGACCTCCCACCGGGCGAGGCCCTCGTCCAGCTCGCCGGCCCCGACCGCTGTGAGCAGGGCCGGGGCGGGCGGCTCGTCGGCCAGGCGGTGCCGGGCCTCGGCGTCCGCGAACACGGTGAGCGCCTCGGTGACGACCTCCGCCGGGTCCGGTCCGACGCCGTCGGCCAGCGGTGTCCCGTCGACCGCCTCGGCCCGCACGGCCGGCGGGAGGGCTGCAGCGAACGCGTCGGCGGCCACGAGGTCGCGACCCTGCAGGACCGGGCGCCAGCCGAGCGGCCCGCCGTCGTGACCCGTATCGGGAGCGGGGAGGAGCCGGCCGCGGGAGACCAGGTCGGCGGCGAACGCGGCGAGCGCGCGCAGCACCGCGAACTCGGGCCCCTCCCCCGGCAACGGCTCGGAGTGCCGCAACGCCCCGGCGTCCAGTTCGAGCACGGGCACGGTCCACGGGGCGAGCGCCGCGGGCGCCTCGTCGGAGTCCGAGCGGACGGGGCGGCGGTCGGCGCTGCCCGGGCCGCCGGTCGAGGGCAGGTGCAGGACCGCCTGGCCCTCGCCCCCCGTCGTCGCCAGCGCCGCCGCCACGGCCCGGAGCTGCTCGTGGTCCGCGGCGAACGGGTGCGGACGGGCACCGCGGGCCCGGCTGCGGGGCGTCCCCCCGGCGAGGCGCGCCGGATCCTCGGCCCACAGGCAGAGTCCGCGGCCGGGCGACCACGCGGCGTGCAGCGCGAGCATGCGCTCCAGTCTGCCCGTGCGGGGATCAGACGAACTGCACCTGCCCGTTCGCCACGGTCGTCGCGACCGGCGTGAGCCCGCTCTCGGCCGGCCCCTTCTTCAGGGCGCCCGACGTGGCGTCGAACTGGCTGCCGTGGTTGGGGCAGGTGATGGTGCCGCCCTCCGGCGCGTCGACCGGGGTGCCCTGGTGTGGGCAGGCCGCGTCGAAGGCCTTGATGACGCCGGCCTGGGGCTGGGTCAGCACGACGGGACCGTTCGGCCCCTCGACGACGGTGCCCCCGCCGACCGGGACCTGGGCGACCGGGATTCCGCCGCCCGCGGGCGGGGCGGCGGTGGTGCCGCCTCCTGCGGCCGGGGGCGCCTCGGCGCCCGAGGAGCAGGCCGCCAGGGCGGCGGGCGCGGCGAGGGCGACGACGAGCCCGCAGAGGGCCCGACGGCGGGTCAGGCCGGTCGCGTTCGGGGTCGGCTCGGTGGTCACGGGTGGGGCCTCCGTCGGGTCGCGGTGGTGGTCGCGGCTGGCGGTCGACGCTACTCGGGCCCCTGGTCCGGGAGCGCGAGCAGTCCGGCGACGACGTCGTCCAGGCTCTCCGCCGACACGTGCGGCCGGAGTACGGCGTCGGGCACCCGCCCCTCCAGCCGCTCGCAGAAGCCGCCGACC
Organism: Actinomycetospora aurantiaca; assembly: GCF_037401875.1. NCBI lineage: Bacteria > Bacillati > Actinomycetota > Actinomycetes > Pseudonocardiales > Pseudonocardiaceae > Actinomycetospora > Actinomycetospora aurantiaca. Next base: position 113,484 of record NZ_JBBEGN010000011.1, on the reverse strand, counting down.
AGCCCGGCGGCCAGCGCCCCGTGCACGTCCCACGAGTGCACCGCGACCAGGGCGGTGCGCGCCGCGTCGCCCCCGATCCGCTGCACGGCGAAGTCGTAGACCCGCCGTGGTGGCTTGAACGTCGCGATCTCCTCGCAGGAGAACACGTCGGCGAGCAGGTCCCGGACACCGGCGGCCTCGAGGGCGGCGGCCGCCGTCGCGGCCGAGCCGTGCGTGAACCCGTAGGCCGGGACGCCGGCGTCGCGCAGGAGCGTGAACGCCTCGCGGACGTCGTCGTGGGCGGGGAGCTCGCGGAACCCGTCGAGGACGGAGGCGACCTGGTCGTCGGTGAGGTCACGGCCGCTGGTGCGCCGCAGCATGTCCGCGGCGACGACCCGGAACGCGGGCGCCTCCCCCGCGAGCGTCATCGCCATGCCCTGGTGCAGCAGCCGGGCGAAGAACAGTTCCAGCTCGTGCTCCGGGCGGCCGAGCGCCACGAACCGGGGACGCAGGCCCTCGAGCTGCAGGCAGGTCTCGAAGACGTCGAACAGCACGACCTTCGGACGGCGGGCCGGCGCGGTGTCGGTCATGGGTGCTCATCGTGCCGGGCGCCCGGGTGCGCGGCGCGGTGGGCGTGGAACCGGGTAGGCGCCGGCGTTGCAGGACGCACACGGGTGGAGGCCTGCGCACGGCGCGGCACTCGCGTTGCGGGACGCACACGGCCGGAGGCCCGCGCACGGTGCGGCACTCGCGTTGCGCGACGCACACGGCCGGAGGCCCGCGCACGGCGCGGCACTCGCGTTGCGGGACGCACACGGCCGGAGACCGACGCAGGTCGCGGAACCTGCGTTGCGAGACGCAACGCTCGCGCAGAGGTGGACCGGCCGGCCTGGCCGTGTGCGGCACGCAACGCTCGCGCAGAGGTGGACCGACCGGCCCGGCCGTGTGCGGGACGCAACGCGGGGTTCGGGGTAGGTCGAGCGGGCGGGCCGTGTGCGCGAGGCAACGGCGGCGCGCCCGGCAGGACCCGCCGTCAGGAACGGGCGAGATCCGCGTTGACCCGCGAGGGCCAGGCCGGGCCACCGTAGACGAACCCGGTGTAGGACTGCACGAGCGTCGCCCCGGCCTCGAGGCGCCACCGGGCCTCGGCGGCGTCGTCGATCCCGCCGACCGAGACGATCGTCAGGCGGCCGCCGACGCGGGCGACGAGGCGCGCCAGGACCCGCCGGGCCGGCTCGAGCAGCGGGGCACCCGACAGGCCCCCGGCGCCGCACGCGTCGACCACGGCCGGGTCGGACGCCAGGCCGGTGCGGGCCACGGTCGTGTTCGTGGCAACGATCCCGTCCAGGCCCGCGCCGACGGCGAGGTCGGCTACCGCGTCCACCCCGTCGTCGTCGAGGTCCGCGGTGATCTTCACCAGCAGCGGCGTCGTCCCGAGCTCGTCGCGGACGGCCGCGAGCAGCGGCTCCAGCGCGTCCACGCCCTGCAGGTCGCGGAGGCCGGGGGTGTTCGGGGAGGACACGTTGACCACGACGTAGTCGGCGAGCGGGCCGAGGACGCGGGCGGAGTACCGGTAGTCGGCCACCGTCTGCTCCGGCCCGGTCGCGGCCTTGGAGCGGCCGATGTTCACGCCCAGGACGGTGCCGAGCGGGCCTCCGCGTCGCAGGGTCGCGAGCCGCTCGCCCACCGCGTCCGCGCCGGCGTTGTTGAAGCCCATCCGGTTGACCAGCGCGCGGTCGTCGGGCAGGCGGAAGAGTCGGGGTCGCGGGTTGCCGGGCTGCGGGCGCGCGGTGACCGTGCCGATCTCCACGGCGCCGAACCCGAGCCGGGCCAGCCCCCGCACGCCCTCGGCGTCCTTGTCGTACCCGGCGGCGACGCCCAGCGGGGACGGGAAGGTCAGGCCCATCGCGTGGACCGCGAGCGACGGGTCGGGCGTGCGATCCGGGAGGACCGGGGTCGCGGCCGCGAGGGCCCGCAGCCCGATCCGGTGGGTGCGCTCGGCCGGGACGCGGACGGCGACGTGCCGGAAGAGGCTCTCGTAGGGCGTCATGCGTACTGCGCGTGCAGGTCCCGGAGCCGCTTCACGCCGGCCACGGCGTGCTCCTTGTCGACCGCCTGGATGGCCGCGACGACCAGGTACTCGTCGTCCGGGAGGTCCAGACGCGCGAACTGCGCGCCGTCGGGGAAGCTGATCGCGACGACGTCGGCCCAGGCCACCCGCCGCGTCAGGAGCGTCGCCCGGACCTCGACACCCCCGGAGCCCGCCCGCAGCCGCGGCCGGGTGAACAGCAGCGCCCCGCCCGCGAGCAGCAACCCGAGCACGACCATCGCGACCTGGTCGGCGGGCCGGAAGTTGAACCCGGCCGACTCGACGTACACCAGGAGCGCGCCGGAGGCGAAGAACGCGAACAGCAGGACCGCGATGATCCAGGCGACCCAGCGGATGCGCCGCGGGCGGACCTCCAGCTCCACCGGGCCCAGGTCGAGCCCCTCGGGCGGGACGACGACCGGGCTGTCGGCACTCATCGCGCGAACCCCACCGGCGCCCGGCGCCCGCCCTCGCGCAGCTCGGCGAGGGTGAGGGCGGCGTCCAGCGCGGCGACGACGGCCTCGAAGCCCTTGTCCTCCGTCGACTCCGGCGTCCCGGCGCGCTCCCAGGCCTGGTCGAGGTCCTCCGTCGTCAGGACCCCGTTGCCGACCGGCGTGCGCTCGTCGAGCCCGACGCGCAGCAGCCCGGCGGTGACCGCGTCGCAGACGTAGTCGAAGTGCGGCGTCGCCCCGCGGATCACCACACCGAGCCCGACGACGGCGTCGTGCCCGGCCGCCAGCCCCTGGCACACCACCGGCAGCTCCATCGCCCCGGCGACCCGGACGATGGTCGGGGACTCCACGTTGCCGCGCTCGGCCGCGAGCAGCGCCCGCTCGAGCATGGTCTCGACGATCTCGGCGTTCCAGCGGGTGGCCGCGATCCCGAGGCGCAGGCCCGTGGCGTCCGGTACCGCGATCTCGGGACGTCCCTGCGTGCTCATGCGCCCGACTCGCTGTTGACCAGGCCGTCCTCGTAGGCGTCCAGGCCCTCGAGGTCGTGCCCCATGCGGTCCCGCTTGGTGCGCAGGTAGCGCAGGTTCTCCGGCGTGGCGCGCAGCGGGAGGGCGACCCGGTCGAGGATCTCCAGGCCGTAGCCCTCCAGCCCGGCGCGCTTCTCCGGGTTGTTGGTCAGCAGCCGCATGCTCCGCACGCCCAGGTCGGCGAGGATCTGGGCCCCGGTGCCGTAGTCGCGGGCGTCGGCGGGCATGCCGAGCGCGAGGTTGGCGTCGACGGTGTCCGCGCCGGCGTCCTGGAGCTGGTAGGCCTGCAGCTTGTGGATCAGGCCGATCCCCCGGCCCTCGTGGCCGCGCACATAGAGCACCACCCCGCGGCCCTCCGCCGCGACCGCGGCCATGGCGGCGTCGAGCTGCGGGCCGCAGTCGCAGCGCCGGGAGCGCAGCACGTCGCCGGTGAGGCACTCGGAGTGCACGCGGACGAGCACGTCCTCGCCGTCGCCGATGTCGCCGTAGACCAGGGCGACGTGCTCGATGCCGTCGAGCAGCGAGTCGTAGCCGTAGGCGACGAAGTCGCCGTGGTCGGTGGGGATGTTGGCGTGCGCGACCTGGGCCACCTGCTTCTCCGAGCGGCGCCGGTAGGCGATCAGGTCCTTGATCGTGATGAGCGTCAGGTCGTGCTCGTCGGCGAAGACCGCGAGCTCGTCGTAGCGCGCCATCTCCCCGTCGTCCTTCTGGGACACGATCTCGCAGATCGCGCCGGCCGGGACCAGGCCGGCGAGGCGCGCGAGGTCGACGGCCGCCTCGGTGTGGCCCGGGCGGCGCAGCACCCCGCCCTCGCGGGCGCGCAGCGGGACGATGTGGCCGGGCCGGGAGAGGTCGGCGGCGGTGCTGGCGGGGTCGGCGAGCACCCGGATCGTGCGGGCGCGGTCGGTGCCCGAGATGCCGGTGCCGATGCCCTCGCGGGCGTCGACCGAGACCGTGTAGGCGGTGCCGTGGCGGTCCTGGTTGATCGAGTGGGCGGGCGGCAGGTCCAGGACGTCGCACGCCTCCGCGGTGAGCGGGACGCAGATGTAGCCCGAGGTGTAGCGGACCATGAACGACACCAGTTCCGGCGTCGCCTTCTCGGCCGCGAAGATCAGGTCGCCCTCGTTCTCGCGGTCCTCGTCGTCGACGACCACCACCGCCTTGCCGTCGGCGATGTCGGCGATGGCCCGTTCGATGTGCTCGAAGCCGTCCACGTGATTCATGCTCCCGACTCCCGCGTCGTCCCGCTCGCCCCGAGCAGGCGCTCCACGTACTTGGCGACCACGTCGACCTCCAGGTTCACCGTCTCCCCCACGGCGCGCGACCCGAGGGTCGTGTCCGCGAGGGTCGTCGGGATCAGGCCGACGGAGAACCCGTCGTCGTCGACCTCGGTCACGGTCAGGCTGACGCCGTCCACGGCGATCGAGCCCTTCTCGACGACGTAGCGGGCGATCCCGACCCCGCCGTCGGTCGTGCGCGGCGTGGTGAACCGCACCGCCGTCCAGTGCTCGGAGGCCTCGACCGCGGCGACCGTCGCGGTGCCGTCGACGTGCCCCTGCACGATGTGCCCGCCCAGCCGGGCGCCGGCGGCCAGCGCGCGCTCGAGGTTGACCGGCGTGCCCGCGGCCGCGTCGGCCAGGCTGGAGCGGCGCAGGGTCTCCCCCATGACGTCCACCGCGAACGAGTCCGGCGCCGGGTCGACCACGGTCAGGCACACCCCGTTGACGGCGATCGAGTCGCCCGGGCGGGCGTCGGAGACCACCAGCGGGCCCCGGATCCGCAGGCGGGCGGAGTCCGCCAGCGGGGTGACGTCGACGATCTCGCCGACCTCCTCCACGATCCCCGTGAACACTCGCCGCTCCCTGCCCTCGTCACTCCGGTGGCCGTCCCGGTGCACCGTCGTTGCCTGCATCATCCTCGCGTGGTCCGCCGTCGCCGGGGGCGTCCCCGGTGAGACCGGCCACTGCTGAGGTTACTCGCCGGTAGTGTCCCGGCGGTGCGGCGAGACGCCCGCCGCCTGCTCGCGCAGGGCCCGGACCGCACGGGAGGGGTCGTCCGCGCCGTAGACCGCGCTGCCGGCGACGAAGCAGTCGACGCCCGCCTCGGCGGCCTGCTCCACCGTGTCGGCGCTGATGCCGCCGTCGATCTCCACGAGCACCTGCAGGTGCCCGGTGTCGACCAGGCGCCGCGCGGTGCGGACCTTGTCCAGCACCTCGGGCATGAAGCTCTGGCCGCCGAAGCCGGGCTCGACGCTCATGACGAGCAGGGTGTCGTAGTCGCGCAGGACCTCCACCCAGTCCTCGAGCGGCGTGCCCGGCTTCACCGACAGCCCGGCGAGGGCGCCCGCGGCCCGCAGGTCCTTCGCGATCTTGCGCGGGTCGTGCGCGGCCTCGGCGTGCACCGTCACGTTGTGCGCGCCGGCCTCGGCGTACGGCGGGGCCCAGCGGTCCGGGTCCTCGATCATCAGGTGGCAGTCGAGCGGGATGTCGGTGGCCCGCAGCAGGCTCTCCACCACCGGCAGGCCGAGCGTCAGGTTGGGCACGAAGTGCGCGTCCATGACGTCCACGTGCAGCCAGTCCGAGCCGGTGACGGCGGCCGCCTCGTCGGCGAGGTGGGCGAAGTCCGCGGAGAGGATGCTGGGTGCGATGAGCGGGGCGGGCACGGCCCCAGTCTGTCGCACCCGCGATCAGGTGACCCGGCGCAGGGTCGCGCAGTACATCGCGTCGGTGCCGTGCCGGTGCGGCCACAGCTGGATCCCCGGCCCGTCCCCGACGGTGGCCGCGTCCAGCTCGGGGAGGGCGGCCGCGGTGTCGAGCACCTCGGCGCCGGTCGCCTCCACGACCGCGCGGACCACCTCGACGGTCTCGGCCGGGTGCGGCGAGCAGGTGGCGTACGTGACGACCCCGCCGGGACGGACGCGCTCGAGGGCGTGGGTGAGCAGGTCGCGCTGCAGCGCGGTGAGCTCGGCGACGTCCTCGGGGCGGCGCCGCCAGCGGGCCTCCGGGCGGCGGCGCAGGGCGCCGAGCCCGGTGCAGGGAGCATCGACGAGCACCCGGTCGTAGGCGGCCTCGGGCAGGGCGATCTCGCGGGCGTCGCCGGTGTGCACCCGGACCGGCAGCCCCGCGGTGGCCTTCTCGACGAGCGCCGCGCGGTGCGGGGCGCGGTCGACGGCGTCGAGGGTCGCGCCCTCGATCGCGCCGAGCGCACCGAGCATCGCGGCCTTCCCGCCGGGGCCCGCGCAGAGGTCGAGCCACAGCTCGTCGCGCCCGGTCAGCGGGGCGCGGGCCGCCGCGAGGGCCACCAGCTGGCTGCCCTCGTCCTGGACGACGGCCAGCCCCTCGCGCACCGGCTCGAGGTCGCCCGGGTCGCCGCCCTCGGTGAGCAGCACGCCGTAGGGCGACCACGGGGCCTCGTCGCCGCCGGTGACCGCCGCGAGCTCCTCGGCACTGATCTCGCCGGGGCGGGCGGCGAGGTGCACGGCGGGGCGGGCGTCGTCGGCGGCGAGGGCGGCGTCGAGCTCCGTCCCGGGCAGCGCCGCCGCGAACACCTCCGCGATCCACCGCGGGTGCGCGTGCACGAACGCGACGTGGCCCACCGGGTCGGTGGCCGCGTCGGGGGCGAGCTCGGCGACCCAGGCGTCCTCGTCGCGCTCGGCGACCCGCCGCAGCACGGCGTTGACGAAGCCGGTGGGCTTGGACCCAGCGCGGGAACGCACCAGCTCGACGGTGGCGCCCACCGCGGCGTGGGCCGGGATCCGGGTGCGCAGCAGCTGCTGGGCACCCAGGCGCAGGGCGTCCAGGACGACGCCGTCGAGCCGGTCCAGCGGCCGGTCGACGCAGGCGCCGAGCACCGCGTCGAGCAGACCCCGCGCGCGGCAGGCCCCGTAGGCCAGGTCGGTGGCCAGGGCCGCGTCCCGCCCGGACACCCGGCGCTCGCGCAGCAGCCGCGGGAGGGTCAGGTTGGCGTACGCGTCGTCCTCCCGGACCGCGCGCAGCGTGTCGAGCGCCGCCTCCCGGGCGGGGTCGCCCTGCGGCGGGCGGTTCGGGCCCGACCGCCCCCGCGGCGGCCCGGAGCGGTGCGGCTTCGCGCCGGTGCGGCGCGGGCCGCGCCCCGAGCGGTGGCCGCCCGGCGGCACGGAGCTGTCGGTCATCGCCCGCCCCCGTCGCTCCGCTCGCCCAGGTCGAACCGCTCCCCCGCCGCGGGCTGCGCCCCCCGGGTCCAGTCGACCGCGGGCATCGCGGGCCTGCCCGCCGGCTGCACCGTACCGAGGGCCACGGGGGCGGCGGCGGTGCCCACCAGCACCCGCCTGCGCTCGACGACGATCTCGCCCGGCGGCAGGTCGTCGAAACCCGTCGTCGTGACCGGTCCGATCTTGACCCGGGCGCCCCGGAACTCCGTCCACGCCCCGGGCGCCGGGGTGACCGAGCGGACGTGCCGGTCGATCGCGAGCGGGGGGTCGGTCCAGCGCACGCGGGCGTCGTCCACCGTGACCTTGGGGGCGAGGGAGACGCCCTCGCCGGGTTGCGGCACGGGGTGCAGGGACCCGTCGGCGATGCCGTCGAGGGTCGCCGCGAGCAGGCCCGCGCCGCTGTCGGCGAGCCGTCCGAGCAGGGACCCCGCGGTGTCGTCGTCGGCGATCGGCTCGGTGACGGTGCCGAACACCGGCCCGGTGTCCATGCCCTCCTCGAGCCGGAACGTGCTCGCCCCGGTGATCGCGTCGCCGGCGCGGATCGCGGCCTGCACCGGGGCGGCGCCCCGCCACGCGGGCAGCAGCGAGAAGTGCAGGTTCACCCAGCCGTGGGGCGGGATCGCGAGCGCCGCGGGCCGCAGCAGGTTGCCGTAGGCGACGACGGGCGCGCAGTCGGGCGCGAGCGCGGCGAGCCGGGCGAGGAACTCCGGGTCGGAGGCCTTCACGGGGGTGAGGACCTCGACGCCCGCCGCGTCGGCCAACTGCCCGACCGGGGAGCGCTGCAGGCGGCGCTTCCGCCCGGCCGGGGCGTCCGGGCGGGTGAGCACCGCGACGACCTCGTGCCGGCCGTCGTCGAGCAGGCGGCGCAGCGCGGGCACGGCGGGCTCCGGCGTCCCGGCGAAGACGAGCCGCATCTACCGGACGCCCCCGAACAGCGGGTTGGTGGGCCCGGCGGTGTGCGGGTTCTGCTTGATCCGCGGCGGGGCGGTCGGGTCGAACCAGTCGGCCTGCCGGATCGCCGCCATCGCCTCCTTGCGGGTGGCCGCGTCGAGGCGGTCGAGGAAGAGCACGCCGTCGAGGTGGTCGGTCTCGTGCTGGATCGCCCGGGCGAGCATCGCGGTGCCCTCGACCCGCAGCGGCTCGCCGTGCATGTCCCACCCGGTCGCCACGACGTGGTCCCAGCGGGTGCAGTCCCACCGGAACCCGGGGATCGACAGGCAGCCCTCCGGCCCGGTCTGCTCGTCCTCGCCGAGGACCGTCCAGGTCGGGTTGACCAGGTGGCCGTGCATGTCCTCGCCCGCGCGGTAGGTGAACACCCGCAGCCCGACGCCGATCTGCGGCGCCGCGAGCCCGGCGCCGCCCTGCTCGCGCATGGTCTCGTCGAGGTCGGCGACGAGCTGGCGGAGCTCCTTGTCGAACGTGGTCACCTCGGACGCGCGTTCCCGCAGGACGGGGTCCCCGAAGTAGCGGACGGGCTGGACGGTCACGGTCGTCCAGTCTAGGCCCGCGGCCGATCACGGGGTCGGTGCGGCGATCTACAGCGGGTCGTGCGGATCGAGCAGGATGCGGACGGCCTCGCGCTCCTTGCGCGCCGCCCGCACCGACCGCGCGGACTGCAGCGCCCGGGCGAGGTCGCGCCCGGCCGGTCGGGGCACCCGGACCAGGACGCGTTCGGCGCGCTCGGTGCGCTCGTCGGCGCCCGGCAGCCGCGTGCCGGACGGCAGCTCGACCGGGCCGAGCACCTCGGCGCCCTCGGGGAGGCGGGCGGTGTCCAGGAGGTCCCGCAGGGCGTCCGGGTCGCCGTCGAGGGCTGCCATCCGGACGGCGGGCGGCAGGCCCAGCTCGGAGCGCCCCGCCAGCTCCGCGCCCGCGTGCCCGGCCGGGTCCCAGCGCACCAGCGCCTGGACCGCCGGGAGGTTCGACTCCGCGACGACCACCACCCGCCCGCCCGCCGGCCCCGGCCGCACCAGGCCCGCGGCGGAGAACCAGCGGCGGACCGTGTCCTCGGCGGCCCGCAGCTCGGGGCGGGCGAGCAGGGCGGCGCCGTCGAGCAGCAGGGCCGCGCCGTACCCGCCGTCGGCGACCGGCTCCGCCCCCGGGGTGGCGACGACGATCGCGGGCTCGGCCTCCACCGTGTCCAGCATCGTCGCGCCGCCGCCCGAGCTGCGCACCACCGTCTGCGGGAACGCCCGGCCGAGCTCCTCGGCGGTGCGCCCGGAGCCGACGACCGTCGCGCGCACCCGCGGGGACGCGCAGGCCGGGCAGCGGTGGTTCGTCGCGGGCCGCCCGCACCAGCGGCAGGTCGGCGGGGCGGGCGTGTCGTCCGTCCCGGTCCGGCCCGCGGGGATGCCGAGCGGCCCGTGGCAATGCCGGCAGCGGGCCGGTTCCCGGCACTGCGCGCACGCGATCGCCGGGAGGTAGCCGCGCCGCGGGACCTGGACCAGCACGGGCCGGCCCGCCCCCAGCGCCGCGCGGGTGGCCTCGAAGGCGACGGCGGGGACCCGCGCGGCCCGGGCGGTGGGGTCGCGCAGCAGTTGCCGCTCGTCCTCGCCGATCGCGGTGACCCGCGGCGCGCGCTCGCGCACGAGGGTGCGCTCGGCGACGACGGGGTGCGCCCACCCACTGCGCACCAGCACCTCCGCCTCGGCCGTGCGGGTGGCGCCCGCGACCAGCAGCGCCGCCCCGGTGGCGTGGGCGCGGGCCACCAGCACGTCGCGGGTGTGCGGGTAGGGCGCGCGGGGGTCGGCGTGCGAGTCGTCCCCGTCGTCCCAGACGGCGAGCAGCCCCGGGTCCCGGACGGGCGCGAACGCGGCCGCGCGGGTCCCGATGGCCAGCCGCTTCTCCCCGCGCGCGACGGCGAGCCAGCGGCGGTAGCGCTCGGCCGGTCCGAGGTCGGCGGCGAGGGCGGCCACGTGGTCGGCGCCGACGACGGCGAGGCAGGCGGCGAGCAGCCGGTCCAGGTCGCGCCGGTCGGGCACCACGACGACGGCGCCGCGCCCGGCGGCGAGCGCCGCGTGGGCGGCCTCGGCGAGCCGCGTCGCCCAGTCCTCGCCGGGCAGGGCCTGCCACACCCCGTGCGCGGGACGGTGCCCGGCGAGCGCCTCCAGGAAGGCCGGACCGCGGGGGTACGCGGCCCAGCCCGACCCGTCGTCGGGAACGGGGGGCAGCGGCGTGTCCGGCGGTGCGTGCGGCTCCGCCTCGACGCGCGCGTGCCGGGGCGGGACCGCGAGGCGCAGGACGTCGGCCAGGGTGCCGGCGTAGCGGTCGGCGACGGTGCGGCACAGCGCCGCCAGCTCCCCCGAGAGCACCGGTTCGGGCGAGACCACCTTGTCCAGCCAGCCGAGCCGGCCGTCGTGGTCGGTGTGGTCGGAACGGTCGAGGACGAAGCCGTCGACCATCCGCCCGGCGAAGCGCACCCGGACCCGAGCGCCCACCACGGCGGACTCGTCGAGCTGGACGGGGACGCGGTAGTCGAAGGTGCGGTCGAGGTGCGGCAGGGGGACGTCGACCGTGACGGTGGCGATCGAGTCCTGCTCGGCGGGCAGCCGCTCGTTGTGCTTCGGCGGGGTGCGGGCGGGCTTCGCGGGCGGCGCCGAGGGCATGCCGGGCAGCGCCAGCAGCGCCTCGTCGCCCGGTGATCCGCTCACGGCCGCCGGTCTACCAGAGGCCGCCGACGCCGCGGGCGGGAACACGGCGACGGCCCGGCCACCCCGGGCGGGGCGACCGGGCCGTGGGTCGCGGGACGCGTCAGCTGACGATCGACTTCAGCTGGTCGGCGCGGTCGGTGCGCTCCCAGGGCAGGTCGAGGTCGTCACGGCCGAAGTGGCCGTACGCCGCGGTCGGCTGGTAGATGGGGCGCAGCAGCTCGAGGTCGCGCACGATCGCGCCGGGACGCAGGTCGAACACCTCGTGGATGGCCTTCTCGATCGCGGCCGGGTCCACGTTGGCGGTGCCGAACGTCTCGAGGAACACCCCGACGGGCTCGGCCTTGCCGATGGCGTAGGCGAGCTGGACCTCGGCGCGCTTGGCCAGGCCCGCGGCGACGACGTTCTTGGCGACCCAGCGGCCGGCGTACGCGGCCGAGCGGTCGACCTTCGACGGGTCCTTGCCGGAGAAGGCGCCGCCGCCGTGGCGGGCGTAGCCGCCGTAGGTGTCGACGATGATCTTGCGGCCGGTCAGGCCGGCGTCGCCCATGGGGCCGCCGAGCACGAAGCGGCCGGTCGGGTTGATCAGGACGCGCGTGTTCGACGAGTCCAGGTCGATGCCCTCGAGCACCGGCTGGATCACCTTGGAGCGGATGTCGGGGGCGAGCATCTCGTCGAGGTCGATGTCCGCGGCGTGCTGGGTGGACAGGACCACGGTGTCGACGGCGACCGGCTTGTCCCCGTCGTAGGCGATGGTGACCTGGGTCTTGCCGTCGGGACGCAGGTAGGGCAGGACGCCCTCGCGCCGGACGCTGGTCAGCTTGCGCGCGAGCCGGTGGGCGAGCCCGATCGGCAGCGGCATCAGCTCGGGGGTGTCGGCGTCGGCGTAGCCGAACATCAGGCCCTGGTCGCCGGCGCCCTGCTTGGCGATCGCGTCCTCGGAGCCCTCGACGCGGGACTCGTAGCCCTCGTCGACGCCCTGCGCGATGTCGGCGGACTGCGCGCCGATCGAGATGGACACGCCGCAGGTCTCGCCGTCGAAGCCCTTGGCGGACGAGTCGTAGCCGATGTCGAGGATCGTCTTGCGGACGACGTCGACGTAGTTGACCCACGCGTTGGTCGTCACCTCGCCGGCGACGTGCACCTGGCCGGTGGTGACCATCGACTCGACCGCGACGCGGCTCTTCGGGTCCTGCGCCAGCAAGGCGTCCAGAATCCCGTCGGAGATGGCGTCACAGATCTTGTCCGGGTGGCCCTCGGTGACGGACTCGGAAGTGAACAAACGCCTAGCGGGCACAATTTCTCCCTGCCTCGACAGTGGGACCCGGCAACACTAACGGCATCCGGGCGAGCGCACAGGGCCCTGACCGGGCCTCCTGCGCAGCGCGTCACAGTGCGGTTGTGATGTGTGACGAGGTGTGGGAAAGGCATTCGGCGCCATTTCCCGCCACGGTGCGTGACCGTTCGCTCACGCCAGGCGGTCGGCCACCGCGTCCCACACCCGCGCCGCCAGCGCGGCCTTGGAGCCCATGGGCAGCTGCACCGACGACCCGTCGGCGCCGAGGAGCCAGCCCTCGTTGTCCGCGCTCTCGAAGGCATTGTGCCCGGTCCGGCCGCCGACGGCGTTGACGACCAGGAAGTCCGACCCCTTGCGCTCGAGCTTCGCCCGGCCGAACGACAGCACGTCGTTCTCGGCGTCCCCGGTCTCCGCGGCGAACCCCACGACCAGCCGCCCGGGGACCCGCTCGGCCACGAGCTCGGCGAGGATGTCGGGATTGCGTGTGAGACGGATCGCGTCCGGCTCGGTGTCGCCCTTCTTGATCTTGAAACCGGCGACCGACTGCGGCCGGAAATCGGCCACGGCGGCGGCCATCACCACCACGTCGGCGCCCTTCCCGGCGTCCAGGACCGCGGTGCGCATCTCCTCGGTGGTGCCGACGCGGACCACCTCGACGGCGGCCGGCGGGTCGAGGGCCGCGGTGGAGCCGGCCACGAGCGTCACGTGCGCCCCGCGCTGCGCGGCGACGCGGGCGAGGGCGTAGCCCTGCCGCCCGGACGAGCGGTTGCCCAGCGTGCGCACCGGGTCGAGCGGCTCGGCGGTGCCGCCGGCGGACACGACGACGCGGCGACCCTGCAGGTCGCGCGGCAGGGCGTCCGGCGCCTCGAGCAGCAGGCGGGCGAACTCCGCGATCTCGGCGGGTTCGGGGAGGCGGCCGGGCCCGGAGTCGGCGCCGGTGAGCCGGCCGGAGGCAGGCTCGAGGACGACGGTGCCGCGGCGGCGGAGGGTGGCGACGTTGTCGGTCGTCGCCGGGTGGTCCCACATCTCGGTGTGCATCGCCGGGGCGGCGAGGACCGGACATCGGGCCGTCAGCAGCGTCGAGGTCAGCAGGTCGTCCGCGCGGCCGGCGGCCATCCGCGCCAGCAGGTCGGCGGTGGCGGGCGCGCAGACGACCAGGTCGGCGCGACGCCCGAGCGCGACGTGGGTGACGTCGGGGACGTGCTCGAAGACCCCGGAGAGCACCTCGCGCCCGGACAGCGCCTCGAAGGTGGCCGTCCCGACGAACTCCAGGGCGTTCGGGGTGGCCACCACCTGCACGGCGTGGCCGGCCTCGCGCAGCCGCCGGAGCAGCTCGCAGGCCTTGTAGGCGGCGATGCCGCCGGCCACCCCGAGGACGATCTCAGCCATGGCGGCCGGATGCCCGATCCGCGCCCGGGACTACTCGCCCTCGGTGTGCTCGAGCAGGTGCGAGTGGATCTCGCGCATCGCGATCGACAGCGGCTTCTCGCGCGGACCCGGCTCCACCAGCGGGCCGACGTACTCGAGCAGGCCCTCGCCCAGCTGGGCGTAGTAGTCGTTGATCTGCCGCGCGCGCTTGGCCGCGTAGATCACCAGCGCGTACTTCGAGCTGACCGTCTCCAGCAGCTCGTCGATCGGCGGGTTGGTGATGCCCTCGGGCACGTCGTGGAAGCCACCGGTGACGCGACTGGTGGTGATGCTCATTCACTGGCTCCTGCGGATCGAGGTCCGACGGCTCCCGCGCGGGTGTCTCCGCAGGCAGGGGCGTCGGAGGGATGGGCCAAGTCTACCAAGCGCCGTGCGGTCTCCCGGACGTCGTGGTTCACGAGCCCGACGTCGAACTCCCGGCGGGCGTCCAGCTCGATCCGCGCGGTGGCGAGCCGGCGGTCGATCACGTCCTGCGGTTCGGTGCCGCGGCCGGTGAGGCGGTCCACCAGGACCTCCCACGACGGCGGCTCGAGGAACACCAGCAGCGCGTCCGGCCGCCGCGCGCGCACCGCCCGCGCCCCGGCGAGGTCGAGCTCGAGCAGCACCGGTTCGCCGGCCGCGAGGTGCTCCTCGACCGGCCCGGCGGGGGTACCCGACCGGTGCAGGCCCCGGTGGATCGAGGCCCACTCCAGCAGGGCGCCGTCGGCGACCATGCGGTCGAAGTCGGCGTCGGTGACGAAGTGGTACTCGCGCCCGTCGACCTCGCCGGGACGGGCCGCCCGGGTGGTCGCCGAGACGCTGAACCACAGCGGGGCGTCCGCCCGGCGCAGCTCGGCCACGACCGTGCTCTTGCCGACCCCGGACGGCCCGGCGAGGACGAGCAGACGTCCCCGCCCGCCCGTCGCTCCCGCGTCCGGGTTCACTCCCCGTCGAACTCCGCGAGCAGCGCCTTGCGCTGCCGCTCGCCGAGGCCGCGCAGGCGCCGGCTCGGCGCGATCTCGAGCCGCTCCATGATCTGCTGCGCCCGGACCTTGCCGACGCCCGGGAGCGCCTCGAGCAACGCCGAGACCTTCATCTTGCCGAGCACCTCGTCGGAGTCGGCCTGCTCGAGCACGTCACCGAGGCTGGTGCCGCCGCGCTTGAGCCGCTCCTTGAGCTCCGCCCGGGCGCGGCGGGCAGCGGCGGCCTTCTCCAGCGCGGCCGCCCGCTGCTCCTCGGTCAGCTCGGGAAGTGCCACGGTCTCCTCCGATATCAGGTTCTGTGATGGTCGTCGGGGGTCCGCCCTGCACAGCGGACCCGCCGTCGCTGGCGAACGTACCGTCTGGGGTGCGAGTCCACAGTGCTCGGGTGTCCGGCGTGTGAACGGCGTCGCGCCCCGGCCGCCGGCGCGTGCGCGGCCCCGGTGGTGCCCGGTGCCCGCCGCCGGTGGCCGCTACGCGCCGATCGGTCCGGCGGGCAGCGCCAGGGCGCGCAGGGAGCCGTTCAGCGCCCGACACGCGTCGCGCAGCGCCTCCGGGTCGGGGCCCACGGACAGGACCTCCCGCGAACTGGACGGGACGACGGGTCCGGACCCGTCGCCGAACGCGCGGGCCAGGTCGTCCGGCGTGGCGCCCTGGGCGCCCAGGCCCGGGACGAGCACCGGGGCGCCGAGACCGGCGAGGTCGAGCCCGTGGGCCCGGCCGGTGGTGCCCGCGGTGGCCCCCACGACGACGCCGGCCACGCCGACGCCCCGGGCCCGGTTCGCCGCCGCGCACGCGTCGACGACGCCCTGGGCCACCTCGCGCATGCCGGGCGAGGCGGGGTCGGAGAGCGGGGTCCACGACTGGGCGGACTGCACCGCGGGCGCCTCGGGGTTGGAGGTGCGGGCGAGGACGAGGACCCCGCGGCCGGTCTCCGCCGCCAGGTCGATCGCCGGGACGAGCGATCCCACGCCGAGGTACGGCGAGAGCGTGACCGCGTCCGCGGCGAGCGGGGAGGTGTCGGCCAGCCACGCCCGGGCGTAGGCGGTCATCGTCGAGCCGATGTCGCCGCGCTTCGCGTCCGCCACCGTGAGCAGGCCCGCGTCCCGGGCGTCGGCGAGGACCCGCTCCAGGGCGCGCACCCCCCCGCTGCCGTGCACCTCGAACAGCGCCACCTGCGGCTTGACGAGCGCGACGTGCCCGGCCAGGGCGGCGACCGCCTCCCGGCCGAAGCGCTCCACCCCGGCCGCGTCGTCCTCGTGGCCCCACCGGGCGAGCAGGCCGGGGTGCGGGTCGATGCCCACGCACAGCGGGCCGTGGGCGGCGACGGCGGCGGTCAGGCGGTCGACGAAGGCGCCCCGGGCCGGGCCCGGGACGCTCATGTCCGCCCCGTCGCTGCGCTCGCCCCGCTCATGTCCGCCCCGTCGCTGCGCTCGCCCCGCTCACGCGGTCTCCGACGCGCGCGCCTTCGCCAGCCGCTCGTGCAGCACCTGCAGCGGGGTGACCGTGATCTCGCCGCGGATCACCGCCTCGATGCCCTGCACGGCCGCGGACGCGCCCTGCACCGTCGTCACGCACGGGATCCCGACGTTCAGGGCGGCCGCGCGGATCTCGTAGCCGTCGATGCGGGGACCGGAGTGCCCGACGGGGGTGTTGATGATCAGGTCGACCTCCCCCGCCGCGATCGTGTCGACGACGTTGTCCGGGCCCTCGAAGTGCTTGCGCACCACCTGGCAGGCGATGCCGTTGCGCTCCAGGACGCTGGCGGTGCCCGCGGTCGCGAGGATCTCGAAGCCGAGGTCGGCGAGCCGCTTGACCGGGAAGATCAGCGCCCGCTTGTCGCGGTTGGCCACCGACACGAACACCCGGCCCGACGTCGGCAGGGGGCCGGACGCGGCCGCCTGCGCCTTCGCGAACGCCGTCGAGAAGGCCACGTCGATGCCCATCACCTCGCCGGTGGACTTCATCTCCGGGCCGAGCAGCGAGTCCACCCCGCGGCCGTCCGGGCGGCGGAAGCGGTGGAAGGGCAGCACGGCCTCCTTGACCGCCACCGGGTGGTGCGCGGGCAGGTGGCCGCCGTCCCCGGCGGCGGGCAGGACGCCCTCGGCGCGCAGCTGGGAGATCGTCGACCCGAGCATCACCCGCGAGGCGGCGCTCGCGAGCGGCACGCCGGTCGCCTTGGAGACGAACGGCACCGTCCGGCTCGCGCGCGGGTTGGCCTCCAGGACGTAGAGGACCTCGTCCTTGAGCGCGTACTGGACGTTCATCAGCCCGAGGACGCCCAGCCGGCGGGCCAGCGCGACCGTCGAGGCCCGCACGACCTCGAGGTCGGAGAGGCCCAGCGTGATCGGCGGCAGCGTGCACGAGGAGTCCCCGGAGTGCACGCCGGCCTCCTCGATGTGCTCCATGACCCCGCCGAGGTAGACCTCGCCGGTGACGTCGCAGAGCGCGTCGACGTCGATCTCGATGGCGTCGTCGAGGAAGCGGTCGACCAGCACCGGGTGGTCCGGGGTCACCTCGGTCGCCCGGGCGATGTAGTCCGCGAGGGTCTCGTCGTCGTAGACGATCTCCATCCCGCGGCCGCCGAGCACGTACGAGGGCCGGACGAGGACCGGGTAGCCGATCTGGGCGGCGATCGCGCGGGCGCCGTCGAAGCTCGTCGCGGTGCCGTAGGGCGGGGCCGGCAGGCCCGCGTCGTCGAGCACGTGGCCGAACGCGCCGCGCTCCTCGGCGAGGTCGATCGCGGCGGGCGGGGTGCCCACGATCGGCACGCCCGCGGTCTCGAGGGCGGCCGCGAGCTTGAGCGGGGTCTGCCCGCCCAGCTGCACGACCACGCCGGCCAGGCCCGCGGTCCACCGGCCGTCGGGGAGCCGGCGGGCGTCGCCGCCGCCGGACGCGCGCTCGGAGTGCACCACCTCGAGCACGTCCTCCTCGGTGAGGGGCTCGAAGTAGAGGCGGTCGGCGGTGTCGTAGTCGGTGGAGACGGTCTCCGGGTTGCAGTTGAGCATGACCGTCTCGAACCCGGCGGCGCGCAGGCTGGTCGCCGCGTGCACGCACGAGTAGTCGAACTCGATGCCCTGTCCGATGCGGTTCGGCCCGGACCCCAGGATGACGACCTTGGGCCGCTCGGTCTGCGCGGTGACCTCGGACTCGGCCGCGGGGTCGGACTCGTAGGCCGAGTAGTGGTACGGCGTGCGGGCCTCGAACTCGGCCGCGCAGGTGTCCACGGTCTTGTAGACCGGGCGCACCCCGAGGCGGTGGCGCAGCGCGCGCACGCCCGCCTCGCCGGCGAGCTCGGGGCGGACCGTCGCGATCTGCAGGTCGGACAGGCCCGCGCGCTTGGCGCGGCGCAGCAGCCCGGCGTCGAGCACCGGGGCCTCCGCGATCTCGCGGCGCAGCGCGACGATGCCCTCGATCTGCTCGACGAACCACGGGTCGATCCCGGAGGCGTCGCTGACCTCGGCGACCGTCGCGCCGAGCCGGAGCGCGCGCTCGACGGCGTAGAGACGGCCGTCGCGGGGCAGTGCGGCCTGCTTGAGCGCGTCGTCCTTGGACAGGCCCAGCGGGTCGGGGCGCGTCCCGAAGCTCGCGTCCGAGGTCTCGGTGGAGCGCAGGGCCTTGTTCAGCGCCTCGGGGAAGCTCCGGCCGAGCGCCATCGCCTCGCCGACCGACTTCATCGTCGTGGTGAGCGTGGGGTCGGCGCCGGGGAACTTCTCGAAGGCGAACCGCGGCACCTTGACCACGACGTAGTCCAGCGTGGGCTCGAAGCTCGCCGGGGTCTCGCCGGTGATGTCGTTGGTGATCTCGTCCAGGGTGTAGCCGACCGCCAGGCGCGCCGCGATCTTCGCGATCGGGAACCCGGTGGCCTTGGAGGCCAGCGCGCTCGAGCGCGACACGCGCGGGTTCATCTCGATGACGACGAGGCGCCCGGTGGCGGGCTCGACCGCGAACTGGATGTTGCAGCCGCCGGTCTCGACGCCGACCTCGCGCAGCACCGCGATACCGGTGTCGCGCATGACCTGGTACTCGCGGTCGGTGAGCGTCATCGCCGGGGCGACGGTCACCGAGTCCCCGGTGTGCACGCCCATCGGGTCGACGTTCTCGATCGAGCAGATCACGACGACGTTGTCCCGGCCGTCGCGCATCAGCTCGAGCTCGTACTCCTTCCAGCCGAGCACCGACTCCTCGATGAGCACCTCGTGCACCGGGCTGGCGGCCAGCCCCGTGCCGGCCAGGCGCTCGAGCTCGTCGTCGGTGTAGGCCAGGCCCGAGCCGAGGCCGCCCATGGTGAAGCTCGGCCGGATCACCACGGGGAGGCCGACCTCGGCGACCGTGGCCCGGACCTCCGCCATCGAGTGGCAGACCTCGGAGCGCGGGACGTCGCCGCCGATCGAGCGGACGATCTCCTTGAACTTCAGGCGGTCCTCGCCGCGCTGGATGGCCTCGACGTCGGCGCCGATCAGCTCGACGCCGTAGCGCTCCAGCACCCCGGCGTCGTGGAGGGCGATCGCGGTGTTCAGCGCGGTCTGCCCGCCGAGGGTCGCGAGCAGTGCGTCCGGGCGCTCGGCCTCGATGACCTTCGTGACGTGCTCGACGTCGATCGGCTCGACGTAGGTGGCGTCGGCGTACTCCGGGTCGGTCATGATCGTCGCCGGGTTGGAGTTCACGAGCGAGACCCGGAGGCCCTCCTCGCGCAGCACCCGGCACGCCTGCGTGCCCGAGTAGTCGAACTCGCAGGCCTGGCCGATCACGATCGGGCCCGAGCCGATGACCAGGACGTGGTGGATGTCCTCACGGCGCGGCATCTGTCAGCGCCCTCCCATCAGTGCTGTTCCATGAGCGCTGCGAAGCGGTCGAACAGATCCGCGGCGTCGTGCGGGCCGGCGGCGGCCTCCGGGTGGTACTGCACGGAGAACGCGGGGACCGAGGCGCAGGTCACGCCCTCGACGACGTCGTCGTTCGGACAGCCGTGCGAGAGGTGGACCCGACCGAAGGGCGAGTCGACGTGCTCGCCGGGCGTGCCGGCCAGCGCGAACCCGTGGTTCTGGCTGGTGATGGCCACGGTCCCGGTCGTGTGGTCGACCACCGGGACGTTGATGCCGCGGTGGCCGTAGCGCAGCTTGAAGGTGCCCATCCCCAGTGCGCGCCCGAGGATCTGGTTGCCGAAGCAGATCCCGAACAGCGGCACGCCGCGCTCGAGCACCTGCCGGGTCAGCGCCACGGCGTGCTCGGCCGTCGCCGGGTCGCCGGGGCCGTTGGATAGGAACACCCCGTCGGGTGAGCCGTCCAGCAGCTCGTCCAGCGTGGTGGTGCTGGGCAGGACGCGGGTCTCGATGCCGCGCTGCGCCAGCATCCGCGGGGTGTTGGCCTTGATGCCGAGGTCCAGGGCGGCCACGGAGAACCGCCGGGTGCCCTCGGCGCCCACGACGTAGGGCTCGGCGGTGGTGACCGCGCCCGCGAGGTCGGCGCCGGCCATCGGCGGGCTGTCGCGGACCGCGTCCAGCATCTCGCGCTCCCCCGCGAGCGCGTCGCCGGAGAACAGCCCGGCGCGCATCGAGCCGTGCTCGCGCAGCCGCCGGGTCACCGCGCGGGTGTCCACGCCCGCCAGGCCGACGACGCCCTGGGCCTCGAGCTCCTCGGCCAAGCCGCGCCGCGAGCGCCAGTTCGACGGCGTCCGGGTCGGGTCGCGGACCACGTAGCCCGCGACGTGGATGCGCGCGGACTCGTCGTCCTCGTCGTTCCAGCCGGTGTTGCCGATGTGCGGCGCGGTCGCGACGACGATCTGGCGGTGGTAGCTGGGGTCGGTCAGGGTCTCCTGGTAGCCGGTCATCCCCGTGGTGAACACGGCCTCGCCCAGGGTGCGGCCCCGTGCCCCGAAGGACTCGCCGCGATGCACGGTGCCGTCCTCGAGGACCAGCAGCGCTTCAGTACTCACACTCCGACCTTTCCGTCCCGCGCGGTCCATCGTCCTCGCAGCATCGTGTGGATCACCGAGGCGGGTAGTTCCATGCCCTCGTACGGGGTGTTGTCGGCGATGCTCGCCAGCTCGGCCCCGCGCACCGTCCAGCGGGCGTCGGGGTCGACCAGGACGAGGTTGGCCGGTTCTCCCGCCGCGAGCGGGCGTCCCTGGTCGGCCAGCCCCGCGATCGCGGCCGGGACCTCGCTGCAGACCCGCGCCACGCCGCGCCAGTCGAGCAGCCCCGTCGCGACCATGGTGCTCGCGACCACCGACAGCGCCGTCTGGAGGCCCAGCATGCCCGGACGGGCCTGGGGCCACTCGCAATCCTTCGCCTCGACGGCGTGCGGCGCATGGTCGGTCGCGACACAGTCGACGACCCCGTCCGCGAGCGCCCGGCGCAGCGCCAGGGTGTCCGCCTCGGGGCGCAGCGGCGGGTTCACCTTGTGCACCGGGTCGTAGTCCTCGGCCGCGGTGTCGGTGAGCAGCAGGTGGTGGGGGGTCACCTCCGCGCTGACCCTCGCCCCGGTGCCCGGCAGCAGCGTCTCCCGGGCCCAGCGCAGGACCGCCACCGAACCCGCCGTCGAGAGGTGGCAGACGTGCAGCCGGGCCCCGGCCGCGGCGGCCAGCATGGCGTCGCGGGCGACGATCGACTCCTCCGCGCTCGCCGGCCAGCCGGTGAGGCCGAGCCGCGCCGCGACCGGGCCCTCGTGGGCCTGGGCGCCGACCGTGAGCCGGTGGTCCTCGGCGTGCTGCGCGACGACCGCGTCCAGCGACCGCGCGTACTCCAGGGCGCGGCGCATGATCAGCGGGTCGTTCACGCACCGGCCGTCGTCGGAGAACATCCGCACGCCGGCCGCGGAGGCCGCCATCATCCCCATCTCGGCGAGCCGCTCCCCGCCGAGCCCGACGGTGACCGCGCCGACCGGGTGCACGTCGACCAGCCCGACCTCGCGCCCACGACGCCACACGTGCTCGACGACGACGGGCGAGTCCTGGGTGGGGTTCGTGTTCGGCATCGCGAACACCGCGGTGTAGCCCCCGAGCGCGGCCGCGGCCGAGCCGGTGGCGACCGTCTCGGCCTCCTCCCCGCCCGGTTCGCGCAGGTGGGTGTGCAGGTCGACCAGGCCCGGCAGGGCGATCAGACCGTCGCCGTCGACGACCTCGTCGGGGTCGTCGAGCCGCGCGACCAGACGGCCGTCGTCGTCCACGGCCAGGTCCGTCGGGTCCTCGCCGTAGGGGCGCACGTTCCGGATCAGGGTGGTCATCGGGAGTCCTCCCCGGCCAGCAGGTGGTAGAGCACGGCCATCCGCACGTGCACCCCGGCGGTGACCTGTTCGGCGATCGCGGCACGGTCGGAGTCGGCCACCGAGCTCGCGATCTCCATGCCGCGCACGGCGGGCCCCGGGTGCAGCACGACCGTGTGGTCGGGCAGGGTGTCGGCGCGGCGCTGGGACAGCCCGAAGCGCACCGCGTACTCGCGGGCGCTCGGGAAGAACCCGCCGTGCATGCGCTCGGCCTGGACCCGCAGCATCATCACCGCGTCCGGGCCGGTCGCGAGGTGCGCGTCGAGGTCGTGGGTGACCGTGACCGGCCACGCCTCGACGCCGGTGGGCAGCAACGTCGGCGGCGCGACGAGCGTGACCTCGGCGCCCAGGGTCGCGAGCAGGTGGGCGTTGGAGCGGGCGACCCGGCTGTGCAGGACGTCCCCGACGACCGCCACCCGCCGCCCGGTCAGGTCGGCCCCGAGCCGGCGGCGCAGCGTGGCCGCGTCCAGCAGCGCCTGCGTCGGGTGCTCGTGGGTCCCGTCGCCGGCGTTCACCACGGCCACGTGGCCGTCGGTGTGGGAGTGGCCCACGCGGTCCAGCCACCCCGCGATGCGGTGCGGGGCCCCGGAGGCCGGGTGCCGCACGACGATCGCGTCCGCGCCGGCCGCGGCCAGGGTGGCGGCGGTGTCGCGCAGGGACTCGCCCTTGCCGACGCTGGACCCGCTCGCGGAGACGTTGATGGTGTCCGCGCTCATCCACTTGCCGGCGACCTCGAACGACACCCGGGTGCGGGTGGAGTTCTCGTAGAACAGGGTCACGACGGTGCGTCCGCGCAGCGTGGGCAGCTTGCGCACGGCGCGGCCGGTCAGCGCCTGCTCCATGCTCGCGGCCGTGTCCAGCAGCGCCTCCGCCTGCTCGCGGCGCAGCCCCTCCGTGGACAGCAGGTGGCGCAGGCCGATCGACTCGTCGTCGCTCATCGGATCGCCACCCCGTCGACGCCGTCGGACTCGACGAGGCTCACGACGACGTCCTCCGCGCGGTTGGTCGGGACGTTCTTGCCGACGTAGTCGGCGCGGATCGGCAGCTCGCGGTGGCCGCGGTCGACCAGGACGGCGAGCTGCACCGCGCGCGGCCGGCCGTGGTCGCGCAGGGCGTCGAGCGCCGCGCGGACGGTGCGCCCGGACATCAGGACGTCGTCGACCAGCACCACCGTGACGTCGTCGACGCCGTCCGCCGGGATGTCGGTCTCGGCGAGCGGCCGGGTGGGCTGGCGCCGGAGGTCGTCGCGGTAGAGCGTCGGGTCGAGGGTGCCGACCGCCACCGTGGTGTCCGGGTCGATCGCCGCGATGCGCCCGGCGAGCCGGTGCGCCAGGTGGATGCCGCGGGTGGGGAGTCCGAGGAGCACGACGGGTGCTCCGGAGTCCGCGGTCTTCTCGAGGATCTCGTGGGCGATCCGCGCGACGGTGCGGGCGATGTCGGCCGACGAGAGCAGCTCGCGCTCACCCTCGGCGTTCGACGCACCGTTCGGTACGGGACCGCCCCGGCGCCGCGTGGGCACTCGGGGACCTCCTTCTCCGCCTCGCGGGACGGCTCTTGAAGGACGTCGGTCGTGGTCGTGGACGACACTATCAGCCACGTTCTGCGACCGATCGCGTCGCCCGCGGTCCCGATGACCCCCGGCCGCAGGCGCTGCGTCGCCGGTCGATCACGGGCGGCGTTCGGTGGCGCGCGAGCGGAACCACCCGGTCGGAACGGCGTGCCGCGGGACACACCGGACGGACACTCCGAGCGCCCCGGCTTGACCTCGTGATCGCCGAGGGCGCATCATCACTCTCCGTATCGACTTCAGCATGGCGTCGTCGGGGCAGTGCGAAGCGCTCGGCGCGAGGGAACGGGGTGCCGCCACATGGGCGACTACGCGAAGGCGCTGGGCGCCAAGCTCCGGGGGATCCGGCAGCAGCAGGGCCTGTCGCTGCACGGGGTCGAGCAGAAGTCCGGCGGACGGTGGAAGGCCGTCGTCGTCGGTTCCTACGAGCGCGGTGACCGCGCGGTGACGGTGCAGAAGCTCGCCGAGCTGGCGGACTTCTACGGCGTCCCGGTGGCCGAGCTGCTGCCGGAGGGCCGGATCCCGTCGGGCTCCGAGCCGGCCGCCAAGATCGTCATCAACCTGGAGCGGCTGCAGCAGCTGCCGGCCGACAAGGCCGGGCCGCTCGCGCGCTACGCCGCGGCCATCCAGAGCCAGCGCGGCGACTACAACGGCAAGGTCCTCTCGATCCGCAACGAGGACCTCCGCTCGCTCGCGATCATCTACGACATGACGCCGGGCGACCTGTCCGAGCAGCTGGTCGAGTGGGGCGTGCTGCCGCCCGAGGCGCGGCTGTCCCGCGAGGACTGAGCCTCCGGACTCGAGCGAAGGGCCCCTCCGGTCGATCTACTCGACCGGAGGGGCCCTTCGCTCATTCCGGGGTCGGGTCGGAGTCCGCATCGGGCTCGGCCGGCTCCGCGTCCGGCGGGAGCTCGACGCGCTCGCGGGCCGGGGCCGCCACCGGCACCCGCTCCCCCGCGGCCAACGCGGCGAGGACGCCGTTGACGAAGCGCGGCGAGTCGTCGGTGGAGAGCTCGCGGGCCAGCTGGATCGCCTCGTCGATGGCCACGGCGTCGTCCACGTCGTCGGTGAACAGGATCTCGAACGCGCCGATCCGCAGCACCGCCCGGTCGACCGCCGCCATCCGCTCCACGGACCACCCGCGCGCCAGCTCGCCGAGCGCGGCGTCGATGTGGTCACGGTGCGACACGACGCCCTCGACCAGGGTCGCCGCGAAGTCGGACACCGGTGGCGCGTCCGACCCGGCGACGCGGCGACGCAGCACGTCGATCGGGTCCTCGGCGCGGGCCTCGGACTCGAAGAGGATGTCCAGCGCCCGTTTCCGCGCCTTCGACCGCGACCCGCGCCGGGCCAGTTGAGCCACTAGTTCGACACGCGGCCGAGGTAGCGGCCGTCCCGGGTGTCGACCTTGACGACGGTGCCGGTCTCCAGGAACAGCGGGACCTGGATCTCCGCGCCGGTGGACACCGTGGCGGGCTTGGTGCCGCCGGTGGAGCGGTCGCCCTGCAGGCCCGGGTCGGTGTGCGTGATCTCCAGCTCCACCGAGGAGGGCAGCTCGATGAACAGCGGCACGCCGTCGTTGAAGGAGACCTGCACCTCCTGGTTCTCCAGCAGGAAGCGCGAGCCGTCGCCGACCGTGCCGGACGGGACCGGGATCTGCTCGTAGTCGCTCGCGTCCATGAAGACGAAGTCGTCGCCGTCGCGGTAGAGGAACGTCATGTCGCGACGGTCCACGTTGGCGGTCTCCACCTTGGTGCCCGCGTTGAACGTCTTGTCGACGACCTTGCCGGTCATGACGTTCTTCAGCGTCGTCCGGACGAAGGCGCCGCCCTTGCCCGGCTTGACGTGCTGGAACTCGGTGACGGACCAGAGGTTGCCGTCGATCCGCAGCACCATGCCGTTCTTCAGGTCGTTCGTCGTCGCCACTGCCGCGTCGTCTCCTGCGCTCGTGATGGTCGGGTCCGGGGCACCCGGTGGTCGACCGTCAACCCAGGACCACGAGGTCCCGCGTCGAGGCGGTCAGCGGGTCGGCGCCGGATTCGGTGACGACCAGCGTGTCCTCGATCCGCACACCGCCGCGCCCGGGGAGGTAGACGCCCGGCTCGACGGTGACCGTCATGCCCGCGTCCAGGGTAGCGGTCGCCGTCGCGGACATCGCCGGAGCCTCGTGGATGACGAGGCCCACCCCGTGCCCGACCGGGTGCACGAAGTGCTCCCCGTAGCCGGCCTCGGTGATGACGGCCCGGGCGGCGGCGTCGATCTCGCTGGTCGCGACGCCGGGTCGCAGGGCCGCGCGCCCGGCGGCCGCGGCGGCGTCGACCAGGGCGTAGATCTCCTCCTGCCACGGCGACGGCGGGCCGAGCAGCACGGTGCGGGTCATGTCCGAGTGGTAGCCGTCGACGAGCGCGCCGAAGTCCATCGTCACCAGGTCGCCCGCGGCGAGCGGCGCGTCCGACGGCCGGTGGTGCGGGATCGCGGAGTTGGCGCCGGCCGCGACGATCGTCTCGAAGCTCGGGCCGGTGGCCCCGGCCGCGACCATGCGCTCCTCCAACTCGCGGGCGACCTCCCGCTCGGAGCGCCCGGGCGCGAGGACGCCGTCCGCGACGGCCCCGGCCAGCGCCGCGTCCGCCGCCGCGCAGGCCAGGCGCAGCGCGTCGATCTCGGCCGCGTCCTTGACCGCCCGCAGCCGTTCGACGAGCCCCGGGGCGCGCACGAGCTCGACCGCCCCGGCGGCCTGCGCCAGCGCGTCGTGCGCGTCCACGGTGACCTGGGCGGAGTCGAACCCGACCCGACCCGCCGTCGTGATCGCGAGCAGTTCCGGGGCGCACCGCCGCTCGACGAGCAGGCGGAGCTCCGGGGCCTCCGCCCCGGCCTGCGTGGTGTAGCGGCCGTCGGTCGCGAGCACCGTGCCCTCCTCGCCGCGGGCGTCGAGCAGCACCGCGGCGTTGGAGCCGGTGAACCCGGTCAGGTAGCGGACGTTCACCAGGTCGGTGACCAGCAGCGCGTCCAGCCCGGCCTCGGCCAGCAGCGCCCGCAGGGCCGCACGACGGCGGGCCCCGACCGGGTGCGGGCGGGGGCGGGGCACGGCGTGCGGCGCGGTCACCGACCCGAGGGTAGTGAAGGCGGGTGACCCAGGGCACCGTACGGTGACCGTCGTGCGACCGCTGAATCCCTGGGTGCTGCGCGCACTGGTCATGACGCTGCTCCACGGCGTGGCGCAGACGGCGTTCGTCGCGCTCTCGTCGCGGTTCGTGTCGCTGTCGCTGCTCTGGACGCTGCTGCTGCTGGGCGGGCTGCTGCTCCTCGGGCTCGTCTGGGGCGGCGCCGAGGTGATCGCCGACCGGATGCCGCCGGAGTGGACGTGGCTCAAGGCCTCCCTCGCCGCCGGACCGGCCGCGGGGCTGCTCTCCTGGATCCTGCTCGGCCTGTTCGTCGACGCCACCGGGGTCGAGGACCTCGGGGCGGCGCTGGTCGGGCGGGCGTCGTTCACGGTCCTGCTGATCCTCGGGTCGGTCTCGCTCGGTGCGCGCTTCGGTTGGATGTCGCTGCGCCGGGCCGACGACCCGCGGGCCGACCAGGACCCGGGCGCCGACGTCGACCTCCCGGCCGAGGACGCGCCCGACTCCCCGTCCACGGCCGCCGGCGAGGCCTCCGGGCCCCCGGTGCTGCCGGAGTCGACCACCGAGAAGGTGGCCTCGCGACGGGCCCAGCGTGCGCGCCGGCGAGGCGAGCCGGTACCGGCCGCGGCCGCCTCGGCCCCGTCGGCCCCGGACCGGCAGCAACGCGGTGCCGACGAGCCCACTCGGCTCCCGTTCGGGACCGGCCCGTTCGCCGAGCGCTCGGGGACCTACTCCCCCGTGGTCGCCGTGCTGCCGCCGGTGACGCCGCTGCCCGAGGGTGTCGGGTCGTCGGCCGCCGACGACGAGCCGGCCGAGGAGGCGGACCGCCGCCCGGGTCGGCGCCGGTTCGGGCTCAAGCGTCCCGACGGCGAGTGACCCGGCGGGTCACCGCAGGGCCCGCAGCACCGCCGCCAGCGGCGGCCAGGAGCTGCGTCCCCGGCGTGTGACCGGTCGGCAGCGCAGGCGCACGGGCGGGTCCGGCAGGTCCAGCACGCGGACCCCGGGGCGCACCGGCCGGTCGTGCGGGAGCAGCCCGACCCCGAGGCCCGCGACCACGAGGTCGTCCACCAGGTCCAGGCTGTCCGCCTCGTGGGTCAGGCGCGGCTCGAAGCCCGCGACCGAGCCCAGCAGTCGCAACACGTCCTCGTCCGCGCTGTTGCGGGAGTTTCCGATCCAGTCCCGGTCGGCGTAGGCGGCGAGCACCTCGGCCGAGGTGGACGCGGTCGCCGCCGCCGGCACCGGGCCGTCGTCGGGGACGCCCAGCCCCCAGCGGGCCTCCCAGAGCACCTCGCCGACGGCCGCGGACGGCGGGATCGGGACCGCGGAGGGCGCGAGGTCGAACGCGTAGACCAGGGCGAGATCGACGGCGTCCGCCTCGAGCAGGCCGAGGGCCTCGGTGGGCTCGTGCTCGCGGAAGGTCAGCCGGACCCCCGGGTGCGTGGTGGCGAACTCCGCGACGACCGGCATCAGGGACCGGCGGATCGCGGTGGCGAAGCCCGCCACCCGGACGGTCCCGGCGGGTTCGGCGGCGGGGTCCAGGTCGTCGACGGCGGCGTCGATCGCGGCGAGGAGGTCGATGCCGTGGTCGGCCAGGCGCCGCCCGGCGGGGGTGAGCCGGACCCGGCGGCCGTCGGGCTCGACGAGGGTGGCGCCGACCTCGCGGGCCAGCGCCGCGATCTGCTGCGAGACCACCGAGGTGGAGGTGCCGGTCACGTCCGCGACCGCGCGCATCGATCCGAGCCGGGCGAGATCGACGAGGTAGGGCAGCCGACGGGTGTCCACCGTCGTGATTCTACGAACGGATCGTCCGCGATTGTCACGTGGACGCGGACGGCTGCCGGGGCGTTCACTCCGGAGCCGTGACCACTCCCAGCGCCCGCAGCGGCGCCCTGCTCGCCCTCGGGGCCATGTCCTGCGTGCAGCTGGGGCTCGCGGCGTCCGTCGGCCTGCTCCAGGTCCTCCCGCCGGCCGGCGTCGCGGCGCTGCGCCTGGTGTGGGCCGGGCTGCTGCTGCTCGTGATCGTCCGGCCGCGGCCGTCGTCGTTCACGCGCTCCTCCTTCGGCGCGGCGGTCGGCCTCGGGGTGGTGACGGCGGGCCTGACGATGCTGTTCATGGCGGCGGTGGCCCGTATCCCGCTGGGGACGGCGTCGGCGATCGAGTTCCTGGGGCCGCTCGGGGTGGCGGTCCTGCGGGGCCGGCGCGGCGCGCTGGCGTGGCCGGTCCTCGCGGGCGCCGGGGTGGTCCTGCTGACCGAGCCGTGGCACGGCGGCGCGGACCTCGTCGGCGTCGGGTTCGCGCTGGCGGCCGCCGGGTGCTGGGCGGGTTACATCCTGCTGACCCAGCGGGTCGGCGACAGCGTCACCGGGCTGCAGGGCCTGGCGGTGTCGATGCCGGTGGCGGGCCTGGTCTCGGCGGCAGCGGCCGGGCTGCTCGTGCCCGACCTCACCGCCGTGCTGACGTGGCCGGTGGCGCTCACCGGGCTCGGCCTCGCCCTCCTGCTGCCGGTGGTGCCGTTCACGCTGGAGATGCTCGCACTCCGCAGGCTCGCCGCGGGGGCCTTCGGGACGCTGATGGCCCTGGAGCCGGCGATCGCCCTGCTCGTCGGCGCCGTGGTGCTGGGGCAGCTGCCGACGTGGGTCGCCGTCGTCGGGATCGTGCTCGTGGTGACGGCCGGGATCGGCGCGGCGCGGAGCGGGGACCGCGGTCCGGACCGGCCGGCCGAGGCCCGCGAGCCGTCCCCGGTCTGACGGGCCGGCCCGCCGGTCAGCCGTTCAGCCGCCCGAGCCCACGGCGGCGACGACGTCGTCGACGCGTTCGGCGAGGGCGATGTCGAGCTCGGTGACCACCTGCATGCTCTCGGTGCGGGCGCGCAGCGTCACCGACCCCGGCGTGCGGGCCACGACCCGGGTCCGGTGCGCCAGCTCGTGCTCCACGTCGCGGACCCGCGCCAGGACCAGGTCCAGCCGCTCGGAGGGCAGTTCGATGGTGCGCTCGATGCCGGTGACGTCGCCGCTCCAGTCGGTCAGCCGGGTGAGCGCCCGCGCGACGGCGTCCGCGTCGACCGGCTGCGGCCGGCCCTCGCTGCCGGCGTCGGCCGCGTCCGGCGGGAGGGCGGGACCACCGGTGGGTCGCAGGTCGTCGGGCAGGACCCCGGCCACGCGCCCGCCGAGGTCCGGGTCCTCGGCCGCGAGCTGCTCGACGACGGCGGAGAGCACGTAGCGGGCACGCTCGGGCGACCACCCGGTCCGCCGCGCCACGGTCTCGACGAGGGCGCCCGGCTCGCCCCGCCCGGGCTCCGCGTCGAGCCCGGCCTCGTGCGTCAGCAGCGTCGGGAGGGCGCCGGCGAGGGCGTCACGGTCGTCGGCGGGCAGCACCTCGGCCAGGGTCGCGAGGGTGGCCGTGGTGCCCTCGCGGGCGTCGTCGGTGCGCTCGAGCCCGGCCCGGGTGGCCACGCCGCTGAGGAACTCCTGGTGTCGCATGGGCCGACCTACCCGTTCGCGGGCCGCCGTCACGCCCCGGGATCGGCGTAGACGGCGCCGATCGCCCGCTCCGGTGCCGGCGTCCCGTCCGGGCCGAGGCGGAACCGCACCACCCGGGCTTCGTCGCGGAGCGGGACCACCAGCAGGCCGCCCGGCCGCACCGCCCCGACCCAGGGGGCCGGGACCTCCGCCGAGACCGAGACGAAGGCGACGAGCCGGTCGACGGGCTCCCCGGTCGGCACGGCCCGGAGCCCGTCGCCGACGCTCACCGCGACGTTCGTCCGGCCGTCACGGGCGAGCAGGTCGCGGGCCCGCTCGGCGGTGACCGGGTCGAGCTCGACGGAGTGCACGTGGCCGTCCGGGCCGACGGCGCGCGACAGCACCGCGGCCGCGAAGCCCGACCCGGTGCCGACCTCGAGGACCCGGCCGCCCTGCGGCACGTCGAGCAGCCGCAGCATCGCGAGCACCACGTCGGGTGGGGTGCACCGGTCGGCGCCCGCCCCGCGCTGGTAGTGCTGCGGGTCGGTGCGGGCGTGCGCGCCCGCGACGTCCGCGCGCGGGCGCACCGTCTCAGGCGGCGAGCGCCGCGTAGGCGCCGGCGAGCTCCTCGGGCGACGGCCCCTCGAGCCGGCCGGGGCGGGCGAGCCCGTCGAGCACGACGAACCGCAGGGTCGCCCCGCGGCTCTTCTTGTCGACCTTCATGTGCTCGACCAGCTCCGGCAGCGCGTCCGCCGCGTAGGTCGTCGGCAGGCCGACCGACCCCAGGACCGCGCGGTGACGCTCGGCGGTGGCGTCGTCGAGGCGCCCGGCGCGGCGCGCCAGCTCGGCGACGAACACCAGCCCGACGCTCACCGCCTCGCCGTGTCGCCACCGGTAGTCCTCCCGGCGCTCCACCGCGTGCCCGAGGGTGTGCCCGTAGTTGAGGATCTCCCGCAGGTGCGACTCGCGCAGGTCCGCGGCCACCACCTCGGCCTTCACGCGGACCGACCGGGTGACCAGCTCCGCGAGCACGTCGCCGCCGGGGTCGACGGCCGCCGCCGGGTCGGCCTCCACGAGCTCGAGGATGCGGGGGTCGGCGATGAACCCGGTCTTGACCACCTCGGCCATCCCGGCGGCGATCTCCCCCGCGCCCACGGTGCGCAGGCTGTCCAGGTCGGCGACGACGGCGGCCGGCTCGTGGAAGGCCCCGACGAGGTTCTTCCCGGCGCCGGTGTTGATGCCGGTCTTCCCGCCGACGGCCGCGTCGACCATCGCGAGCAGCGTCGTCGGGACGTGGAGGATCCGCACCCCGCGCATCCAGCCCGCGGCGACGAACCCGGCGAGGTCGGTGGCCGCCCCGCCGCCCACCGCGACGACGGCGTCCGAACGGGTCAGCCCGATCCGGCCGAGCACCTCCCAGCAGAACCCGGCGGTCGCGAGGTTCTTGCCGTCCTCCGAGCCGGGCAGCTCGACGCGGTGCACGTCGACACCCGCCGCCTCCAGCCCCGCCGCGACGTCGAGGGCGACGCGGTCCACGGCCGGTTGGTGCAGGACCGCGACCCGCGCGGCGCCGGCGAGCGCCCCGCCGTCGCGGACCATGCCGGCCACGGCGTCGGTAACCCCCCGACCGATGACGACGTCGTAGGGGCTCCCGGAGGCCACGTGGACGATCTCGGTCTCAGCCACGGCGGACCACCTCCGGGCCGACGAGCGCGTGGACGGCGTCGGCGACGGCCTCCGGCGCCAGGTCGTCGGTGGCCACCTCGTGGGTCGCGACGGCGCGGTAGACCGGCAGCCGCTCGGCGAGCAGCGCGGCGAACGTGGCCCGGGGGTTGACGCCCGCCAGGAGCGGCCGCGCGGTGGACAGGCCGGTGCGGCGGACCCCCGCGGCGAGCCCCACCGAGAGCAGCACCACGGGGTGGCCGGCGAGCGCCTGCTGCGTGGCCTCGGCCAGGACCGCTCCCCCGCCGAGGGCGAGCACGCCGTCGTGGGCGGCCAGGGCCTCCGCCACGGTCTCCTGCTCCAGCGCCCGGAACACCGGCTCGCCGTCGGTGGTGAAGATGTCCGCGATGACCCGGCCGGCGCGGGACTCGACGAGGGCGTCCGTGTCGGCGAACGCGACCCCCCACCGGTGCGCGAGCAGGTGACCGACGGTGGACTTGCCGGCGCCGGGCGGCCCGACCAGGACGACGGCGGGGCTCATGGCTCCACGACCCGCAGCGGGTCGATGCCGGCCCGGTAGGCGGCGGCGTTGCGGGCGGTCTCGGCCAGCGAGTCGCCGCCGAACTTCTCCAGGGCGGCGTCGGCGAGCACCAGGGCGACCAGGGCCTCGGCGACGACGCCGGCGGCCGGGACGGCGCACACGTCGGAGCGCTGGTGGTGCGCGGTCGCGGCCTCGCCGGTGGCCAGGTCGACGGTGCGCAGCGCCCGCGGCACGGTGGAGATCGGCTTCATCGCCACCCGCGCGCGCAACGGCTCGCCGTTGGTCATGCCGCCCTCGATGCCGCCCGCGCGGTTCGTCGCCCGGTCGATGCCGGCGGTGTCGGCCCGGTCGATCTCGTCGTGCGCGGCCGAGCCCCGGCGCCGGGCGGTGGTGAACCCGTCGCCGATCTCGACGCCCTTCATGGCCTGGATGCCCATGAGCGCGGCGGCCAGCCGGGCGTCCAGGCGGCGGTCGGCCTGCACGTAGGAGCCCAGGCCCACCGGCAGCCCGTGCGCGACGACCTCGACGACCCCGCCGAGGGTGTCGCCGTCCTCCTTGGCCGCGTCGACCTCGGCCACCATCCGCTCCGTGGATGCCTCGTCGACCGCCCGCGTCGGGGAGGCGTCGATGCGCTCGCCGTCGCCGGGGAGCGGGATCGTGTCCGGGGTCGCGTCCGCGGTGCCCAGCGACACCACGTGGGAGAGCACCTCCACGCCGAGCGCCTGCGCCAGGAAGGCCTTCGCGACCGCGCCGAGCGCGACCTTCGCCGCGGTCTCGCGCGCCGAGGCCCGCTCCAGCACCGGCCGGGCCTCGTCGAAGCCGTACTTCGTCATCCCCGCCAGGTCCGCGTGCCCGGGGCGGGGGCGCGTGAGCGGGGCGTTGCGGGCGCGACCCTCGATGAGCTCGGGGTCCACGGGGTCGGCGGCCATGACCGTCTCCCACTTGGGCCACTCGCTGTTGCCGATGCGCAGCGCCACCGGGCCGCCCTGGGTCAGCCCGTGCCGGACCCCGCCGAGGATCTCCAGCTCGTCCGCCTCGAAGTTCATGCGAGCCCCGCGGCCGTAGCCGAGGCGGCGCCGCGCGAGCTCCGCCGTGATCTCCTTCGACGACACCGACACCCCGGCGACCATGCCCTCGAGCACCGCCATCAGGGCCGGACCGTGCGACTCACCCGCCGTCAACCACCGCAACACGCGTGCCATCGTTCCATGCCTCCGGGTGGTCGCTCAGTGCACGGCCAGCAGGACGACCCAGGTCACCCCGAGCAGCGGCGGCCCCAGCGGCAGCGACCGCCGGCGCAGCAGCAGGGCGACCCCCGCCAGGACGACGGCGGCGGCCACGGGCACGAGCGCGACCGCCCACCAGCCGGCCGCCGCCAGCGGTGCCCCGAGGGCGGCCGCGAGCTTGACGTCGCCCCCGCCCGTCGACCCCGGCGCGAGCACCGCCACCGCCGCGTGCACGCCGCCCAGGGCCACCGTCCCCGCGACCCCGGCGAGCACCGCCGCGCCGCCGAGCGGCACCAGGGCCGCCCAGCCGAGCGGGATCGCGGGCAGGGTCACCACGTCGGGCAGGCGGCCCGCCACGAGGTCGGTCGCCACGCCCGCGACCGCCACGACCGACACCACGAGCAGCACGGGCACCGCGGCCGGCGCGAGCCGGCCGAGCACCCCCGCCGTCGCCACCGCCGCCCACGCCAGGCCCACCCCGGCCTCGCACCAGCCCGCGGCGACGGGCACCGCCCGCCGCCCGCCCTCGAGACCCCGGCGCACGCCCGCCCCGACCACGGCCCCGACACCGAGGGGCGCGAGGACCCCGAGCACCACGGCCAGCCACATCGTCACGGGACGAGCGTGGGCCGCGCCGGGCCCGCCGTCACGCCCGGGACGCGGGCCTGTGGACAACCGCCCCGGGCGGTGCCGGTGGGGACGGACGACTACGGCGGACGGACGTCGAACCCGGTCGCGCGGACCAGCGCGCGGTGCATCGCCCGGCGGGGAGCGCTGCGCCCGGTGAACTGCTCGACCTGGCCGAACGCCTGGTGCAGCAGCATGTCCAGGCCGGTGGCGACCGCGAGCCCCCGACGCGCGGCCGCGGCTGCCAGCGGGGTGGGCCACGGGTGGTAGACCGCGTCCAGCACGACCGCGTCCGCCGGGAGCCCGTCGACCAGGCGGGCCGCGAGCGCCTCGTCCACCGCCCCGGCCGGGGTCGTGTTCACCAGGGCCTTCGCCCGGGAGGTGTCGACCGCGGCGACCTCGTCGAAGGTCCGCACCAGCCCGCGCATCCCGTAGGCGTCCACCACGGCGGCGGTCTCCCGGGCGCGGTCGGGGTCGCGCACCACCAGCTGCACGTCCTCGTTCCCCACCTCGTACAGGGCCCCGACCGCGGCCGACGCGGTCGCGCCCGCACCCAGCAGCACCACGTCGCGCAACCCGGCGGCCAGCGGCGCCGGCTGCGGGATGCCCGCGCCCAGCAGCGCGCCCGCCACGCCGTCGACGTCGGTGCAGTCCGCGACCCAGCCCGCGTCGGTCCGCACCAGGGTGTTCGCGACCCCGAGGCGTCGGGCGCGGGCCGACGCGGTCGTCGCGACGGCGAGGGCGGCCTTCTTGCCCGGCATCGTCACCGAGCACCCGACCCAGGCCGCGTCCAGGGCGCCGACGAGTGCCGGGAGCTGCTCGGCGGTGCACTCCAGGCGCTCGTAGGTCCACCCGCGCAGGCCGAGGGCCTCGTAGGCGGCACCGTGGAGCACCGGGGAGAGCGAGTGCGCGACCGGCGACCCCAGGACGGCGGCGCGGCGGGCGCCCGCCATCAGTACACCCCGCGCGCCTGGGCCAGCCGCCGGTTCGCGTCGTGCTCCTCGGGGGACACCGCGAAGCAGGACGCCCCGGAGTTCTCGCACTTCACGAAGTAGACCCACCCGCCCGTCTCCGGGCCGAGCGCCGCGGTGAGGGCCGGGCCGGAGACCGCGCCGATCGGCGTCGGCGGCAGCCCGAAGTTCAGGTACGTGTTGTAGGGGCCCGGCGCGGCCCGGTCGACCGGCGTGGTCAGCAGCGTCTGCCGGTCGAGCGGGTAGTTGATCGTCGAGTCCATCTGCAGCCGCATCGGGATCGGCAGCCGGTTGTAGACGACCCGCGTGATCTTCCCGAAGTCGGCCTCGATGCCCTCGCGCTCGGCGATCGAGGCGACCACGAGCGCCTGGTAGGGCGTCACGTCGTTGGCCGCGGCCTTCGTCACCAGCCCGCTGGACTCCAGCTGCTCCGCCGAGGCCCGGGTCACCGCGGTGAGGGCCTGCGCGGCGTCGGCGCCGGGCTGCACGTCGTAGGTGCCCGGGGCCACGAGGCCCTCCAGGCGACGCTCGGGCAGCGCCCGCCGGGCCCCGTCGAGGGCCCAGTCCGGGACCCCGAGCTGCGCCGGGTCGGTGGTCGCCATGGTGCGGCGCAGGTCGTCGACCGAGGTGCACCGGCGCTCGCCGGACTCCTCGATCACGCAGGTCGCCTCGGAGATCATGCTCAACACCCCGGGCACGCGGGTGGCGCCGACCCCGGCGGTGTCGTCCAGCTGGATCCCTCCGCGCACCTCGAGGCGGCCGAGGCGGGCGGCGGGGTCGAGCATGCGGGTCACGGCCTGCGCGGCGGGCATGCCCCGGGCCATGTCGTAGAACCCGGGCTGGATGCCGCGCCCGCGCGGGTCGTCCTCGGCGGCCTGCCCGAACCCGCGGGCGGACGCGACGACGCCGTCGGCCGCGAGGCTCTCCCCGATGTCGCGGGTGGAGTCGCCGTCGGCGACCTGCACCACCACGTGGCCGGTGCCGGGGCCGGCGAAGTCGGGCGGGAAGACCACGCCCCACAGGTCCCGGGCGAAGAACGCCCCGCCGGCCAGCGCCAGGACGAGGACGCCGGCAACGAGCGGCCACACGAGCCGTCGACGCCGGTCGGGGCGCTCCTGCTCCGGTCCGGACGGCGGGTCGCCCAGCCCGCCGAGCAGGTCCAGGTCGTCCCCGCCGTCCCCGCCGTTCCCGACGTCCGGGGGGCCGCCGGTGCGGGTCGGGGTCGTCGGTGCCGCTGCCGGGGCCGCCGCACGCTCCGGCTGCGGGGGTCCCTGCCGGTCCGGGCCCTGCCGGCGCTGCTGCGGCCGGGACGGGGCGGGCCGGGGCTCGCGCTGCGGCTCGTGCGACGCGGACGGCGGGCGCTGCCGCGCGGGGCGCGGCGGCGGGCCGGGGAGCACCACCCGGGACGGCACCTCCGGCGCCGGCTCGTGGCGGGTGAGGGTGTCGGTGACCGCGTCCGGCTCCTCGTCCGCGGGGCCCGACCGGGCGGACAGCGTGGTGGTGGGCGGTTCCGGTTCCCGACGCCGGGTCGTGTCCCGGCCGTCGCTCGCCTCGCCTGGGCGCCGCATCCCGCGGCCGCGCCGCGGGACCCGGACCTCCCGCCCCGCCGCGACCGCCGTCGGGTCCGCGGGGCGGCGGTGCTCGGCGCCGGTGCTGCTCGACATCGGGACCAGCCGCGGCGGGCGCGAGGAGTCGCGGCTCACGGGGCCGCCCGGCGGGCGTCGAGCCAGGTCTGCAGGATCTCGACCGCCGCCGCCTGGTCGATCACCCGCCGCTGCGCGCGGCCCTTCACTCCCCGGTCGGAGAGCATGCGCCCCGCCGTCACCGTGGAGAGCCGCTCGTCGGCCATCGTCACCGGAACCCCCGACACCCCGCGTTCGTCGAACACCTCGCGGAGGTCGTCGGCGTAGCCCAGGGCCGCCTGCGCGGCCGGACCCTCACGCCCGGCCAGGGTGCGGGGCAGGCCCACGACCACCTCCACGACCTCGTGCTCGGCGACGAGATCGGTCAGCCGGTCCAGGTCGGACCACGTCGTCTCGTCGCGATCGAGGGTAACGAGCGGCGTCGCGAGCACTCCGGCGGGATCGGAGAGGGCGACGCCGACGCGCACCGCGCCGACGTCGACCCCCAGCACCCGACCGGTCACCGTCAGTGGCCCGCCGCCACCTGCGCGCGGAGGGCGTCGATGGCGGCCCCGATCCCGGCGTCCATCCCGGCCGGTCCGCCCGACGGCGAGCCCCCGCCCTGGGCCAGGTCGGCCTTGCCGCCACCCCGTCCCCCGACGGCGGGGGCGAAGGCCTTGACCAGGTCACCGGCGGCCAGGCCGCGGTCGCGGGCGGCCGCCGTCGTCGCGACGACGAAGGCGAGCTTGTCCCCGTCCGGGGCGAACAGCGCCACCACCCCGGGACGGTCGCCGAGGCGGCCCCGGACGTCGGCGGCGAGGGTGCGCAGGTCGTTGCCCCCGACACCGTCCGGCGTGCGGGCGGCCACGAGCGCCACGCCGCCCACGTCGTCGGCGCCGTCGGCCAGGGAGCCCGCCGAGGACAGGACCTCCTTGGCCCGGACGGCCTCGAGCTCCTTCTCCGCGGCCCGCAGCCGGTCCACGAGCCCGGAGACCCGCTCGGGGAGGTCCTCGCTCGGCGTCTTGAGCTGCTCGGCGAGCTGGCTGACGAGCACGTGCTCCCGGTTGAGGTAGCGGAAGGCGTCGAGACCGACGAGGGCCTCGACGCGTCGCACGCCCGAGCCGACCGAGCCCTCGGCGATGACCTTGACCATCCCCAGCTCGCCGGTGCGGGCGACGTGCGTGCCACCGCAGAGCTCGCGGGAGTACTCCCCCATGTCGACCACCCGCACCTGGTCGCCGTACTTCTCGCCGAACAGGGCCATCGCCCCGAGCTCGCGGGCCCGGTCCATCGTCGTGACGTACCAGTCGACCGGGCGGTCCTCCTGCAGGATCGTGTTGACCTCGTCCTCGACCTCGAGCAGGACCGACGGCGGGATGGCGCCGGTCGGCGAGGTGAAGTCGAACCGGAGCCGGCCCGGGGCGTTGAGCGACCCGGCCTGGGCGGCGGCACTGCCGAGGGCGTTGCGGACGCCGGCGTGGATCAGGTGGGTCCCGGTATGGGCGCGGGCGATCGCGGACCGTCGGGAGATGTCGACCTCGGCGTCGGCGGCGGTGTCGACGGCGATCTCGCCCCCGGTCACCACGCCCCGGTGCACCCGCAGCCCCGGCACCGGCAGCTGCACGTCGTCGACGTGCACGGTGCCGCTCGCGGTGCGGATCGTCCCCGAATCGGCCTGCTGGCCGCCGGACTCGGCGTAGAAGGGCGTGTTGTCCAGGACGACCTCGACGGAGGCACCCTCCCGGGCCACGGGCACCGCGACGCCGTCGACGAGCAGCCCGACGACGCGGGCGGCCGCCTGCAGGTCGGTGTAGCCGAGGAACTCACCGGGCGGGTGCTCCTCGAGCAGGGTCCGGTAGACCGAGTGGTCCGCGCTGCCCTGCTTGCGCGAGGCGGCGTCGGCCTTCGCCCGGGCGCGCTGCTGGTCCATGAGG
This sequence comes from Actinomycetospora aurantiaca, assembly GCF_037401875.1. Lineage (NCBI taxonomy): Bacteria > Bacillati > Actinomycetota > Actinomycetes > Pseudonocardiales > Pseudonocardiaceae > Actinomycetospora > Actinomycetospora aurantiaca. Next base: position 74,930 of record NZ_JBBEGN010000011.1, on the reverse strand, counting down.
GACCGGAAGGCGCCCTCGTCGACCTCGAGCCCGGCCTCGGCGGCCATCTCGAGGGTGAGGTCGATCGGGAAGCCGTACGTGTCGTGGAGCAGGAACGCGTTCTCGCCCGAGAGCCGGGAACTGCCGCCGGCACGGGTCTCCGACACCGCGGTGTCGAACAGCCGCGAGCCGGTGGCGAGGGTGGCGAGGAAGGCCTCCTCCTCGTTCGCGGCGACGGCGGCGATGCGCGGGAAGTCCGAGACCAGCTCGGGGTACGAGGGGCCCATGGCGTCGCGGACGACGCCGAGCAGGTCGACCAGGACCGGCTCGGTGATCCCCAGCAGCCGGGCGTTGCGGATCACGCGGCGCAGCAGGCGGCGCAGCACGTAGCCGCGGCCCTCGTTGCCGGGCACCACGCCGTCGCCGATGATCATGGCCCCGGTGCGCACGTGGTCGGCGATGACGCGGAAGCGCACGCCGTCCTCGGGGGACCCGTCGTCGTACGAGCGGCCGGAGAGCTCCTGCACCCGGTCGATCACCGGGCGCACGAGGTCGGTCTCGTAGACGTTGTCCACGCCCTGCAGCAGGAACGCCACGCGCTCGACACCGAGGCCGGTGTCGATGTTCTTCTGCGGCAGCTCGCCGACCGGGGCGGCGCCGTACTTCGGGCTCTGCTCCCCCCGGACGTCCTGCATGAAGACGAGGTTCCAGATCTCCAGGTAGCGGTCCTCGTCGGCCACCGGCCCGCCCTCGACGCCGTACTCGGGGCCGCGGTCGTAGTAGATCTCCGAGCAGGGGCCGCCGGGACCGGGGATGCCCATGTCCCAGTAGTTGTCGAGGCCGTCGCGACGCTGGATGCGCTCCGACGGCAGCCCGATGACCTCGTGCCAGATGCGCTCGGCCTCGTCGTCGTTCTCGTAGACCGTGACCCAGATGCGCTCCGGGTCGAAGCCGTACCCGCCGTCGTCCTGGGAGCCGGTGACCAGCGCCCAGGCGTGGCGGATCGCGCCTTCCTTGAAGTAGTCGCCGAATGAGAAGTTGCCCGCCATCTGGAAGAACGTGTTGTGGCGGGTGGTGTGCCCGACGTTCTCGATGTCGCCGGTGCGCACGCACTTCTGGATGGAGGTGGCGGTCCGGTACGGCGGCGGGGCCTCGCCGAGGAAGTACGGCTTGAACTGCACCATCCCGGCGTTGACGAACAGCAGGGTGGGGTCGTCGAGGATCAGCGAGGCGCTGGGGACGGGGGTGTGGCCGGCGTCCTCGAAGTGGGCGAGGAAGCGTCGGCGGATCTCGTGGGTCTGCACGTGTGGTCCTGCTCGTGGGTGCGTGGACCGACCGGCTCACCGATCGGTTCCGGGAGGAACGGGCGCGACGGGCGGGGGCGCCGCGGGACGGGCGCTCAGCGCCCGGCGGCCCCCCGCCGGGACGCTCGCGCGTGCCGTCCGCTCGGCGTCGTCTCCACGAAGGGCTGGGGCCGCACCGGGATCTCGGTGGTGTCCTCGACCAGCGAGTACAGCTCCTGCTCCCGCTCGGTCATCCCGGCGCGGACCTCGGCGCCGAACGCCCCGAGGCCGGCCCCGAGCTCGCGCAGCCCCTCGCCGAGGCTCGCGCCGACCCCGGCCGGGGTGGCGCGCTGGGTCACCTGGTTCACCTTGCGGGTGGCGCCGACGCCGATGGCGACGCCGACGCCGACCCAGAACAGTCGCTTCATGCGCGGGCGCTCCGCTTGCTCTTGGTGTTCCGCTTCGTGGGCGGTGCGTTCTTCAGCTTGCGCGCCTGGCTCGCCTTGCGCAGCCCATATGACAGGGCTGCGGCCTTCACGAGCGGCCCACCGAGGGTCGCGGTGAACAGCGAGCTCAGCGCGCGGGTGTTCGCCGCGACGGCCTGCGCGCTCGCCGTCACGCCGTCGACGCGCTCGAGCTGGGTGTTGACGGTGGTCAGCGTGACCTGCGCGTCGTCCAGCAGCGGGGCGGACCCCTCGTGCGCCTTGCGGATGGCGATGGTCGCCTCGTCCAGCGTGCGACCCAGCTTGATCAAGGGAACGGCCAGCAGCAGCACCAGGATCACGAACGCCACCGCGGCGATGATCGCCGCGATCTGCCCGACCGACACGGTCATACCCCTTCGGCTGGTGGTCGTGGACCGGGACGGACCTCGCGGGCCGTCGACGGTGGCGGCAGGTTACCGGGTGACCATGATCGGTGTGTGGTGCGCCCACGGCGTCACCGGCGGGGACCGCCCGTGCGCGACGACCCGGTACCCGTCGTCGGGCGGGCTTCCGCGGGAGACTCGAACTCGTGTGGCGTGTCGCCGCTCTGCTTGCGCGTGTCGCCACTTGAGTTCGGAGTCCGACCGCGAGGTGCGCGGAACGCCCTCGGGATCGGCTCGCTCGTCGTTACCGTGTCGCCATGACCGAGCACGACCTCGTGCCCCGCGTCGACCGCCTGGAGATCCGCGTCGACGGGCTGGAGGAGGACCTCCGTGCCCTCGCGGACACCGTCGACGACATCAGGGTGACCGTCGACGGGCACACCGCGACGCTCGCCGAGCACACCGCGACCCTCGACGGGCACACGGCCACGCTCGACGGGCACACGGAGATGCTGACCGAGATCCTCCGGCGGCTGCCCCCGGTGGCCTAACGCCCGCGAACGACCTCCCGGAGGCGCGCGAGCCGCTCGGAGATCGCCCGCTCCTCGCCGCGGCCGGAGGGCGTGTAGTAGTCCCGGCCGACCAGCTCGTCCGGCGGGTACTGCTGGGTGACGACGGCGGCGCGCTCGTCGTGCGGATAGCGGTACCCCACCGCGTTGCCCAGCTTCTGCGCACCGGCGTAGTGCCCGTCGCGCAGGTGTGGCGGCACCGGGCCGGCGGCGCCGGTCCGCACGTCGGACATCGCGGCGTCGATCGCGCCGATCACCGCGTTCGACTTCGGCGCCGTCGCCAGGTGGATCGTCGCCTGGGCGAGGGCTATCCGGCACTCCGGCAGCCCGATCAGCTGCACCGCCTGGGCGGCGGCGGTCGCGGCCTGCAGCGCCGTCGGGTCGGCCAGCCCGACGTCCTCGCTCGCGTGCACCACGAGCCGCCGCGCGATGAACCGCGGATCCTCCCCCGCGACGATCATGCGGGCCAGGTAGTGCAGGGCGGCGTCCGGGTCGGACCCGCGGATCGACTTGATGAACGCCGAGATGACGTCGTAGTGCTGGTCGCCCGCGCGGTCGTAGCGCACGGCGACCTCGTCGACGACCTGCTCGACGACGGCCAGGTCGAGGACCCCGCCCTCCCCCACCGCGTCGGCCGCGGCCTCCAGCGCGGTCAACGAGCGCCGGCCGTCGCCCGCGGCCAGGCGCACGAGGTGCGCGCGGGCCTCGTCGGTCAGCGTGACGGTGCCCGCCAGCCCGCGCGGGTCGGCGACCGCGCGGTCGAGCAGCGTGCCGACGGCCTCGTCGTCGAGCGCGTGCAGACCGAGCACCAGGGAGCGGGACAGCAGTGGCGCGACCACCGAGAAGCTCGGGTTCTCCGTGGTGGCCCCGACCAGCAGCACGACCCGGTCCTCGACCGCGCCGAGCAACGCGTCCTGCTGGGTGCGGCTGAAGCGGTGGATCTCGTCGATGAACAGCACCGTGCGGCGGGGGTCCGAGGCCGCCAGGCGACGGCGCGCGACCTCGATGACCCCGCGGACCTCCTTGACCCCGGCCGAGAGCGCCGACAACGCCTCGAACGCCCGCCCGGTCGCCTGCGAGATCAGACGGGCGAGTGTGGTCTTGCCGGTGCCCGGCGGGCCGTGCAGCAGCACCGACGCGGGTGCGGCGCCCTCCACGAGCCGGCGCAGCGGGGCCCCGGGCGCCAGCAGGTGGTCCTGGCCGACGACCTCGTCGAGCGAGGCGGGCCGCATCCGGGTGGCGAGCGGCGGGCGCACGTCGTTCCCGGCCGGCGAAGGACGGTCCTCCACGACCCCGCGGGTGACCGGCCGGAGGTCGTCGGCCGCCGGTCGCTCGGGCTCCGGCGGCGCCACGTCGAACAGGCCCTCCTCGCTCACGGGCCCGACGCTACTGCCCGCCCCCGACAGCCCGGCCTCGAGAGTCACATGGCGCAGGTTCCGGGGGCACGGAACCTGCTTGGTGTAGCACTCGGGCAAGTGGCGGGCGCAGCTCGGCGGCCGCCCATTCGCGAGAGTCACATGGCGCAGGTTCCGGGGGCGCAGATCCTGCCTGCTGTAGCACTCGCGCGAGTGGGGCTCCAGGACAGCGAGCCCCTCGCGACGACGGGAGCACGGAGCACCTGCCACCTGCCCGCGACCGCCACCCGCGACGACCCCGCCCGCCCGGCTAGGGTCGATGACCATGCGGGAGATCCTCACCGTGCTGGAGTCCGACGCCCACGCGAGCTCCGAACGCATCGCGACGCTGACCGGGATCGACGAGGCGACCGTGCGCGAGCAGGTCGCCGCGTGGGAGGCGTCCGGGGTGATCCGGCGCTACAAGGCGGTCGTCGACTGGGACCGGTTCGGCGACGAGCGCGTGACGGCCTTCGTCGACGTCACCGTCGCGCCGGAACGCGGGCGGGGCTTCGACGACGTGGCCGAGCGGATCGCCCGCTTCCGCGAGATCCGGGCGGTGCACCTGGTCAGCGGGGCGCAGGACCTCCGCGTCGAGGTGGAGGGCGCGTCGATGAAGGAGGTCGCGGACTTCGTCGCCCAGAAGCTCTCCGGGATCGACCGCGTCACCGCGACCAGCACGCACTTCCTGCTGCGCCGCTACAAGGACGACGGCCAGCTGCTGACCGACCCCGAGCCCGACCAGCGGCTGTCGGTGACGCCGTGAGCGCCCCGCAGAAGCCGTTCTCCCGCACGGTCGAGGCCATCCCGCCGTCGGGAATCCGCAAGTTCTTCGACCTCGCGCAAAGCATGCAGGGCGTGATCTCCCTCGGCGTCGGCGAGCCGGACTTCCCGACGCCGTGGAGCGCCCGCGAGGCCGCGATCCACGCCCTGGAGCACGGTGCGACCACCTACACCTCGAACAGCGGTCTGCTCGAGCTGCGCGAGGCGGTCACCGACGACCTCGCCGACCGCTACGGCGTGCGCTACCGCGCCGAGGACGAGTGCCTGGTCACCAGCGGGGTCTCCGAGGGCCTGGACCTGACGCTGCGGGCGCTGCTCAATCCCGTCGACGAGGTGATCGTCCCGGAGCCCTGCTACGTCGCCTACCAGCCGTGCGTGGCCTTCGCCGGAGGCGTGCCGGTGCCGGTCGCGCTCGACCCGGGGGACGCGTACCGGCTGGACCCGGCGATCATCGGCGCCGCGATCACGGAGAACACGAAGGCGATCCTGTTCGGCTCGCCGTCGAACCCGACCGGCAGCGCCCAGAGCGCGGCCGACCTCGAGGCTCTCGCGGCACTGGCCCGCGAGCACGACCTCTGGCTGGTCTCCGACGAGATCTACGACCGGCTGACCTATCACGGCACCCACACCCCGGCCGCCGTGGCCGCCCCCGAGCGGACGGTCCTGCTCGGCGGGTTCTCGAAGTCCTACGCGATGACCGGCTGGCGGGTCGGCTACGTCTGCGCGCCCGAACCGCTCGCGCGGCTCATGCACCGCATCCACCAGTACACGATGCTCTGCGCCCCGCACATGTCGCAGATCGCCGCGCTCGAGGCGATGCGGACCGCCCAGGACGAGGTGGACGAGATGGTCGCCGACTACGACCGCCGCCGGCGGCTGTTCTCGAAGGGTCTCGACGAGCTAGGGCTCACCTGCCCCGTCCCCGGCGGCGCGTTCTACGTGTTCCCGTCGATCACCTCGACCGGCATGTCCTCCGAGGAGTTCGCCGAGGGCCTGCTGACGCAGGAGAAGGTGGCCGTGGTGCCGGGCAACGTCTTCGGCCCCTCCGGAGAGGGGCACGTGCGCTGCTCCTACGCCACGGCCCTCCCCCAGCTCGAGCAGGCGCTCGAGCGGATCGCCCGGTTCATCGGTTCCTGACGGTTCAGGCGCGCGCGAAGGCCGGGAACGGCGGCAGCGGCACGTCGCCGCCGTACGGGGCGAGCGCGCGCACGACCGCGTCGGCGAGGTCGACGACGGCCTGCTCGCGCTGGCGGACGGCGTCGGTCCGCAGCCGCTGCCAGTAGCCGGAGAGCACCGCGGCCGCCCGGTCGCGCGGCCGGCCGACCACGACCTGCTCCGGCCCCGACGACGCCCCCACGACGACGGGGAGCAGCGAGCGGGTGGTGACCCAGACCCACAGCGTGGTCGCCGCGAGGTGCCGGGGCCCGGCGATCGCCGGGTCGGCGAGCTCGGGCCACACCCCGGCGACCTCGGACTGCCAGGACGCGGTCATCGCCTCGGCCATGCCCGTCGGGAGCGAGTACGGCGCGGCCCAGCCCGGGAACGGCAGCCGGACCGACGACGCCGTGAACGCCACGTCGCGGAAGCAGCCCCACTCGAAGTCCAGGAAGCGGGCTCCGGCCCCGGTGAACAGGCAGTTCTCCGGTGAGACCTCGGAGGGGCTGAAGGCGCGGTAGGGCGTGCCGCCGAGCAGTCCCGCCGCCGCGCGGGCGTGCGCGACCGCGGCCGGGGCCGCCTCGACCCGCAGGCGCCCCGCCAGCAGGTCCGGGATCTCGGCGAGGGCGCTGCGGGCGTCGTCGGCCAGCGGGTCGCGCCAGTGCCGCACCCCCGAGCGGCGCAGCAGGGCGCCGAAGTCGCCCTCGCGGGCGGCGGTCGCGGCCTGCAGCCGGCCGAGCGCGCGGGTGGCGCCGAGCAGCGCCCGCTCCGCCGCCTTCGCGTCGTCGGTGTGGAGCTTGTCGGCGAGGGTGGCTCCGCGGCCGAGGTCCTCGAGCACGAGCAGGCGGCGCTGCGGGTCGTTCGCGTACAGGGTCGGCGTGGCACGGTCGTCCGCGGGCATCGCGGTGAAGAGCTGGCAGCTCGCGGCCTCGTAGGGGAACGGGTCGGCGCGGCCCGTCGTCCCGCTGGGGTCGACCGGGCCAAGGTAGTGCTTGACCACCAGCGAGCGGGGCAGCGAGAAGGGGTTCTCGGCCACGCGGACCCGGACGACCCGCGAGCGGTGACTACCGCCGAGGTCCTCGGCGTCGGCCAGCCGGACCCGGGCCCCGGTGCGCCGCGTGAGCACCTCCTCGGCGAGCGCGACCGTGTCGCCGAGCGATCGTTCGGTGGGCTCGGCGGGGGTCCCGCGGGAGTCGAGCGAGGACGGAGCGTCGGAATCGTCGGCCGTGAGCGGGGTCATCAGACGATGGACCCTACGCCCCGGCGCGTCTACTACTCGCGAGTAACACGGACTGAACCTTCTCGGAATCGATGCACGTGGGTGTTCACAGCACCACGAAACGGTTGCGCGACGTCACCGTGTGTGGCAATGACGGCGCACAACCGAACGCGCGATCGGCTAGCGGGAGGGCTGGTCGCCGGGGTCGTCGACCGGGCGTTCCTGCGGCTTCACCGGGTTCGCGGGAACCGGCTTCGCGTCCACACCCGCCTCCTTGCGCTGCAGCGCCGTGATGGGCGCGGGCGCGGCGGTCAGCGGGTCGTAGCCGCCACCGGTCTTGGGGAACGCGATGACGTCGCGGATCGAGTCGACGCCGGCCAGGAGCGCGCAGATCCGGTCCCAGCCGAACGCGATCCCGCCGTGCGGGGGCGGGCCGAACGAGAAGGCGTCGAGCAGGAAGCCGAACTTCTCCCGCTGCTCCTCGGCGGTGAGGCCCATGAGCGCGAACACCCGCTCCTGGACGTCCTGCCGGTGGATACGGATGGACCCGCCGCCGATCTCGTTGCCGTTGCAGACGAGGTCGTAGGCGTAGGCCAGCGCGTTCGCCGGGTCCTCCTCGAACCGGTCGATCCACTCCGGGGTCGGCGAGGTGAAGGCGTGGTGCACCGCGGTCCACTGCCCGGAGCCGACGGCGACGTCGCCGGCCGCGGTGGCCTCGTCGGCCGCCTCGAACAGCGGGGCGTCGACGACCCACACGAAGGACCAGGAGCCCGGCTCGATGAGGTCCTGACGACGGGCGATCTCGCCGCGCGCGGCGCCGAGCAGGGCCCGCGACGACGAGCGCGGTCCGGCGGCGAAGAAGATGCAGTCGCCGGGGTTGGCGCCCACGGCCTTCGCGAGCCCCTCGCGCTCGGTGTCCGACAGGTTCTTGGCGACGGGGCCGCCCATGCCGACCGCGCCGTCGTCCCCGACCAGCACGTAGGCCAGGCCGCGCGCGCCGCGCTGCTTGGCCCACTCCTGCCAGCCGTCGAACGTGCGGCGGGCCTGCGACGCGCCGCCGGGCATCACGATCGCGCCCACGTACGGCGCCCGGAACACCCGGAACGGCGTCTCGGCGAAGTACTCCGTGAGCTCGGTGAGCTCGAGGCCGAAGCGCAGGTCGGGCTTGTCCGAGCCGTAGCGCGCCATGGCGTCCGCGTAGGTGATCCGTGGTACCGGCGACGGCAGCTCGAAGCCCGCGAGCTCCGACCACAGCGCACCGATGACCGCCTCACCGAGGGCGATGACGTCGTCCTGGTCGACGAAGCTCGCCTCGATGTCGAGCTGGGTGAACTCGGGCTGGCGGTCCGCGCGGAAGTCCTCGTCGCGGTAGCAGCGCGCGATCTGGAAGTACCGCTCGAGCCCGCCGACCTGCAGCAGCTGCTTGAACAGCTGCGGCGACTGCGGGAGCGCGTACCAGCTGCCCGGGCGCAGGCGGGCCGGCACGAGGAAGTCGCGGGCCCCCTCGGGGGTCGACCGCGTCAGGGTCGGCGTCTCGACCTCGACGAAGTCGCGGTCGGACAGCACGTCGCGGGCGATCTTGTTGGCGCGCGAGCGCATCCGGATGGCGTGCGCCGGACCCTCGCGGCGCAGGTCGAGGTAGCGGTAGCGCAGCCGGACGTCCTCGCCCGGGGTCTCGTCCATCTGGAAGGGCAGCGGCGCGGACTCGGAGAGCACGGTCAGCTCGGTCGCGCTGATCTCGACCGACCCGGTCGCGAGCTCGGAGTTCTCGCTGCCCGCGGGCCGCGCCTCCACCGCACCGACCACCTGCACGCAGTACTCCGAGCGCAGTCGGTGGCTCGCCTCGGCCACCTCGCCGGAGCGGAACACGACCTGGACGATGCCGGACGCGTCGCGCAGGTCGATGAACACCACGCCGCCGTGATCGCGGCGGCGGGCCACCCATCCGGCGAGGGTGACGGTGGCGCCGACGTGCTCGGCGCGCAGCGTGCCGGCGGGGTGCGTGCGCATCATCTGCGGTGAATCTCCTGGTCGCGTCGGGTGGGAGGCACCCAGGCTATCTAGCCGCTCACGCTCGGCCCCGCCCGGTCGAGGTGGATCCGTACGGCGACCCGACGCTCGCGGCGCATCGCCTCGTCGAACTCGTCCCAGTCGTCGTGCTCGCCCCCGGAGACCTGTCGGTAGAGGGTCCGCAGCGGCTCGTGCGCGGCGGGCAGGTCGACGATCTCCACGTCGCCCTCCACCTGCGCCCACTCGCCGAAGAACCCGTCCGGGAACACGCAGACCCAGGCCCGCGGCGTCCGCCGGAGGTTCTTCGCCTTCATGGCGGTCTCCCGCGTGCTGATCACGGCCGCGCCCTCGTCGTCGATCCCGACGACGACGGGCGAGAGCTGCGGGGCCCCGTCGGAGCGGGTGGTGGCGAGGACGGCGTGGTGGTGCTCGCGGAGGTAGGCGCGCGCCTGGTCGAGGTCCATGCCGTGCGAGTACCCCGCGGGCGGTCAGCCGTCGTCGAACGCGCCCCGCCGCGTCGCGTCGGCGGCCGCGGCGGCAGACCCGGCGAGCAGTCCGCCGGCGAGCCAGAGCGCTCCGGCGGCCCCGGTCGTCCCGGCGACGAGGCCCGCCCCGGCCGGCACCGCCACCTGCCCGACGCGGTGGGCGAGCAGGCGCAGCGCGAGCGCGGTCGACCGGGCCGAGACCGGGGCCGAGCGCACGGTCAGCGTCATCGTCAGCGGCTGGCCGATGCCGAGGAAGAACCCGCACAGCGGCAGCGCGACGGCCATGACCGGCACGCCCGCCCCCGGCCACGCGGCGACGACCAGCGACACGGCCGACCCGCCCGCACTCGCGACGACGAGGGTGGAGCGCGCCCACCGGGCGGCGAGCCGCCCCAGCAGCAGCCGGGAGGCCAGCGAGGCGCCGGCCCGGGCGCCGAGCAGCACCCCGACGACCGACGGGGCGATCCCCCGCTCCTCGGCGAGCAGCGGCAGGTAGGCGGTGACGAGGTCGACGGTCGCCAGCAGGGCGAGGCTCACCAGCAGGCCCGGCCGCATGCCCGGGCGGCGCAGCAGGGCCGGGATGCCGGTGCGCTCGCCCACCGGCACCGGCCCGGCGTCGGGAAGGGGAATCGCCCGGCGCAGCCGACGCCAGGTCATGACGGCCGCGACCGGCAGCGCCGGGAGCACGCACGTGCCGGCGACGAGCAGCGCCGTCCGACTGGCCGGGAGCAGGGCGGCGCCGCTCGCGTCGCCGAGCAGGGCGCCGGCGAGCAGCGGGCCGGCGAGCTGCCCCGCGGAGGTGACGGCGGTGAAGAGCCCGAAGGCGCGGTCCAGCTCGCCGCTCGGGCTGCGGGCCGCGACGAGGCCCTGCGCGGCGATCATGAAGGCGAGGTGGCCGAACCCCAGGGCGGTCGAGGCGAGGGCCACCGACCACAGTGCGTCCGCGCTCGCGAGCAGCAGCGGTGCGGAGCCGAGCAGGACGACGCCGAGCAGCAGGACCTCGGCCGATCGCCCGAGCCGGTCGGTCGCGCGCCCGAGCGGCACCGCCACGACGATCGGCAGGAGCGCGTAGGCGGCCGTGACCAGCCCGACCGCGCCGGCGTCCGCGCCCAGCCCGATCGCGCGGTAGGAGACCAGCGGGCGCGCGAGGTTGAGGGCGGTCTGGGTGGCGAGCACGCACACCAGCAGGCCCAGGAACCAGGAGGGGACGCGCCGCACGCCACCGATGCTGGCCGATCACGGGCGCGACCAGAACGGCCGCCGCCGTGACCACTACGACCACTACGCGGTTCGCTTCCCCAACGTCGACCTCACGACGCGGCGGCCCGCACGGTGTCCCCCATCACGCCGGAGCGGTCGTGGTCGCACACCTGTGGAGGCATCGCCGTGCTCGTCATCCTCGGCTTCGTGATGATCGGGGTCTTCATGACCCTGATCATGACGAGGACACTCACCCCGGTCGTCGCGCTCGTGCTGGTGCCGACGATCTTCGGGCTCTTCGCGGGCGCCGGGCTCGGCCTGGGCGACATGGTCATCGACTCGGTGCAGGACCTGGCCCCGACCGCGGCCCTGCTGATGTTCGCGATCATCTACTTCGGGACGATGATCGACGTCGGGCTGTTCGACCCGATCGTGCGCGGCATCCTGCGGGTGGTCGGGGACGACCCGGCCAAGGTCGTGGTCGGCACCGCGGTGCTCGCGGCGGTCGTCTCCCTCGACGGCGACGGCTCCACCACGTTCATCATCACGGTGGCCGCGATGCTCCCGGTGTACCGCCGGCTCGGGCTCTCCCCCGTGATCCTCACCGCCGTCGCCGGCGTGGCGAACGGCGTCATAAACATCGTCCCGTGGGGCGGCCCGACCGCCCGTGCCGCGAGCGCGCTGAAGCTCTCGCCCTCCGAGGTGTTCGTGCCGATGATCCCGTCGCTGCTCGGCGGCATCGCCACGGTGATCGTGCTCGCCTATGTGCTGGGTCGCCGGGAGCGCACCCGCCTGGGTGCGGACGCGTTCGCCGAGGTCCGGGCGTCGGTCGGGGGCGAGCGGGTCGCCACGGGGACCGGGAGGTCGACGGCGGTCCTCACCCCGCCGTCGGGAACGCCCGCGGTCGGCGCCGGCGGCACCGGTGCCGGCGACGACCAGGGCGTCGAGGGTGCGCTCGACCCGGACCGCCCGACCCTGCGGCCGCGTCTCTACTGGTTCAACGCCGCGCTGACCGTGGCCATGCTCGGGCTGCTGATCCTCGACGTGCTCCCGATCGCCGTGCTGTTCATGATCGGGTGCGGGATCGCGCTCGTCGTGAACTTCCGGTCGGTCGACGAGCAGGCCGCGGAGCTCAAGGCGCACGCCGGCAGCGTCGTCTCCGTCGTCTCGATGGTGCTCGCGGCCGCCGTCCTGATCGGCGTCCTCGACGGGACCGGCATGGTCGACGCGATGGCCCGGTGGATGGTCTCGGTCATCCCGGCCTCGTTCGGCCCGTTCATGGGCGTGGTCACCGCGCTGATCTCGATGCCGCTGACCTTCCTGATGTCCAACGACGCGTTCTACTTCGGCGTGCTGCCCGTGCTGGCCGAGACCGCCGCGAACTACGGCATCTCCCCCGCCGAGATGGCGCGGGCCTCGATCGTCGGGCAGCCGGTGCACATGCAGAGCCCGCTGGTGCCCGCGATCCTGCTGCTGGTGGCGCTCGCCAAGGTCGACCTGGGCGACCACCACCGCAAGGCCCTGTGGATCGCGGGCCTGGCCTCGCTCGCGATGCTCGTCGTCGGCGTGCTGGTCGGGGCGATCCCGTTCCTGGCGTGACGGCCCTCAGCGGGCCCGGTAGCGGCGCTCGGGCCGGCCGGCGGTCCCGTACCGCAGCCGGACCTCGGCCCGCCCGGCGTCGGTGAAGAACTCCAGGTAGCGCCGGGCGCTCACCCGCGAGATCCCCACCCGCTCCGCGGTCTCCGCCGCCGACAGGTCGCCCTCGGCGTCCCGCAGCGCGGCGGCGACGAGGTCCGCGGTCTCCCCGGACAGGCCCTTGGGCAGCGACGCCCGGGGGCCCGTCCGCGTCCCCGGGGCCGACGCCGGGCCGGTGGGCCGGGCCGGGCCGCCGCCGAAGAGCTGGTCGACGGCGGACTGGTCGGCGTCCTGCTCGGCGGGCAGCGCCCGGCGGCCCGCCGCGTAGTGCAGGAGCCGGTCGCGGAGGTCCTCGAACCCGAACGGCTTGATCAGGTAGTGGACGACGCCGCCGCGGACCGCCGCCCGCACCGTCTCGGCGTCGCGCGCCGCGGTCACCATGAGGACGTCCAGGTCGGGCAGCGCGGCCCGCAGGTCGGCGAGGACGTCGAGCCCGCCGCGATCGGGCAGGTAGAGGTCGAGCAGCACGAGGTCCGGGCGCAGCTCCACCGCCCGGGCCAGGGCCTCCGCCCCGGTGTGGGCCACCCCGACCGGACGGAACCCCGGCGTCCGGGCCACGAAGCCGCCGTGGACCTTCGCGACCATGAAGTCGTCGTCGACGACCAGCACGCGCAGGGCGCCCTCAGTGCCCGGCCCCGACCCGTCGGTCATCGGTCGTCTCCCTCCTCGGCAGCCACGCGGTGAACACGGCACCCTCCCCCGGCCGCGAGCGCACCGCGACCTCGCCGCCGCGGCGGACGCACACGGCCCGGACGAGGGCGAGCCCGATGCCGCGGCCGTCGCCCTTGGTGGACACCCCGCGCCCGAAGACCGCGTCCGGCGGGTCCGTGCTGACCCCCGGCCCGGTGTCGGTGACCTCGACCCGCACCGGGCCCGCCGTGTCGTCCGCGGCCGGATCGGCCAGGTCGACGGTGACCGTGCCCCCGGTGAGGACGTCGAGGGCGTTGTCGACCAGGTTGCCGACGATCGTCACGAGGTCGGCCGACAGGTCGTCGGACACCCGCCCGAGCGACCCCGTGACCTCCAGGACGACCCCGCGCTCGCGCGCCAGGCGGGCCTTGGCCACGAGCAGCGCCGCCAGCGACGGGTCGCCGACCCGGCCGGTCACGGCCGCGTCGTCCTCCGCCGACCCCTGCAGCGTGCCGACGTAGCGCACGACCTCGTCGTACTCGCCGATCTCGATCAGCCCCGAGATGGTGTGCAGCCGGTTGGAGAACTCGTGGGCCTGCGCGCGCAGGGTCTCGGTGGTGCCGCGGGTGGTGCCCAGCTCGCGCTGGAGCGCGGCGAGCTCGGTGCGGTCGCGCAGGGTGGTCACCCATCCCCGCACGGTCCCGTCCACCAGGAACGGCCGGCGGTTGGCGACCACGACGGCGTCGGCGCGCGGGATGACCGCGTCCTCCGCCCGCTCCGGCCCGCCGAGCACGGCCCGGACCTCCGGGTCGATCCCGAGCTCGGCCAGCGTCCGCCCGGCCGCGGAGTCCGGCAGGCCCAGCAGCGCGCGGGCGGTGTCGTTGACCAGGACGATCCGGCCGTCGGCGTCCACGCCGAGCACGCCCTCCCGGATGCCGAGCAGCATGGCCTCGCGCTGCTGGACCAGGGCGGTGATCTCCCGCGGCTCGAGCCCCAGCGTCTGGCGCTTCACCCGGCGAGCGAGCAGCAGCGAGCCCACGACGCCGAGGGCGGTCGCGAGCCCGAGGTAGGTCAGCAGGTCCGGGGCGGACGCGGCGAGGCGGGTCAGCACGCCCGGCAGGTTGCTGGTCACCGCGACCGCCCCGAGCCGACGGCCGTCGGCGGCGACCACCGGCACCTGGGCGGCGACCGCGAGCGGGCCGTCCGGGGTGAGCCGCAGCGCGCCGGTCCAGCTGCGGCCGTCGGCGACCCGGCTGGGCTCCCCGCCGTCGGCGTCCGCCGTCGGGAGCGGGGTCCCGACGAGGGCGAGGTCGGTGGCGGTCACGACGGTCAGGTCGGCGTCCGCGACCACCACGACGGACACGCCCGACACGGCCCGCGCCCCGTCGGCGACGGCGGTGACCGGGTTGCGGGGCGACACCGTGGACGCGGCCAGGGCCTGGCGCACGACGCCGTCGACCGCGACGTCCTCGGCCACGGCGAGCACCCGGCGGCTCTCCGTGCGGGTGAACGCGGCCAGGGACTGCGTCACGCTCACGGCCGCGACCGCCACCAGCACGAGCGCGACCACCCCGAGCTGCAGCACGAGGGCCTGCCCGGCCAGCGTGCTGCGGCGACCGGCCCACGACCACCACCGGGTCGCGCGGGGCTGGGTCACGCCGAGCAGTCTGGCGGCTCCGGCCGCCGGTTTCACCCGCGCGCGTGGGACGGTGACCGTCGTGCGGTGCACGGGCCTCGTCCTCGGCGTGCTGGTGGCGCTCCTCGCGGGCTGCGGCACCGGCACCGGCGACCTGCGGCTCCTCGTCCCGACGGAGGTCGGCGGCGGGTACGACCTCACCGCCCGCACCCTCGCGGCCGCCGTGAGCGAGCGGGAGGGCGAGCCGGGTCCTGCGGTCGTCGTCGTGCCGGGCGAGGGCGGCCGGGCGGCGCTGGCCCGCCTCGCGGCGGAGCGGACCCGGCCGGACCTGCTGATGGTCATGGGTCTGGGGCTGCTCGGGGCCGTTCCCGACGACGGGTCCGGCCCGGGCGGGCTGTCGGCCACCCCCGTCGCACGGCTCATCACCGAGCCGGAGCTGGTCGCCGTCCCCGCGGGCTCGCCGTACCGCACCGTCGCCGAGTTCGTCGCGGCGTGGCGGGCCAACCCCGCCGGTGTGGTGGTCGGCGGGATCTCCGCTCGCGGCGGGCCGGACTGGCTCGTGGCCTCGCGACTCGCCGCGGCGGCCGGTCTGCCGCCCGGTGCGCTGCGCTACGCGTCGCTGCCCGGCGACGCCCTCCTGCCGGCCGTCCTGCGCGGCGACGTGGCGGTGGCGGTCACGGGGCTGGCCGAGACGGCCCCGCAGGTCGACCTGGGCACGGTCCGGACGCTCGCGGTCACCTCGGCGGCGCGCTCGCCGCGGGTCGACGCACCGACGCTGCGCGAGGCGGGGATCGACGTGGTCGTGGAGAACTGGCGGGGCCTGCTGGGTCCGCCCGACCTCGCCCCGGACGACCTCGCCCGGTTGACCGCGCTCGCCGACGGTGTCCGGGGCACGGCGGCCTGGCGGGCCGCGGTCGCCCGCAACGGTTGGACCGACGCGCCGCTCGCCGGACCGGAGTTCGCGGCGTTCCTCGACGCCGAGCGCGCCCGGGTCGGCGCCGCTCTCGCGGCGACGCCCTGAGCCCGCCGTGCCGTCGCGAGATGTACGTGAGGCATGCCGGCGGGCGCTCGGACCTGCCTGATGTCCACCTCGCGGGAGTGCTCAGCTCCCCGTCGGGACCGGCTCGCGCTCCTCCTCCGGGCTGGAGCGGCCGCGGGTGCGGATGAGGCTGGCGATGGTGGTGAGGGCGAGGACGCCGATGATGACGGTGAGGGAGAGTTCGATGCCGATCAGTGGGACGGGGAGCGGTTGTCCGTTGTTGAGGAGGGGCAGGGTGTTGGAGTGCAGGGCTTCGAGGACGAGTTTGACGCCGATGAAGGCGAGGATGACTCCGAGGCCGTACTGGAGGTAGACCAGGCGGGAGAGCAGTCCGCCGAGCAGGAAGTAGAGCTGGCGTAGTCCGAGCAGGGCGAAGGCGTTGGCGGTGAAGACGATGTAGGGGTCCTTGGTGAGTCCGAAGATCGCCGGGATGGAGTCGAGGGCGAAGAGCAGGTCGGTGAGTCCGATGGCGATCATGACCATGAGCATCGGGGTGATCATCCGGCGGCCGTGCTCGCGGACGGCGAGGGCGCTGCCCCGGTAGGTGTCGGTGACCGGGACGACCCGCCGCACGAGGCGCAACAGCGCGTTCTCCTCGAAGACCTCGTCGTCGTCCTGTTTCTCGAGGCAGACCTTGATGGCGGTGATGATGAGGAAGGCGCCGAAGAGGTAGAAGACCCAGGAGAAGCGGGTGATGACCGCGGCGCCGGCGAGGATGAATCCGCCGCGCATGATCAGGGCGATGACGATGCCGACGAGCAGGACGCGGTGCTGGAAGGCCTTCGGGACGGCGAAGGCGGTCATGATCAGCAGGAACACGAACAGGTTGTCCACCGAGAGCGAGTACTCGGTGACGTACCCCGCCACGAACGCGGTGCCCTGCTCGCGGCCGCCGAACCAGAAGACGCCGGCCGCGAAGACCGCCGCGAGGCCGACGTAGATCGCCACCCCCCGGGCGGCGTCGCGCATGCGCACCTCGCGCGCGTGCCGGCCGGCCCACAGGTCGACCGCGAAGATCACCGCCAGGCCGGCGATCGTCACCGCCCACACCCAGAACGGCTCACCGCCGGTCGGTGCGAGCGCGGGTGGTGCTGCTGCTGGCGACATGCTTCCTCCGGTGACGACGCATCACGTGCTCACCGGAGGTCTCTCCCGCCGCGGGGCCGTCGTGGCCCGCGCGCCGGGCGCCCCGGACCGCGTTTCCGCTGTCGTGCTGACGAGGCGCCCGCAGGCGATCCGGGGATACTCCCCTCCGCGCTCCGGGATGCTCCCGGCCCGCGGGGCGACCTGTCGCCGTTCGGGAGATTGACCGCGTTGTGGTCGTTGTGGTCTCAGAGCAGGGACAGCTGCTCCGCGGGCGCGTCCTCGACGATCGCCGTCGGCACGTTCGGCAGCGCACCGTCGGGCCAGGGCTCCGGGTTGTCCGGCGCCGCACCCTTCCCGCCGTCCAACCGGGTCGAGCTCCGCTCCGCTGCGTCTCCCGCCAGCCGCCCGCCCATGCGGTGGCCCCCGCCGTCGAGACCGTGCCGACGCAGGAGCACCGCGACCCGCCGCGCGAGGTCGTCCCGGTAGGCCTGCTGCACGTAGGCGCCGCGGCGGTAGAGCGCGGCGTACCGGTCCAGCAGGTGCGGGTGCTCCCGCGCGAGCCAGCCGTGGAACCACTCCCGGGTGCCGGGACGCAGGTGCAGGGCGAGGACGCTCGCGCCCGCCGCGCCGGCCGCCGCGATCTCGCCGAGCAGGGCGTCGAGCGCGGCGTCGGAGTCGGTGAGGCCCGGCAGCACCGGCGCCACGAACACGCCCACCGGCAGGCCCGCGTCCGCGATCCGCCGGACGAGGTCGAGCCGGGCCCGCGGCGACGGCGTCCCCGGCTCCACCGAGCGGTGCAGCTCGGGGTCGAGCAGGGCCAGCGAGACCCCGACCCCGACCGGGACGTCGCGGCCGGCCGCCACGATATCCGGCAGGTCGCGGGCGAGCAACGTCCCCTTGGTGAGGATCGACAGCGGGGTCCCCGACCCCCCGAGCGCGCGAATGATGCCCGGCATCAGCCGGTAGCGGCCCTCCGCGCGCTGATAGGGGTCCGTGTTCGTCCCCATCGCGACGTGCTCGCGGGTCCAGCGCGACGAGCGCACCTCCCGCGCGAGCACCTCCGGCGCGTTCAGCTTGACCACGACCTGCCGGTCGAAGTCCGCGCCCGCGTCCAGGTCGAGGTAGGTGTGGGTGTTGCGGGCGAAGCAGTTGTGGTGCACGAGTCCCTCGGCGACGTAGTCGCCGGTGGTGGTCGTGACGTCGTAGACGGTCTCCTCCCCCGCCGGCTCCACCGCGACCAGCGTGCGGTCCGCGCCGCGGGACTCGTCCAGGACGTCGCGGACGCCAGCCAGACCCGGGGCGGGCAGGGTCTCCGCGCCGACGAGGGCGTCCCCGGGAACCAGCCACGCCCCGCCGTGGCCGTCGGCCCCCGCCCTGGCCACGTGTCGCCACCCGGTGCGGGCGAGCAGCCGGTGGTCGGTGCCCACCACGACCGCGGTGCCGTCGGCCAGCCGTACCCGCACCACGGGGCGGCGGCTGGACCAGTGGGCGAGCACGTGGGTCCGCACGAGCCGCCGCGCCCCTCCCTCCACCACTGTCCCGACGACCGTGTCGCCCACCTGCAGGTCGGCCATCGGCACCGTCCCGCCGTCGGCGCGCAGCACCGGCGTGGACCCGACGGTGCAGTACGTGCAGGCGTGCGAGCAGCCGCGGTAGGGATTGACGGTCCACGAGAAGGGCATCGGCGAGCCGCCGGGCACGCGGTTGAGCACCGAGCGGGCACGGACCTCGTGGAAGGTGATGCCGGCGAACTCCGGGGTCTGCACGCTGCGTACGAGCCCCTTGAGGGCCGGCATCCCCGGCAGGGGCTCAGGGCCCTCCCCGTCGTCGTCCAGCTGCTGACCCGCCCACCGCATACCTCCGATCGAACACGTGTTCGGCATCGAACGCAAGTTCGATCGAACGAGCCGAGGTTTCGGTACCGCGGGTACGCGGTACTGCAGATCACACCGTCAGCGCACCGGAGGATCCATGAGCTTCACCCTCGAACTCACCCCGGCTCACCACGAGCTCGTGCGGCGGGCGCACACGTTCGCCGAGGAGGTGATCCGGCCGGCCGCCGCCAAGTACGACCAGCTGCAGGAGTGCCCCTGGGACATCGTCGACGCGGCCTCCCGCGAGGGCTTCTACAGCGCCCTGTTCTACGCGGACCTGATCGCCGACCCCACCGGGCTGTCGCTCCCGTTGTTCCTCGAGGAGATCTTCTGGGGCTGCGCGGGCATCGGCCTGACGGTGGTCCTGCCCGCCCTCGCGCTCTCCGCGCTGAACCAGGCCGGCACGCCCGAGCAGCTCGCGAAGTGGGCCCCGGAGATGTTCGGCGAGCCCGGCGACATCAAGCTCGCCGCGCTCGCGGTGTCCGAGCCGCAGGGCGGCAGCGACGTCGCGAACCTGCAGACCCGGGCGGTCAAGGACGGCGACGAGTGGGTGTTGAACGGCACCAAGATCTGGATCGGGAACGGCGGCATCGCCGACGTCACGATCGTCAACGCCGTCGTCGACCCCGAGCTCGGCACCAAGGGCCAGGCGATGTTCCTGGTGCCCAAGGGCACGCCCGGCATGGAGCAGGTCCGGCGCCTGGACAAGCTCGGCCACCGTGCCTCCCACACTGCCGAGCTCTCCTTCAGCGACTGCCGGATCCCCGCCGACCAGCTGCTCGGCGAGGAGGGCAAGCTCGAGCACAAGCTGGAGAAGGCCCGCCGCGGCGAGGGTGACTCGGCCGCGCTCGGCACCTTCGAGCAGACCCGGCCGATGGTGGCCGCGATGGCGCTGGGTGTCGCCCGCGCCTCGTTCGAGTACGCCTGCGACTACGCCTCGCGCCGGGAGGCGTTCGGGGCGCCGGTGATCGAGAACCAGGGCGTCGCGTTCCCGCTGGTCGACATCGCCGCCGAGATCGACGCCGCCCGCCTGCTGTGCTGGCGCGCCTCGTGGATGGCCGCCAACGGGGTGCCCTTCCACCTCGGCGAGGGCTCCATGTCGAAGCTGAAGGCCTCGGAGGTCGCGGTGCGCGCGGCCGAGCAGGCGATCCAGGTGTGCGGTGGGTGGGGCTACGTCAGCGACCTGCCGGTCGAGAAGTGGTACCGCGACGCCAAGCTCTACACGATCTTCGAGGGCACCAGCGAGATCCAGCGCATGGTGATCGGGCGGACGCTCGCCACCGAGGCCTCCCAGAGCCCGCAGCACCACCAGCTGCCCGGGGACCACGGCGGCCTGTCGCGGAAGTTCGGGCACGGGTCGCTCGCCCGGGCGCGGGCCGGCGAGGCGTTCCTCAAGCTCGCCCAGAAGGCGCCCGACAAGCTGCTCGACCTCGGCGGTCGGCTCGCCTCGCCCGGGCGGTGATCAAGGCGCCCCGGGGCTCGACCCTCTAGGGTTCCGTTCCACCACCCCGTCCCCCGGATGCCGTAGCGAGGGCCACCGATGACGCAGTCGACGCCGCCGGCACGCCGACCGGAGCCGGCCCCCGGCGTGCTCGACACGGTGTACGCCCTCGCCGCGGCGTCCGCGCGCACGGCCGTGGAGCTGACCCTGCGTGGGCCGTCCATCGTGCGGGGGCTCGCGGCCGCGGCGCACACCGTGACCGTCGAGGTCAGCCCACTCATCGGGGACGCCCTGCGTGCCCTGCCGCGCGCCGTGGCCGTGCTCGAGCAGCTCCTGCCGCTGGCCCAGGACCTGCAGCGCTCCCTCGACCGGCTCTCGGCGGCCGCGCCCGACATCCACGCCCTGGCCGAGGCGGTCCCGGCGCTGCAGCAGCTGGGCGGCGCGGCCGACGACATCCGCGCCCTGCGTGAGGCGGTGCCGGCGCTGCAGCAGCTGGGCGGCGCGGCCGACGACATCCACGCCCTGACCGCGGCGGTCCCGGCCCTGCAACAGCTCGGCGGGGCTGCGGACGACATCCACGCCCTCACCGCTGCGGTGCCGGCGCTGCAGCAGCTGGGCGGCGCGGCCGACGACATCCACGCCCTGCGCGAGGCCGTGCCGGCCCTGCAGCAGATCGGTGGTGCGGCGGACGACATCCACGAGCTCACGGGCGCGGTCGACTCGCTCGCCCGGCTCAGCGCCGCCGTCGAGGACCTCCACCGCATCGCAGCGGCGACCGACGACGTGGCCACCATCGCGCGCAGCGTCGAGGTCATCGAGCGGATCGCCGCCGCGGTCCCCACCGTCGAGCGCATCGCGGACGCCGTCGGCACGGTGGAGGCGATCGCGGCGGCCGTGCCCACCATCGAACGGATCGCCGAGGCCGTCGGCACCCTCGACGCCATCGCGGGCGCGGTGCCGACCATCGAGCGGATCGCCGGCGCCGTGCCGACCATCGAGACCATCGCCAGCGCCGTGCCCACCGTCGAGACGATCGCGGCCGCGACCGGCACCGTCGAGCGGATCGCCGACGCGGTCCCGACGGTGCGCGCGATCGCCGACGCGGTGCCCACCGCGCAGCAGATCGCCGACGCGGCCCCCGCGCTGCGGGCGCTCGCGGAGGCGGTGCCCGAGGTCGAGAAGCTGACGGCGGCCATCGACCACGTCGAGGTGCTGGCCCGGCACGCCGACACCACGTTCCCCGAGCTGCCGCCCCGCCTGCAGACCCTCGACTCGTCGCTGTCGACGGCCGCGTCCGAGCTGGTCCGGGTCGCGCCGGACCTGCGGACGGTCGCCGGGCGGATCGAGGACCTCGACGGCCAGATCAAGGTCCTCGCGGACGCCCTCGCCCCGCTGCAGGGCACCACGGAGCGCCTCGGCCGGCTCGTCGACCGCCTCCCGGCCGGGCGGCGGGGCCAGAAGGCCGTCGAGGGCTGACGGCAGGGGCCTCAGGGCAGCACGGCCGTCGCCTCCACCTCGACGAGCAGGTCGGGCTCGCCCAGGGCGGAGACCCCGATCAGCGTGATCGGCGGCGTCGCCGTGATGCCGGTGCGGCCCACGCCCGCGCCGAGGGCGGACATCTTGTCCGGGGTCCAGTCGACGACGTAGACCCGCAGCCGGGCCACGTCGGAGAACCCGGCCCCGACGGCGTCGAGGGCCGCGGCGACGTTGCGGTACGCCTGTTCGACCTGGGCGGCGAGATCGCCCTCGCCGACCCGGCCGCCGTCGGCGGTCCGGGCCACCTGGCCGGCGACGTGGACGGTGCGCGTCCCGGTCGCGACGGCCACCTGCCGGTAGACGTCGGCGGCGGGGAGGGTGGACGGGTTGTGCAGTTCGACGGGCACGGCGGCCTCCGGAGGATGAGATAGCATTGCTATGTCTCGTCATGTATAGCAGCGTTATATATCCTCGTCCAGTGCCGAAACCCGCCGATGTCGCCGTCCGAGCCGCCCTCATCGAGCAGGCGGCCGCGATGCTCGCCGCCCGGGAGCCGGTGACGCTGCGCGGGCTCGCCGGTCGGGCCGGGACGTCGACGATGGCCGTCTACACGCACTTCGGCGGCATGCCGGGCCTGTGGGGTGCGGTGCGCCAGGAGGGCTTCGTCCACCTGGCGGCACGGCTGGCGAGGGTGCAGCCGACCGACGACCCGGTGCACGACCTGGCCGCGCTCGGCGCCGCGTACGCCGACAACGCCGTCGCCCACCCCCTGCTCTACCGGGCCATGTTCGACACCGCCGTGGACCTGCCCGACCCGGAGGTCGCCGACGGCGGGTTCGCCCCGCTGGTCGGGGCCGCCGCCCGGGCGTGCGCCGACGGCCGGTTCGGCGCGGTCGACCCGGCGGACGTCGCGACGCGGCTGTGGGCCGCCGGGCACGGCCTGCTGCTGCTCGTCCTGACCGACGTCCTGCCGGCGGAGGCGCTGGGGAGCCAGGGCCCGGCTCTCGCCGAGGCGGTCTGCCTGGGCGCCGGGGACGACCCGGCGCGGTGCGCGGCGTCGGTCCGGTCGGGCTGGTCGGCGGGGTGGGACGGCTAGTAGCCCGGGGTCCAGCGGGTCGCCGCGATCGCGTCCCGGAGCTCGTCGTCGGAGGCCTCGGGGGCGACACCGTCGTCGACGGCCTGCCGGGCGACGGCGAGCGCGATCGCGTCCGCGGCGGCGCGGACGTCGGCCCAGGCGGGCAGCAGCGGGGCGCGCGCGTCGCGCAGGGCCGGGGACGCCGCGCCGAGGGCGCGGGCGGCGGCCCGCATCATGGCGTCGGTGACCCGGGAGGCCCGGGCGGCGGTCACGGCGAGCCCGACGGCGGGGAAGACGTAGACGTTGTTGCACTGGGCCACGGGCACGTCCTCGCCCTGCTCGCGGTGCAGAGGCGGGAACGGCGATCCCGTGGCCACCAGGGCGCGCCCGCCGGTCCAGGCGTCCAGGTCCGCGGGGCGGGCCTCGGCGTTCGTCGTCGGGTTCGAGAGCGGGAAGACGATCGGGCGATCGACCTTCCCGGCCATCGTCCGGACGATCTCCTCGGTGAAGGCGCCCTGCGCGGTCGAGAGCCCGAGCAGGACCCCGACGGGGAGGTGGTCGACGACGTCGGCGAGCTGCGGCAGGCCGTCGACGGCCCAGTCGGCGACGTCGGCGGGGTCGTGGGCGAACGCGCGCTGGTCGGCCGAGAGGTCGTCGCGGTCGGCGGTGAGCAGCCCGCGGACGTCGACGACCCAGCAGCGGGCCCGCGCCTGCGCGTCGGTGAGGCCCTGGTCGACCATCTCCTGGCGCACCATGTCCATCACGCCGACGCCGGCCGAACCGGCGCCGAGCATGACCACCTGCTGGTCGGCGAGCCGGGTCCCGGCCACGGCGGTGGCTCCCTGCAGCGCGCCGAGGGCGACCGCGGCGGTGCCCTGGATGTCGTCGTTGAAGGTGAGCAGCCGGTCGCGGTAGCGGGCCAGGATCGGGGCGGCGTGCGGGGTGGCGAAGTCCTCCCACTGGAGCAGGACGTCGGGCATCTCGGCCTCGACCGCGGCGACGAAGTCCTCGACGAAGGCGTCGTAGGCCTCGTCGTCGATGCGACGGTGCCGCCAGCCCAGGTAGTAGGGGTCGTCGAGCAGGTCGGCGTTGTCGGTGCCGACGTCGAGCAGGATCGGCAGCGTGCGGGACGGGTCGATCCCGCCGATCAGCGTGTAGAGCGAGAGCTTCCCGACGGGGATCCCCATCCCGCCCACACCCTGGTCGCCGATGCCCAGGATCCGCTGCCCGTCGGTCACCACGATGACGTCGACGCCGTCGTGCGGGCGGTTGCGGAGCATCTCGGCCAGGTACGCCCGGTCGGGCCAGGCCAGGTAGAGCCCCCGGGGTCGGCGCCAGAGCGCGGAGAACCGTCGACACCCCTCGGCGACGGTCGGGGTGTAGACCAGCGGCAGCGCCGTCGGGACGTCGGCGGCGAGGACCGAGTAGAACAGGTGCTCGTTGCGGTCCTGCAGCCCGCGCAGGTAGACGTAGCGCTGGATGTCGGTCGCCTGCCGGTGCACCTCGCCCCAGCAGCGCCCCACCTGCTCCTCGAGGGTCGTCACCCCGTGCGGGAGCAGCCCGAGAAGTCCGTGTTCCCGCCGCTCCGCCGCGGTGAAGGCGGTGCCCTTCGTCCGCATCGGATCGTCGAGGATGCCGCCCCCGCGTGCCGTCCCGGTCGGCTCCATCGCCCGTGCCTCCCACGCTCGCCCGTACCCGCGCGGACCACCCTGCCGCAGTCCGCTCCCCGCAGGACCCGGTCCGGTGGGCGATCTGAGCAAGTACTGAGCCTGGGGCGTGCATCACTCGTCCGAGAACCGGGGTTACTCTCCCGTTCACCTGATCGTCGTGATCATGACGGGACCCGTTCAGGCGGAGCGGTGTCCCCGGCGGGACGGAGACGACCGATGACGCACCCCGCGGGCCCGGTGCCGGCCCCCCGCTCCGACCTGGCCGAGGCCGCCCGGATGCTCCTGCGCACCGTGCTGCCGGTCGGCGTGGTCCTGGTCCTCGCCCTCGCCGTGTACGGCGGCACGGGCCACGACCTGACGATCGTCCTGCAGGACCGCTTCCCGGAGGACTCCGAGTACTCCGGCCTGTTCACGATCCTGTTCTCGAGTGCCCTCATGGTGTGCGCGGGCGTCGCGCTGGGATCGCTCGTCGTCGCGCGGGCCTGGGCCCGGGCCACCGGCGCGGCGGGCGCCGCCTCCCCCGCCCTGCGCGCCGGCCTCGCGGTGGCCGTGCTGTGCATCTTCTTGGGCTTCGACGACATGATGATGGTCCACGACGCGGTACTGCCCGGGGCGGGCATCCCGGAGGACGTCGGGCTCGCGGCCTACGCGGTGCTCGGGCTCGTGCTGGTCGCCTGGGCCTTCCGCCCGCTGCTCGCCGAGAAGCTGGGGCTGACGTTCCTCGTCGGCCTCGCCCTGCTCGGCGGCTCCCTCGGCGGGGACGTCCTGGAGTCGTGGTTCGAGGACCGGGACCCGGCGATCGCCGCCGCGCTCGGGCACGCCGAGGACGTCGTCAAGTTCCTCGCCTACACCGCGCTCTGCCACCTGTGCGTGCTCCTGGCGCGGCGGGTCATGGCCCGGACGCTCGCGGCCGCGACCGAGAAGGCGGCCCGCGAGGCGGTCGAGCGGGCCGGGTCGGCGTCCGGCTCGGGCCGCGTCCCGCTGCGGGTGTCGTCGGGTCGGCACGCCGCCCGGACCGGTGCACTGCCGACCGCCGCCGGGCGCCCGCCGACGGTCGGCAGCCCGGCGGACGCCGACCTCACGGCCCCGATCCCGGTGCCGCCACCGCTCTCCCGGACCTGACCCCGTCCCGACGGCGGGGTCGTCCGCTCAGCCGTGCAGGGCCCGGTCGACCGCCGCCGCGGCGTCGGCGAGGGCGACCTCGGTCTGGCTGCCGTCGGCGAGGTCCTTGAGCTGGATCGTCCCGGCCTCGAGGTCACGGTCGCCCAGCACGAGCGCGTAGCGGGCGCCGGAACGGTCCGCCGCCTTCATCGCCCCCTTGAGCCCGCGGCCGCCGTAGGCGAGGTCAGACCGGATCCCGGCACGGCGCAGCGCGCCGATCAGCCCGACCAGGTGGTCGCGGGCCGACTCCCCCAGCGGGACCCCGAAGACCTCGACCCGTCGCGCGGGCGCGACCTCCAGGCCCTCGGCCCGGCACGCCAGGAGGGTGCGGTCCACGCCGAGGCCGAAGCCGACCCCGGACAGGGCCTGGCCGCCGAGCTCGGCCATCAGCCCGTCGTAGCGCCCGCCGCCGCCGATCCCGGACTGCGACCCGAGCCCGTCGTGGACGAACTCGAACGTCGTCTTCGTGTAGTAGTCCAGGCCGCGCACCATGCGGGGGTTCTCGACGTAGGCCACCCCCAGCTCGTCCAGGTACTGCTTCACCGTCGCGTGGTGGGCCGCGGCCGCGTCCGACAGGTGGTCGACCATCAGCGGCGCGTCGGCGAGCTGCTCGCGGACCTCCGGGCGCTTGTCGTCGAGCACGCGCAGCGGGTTGATCCGCGCGCGCTCGCGGGTGGCCTCGTCGAGGTCGCACTTCTCCAGGAACGCCTGCAGCTCGGCGCGGTAGGCCGGCCGGGTCTCCGCGTCGCCCAGCGAGGTCAGCTCCAGCCGGTAGCCGGTCAGCCCGAGGGCCCGGAACCCGGCGTCGGCCACCGCGAGGACCTCGGCGTCCAGCGCCGGGTCGTCCACCCCGATCGCCTCGATGCCGACCTGCTGGAGCTGCCGGTAGCGGCCCGCCTGGGGGCGCTCGTAGCGGAAGAACGGCCCGGCGTAGCGCAGCTTGACCGGCAGCGTGCCCCGGTCCAGGCCGTGCTCGACGACGCTGCGGACGACGCCCGCCGTGCCCTCGGGGCGCAGCGTCACGCTCCGGCCGCCCCGGTCGGCGAAGGAGTACATCTCCTTGGAGACGACGTCGGTGGACTCGCCGACCCCGCGGGCGTAGAGCGCGGTGTCTTCGAAGACGGGGAGCTCGAGGTGGGCGTAGCCGGCGCGGTCGGCCTCGCGGAGGAGGGTGTCGCGGACCGCGACGAACTCCGGTCCGACGTACTCGGGGATGCCCTTGGGCGCGGCGAAGCCGCCCGGGGGGATGTCAGCCAAGGTCCTGTCTTCTCTAGAGGTTCCGGCCGGGTGCGTTCTGCGCGCCCTGCAGGAAGGGGTTCGTGTGCCGCTCGTCGCCCACCGTCGTGGGCTGACCGTGGCCGGGCAGGATCGCCGTCTCGTCGGGGAGCGTGAGCAGCTTCGTCCGCAGGCTCGTCATCATCTCCTCGAGCGAGCCGCCGGGGAGGTCGGTCCGGCCGATGCTGCCCTGGAAGAGGGTGTCCCCCGCGAGCACGAACGGTGCCCCGTCCTCGGTCGCGCTGCGGAAGACCACCGACCCGCGGGTGTGGCCGGGCGTGTGGTCGACGGTGAGGGAGATCCCTGCCAGGTCGAGGGTGGCGCCGTCGGCGAGCGTCTCGACCTGCTTCGGCTCGCGGAACTCCAGCCCCGGGTACATCGCCGCGAGCTGCGCCCCCATCGGCCCCACGCCGGCGAGCGGGTCGTCCAGCATGTAGCGGTCCTCGGGGTGGATGTAGGCCGGGATGTCGTCGCCGTCGCACACGGGGGTGACCGACCACATGTGGTCGAGGTGTCCGTGCGTCAGCAGGACGGCGACCGGCGACAGGCGCCGCTCGGCGAGGACCTTGCGCAACGGCTCCTCGGCGTCCTGCCCCGGGTCGACGACCACGCACGGTCCGCCCTCGTCGGGGGCGACCACGAAGCAGTTGGTCTGGAAACTCCCGGCCGGGAACCCGGCGACCAGCACGGAATCCTCCTCGCGACGACTGGACCCCACTCTAGTCGGCGGTCGTGACCTGCCCGGACTCACGCCGATCCGACTTCCTAGGATGCCCGCCGTGCCGACGAACGAGCAGCGCCGCAGAGCCGCCAAGCGCAAGCTGGAGCGACAGATCGAGCGGCGCGCCGAGCGCGCCCGCCGTCGCCGCCAGCGGCTGACGATCATCGCGATCGGTGCGGTGGTGGCCCTGGTCGCGGCCGGCATCGCGATCTACGTGGCCACCCGGCCGTCCTCGACGGAGACCGTCGCCGCGCCCGCCGCCGGCGCGTGCACGTACACGCCGGACGGGCAGGCGGCCAAGCCGGTGCAGGCGCCGAACCCGGACCCGGAGCGCACCGGCGTCGTCGGGCTGACGCTGCAGACCACCCAGGGCCCCGTCCCGATGACCCTCGACCGCGCGCAGGCCCCCTGCGCGGTGAACGCGGTGACCTCGCTCGCGCAGCAGGGCTTCTACGACGACACCCCATGCCCCCGCCTGGTCACCGGCCAGGGTCTGCAGGTGCTGCAGTGCGGCGACCCGACCGGCACCGGCTCCGGCGGCCCCGGCTACCGCTACGCCGAGGAGCCGCCGACGAACCTCGCGCCGTCGCCGCTGGGGCAGGGCGCCGCCAACTACAGCCGCGGGCTCGTCGCGATGGCCAAGGCGTCCCAGCCCGCCAGCACCGGCAGCCAGTTCTTCCTGGTCTACGGCGACTCGGCGCTGCCCCCCGAGTACACCGTCATCGGGCGGATCGCCCCCGAGGGCCTCGCGACCCTGGACAAGGTCGCCGCGGGCGGCGACGACGGCTCGAACTCCGCCGGCGGCGGCAGGCCGACCATCCCGGTGCAGATCACCGCCGCGCAGGTGCAGCTGTAGGTCAGCCGGCCGCCGGCGGCAGGGCCGCGCCGGTGTCCTTGAGCTCCACCCCGGTCAGTTCCCGACGGCGGGCCTCGTCCATCAGGGCGGCGAGGATCTCGGCGGCACGAGAGTGGGAGAGCCCGTCGGGCGGGCGGATGTTGGAGACGCAGTTGCGCTCCGAGTCCACCCGGCCCGGGCGGGGGTCCCACGTCAGGTAGGCCCCGAGCGAGTCCGGGGACGACATCCCCGGCCGCTCCCCCACCAGCACCAGGACCATGCGGGAGCCGAGCGCCGCGGCGATCCCGTCGCCCAGCGCCACCCGGGCCTGCTCGGCGACGACCACCGGGGACACCGACCACCCGTCGAGGCGCGCGGTCAGCGCGTCGAGTACCGCGACGGCGTGGTCGTGCACCGCACGGGGCGACAGCCCGTCGGCGATCACCGCCGTGAGGTCGGCGGGCTCGGTCGGGGCGGCCTCGCGCAGGCGGGCGGCCGAGTCCTCGTCGAGCCGTCGCCCGAGGTCCGGGCGCTGCAGGTACTCCGCCCGGTCCGCGGCGGCCGAGTGCACCACGACCGAGGGTCGTTCCCCCAGCGCGGCCACCACCGCGTCCGCGTCGAGGGGCAGGTGCACGGCGTCCCGCGCCGCGGCGTGGGCGGCGGCGAGCCGGAGGTTCTCCGCGGTCGGCAGCCCGTCGCCGGCCCGCCCGAGCCCGACCCGGGCCCGGGTCGCCGTCCGGAACACCACCCAGGGATCGCTCATGCCAACCCGCTCGTCAGCGCCGGCAGCGCGTCCGGACCGAGCTGCGGCACCCGCCCGGCGTCGTCGAGCAGGCCCACCGTCTCCAGCCACGCCTCGAATTCCGGCGCGGGGCGCAGCCCGAGGGTGCTGCGGACCTGCAGGACGTCCTGGAACGACAGCGACTGGTAGTTCAGCATGATGTCGTCGCCGCCCGGCACAGTGATGACGAACGAGCAGCCCGCCGCCCCCAGGGTCAGCAGCAGCGTGTCCGTGTCGTCGCTGTCGGCCTCCGCGTGGTTGGTGTAGCAGACGTCCACGCCC
Organism: Actinomycetospora aurantiaca; assembly: GCF_037401875.1. Taxonomy (NCBI): domain Bacteria; kingdom Bacillati; phylum Actinomycetota; class Actinomycetes; order Pseudonocardiales; family Pseudonocardiaceae; genus Actinomycetospora; species Actinomycetospora aurantiaca. The sequence continues at coordinate 45,368 of NZ_JBBEGN010000011.1, read as the reverse complement.
ATGGGGACGCCGAGCAGCTTGCCGCAGAGGTGGTCCTCCAGGCCCGCCCGCAGGATCTGCTTGCCGTCGTACAGGTACTCCGGCCCGATGAACCCGACGACGGTGTTGACCAGCAGCGGGTCGAACGCCCGGCACACCGCGTACGCCCGGGCCTCCAGGGTCTGCTGGTCGCAGCCGTGGTGGGCGTCCGCGGACAGGGCGGATCCCTGGCCGGTCTCGAAGTAGGTCACGTTCGACCCGACCGTTCCCCGCCGCAGCGCCAGCGCGGCCTCGTGGGCCTCGCGCAGCTGGTCGAGGGTCACCCCGAAGCCGCGGTTCGCCGCCTGGGTCCCGGCCACGGACTGGAACACCAGGTCCACCGGTGCGCCCTGCTCGAGCAGCTCCAGGGTGGTCGTGACGTGGGTCAGCACGCACGACTGGATCGGCGCCGCGAGGCGCTGCCGGGCGTCGTCGAGCAGGTCGAGCAGGGCACGCACCGTCGAGGGGCGGTCGGTCGCGGGGTTGATCCCGATCACGGCGTCCCCGGACCCGTGCAGGAGCCCGTCGACCAGGGACGCGGTGATCCCCACCGCGTCGTCGGTCGGGTGGTTGGGCTGCAGCCGGGTGGCCAGCCGTCCGGGCAGCCCCAGCGTGGTCCGCAACCCCGTCACGACGCGGGTCTTCGCGGCGATCGCGACGAGGTCGCCGACGCGGCACAGCTTGCTGACCGCGGCGACCATCTCCGGGGTCAGCCCGGGCGCGAGCGCGGTGAGCGCGGCCGTGTCGGCCTGCCAGGACAGCAGCCGGTCGCGGAAGCCGCCGACCGTGAGCGACCGTACCGGGGCGAACGCGTCGGGGTCGTGCGAGTCGAGGATCAGGCGGGTGACGTCGTCGTCCTCGTAGGGCACGACCGCCTCGTCGAGGAAGTGCGCGAGCGGGAGGTCCGCCAGCACCGTCTGCGCCGCGACCCGCTCCGCGGCCGACTCCGCCGCGACCCCGGCGAGCACGTCGCCGGAGCGCGCCGGGGTGGCCTTGGCCATCAGCTCGCGCAGGTCGGAGAACGTGTACGAGTGTCCGGCGAGACTGCTGGTCCAGCTCATCGCACCTCCTCCTCGGCCGCGGCCAGCGCGGCGAACTCCTCGTCCGGCGCGGCCGCGACGAGGTGGTGCCGCGAGTAGAACCCGAACCACGCCATGAGCACGGCGAACACGCCGAGCGCGCACAGCGCGGCGACCACGTCGACGAGGAAGGTCGCGACGACGGCGGCCAGCGCGAGCACCAGCGCGATGCCGGAGGTGATCCGCCCGCCCGGGGTGCGGTAGGGCCGGACCAGCTCCGGGTTCCGCACCCGCAGCACCTGGTGCGCGACCATCATCAGCACGTAGGACAGCGTCGCCCCGAACACCGCGAGGTTGATCAGGATGTCGCCGTCGCCGGTCGCGGCCAGTACGAAGCCGATGAGGCCGGGCACGACGAGCGCCAGCACCGGGGCCCGGCGGCCGTTCACCCGCGACAGCGCCCGCGGGAGGTAGCCCGCCCGCGACAGCGCGAAGGTCTGGCGCGAGTAGGCGTAGATGATCGAGAAGAAGCTGGCGACGAGGCCGAGCAGGCCCACGTAGTTGATCGTCGTCGACAGCCACCCCTGGCCGGTGCCGTCGGCGGCGGTGACCAGCGGGTTGTCGCTGGTGGACATCGCGGCGCTGCCGGCCGCGCCCGGCCCGAGCACCAGCACCACCGCGGCGAAGCCGATCAGGGCGATCATCGCGACGACGATGCCGCGCGGGACCGACCGCACCGGGTCGCGGGCCTCCTCCGCCGCGAGCGGCACGCCCTCGACCGCGAGGAAGAACCAGATCGCGAACGGGAAGCTCGCCCAGATGCCGACCAGCCCGAACGGCAGGAACGACGACGCCCCGGCGGCGTCCGTCACCGGGATGTCGAGCAGCTTCGCGGGATCGAACGAGCCGACCGCCCCGAGCGCGAACACGATCAGGGCGACCGCGGCGATCGCGGTGACGACGAACGTCGCCTTGAGCGCCTCCCCGGCCCCGAGCAGGTGCACCCCGACGAAGAGCACGTAGCAGGCCAGGTAGACCCACCAGCCGTCGGTGATGCCGAACAGGCCCAGCGACTCGACGTAGCCGCCGATGAAGGTGGCGATCGCCGCGGGCGCGACGGCGTACTCGAGCAGGATCGCCGCCCCGGTCGCGAAGCCGCCCCACGGCCCGAGGGCGACGCGGGCGAAGGTGTAGCCGCCGCCGGCGGCCGGCAGCGCCGAGGACATCTCGGCGAGCGAGAGCACCATGGCCGTGTACATGACCGCCATGAGCACCGCGGCGACCGCCAGCCCGCCCCAGCCGCCCTGCGCCAGCCCGAAGTGCCACCCGGCGTAGTCGCCGGAGATCACGTACGCGACGCCCAACCCGGCCAGCAGCACCCAGCTGGCCGACCCCGCCCGGAGCTTGCGCGCCGCGAGGTAGTCGGCACTGGCCGTGTGCTCGCTGCGCCCGGTACCCACCTGTTCCGCCATCGGCGTCCCTCTCTGCTCGCCCCCGGGTGCACGAGGGTGTCCCGGGGGCGGGCCGTGTGGGTGACGGCGAGGTTGCGATCGCCCAGCGGACGACCGCGGTCAGGCGCTGAGCGGGAGCGCGCCGGGGTGCACCGGCGACGGCAGGTCGGTGCGACCGTCGGCGGCGAGGTGGGCGTCGACCGCGGCGGCGGCCGAGCGCCCCTCCGCGATGGCCCAGACGATCAGCGACGCGCCCCGGTGCGCGTCGCCGCAGACGAACACGTCCGGGACGTCGGTCTGCCAGTCCGACCCGCAGCCGATCGTGCCCTTCGGCGTCCGCTCGATGCCGAGGCCGGGGATCATCGCCCCGTCGTCGGGCCCGGTGAAGCCGATGGAGAACAGCACCAGGTCGGCCGGCACGGTGTGGATCTCCTCCGTGGTCGGCACCACCTCGCGGCGGCCGTCCTCGGTGCGGCGGACCTCGACCGAGGACAGCTCGACCGCGCGGACGTGTCCGCGCTCGTCGCCCACGAAGCGGCGCACCGCCGTGGCGAACAGGCGCTCGCCGCCCTCCTCGAGCGCCGGTGGGGTACGGAACATGAGCGGCCACGTCGGCCAGGGCGAGCGGGCCTCGTCGCGGGTCTGCGGCGGGGCCGGGTACTGGTCGAGCTGGTGCACGCCGATGGCGCCCTGCCGGGTGGCGGTGCCGTAGCAGTCCGCCCCGGTGTCGCCGCCGCCGATGACGATGACGTTCTTGCCCCGGGCGTTGATCGAGGACGGGCCGTCGCCCTCGCACTCGCGGTTCGCCGGAACCAGGTAGTCCATCGCGAGGTGGATGCCGTCCAGGTCGCGGCCCTCGATCGTCCGGTCGTCCCGGCTCTCGAGCGCCCCGACCGCCAGGACCACCGCGTCGTACTCGGCGCGGAGCCGCTCGACGGGCAGGCCGTCCCCGCCGACCTCGCAGTTCACGACGAACCGCGTGCCCTCGGCCCGCATCTGCTCGAGCCGGCGGTCGAGCTCCCACTTCTCGAACTTGAACTCCGGGATGCCGTAGCGCATCAGCCCGCCGAGGCGGTCGTCGCGCTCGTAGACGGTGACGTCGTGGCCGGCCCGGGTCAGCTGCTGTGCGGCGGCCAGTCCGGCGGGCCCGGAGCCGACGACCGCGACGCGCTTCCCCGAGGACTCGGCGGCGGGCTGCGGCGCGACGTGGCCGTCCCGCCACGCCACCTCCGCGATCGACCACTCGACCCGCTTGATCGCCACCGAGCCCGGCTGGGCGGTGATCGACAGGACGCACGCCTCCTGGCACGGCGCCGGGCACAGCGCCCCGGTGAACTCCGGGAAGTTGTTCGTGGCGTGCAGCCGGTCACTCGCCCGGCCCCACTCGTCACGGCGGACGAAGTCGTTCCACTCCGGGATCAGGTTGCCCAGCGGGCACCCGGCCGTGCCGGAGTGACAGAACGGGATCCCGCAGTCCATGCACCGCGCCGCCTGGACGCGGGTGCCGGCCTCCACGTCGGGGTCGGTGACCGGGGCGTAGAGCTCGTGCCAGTCGGTCCGCCGCTCCTCGACCGGGCGCTTGGGGTTGTCCTCCCGGGAGTAGGTGAGGAACCCGCGGGGGTCAGCCACCCGCCACCTCCATGATGACCTCGTTCGGGTCGCGGCCCTCGGTCGCGGCGCGCTGCTCGGCGTCGAGGACCCGCTGGTAGTCGGTCGGCATGACCTTGGTGATGTGCCCGACCTGGGTGTCCCAGTCGTCGAGCAGGCGGGCCGCCTTCGGCGACCCGGTGAGGTCGAGGTGCCGCTCGACCACCCACCGCAGCCACTCGGCGTCGTCGCCGGTGACCTCGAGCAGGTCCACCATCTCCTGGTTGACCCGGACCTCCGGCAGGTCGTGGACGAAGGCGATCCCCCCGGACATCCCGGCTCCGAGGTTGCGGCCGGTGCTGCCCAGCACGACCACCCGGCCGCCGGTCATGTACTCGCACGCGTGGTCGCCGACCCCCTCGACGACGGCGAGCGCGCCGGAGTTGCGCACGCAGAACCGCTCCCCCACCTGGCCGCGCAGGAACACCTCGCCGGAGGTCGCGCCGTAGGCGATGACGTTGCCGGCGATCGTGTGCCGCTCCTCCCGGTCGGAGTCCAGCGGCTCGGTGAACTGCGCGCCCTCGGGAGGTCGCACGATCACGCGGCCCCCGGAGAGCCCCTTGGCGACGTAGTCGTTGGCGTCGCCGACGAGGTCGAGAGTGATCCCGCGCGGCAGGAACGCACCGAACGACTGCCCGGCCGACCCGGCGAGCTCGACGTGGATCGTGTCGTCGGCGAGCCCGTGCTTGCCGTACCGGCGGGTGACCTCCGCGCCGAGCAGCGTGCCGACGGTGCGGTTGACGTTGCGCACCGGCACGTCGATCCGCACCGGCACGGCGTCGTCGAGGGCGCCCTCGGCGAGCTGGATGAGCGTGCGGTCGAGCGCCCGGTCCAGGCCGTGGTCCTGGCTCCTGGTCCGGCGCCGGTCCGTCGGGGCGCCCTCGGGGACGTCGGGGACGGTGAACAGCGGCGTCAGGTCGACGCCCTGCGCCTTCCAGTTGTCCACCGCCTCCGCGGCGTCGATCACCTCGGAGTGCCCGACGGCCTCGTCGATCGTGCGGAACCCGAGCTTCGCGAGGTACTCGCGGACCTCCTCGGCGATGAACCAGAAGAAGTTCTCGACGAACTCCGGGCGCCCGGTGTAGCGCTTGCGCAGCTCCGGGTTCTGGGTCGCGACGCCGACGGGACAGGTGTCGAGGTGGCAGACCCGCATCATGACGCAGCCGTTGACCACCAGCGGCGCCGTGGAGAACCCGTACTCCTCCCCGCCGAGGAGCATGCCGACGATGACGTCGTAGCCGGTCTTCATCCCGCCGTCGACCTGCACCGAGATGCGGTCGCGCAGCCCGTTGAGCATGAGGGTCTGCTGGGTGTCGGCGAGCCCGACCTCCCACGGTGCCCCGGCGTGCTTGAGGCTCGTCAGCGGGGCCGCGCCGGTCCCGCCGTCCCACCCGGAGATCAGCACGACGTCCGCGTGCGCCTTCGACACGCCCGCGGCGACCGTCCCGACCCCGACCGAGGCGACCAGCTTGACGTGGATGCGCGCCCGGTCGTTCGCGTTCTTGAGGTCGTGGATGAGCTGCTTGAGGTCCTCGATGGAGTAGATGTCGTGGTGCGGGGGCGGGCTGATCAGGCCCACGCCCGGGGTGGAGTAGCGCACCTCGGCGATCCACGGGTAGACCTTCTTGCCCGCGAGCTGCCCGCCCTCGCCGGGCTTCGCGCCCTGCGCCATCTTGATCTGGATGTCGTCGGCGTGGACGAGGTACTCGCTGGTCACGCCGAAGCGGCCGGAGGCGACCTGCTTGATCGCGGACCGCTTCGACGGGTCGACGAGGCGGACCGGGTCCTCCCCGCCCTCCCCGGTGTTCGACTTGCCGCCGATGTTGTTCATCGCGATCGCGAGGTCGGTGTGGGCCTCGCCGGAGATCGAGCCGTAGCTCATCGCCCCGGTGGCGAACCGCTTGACGATCTCCGTGGCCGGCTCGACCTCGTCGAGGTCGATCGGGGTCCGGTCCTCGTAGCGCAGGCGGAACATCCCGCGCAGCTGACCGCCCTCGCGCGTGATGCGGTCGACCTCGGCGGTGTAGCGCCGGAACACGTCGCGCTGCTTCGTCCGGGTCGCGTGCTGGAGCAGGAACACCGTCTCCGGGGTGAAGAGGTGGACCTCGCCCTCGCGCCGGTAGGCGTACTCGCCGCCGACGTCGAGCCGCCGGTGCGCCCGTTCGGTCGGGTTGGACGGGTAGGCCGTCCGGTGCCGGACGGCCACCTCGGTGGCCAGCTGGTCGAGCCCGCCGCCGCCGAGCTTGGACGACGTGCCCGAGAAGTACTCGTCGACGAGCTCCTGGGACAGGCCGACCGCCTCGAAGACCTGCGCGGCGGTGTAGCCGCTCACGGTCGAGATGCCCATCTTCGACATCACCTTGAGGACGCCCTTGACGGCGGCCTTCACGTAGTTGCGGACGGCCTGCCCGGTCTCCAGGTGCTCCAGCCAGCCCGAGGTGATCATGTCCTCGATCGACTCGAACGCGAGGTACGGGTTGATCGCGGCGGCGCCGTAGGAGAGCAGCAACGCCATGTGGTGGACCTCGCGGGCGTCGCCGGACTCCGCGACCAGGGCGACCTGGGTCCGCTCCCGGGTGGCCACGAGGTGGTGGTGCACCGCCGAGACGAGCAGCAGGGACGGGATCGGGGCCCACCGGGCGTCGGAGTCGCGGTCGGAGAGCACGAGGATGCGCTTGCCGTCCGCGATGGCCTCGCTCGCCCGGCGGCGCACGCGGTCGAGGGCGTCGCGCAGCGCCGCCTCGCCGCCGTCCACCTCGTAGAGCCCCGAGATCACGGTCGCGGCGAAGCCGGGCATGTCGCCGTCGTCGTTGATGTGGATCAGCTTGGCGAGCTCGTCGTTGTCGATCACCGGCACGGGCAGCACGACCTGGCGGCAGCTGGCCGGCCCGGGGTGGAACAGGTTCTGCTCCGGCCCGATCGCCCGCGCCATGCAGGTGACCAGCTCCTCGCGGATCGCGTCCAGCGGCGGGTTCGTCACCTGCGCGAAGAGCTGCACGAAGTAGTCGTAGAGCAGCCGCGCCCGCCGCGAGAGAGCCGCGGTGGGGGTGTCGGTGCCCATCGAGCCCAACGGCTCGGCGCCCGTGGTCGCCATCGGCGCGAGGAGGATCCGCAGCTCCTCCTCGGTGTAGCCGAACGTCTGCTGGCGGCGCACCACCGACTCGTGGGTGTGCACCACGTGCTCGCGGGCGGGCAGCTCCTCGAGCCGCACCAGCCCGGCGTGCAGCCACTCGGCGTACGGCTCGGCCGCGGCCAGCTCGGACTTGTAGGCGTCGTCGTCGATCAGCGCCGCGGACCCGTCGGACCCATTGCCGTCGCGCCCGGCGCGCGTGTCGACCAGGAACATCCGCCCGGGCCGCAACCGCCCCTTCGCGACGACGTCGGCGGCGGGCACGTCGAGCACGCCGGACTCGCTCGCGAGCACCACCCGCCCGTCCGCGAGGTGCCACCAGCGGCACGGCCGGAGACCGTTGCGGTCGAGCGTCGCGCCGAGCAGGGTGCCGTCGCTGAACACGACCGCCGCGGGCCCGTCCCACGGCTCCATCAGGCTCGCGTGGAACTGGTAGAAGGCACGCTGGTCGGCCGGCATCTCGGCGTGGTTCTCCCACGCCTCCGGCATCATCATCATCACCGCGTGCGGCAGCGGGCGGCCGCCGAGCGTGAGCATCTCCAGAACCTCGTCGAAGCTGGCGGAGTCCGACGTGCCCTCCGGGCACACCGGCATCGCGCGCTGCAGGTCGCCGGGGAAGAGGTCCGTGCCGAGCAGCGACTCGCGGGCCCGGATCCGGTTGCGGTTGCCGCGGATCGTGTTGATCTCGCCGTTGTGCGCCATCGTGCGGTACGGGTGGGCCAGCGGCCAGCTCGGGAAGGTGTTCGTCGAGAACCGGCTGTGGACCACCGCGACCGCGCTGCGCAGGCGCTCGTCGCGCAGGTCGGGGAAGAACAGCGGCAGCTGGTCGGTGGTCAGCATGCCCTTGTAGGTCACCGTGCGGCTCGACAGCGAGGTCACGTACAGACCGCAGCCCTGCTCGAGCGACTCGCGCTCCGCGCGCTTGCGCACGATCCACGCGACCCGGTCCAGCGCGATCCCGGCCAGGGTGCGGTCCGGGTGGGCGACGAGCACCTGGGCGAAGCGGGGCATGACCGACCGCGCGACCGACCCGACGTCGGCACCCTCCGGATCGGTCGGGGTGTCGCGCCAGGCGAGGACCTCGAGGCCCTCCTCGGCGGTGATCCGCTCCAGCAGCGAGACCGCCTTGGCCGACCCGTCGTCGTCCGCGGGCAGGAACACCAGGCCGCACGCATAGGCGTACTCGTCCTGGCCGCCGTCCGCGGACGGGCGGGGGGCGGGCAGCGGGACGTCGACGGTGGCGCGGAGCAGCTCGTCGGGGACGCCCAGCAGGATGCCGGCGCCGTCACCGCTGGTGGGCTCGCTGCCAGCGGCGCCGCGATGGTCGAGGTTGTGCAGCACCTGCAGCGCGTCCGCGACGATGCGGTGGCTGCGACGCCCGCGGGTGTCGACGACGGCCCCGACGCCGCAGGCGTCGTGCTCGTTCGCCGGGTCGTACAGACCCTGCGGGCCCGGATTGGTCGAGAACAGCACGGGCGGGCCTCCTCATCGCCGCCGAGGACGGCCCGCGGCCGGCGTCGTCGGACGCCGGTGCGGGCCCTCGGTCGCGCGAGCCGGACGGTGGTGATCCGGGACGGCGATGGCCCGGGGCGAGTCTAGCCCGCGGCGGCGGGCCGGGGGCGGTGCGGCGAACGCCCGGTGGAGCAGATCGGTCAGGAACCGTGGGCCGAGGACGGCGGGGCGGCGGAGGCGTCCTCCTCCTCGGGCTGGACACCCTCGGGCTCGGCGTCCACCCCGGAGGGCTCGGCCGCGCCGTGGCTGGGGTCGCGGTCGGGGGCCGACACGGCGTGCCGCTTCTCGCGGGCCAGGTTCGCGTCGTCGATGCGCTCGTCCTGTTCGTCCTTCGAAGTCACAGGCCCGGGCGTACCCGCGCCGTCGGCGGGCGAACCGGTCGGGTCCGGCGGCATCGAGCCCGACAGATCCTCGCGCGACCCGCGGGCGAGGGCCAGGTAGAGCAGGGCGGCCACGCAGAGGACCGCGGCGACGATGACGTTCACCCGCACCCCCTCGACCCGGGTGAGCGCCGGATCGGTCCGCAGCATCTCGATGAAGAAGCGGCCCAGCGTGTACCCGGCGACGTACAGGGCGAACGCGCGGCCGCGGGCCAGGGTGAAGCGGCGGTCCGCCCAGATCACCAGCAGCGCCACCAGGACGTTCCACACGAGCTCGTAGAGGAAGGTCGGCTGGACGATCTCGATCGGCGTGCGGTCGAGGGCGACCCCGCCCAGGTTGTCGACCGCCCCCGTCGTCGGATCGACCCGGCGGTAGATCTCCAGGCCCCACGGCAGCGTGGTCGGCGCGCCGTAGAGCTCCTGGTTGAACCAGTTGCCGAGCCGGCCGATCGCCTGGGCCAGGACGATGCCGGGGGCCGCGGCGTCGGCGAACGCGGTGAGCGGGACGCCGCGGCGGCGGCACGCGATCCACGCGCCCACCGCGCCCAGCGCGATCGCGCCCCAGATGCCCAGGCCGCCGTTCCACACGTACAGCGCGGCCACCGGGTCGCCGCCCGGGCCGAAGTAGGTCCGCCAGTCGGTGGCCAGGTGGTAGAGCCGGCCGCCGATCAGGCCGAACGGCACGGCCCAGACCGCCACGTCGATGACGAACCCGGGCGCCCCGCCGCGGGCGACGAAGCGGCGCTCGGTCAGCCAGACCGCGACGACGATGCCCGCGATGATGCACAGCGCGTACGCGCGCAGCGGGACCGGGCCGAGCTCCCAGACGCCCTGGGGCGGGCTGGGGATGGTCATCGGCAGCGACGCGAGCACGGCGCTCACGCTATCGGTCACCCCCGACACCGTCGGTGAGGTGGGGGCGCCCACGGCCGGACTCAGCGTCCGGTGTGCTGGCCCCGCACGCCCGCGGCGAGCTCGGTGGTCAGACGCGCGACGGCGGCCCGGCCGTGCTCGGCGGCGGACACCATCGCCGAGCCGACGATCACGCCGTCGGCGTACGTGGCGATCTCCCCGGCCTGGGCGCCGTTGCGCACGCCCAGCCCGACCCCGACGGGCAGGTCGGTGTGCCGGCGGGTGCGCGCGACGAGCTCGGGGGCGCTCGTGGCGACGGTGTCCCGGGCGCCGGTGACGCCCATGGTGGAGGCCGCGTAGACGAAGCCGCGGGTCGCGGTGGTCGTCGAGGCGATGCGGTCCTCGGTGGACGACGGCGCGACGAGGAAGATCGGCGCGATGCCGTGCCGGTCCGCCGCGGCGAGCCACTCCCCCGCCTCGTCGGGCACCAGGTCGGGGGTGATCAGGCCGAGCCCGCCCGCCGCGGCGAGGTCCCGCGCGAAGGCCTCGACCCCGTACCGCAGCACCGGGTTCCAGTAGGTCATGACGACGGCGCGCCCCCCGCGGGCGGCCAGCGCCTCGACGAGGTCGAGGGTGTCGCGGGTCCGCACCCCGCCACGCAGGGCGGTCTCCACGGCGTGCGCGACCACGGGGCCGTCGAGCACCGGGTCGGAGTAGGGCAGCCCGACCTCGACCAGGTCGGCGCCCGCGTCGAGGGTCTGGGTGAGCAGCCCGCGGGACCCGGGGATCGTCGGGTAGCCGGTGGGCAGGTAGGAGATCAGGGCGGCCCGCGACTCGGCGCGGGCGGTCGAGAAGACCTCGTCCAGCACGGCGAGTCCGGTCCGGGTGGTGGGCCCCGTCGAGGTCACAGCTCCCGCTCCCCGGCGGCCGCGTCGTCCGGGTCGGGCTCGGTGGTCGGCAGGGACGCCGGGTCGACCACGTCGAACCACCGCGCGGCGGTCTCGACGTCCTTGTCGCCCCGGCCGGACAGGTTGACCAGCAGCGTCGCGTCGGGGCCGAGCTCCCGGCCGAGGCGCAGCGCGCCGGCGATCCCGTGCGCCGACTCGATCGCCGGGATGATGCCCTCGGTGCGGCACAGCAACCGGAACGCGTCCATCGCCTCCGCGTCGGTGACCGGGACGTACTCGGCGCGGCCGATCTCGGCCAGGTACGAGTGCTCCGGGCCGACCCCCGGATAGTCCAGACCGGCCGAGATGGAGTGCGACTCGACCGTCTGCCCGTCGTCGTCCTGCAGCACGTAGGTCAGCGCCCCGTGCAGCGCGCCGACGCTGCCGCCGGTGATGGAGGCGGCGTGACGGCCGCTCTCGACCCCGTCGCCCGCGGCCTCGCAGCCGATCAGCCGCACCGCGGCGTCGTCGAGGAACGGGTGGAAGATGCCGATGGCGTTGGACCCGCCGCCCACGCACGCGAGGACGGCGTCCGGCAGGCGCCCGTACTGGTCGAGCACCTGGGCGCGGGCCTCCAGGCCGATCACGCGGTGGAAGTCGCGCACCATCATCGGGAACGGGTGCGGCCCGGCGGCGGTGCCCAGGACGTAGTGGGTGTGCCCGACGGTCGAGACCCAGTCGCGGTAGGCCTCGTTGAGCGCGTCCTTGAGCGTCCGCGAGCCCGTGGTCACCGGGATCACCTCGGCGCCCAGCAGCCGCATGCGAGCGACGTTGAGCGCCTGGCGCTCGGTGTCGACCTCGCCCATGTAGACGACGCAGTCGAGCCCGAGCAGCGCCGCGGCCGTGGCGGTGGCGACGCCGTGCTGCCCCGCGCCGGTCTCCGCGATCACCCGCGTCTTGCCCATGCGCTGGGTCAGCAGCGCCTGGCCGAGCACGTTGTTGATCTTGTGCGAACCGGTGTGGTTCAGGTCCTCGCGCTTGAGCAGGATCCGGGCGCCGCCCGCGTGCTCGGAGAGCCGGCGGGCGTCCGTCACGGGGCTGGGACGACCGGCGTAGTCGCGCTGGAGCCGGTCGAGCTCGGCCAGGAACTCGGGGTCGTGCCGGGCCTTGTCGTACTCCGCGGCGACCTCGTCGACGGCGGCGATCAGGGCCTCGGGCATGAACCGGCCGCCGTAGCGCCCGAAGTGGCCGCCGGCGTCGGGGTCGTGCCCGTGCTCGGCGAGGCCGTCACCCGCCGTCGGGAGCGCGGTCTTCCCCGCCGTCATCGCGCGGGCTTCGGGCACGCCGGGTGCGACCCGGCGGTGACCAGCTGGCGGACGGCCGCGCGCGGGTCCTCGGCGGTGGCCATCGACTCGCCCACGAGGACGGCGTCGGCCCCGAGCCCGGCGTAGGTCATCAGGTCGCCCGGGCCGCGCACGCCGGACTCGGCGACGCGCAGGACCTCGCCGGGCAGCCCGGGCGCGAGCCGGCTGAAGACGTCGCGGTCGACGTCCAGGGTCTTCAGGTCGCGGGCGTTGATCCCGACCAGCTTGGCGCCGGCCTGCAGCGCCATGTCGGCCTCGACCTCGTCGTGGATCTCCACCAGGGCGGTCATCCCGAGCGAGTGCACCCGGTCCACCAGGGCGTCGAGCGCGTTCTGCTCCAGCACCGAGCACATCAGCAGCACGAGGTCCGCGCCGTGCGCCCGGGCCTCGTGGACCTGGTAGGTGCCGACCACGAAGTCCTTGCGCAGCACCGGGATGTCGACCGCGGCCCGGACCTCGTCCAGGTCGGTCAGCGACCCCTCGAACCAGCGCTGCTCGGTCAGCACGCTGATCACCCGCGCGCCGCCCTCGACGTACTGCCTGGCGAGCTTCGCCGGGTCGGGGATGTCGACCATGTGGCCGCGGGACGGCGAGGCCCGCTTGACCTCGGCGATGACCCCGATCCCCTGCCCCTGGAGCGCCGCGAGCGCGTCCTTGGCCGGCGGTGCGGCCGCGGCTGCCGCCTTCACCTGGTCGAAGGGAACGGCGGCCTCGCGGGCGGCGAGGTCGGCCCGGACCCCCTCGAGGATCTGCTCCAGGACGCTCACGCGGGTGCTGCCCCCATCCTTCGGGCTCGGTCGATCCGTGGCGCCGCGTGTGTCCGGGGCCACCGGGATCTGGTCCCTGGCCAGTACACCGGAAGTTTAACTCCCGGTCCCGTCGCCCCGGTCCGGCGCCCTCGGTGTCGACCCCTCGGGGGCCGCCGTGGGATCCTCCCCGGCGTCCAGTGCCTCCCACAGCGAGCGGTCCTCGTCGGCGGGGCGCGGGCGGGCCGCCCCCGGGGCGTCGTAGCGCGCCCCGAGTCGTGGCATCACCGCGCCGCGGAGGGCGACCAGCACCCCCACGCCGACGAGCAGCAGCCCGCCCAGTCCGCCGAGCAGCGGCCACACCACCGAGGCGCTGACGTCCACGACCCGGCCGGCCCGGCGGGCGGCGGCCGGGAGGGCGTCCGCGGGCGGCGCGGCCAGCCCGGACAGCGCGCGCAGCAGCGCCCACAGCCCGGCCAGCCCGACCACGACGCCCACGGCGCGCCGTCCGCGGCCGGAGGTGGCGAGGAGCCCGCCGATCGCCGCCAGCGCGAGCAGCGCCCACGGGACCAGGACGGGTTCGGTGTCCGCGCCCGTCGCGGTGACCACCAGCCGCCCGCGCAGCGGCACGTCCCACGTCGCGCTCAGCCAGGTCCCGCGCGACGCGCCCCACAGGGCCACCGCGGCCAGGAGCAGGCCGGCCACCGCGAGCCCGAGCAGCCGCGGGCCGCCGGGCGCCGGGCGGCTCACGCGTCCGGCCCGGGCGGGCGCAGGGTCGCGGCGGTCGCGACGGCGGCGAGCACGGCGCGGGCCTTGTTGGTCGCCTCGGTGTCCTCGGCGACCGGGTCCGAGTCCGCGACCACACCTCCGCCGGCCTGGACGTGGGCCACCCCGTCGCGCAGCAGCCCGGTGCGGATCGCGATCGCGGTGTCGGCGTCGCCGGCGAAGTCCAGGTAGCCGACGATGCCGCCGTAGAGGCCCCGGCGGGTGGGTTCGAGCTCCTCGATGATCTCCATGGCCTTCGGCTTCGGGGCGCCGGAGAGGGTGCCCGCGGGGAAGCAGGCGGTGACGGCGTCGACGGCGCTGCAGCCCTCCGCGAGCCGGCCGGACACGGTCGAGACCAGGTGCATGACGTGGCTGTAGCGCTCGATGTCGAAGAACCGGTGGACCTTGACGGTGCCGGGCACGCACACCCGGCCGAGGTCGTTGCGCCCGAGGTCGACGAGCATGAGGTGCTCGGCGCGCTCCTTCTCGTCGGCCAGGAGGTCCTTCTCGAGCAGGATGTCCTCCTCGGCGTCCGTACCGCGCCACCGCGTGCCGGCGATCGGGTGCGTGGTGGCGACGCCGTCCCGCACGGTCACCAGGGCCTCCGGGCTCGACCCGACGATCTCGAACGGCCGGTCGGCGGCGTCGGTGAGTCGCAGCAGGTACATGTACGGGCTCGGGTTCGTGGCCCGCAGCACCCGGTAGACGTCGAGGGCCTCCGCGCTCGTCGGGGTCTCGAAGCGCTGGCTGACCACCACCTGGAAGGCGTCGCCCGCCCGGATGCGCTCCTTCGCCGCCTCCACCGCGGCCAGGTAGGCGTCCCGGGGGAACCGGCGGCTCACCTGCGGGGAGCGACCCGCCTCGGGGTCGTAGCGGGCGACCGTCGACGGCGACGGGGCGCCGAGCTCGGCGGTCATCCGGTCCAGGCGGGCGACCGCGTCGTCGTAGGCCTCGTCGACGCGCTCCGGGCTGTCGTCCCAGTTGACCGCGTTCGCGATCAGCCAGACGGTGCCCTCGTGGTGGTCGAGTGCGGCCAGGTCGGTGGCCAGCAGCATCACCAGCTCGGGGATCTCGAGGTCGTCGTCCGCGAGCTCGGGCAGCCGCTCGAGGCGGCGCACGGCGTCGTAGCCGACGTAGCCGACCAGGCCGCCGGTCAGCGGGGGCAGTCCCGGCAGCGGCTCGGTGCGCAGCCGCTCGAGGGTCTCCCGCAGGGCCTCCAGGGGGTCCTCGAGTCCGTCGGTGTCGTCGCCGGGGAGCCCCACCGGCGGCGTGCCGGTCCAGTGCGCCCGGCCGCCGCGCTCGGTGAGCGCGGCGGCGCTGCGCGCCCCGACGAACGACCAGCGCGACCACGACTCGCCGTGCGCCGCCGACTCCAGCAGGAACGTCCCGCTGTGCTCCCCCGCGAGCTTGCGGTACACCCCCAGCGGCGTCTCGTCGTCGGCGAGCAGGCGGCGCACCACCGGGATGACGCGGTGGTGCGCGGCCAGGGCGTGGAACTGCTCGCGCTCCGGCGTCACGGCCCCGAGCGAGGTCGGGTGGTCGGTCACGGACACGGGCCCATTGTCCAACCCGACGCGGCTCAGGACGCGACGGCGTCCTCCGGGGAGGGTTCGACGCGGCGGCGGGCCGCGAAGGCGACCGCGCCGATCACCACGACGCAGCCGGCGAGCTGCCAGGCGGTGGGGAACTGGCCGAGGACCAGCATGCCGAGCACCACGGCGCCGACCGGCTGGAGCAGCAGGATCGACGCGCCGGTCGAGGACGGCAGCCGGGCCATGCCGCCCGCGATCAGCACCCAACCCATGCACTGGCCGATCAGGGCCAGCACCGCGAGCCAGCCGATCGCGGTCCAGCCCGGCGTGAGGTCGACGCCCTCCCACAGGCTCCCGAGGACGAAGGAGCTGACCGCGGCCGCGGCGGTCGCGAGGGTGACCGGGCCGGACTTCTCGCCGGGCGCGGAGCCGACGCGCAGGAGGAGCAGGTAGCCCGCGTACGCGACCGCGGCCAGCAGCGCGAGCACGGTGCCGAGCACCGGGTCGGCCGCGTCGCCGCCACCGTCCGCGAGGCCGCCGGCGAGGGCGACGCCGCCCAGCATCACCGGCACCGCCAGCAGGAACGACGGCCGCACGCGCTCGCCCAGGACGAGGAACGCGAGCAGCGGCAGGATCACCACCTGGACGTTGACCAGCACGGTCGAGACGCCGGCGCCGACGGCGTGGATCGCACCGGTCCACAGCGTCATGTCCAGCCCCAGCAGCAGGCCGCCGACGACCACCAGCCACGGACGCCCGCGCGGGGCGTCCACCGCGGCCCGGGTGCGCCGCCGCTCCAGCAGGGCCATCGGCACGAGCACCGGCAGGGCGAGCAGGCAGCGGAACACGGTCGCGGTGCCCGGCGAGGTGCCCGACAGCGCGATCAGGATCGGCGAGAGCGCGATGCACAGGCTGCCGGCGACGGCGAGGAGGCGGGGGTCGAGCGGACGGCGGGTCGTGGCAGCGGTCCCGGAGGCGGCCGGGGAGGCGGACAGCGTCACGGGTCCAGCCTGCTGGGCCGGACCGTTCAGGACCAGCGAGGACTTCTCACCGCGAACCGTTAGGTTCGCTGACGTGTTCGCGACCACGCGCCTGCAGGCGCTGCACGCCGTCGCCACCCACGGCACCGTCGGGAGGGCGGCCGCGAGCCTGCACCTCACCTCCTCGGCGGTCTCCCAGCAGCTCGCGGCGCTGGAGCGCGAGGCGGGCGCACCCCTGACCGAGCCCGCCGGCCGCGGCATCCGGCTGACCCCGGCGGGCCTGGTGCTCGCCGACCACGCCGCGGCCCTCCTGGACCGGCTCGCGCTCGCCCGGCGGGACCTGGACCGTCTCGACGACGACGTGGTCGGGCCCCTGCGCATCGGGGCGATCCCGACGACGGTGCACGCGCTGGCCCCGGCCAGCCTCGCCCGGCTGCGGGCGGCCCACCCGGACCTGACCGTCCTGCTCTCCGACGGCGAGGCCGAGCAGACCCTCCCCGCGCTGGTCGCCGGCGACCTGGACCTGGCCGTCGTCGAGAACTGGGACGGCCTGCCCGCGCCGGTGCCGGCCCGCACGAGCCGCACCCAGCTGTGCGACGACGTCATGGACCTCGCGCTCCCCCGTGAGCACCCGCTCGCCTCGTCCGGGACGGTGGCGCTGGCCGACCTCGCGGGCGCCGACCTGACGTGGGTCGCCGACACCAGCAGCACGCGGGCCCACGACTGGCTCGTCGAGCGCCTCCGCCGGGAGGGCCTGGAGCCGCGCGTCACGTGCACGGTCTGCGGGTTCGCCATCCACCTGGAGCTCGTCGCGGGGGCCGGTCTCGCGGCGATGATCCCGCGGCTCGCCCGGCCGGCCATCCCGTCGGGGGTGCGGATGGTCGAGACGGTCCCAGTGCTCTCCCGGACGGTGGACGCGGTGTGGCGCACGGACCGGGAGACGCCCGCGGTGCGGGCCGCCGTCCGCGCGTTCCGGGTGACCGCGGAGGCGCGCATCCCCGGCTAGGTCCGGCGCCGAGTGTGACGTGGCGCAGGTTCTCGGGCCCCCGTACCTGCCCTCTGTCGCACTCGGCATCGCGCGTCCCCGGCTAGGGTCCGGTCGTGCGATCCCTTGGCGCGCGCCTGCCTGCGGACCACCGCGGCCGGCCGGATCGTCGCCGCGCTGGCGAACGTCCGTTGAACTCCTCCACATCGCGCGGACGGGGCGGCCGGGCTTCTCCTAGGGTCCGCGCGTGGACGTCCGCGAGCTCCTCGACGATCACGTGTTCGCCTGCGTCGACCGGCAGATGGCGTTCCAGGAGGTGATCGGGGACTCCGGCAGCTACCAGGTCGACCTGCACGAGGGCCGGGTGCGGTTCACGACGGGGCTGGACCTCGGCGTCGGCCTCCTCGGCTCGGCCGCACCCGGACCGCGGTCGTGGCTGTGGGCGTGGGCCAACCCGACGGCGTACTCCCCCGAGGTCCTCGCGGTCGCCGAGCAGGTCCGGGCCTTCGGCGAGCAGCACGGCGTGCGCGAGCTGGTCACCGCCGAGGTCCCGCTGGACGACGCCTGGGACGCCACCCGGGCCGGGATCGCCTCGGTGGCGGCGAGCGACGTGGACGTGTGGCTGCCGGTGGAGGCCGGTGGCGGCACCCAGGTGATGCTGGCGGTGACCGAGCACCCGCCGCTGCCCGCGCCGTCCCCGGAGCCGACCCGCCTCGGACCGGTGCTGAACCAGGTCATCACGCTCGGCGTCGTCACCGACTGGCGCCGCGCGCTGCGCGCCTACGCCGCGTTCCGCGGGGGCGAGCTCACCGAGGACGGCGACCACCTGGAGCTGACGCCGGCGGGCGGCGACTCCGGGGCCCGCCTCGAGCTCGGCGCGGACGGCCGCCCGGCCTCGCTGGAGATGACGCGGGCCGCGGGCCCGCACCGGCTGCCGGACGAGCAGCCGACCGCCCCGGCGAAGAAGAGGCTGTTCGGGCGCCTGTTCGGCCGCTGATCAGCCCGGCGCGGGCAGCAGGACGTCCGCGTCGAAGCAGGTGTGGTCGCCGGTGTGGCAGGCCGCACCCTGCTGGTCGACGAGGACCAGCAGGGTGTCGCCGTCGCAGTCCAGCCGGACCTCGTGCACGGCCTGGGTGTGACCCGAGGTCGCGCCCTTGATCCACAGCTCCTGCCGCGAGCGGGACCAGTACGTCGCCTCGCGCGTCTCCAGGGTCCGGGCCAGGGCCTCGTCGGACATCCACGCGACCATGAGGACCTCGCGGGTGTCGTACTGCTGCACCACCGCGCACACCAGGCCGTCGGCGTTCCAGCGCACCCGGCCCGTCAGCTCCGGCATGACACTCATCGGACCTCCGCTCCGGACCCCCGCAGGGCGTCCTTGACCTCGCCGATCCGCAGGATGCCGAAGTGGAACACGCTGGCCGCGAGCACGGCGTCCGCCCCCGCCTCGACCGCGGGCGCGAAGTGCTCCACCGCGCCGGCGCCGCCACTGGCGATCACGGGGACGTCGACCAGGGAACGCACCTTCCGCAGCATCTCCAGGTCGAAGCCGTCCTTGGTGCCGTCGGCGTCCATCGAGTTCAGCAGGATCTCCCCGACGCCGAGCTCGGCGCCGCGCTGCGCCCACTCCAGCGCGTCGATCCCGGTGCCGCGGCGCCCGCCGTGGGTGGTCACCTCGAACCCGCTCGGGGTGGGCTGCCCGTCCGCCGGCACCCGCCGCGCGTCGACGGAGAGCACGATGCACTGCGAGCCGTAGCGGCGGCTCGCCTCGCCCAGGAACTCCGGGCGGGCGATCGCGGCGGTGTTGATCCCTACCTTGTCCGCGCCCGCGCGCAGCAGCCGGTCGATGTCCTCGTTGGTGCGCACGCCGCCGCCGACGGTCAGCGGGATGAAGACCTGCTCCGCGGTGCGCCGGACGACGTCGTAGGTGGTCTCCCGCTCGCCGGAGGACGCGCTGACGTCGAGGAAGGTGAGCTCGTCGGCGCCCTCGGCGTCGTAGAGCCGCGCCATCTCCACCGGATCGCCCGCGTCGCGCAGGTCGACGAAGTTGACGCCCTTGACCACCCGCCCGGCGTCGACGTCCAGGCAGGGGATCACGCGGACGGCCACACCCATGACGATCAGCCTACTGACGTTGCTCAGGCGACCGCGGCGAGCGCCTCGGGCAGCGTGAACGCCCCGGCGTAGAGCGCCTTCCCGATGATCGCGCCCTCGACGCCGACCGACGCCAGACCCGCCAGCGCCCGCACGTCGTCCAGGCTCGCCACGCCCCCGCTCGCGACGACGGGCGCCGACGTCCGCTCGCACACCGCGGCCAGCAGGTCGGTGTTCGGTCCGGTCAGCGTGCCGTCCCGGCCCACGTCGGTGACGACGTAGCGCGAGCAGCCCTCGGCGTCGAGCCGGGCCAGGACGTCCCACAGGTCCCCGCCGTCGGAGACCCAGCCGCGCGCGGCCAGCCGGTGCTCGCCGTCGCGGATCTTGACGTCGAGCCCGACGGCCACCCGGTCGCCGAACTCGGCGATGGCCTTCGCGCACCACGCGGGGTCCTCGAGCGCGGCGGTGCCGATGTTCACCCGCGCGCAGCCGGTCGCGAGGGCCCGGCGCAGCGACTCGTCGTCGCGGATCCCCCCGGACAGCTCCACGTTCACCGGCACGCTCGCGACGAGGGAGGCGAGCAGATCCGCGTTCGACCCGCGCCGGAACGCGGCGTCGAGGTCGACGAGGTGGATCCAGCGGGCGCCGTCGTCGACCCAGCCGCGGGCCGCGTCGAGCGGGTCGCCGTAACCGGTCTCGGTGCCGGCCTCGCCCTGGACGAGACGGACGGCCTGGCCGTCGACGACGTCGACGGCGGGCAGCAGGTCGAAGCTCACGACGACGATCGTAGGGATGCGGTGATCAGCGACCGCCCAGGGCCGCCTCGCGGAGGTCCTCGAGCCGGCGACGCAGCAGGGCGCGCTCCGCGTCGTTCGCGGCGAGGTCCGCGGCCCGGTCGAGCTCGGCGGCGGCCTCGTCGGTGCGGCCCAGCGCGATCAACAGGTCCGCGCGCACGGCCGGGAGCAGGTGGTACCGGGCCAGGGCCGGCTCGCCACGCAGCCCGTCGACGATCGCGAGGGCGGCCTCGGGCCCGGACGCCCTCCCGACGACGACGGCGCGGTTCAGTTCGACCACGGGCGAGGGCGCCGCCGCGGCGAGCTCGCCGTAGAGCTCCGCGAGCCGCCCCCAGTCGGTCGTGTCGACCCTCGCCGCCCGGGCGTGCTCGGCGGCGATCGCGGCCTGCAGGGTGTACGGGCCGGCGCCGCCGAGCGCCCGCGCCCGCTCCAGGCCCTCGAGGCCGCGGCGGATGAGCAGCCGGTCCCAGCGCCCGCGGTCCTGGTCGGCGAGCAGCACCGGCTCGCCGTCGGGACCGGTCCGCGCCCGCAGCCGGGAGGCCTGCAGTTCCATGAGCGCGAGCAGGCCGTGGACCTCGGCGCGGTCGGCCATCAGCGCGGCGAGGCGCCGGCCGAGCCGCATCGCCTCGTCGCACAGGTCGTGGCGGACCCAGTCCGCGCCCGCGGTCGCGGTGTAGCCCTCGTTGAAGGTCAGGTAGACGACCTCGAGGACCGCACCGAGGCGTGCCGTGAGCTCCTCCCCCGCGGGGATCTCCAGCTCGACGCCCTCGGCCGAGAGCCGCTTCTTGGCCCGGCTGATCCGCTGCCCGACCGTCGTGGACGCGACCAGCAGCCCGCGGGCGATCTCGTCGGTGGTCAGGCCGCCGAAGAGCCGGAGCGTCAGCGCGACCCGCGCCTCCCGGGCGAGCACCGGGTGGCAGGCGGCGAAGAGCAGGGCGAGCACGTCGTCGCCGACGGCCCGGGCCGGGTCGGCCACGACGTCCGCCGCGTCGGGCTCCACGCGGAGCGACTCCGCCCGCCCCACCTCCTCGGCCTTGCGGGCGAAGGTCTGCTCGCGCCGGATCGTGTCGATCGCCCGCCGCCGCGCCGTCGACGCGAGCCAGGCGCCCGGGTTGTCGGGCACGCCCTCGGCCGGCCACTGCTCCAGCGCCTGCACCAGGGCGTCGTGCGCCAGCTCCTCCGCCAGGCCGACGTCGCGCACCACGCGCGCGACGCCGGCCACGATCCGCGCGGACTCCGCTCGCCACACCGCGTCGAGGGCGGCGAACGGGTCGCGGCTCACGACCCGCTCTGCTGCTCGATCCGGGAGCGCATCTCCGACTCGGCCTCCATCACCTCGTCGGGCGCGACGCCCTCGAAGTCCTCCGGGTCGAGGACGCGGCGGATCTGGACCCGCTCGCCGTCGCGGAACGGCGCCCGGCGGGCCCAGGACACTGCGTCGGCCAGCGAGTCCACCCGCAGGATCCAGAAGCCGCCGATCAGCTCCTTGATCTCGGTGAACGGCCCGTCGGTGACGGTCGGCTCCTCGGCGGCACCGCCCTCGGCGTCCCCGTAGGCGACGATCGCGCCCTGGGCGCTCGGGGCGAGGCCCTCGCCCGCGAGCAGGACGCCCGCGTCGACCATCGCCTGGTTGAACCGTCCCATCTCCTCGAAGATCGCCGGGTCCGGCGTCTTCGCCGCGGCGGCGGCCTCGTCGTAGGTCAGGACCAGCATGAAGCGCATGGCGGTGATCCTCCCAGTCCCGTCAGGCCTGCTCGGCGGCGCGCTCGGAGATCCGCGCCCGCAGCGACGCCTCCGCGTCCAGGACCTCCGCCGGGGCGAGGCCCTCGAACTCGCGCATGTCCGGGACCCGGCGGACCTCCAGCGTCACCCCCGGCCCGATCGGGCACCGCCGCGCCCACTGCTCGGCCTCGGCCCGGGTGGCCACGTCGAGGATCCAGAACCCGGCGACGAGCTCCTTGGCCTCGGTGAACGGGCCGTCGGTGATCGTGGCGCCCTCGTCGTCGTGCGTGACCCGGAAGCCCTCCGCACTCGGGGCGAGCCCCTCCGCGGCGAGCAGCACGCCGGCCTCGACCAGCGCGGTGTTGTAGCGGCCCATCATCTCGAAGGCCTCGGTCATGTCGACCGGGGCGTCCGGTCCTCCGACGGCCATCGACTCCGGGGCCGACATGATCAGCATGTAGCGCATCGGGTGCTCCTCGGTGCTCGGCGGCCGGGTCCCTCCCGGCCCGCACCGACGCGTCGAACGAGCGGACCGGCCTTCGACACCGGCCGTCGAGAACATTCTCAGAGGGTCGCGAGCCAGTTCTCGAGCAGGCGGCGGCCCGCGTCGCCGGACTTCTCGGGGTGGAACTGGGTCGCCCACAGCGGGCCGTTCTCCACGGCCGCCACGAAGTCCTCCCCGTGGTGCGCCCACGTCACCGTCGGCGGCGTGAACGGCTCCACCGGTTCCATCTCCCAGTGCCGCGCGGCGAAGGAGTGCACGAAGTAGAAGCGCTCGTCGGGTGCCATGCCCGCGAAGAGCTGCGAGTCCGCCGGCGCCCGGACGGTGTTCCAGCCCATGTGCGGCAGGACGTCGGCCTGCAGCTTCTCCACGGTGCCCGGCCACTGCCCCGCGCCGGCGGCCTCCTCACCGAACTCCACGCCGCGCTCGAAGAGCACCTGCATGCCCACGCAGATCCCCAGCACGGGGCGTCCGCCGGCGAGGCGCTGCTCGAGGATCCGCTCGCCGCCGACCGCCCGCAGCCCCGCGGCGCAGGCGGCGAAGGCCCCGACCCCGGGCACGACGAGCCCGTCGGAGTCGATCGCGGTCCGCGAGTCGTCGGTCACCTCGACCTTCGCGCCCGCGCGCTCCAGTGCGCGCTCGGCCGAGCGGAGGTTGCCCGAGCCGTAGTCGAGGACGACGACGTGGGGAGTTGCCGACATGCCCCCGACTCTAGTCACCAGCCGGGGGTGCCGACCGGCGCCGAGGAGGCCACGACCTCGAGCACGGCGACCACGTGCGCCGCGTCCGACGACGGGTGCAGCGGCGCCTCGACGACCTCCACCACCCGCGCGATCCGCCGCGCGGCGAGGCGCCGCAGGTGGGCGTCGACCTCCGGCCACGCGTCCGTGGAGGCGGTGAGCACCAGGTGCCCGCCGCGGTGCACGACCCGCGCGAACTCGACGATCGCCGACGTCGGCAGGTGGCCGGGCTCCAGGGCGTTGACACAGGTGACGACGCCGAACTTGTCCGGGGCACCGGGCAGGCGCTGGGAGAGGTCGGCGGGCCCGAGGTCGTGGTACACGCGCCTCTTCCGCGCCCGGGCGATCATCCGCGGGGAGACGTCGAGGCCGTCGACCGAGGTGAAGCCGTGCCGGGCGAGCGCGGCGCCGACGAGTCCGGTGCCGCAGGCGGCGTCGAGCACGTCGGCCCGCGGGTCGTCGAGCCGGGCGACGACGTCCGCGACGACGCCGGGGAGCGGGTAGTCGTCGCCACCCGGGCCGGCCAGGTCGTCGTCGTAGGTCGCGGCCCACTCGTCGTACACCGCGCGGGTCTCGGCCGGGGTCGCCGAGGCGCGGGCCCGCTCCTCGAACGCCGTGCCGTCGCGCCGCGTCTCCATCACCCACCACCCCGTCCCGTCCCGGGGTCGTGGTTCCCCGGGCGGCGGGATTCAACCGTGCGCCACCGATCGGCCGGGCGGCGGCCGTCCGGCCGGTGTCAGACCAGCCGGAGGACGGCCGCGACGGCGGCCAGGACGGCGAGGACCGCCAGCACGCCGGCCGGGAGGAAGCGGCGGTCGCGGCCGAAGCTCACCACGCCTCCGACGAGGAAGCCCGCGACCAGCAGGAGTCCGAGAGCGAGCAGCTGGTCGCCGCTCACGTCTCGAGAACACCCTTCGTGGAGGCCGTCCCGCCGTTCAGGCGGGCGTCGGGCTCGGTCGCCGCCCGCAGGGCCCGGGCGATCGCCTTGTACTCGGCCTCGGTGATGTGGTGCGGATCGCGCCCACCCGTGACCCGCACGTGCAGGGCGATCCCCGCGTGGAAGGCGATCGACTCGAACACGTGCCGGTTGAGCACCGTCGGGTAGTTGTTGCCGACCACGAACCCGGTCATGACCTCCGGCTCGCCCGTGTGCACGCAGTACGGGCGGCCGGAGACGTCCACGACGGCCTGGGCCAGGGCCTCGTCCATCGGGATCCAGGCGTCGCCGAAGCGGCGGATGCCGGACTTGTCGCCGAGCGCCTGCCGCAGCGCCTGACCGAGCACGATGGCGACGTCCTCCACGGTGTGGTGGGCGTCGATCTCCACGTCCCCGGTGGCCCGGACCACCAGGTCGAAGCTCGCGTGCTTGCCGAGCGCGTCGAGCATGTGGTCGTAGAACGGCACCCCGGTGGCGACCTCGGTGCGCCCGGTCCCGTCCAGGTCGATCTCGACGAGGACGCTCGACTCCTTGGTCACGCGCTCGACGCGTCCGGTACGGCTCATGGCTCCAGTGTGACGCACCGCCTCAGGGCCGTCGGCGCACCTGCACGATCTCGTCGGTGACCGTGGCCTCCTGCCCGTCCGGGCCGGTCGCCACGCGCTCCGGGGACACGCACCGCACGACCTCCCAGTCGGGCCCGAGCCCGAGCGAGGCCAGGACCTCGTCGGCGGTCGGCAGCCGCAGCGACGGGTCCCACGACCACGGCGCGAGCCGCCCGTGCCCGATCACCAGCAGCGTGCCTCCAGGGGCGACCGCGGCCGCCGCGCGGCGCAGGATCGCCGTCCGCGGGAAGTCCGCGTTCGGCGAGTGCAGGAACGAGGCGGTCACCAGGTCGAAGGTGCCGTCGGGGAAGGTCTCGGCGAGGTCGTGGCGCTCGGCGCGCACCGGCAGGGTGCCGGCCATCTCCAGGATCCGGTCGCACGCGGTCTGCGAGACGTCCACCGCGGTGACCGTCCAGCCGCGGCCGGCGAGCCACAGCGCGTCCCCGCCCTCACCGGCGCCCAGGTCGAGCGCGGTGCCCGGTGCGAGGTCGGTGACGGCGTCGGACAGGGCCGCGTTGACCCGCCCGCTCCACACCTGCCCGCGCTCGGCGTAGAAGCGCTCCCAGAACTCCGGGCTGCCGTCCCGGCTCGCCGTCAGGGCCAGCCGGACGTCCTCGGCGACGAGGTCCGCGTTGACCATCGTGGCCACCGTCATCCCCTGCGCGGACGCGGCGATCACCGAGGCGCGCAGGTCGGTGACGTTGCCCGCGGCCCACACCCCCGGCACCGCGGTGGCGCCGTTCGCGTCGGCCTCGACGTACTCGCCGATCACGACGTCGCCCATCCGCTGCTCGGTCAGGGCCAGCCCCAGCATCGCGGCCACGTCCCCGCGGGCCCGCATGACGGTGGCGACGGCGAGCGCGTCCAGGGCCACGGTGGTCCCGTCGGCGAGCTCCACCCCCTCGAGCGGTCCGGACCCGACGAGCCGGGTCACCTTGCCCCCGACCACCTCGATCCCGCGGGCGTCCAGCTCGCTGCGCACGTGGTGGTGCAGGTCCAGCGCGTCGTTGGCGAGGAGCACGACGTCGGCGCTCCACTGGCGCAGCAGCTGCACCTGGTGGAGGGCGACCGGGCTGGTCGCGAGCACCCCGATGCGCCGGTCGCGCACCTCCCAGCCGTGGCAGTACGGGCAGTGCAGGACGTCGGCGCCCCAGTGCTCCCGCACGCCCTCGACGTCCGGCAGGTCGTCCACCAGCCCGGTCGCGAGCACGACCCGGCGCGCGTGGTGCCGGCTCCCGTCCGCGAGGGTCAGGTCGAACCCGCCTGCGTCCGACGGCGCGGCGGCGGCCACCGCGCCCGTCCGGATCACCCCGCCGTACGACTCGACCTCGGCCCGACCGTCGCGCAGCAGGTCCGCCGGCGACGCGCCCTCGCGCCCGAGGTAGTTGTGCATGTGTGCCGCCGGGGCGTTGCGGGGCTCCCCCGCGTCCACCAGCAGCACCCGCCGTCGGGAACGGGCCAGCGTCAACCCCGCGGACAGGCCTGCCGCCCCGCCTCCGACCACCACGACGTCCCAGTTCTCGTCCATGCCGACGAGGATGGAGTCGCCACTGGCGGACTGGCAAACATTGTTGCTACAACGGCAAAGTGGACGACTTCACGACCGTGCTCGACGGCGTCGGCCCCCGCCTGCGCGCGCTGCGGACGGCCCGGAGCATCACGCTGACCGACCTCGCCGAGTCGACCGGGATCTCGCTGTCGACGCTCTCCCGGCTGGAGTCCGGCGGGCGCAAGCCGACCCTCGAGCTGCTGCTCCCGCTGGCCCGGGCGTTCGGGGTCGCGCTCGACGAGCTCGTGGACGCGCCGGAGACCGGGGATCCGCGGGTCCGGATGCCGTCGTTCCGGCGGGGCGGGGCCACCTTCGTGCCGCTCACCCGGCGGCCGGGCGGCGTGCAGGCGTTCAAGCAGATCCTGCCGCCCGGCTATCCGAACCGGGAGTTCGAGCCGCAGTCCCACGAGGGCTACGAGTGGATGTACGTGCTCTCCGGGCGGGTCCGGCTGTTCCTCGGCGACCAGCAGACCGACCTGCGTCCCGGGGAGGTGGTCGAGTTCGACACCCACCTCCCGCACGCCGTGACGAACCCGTTCGACCAGCCCGCCGAGATCCTCAACCTGTTCGGACCCCAGGGGGAACGCGCCCACGTCCGCACCCGTCAGGCCTGACGCAGTGCGGCGCTGACCTCCAGGAAGCGGTCGTTCTCCGCGGGGGTGCCGACGGTGACCCGCAGGTGGCCGGGGATGCCCACGTCGCGGATCAGCACGCCCGCGTCCAGGTAGGCCTGCCACGTCGCGTGTGCGTCGGGGTGCGGCAGGCCGCCGAAGAGCAGGAAGTTCGCGGTCGAGGGGACCACGGCGTAGCCCAGGTCGGTCAGCGCGGCGGCGATGCGGTCGCGCTCGCGGGCGAGGGTGTCGACGAGCGCCAGCGTCTCGTCCGCGTGCCGGAGCGCAGCGAGGGCGGCGGCCTGGGTCAGCGACGAGAGGTGGTAGGGCAGCCGGACCAGCATGAGGGCGTCGACGACGGCGGGCGCGGCCGCCAGGTAGCCCAGGCGACCGCCGGCGAAGGCGAACGCCTTGGACATCGTGCGGCTGACGACGAGGCGGTGCGGGTGCGTCGCGAGCAGCTCGACCGCGCTGGGCCCGGAGGAGAACTCCACGTAGGCCTCGTCGACCACCACGATCCCGGGGGCCGCGTCGGCGATCGCCGCGAGTTCGTCCAGCTCGATGGACTGGCCCGTGGGGTTGTTCGGCGTCGTGACGAACAGGACGTCGGGCCGACGCTCGCGGACCACGTCGACCGCCGCCGCCGCGTCCAGGGAGAAGTCGTCGCGGCGGGGCGCCGGGAGCCAGTCGGTCCGCGTGCCGGCCGCGAGGATCGGGTGCATGGAGTAGCTCGGTTCGAAGCCGAGCGCGAGCCGGCCGGGCCCGCCGAAGGCCTGCAGCAGCTGCTGGAGGACCTCGTTCGACCCGTTGGCCGCCCACAGGTTCTCCGGGGCGAGCGCGACGCCCGTGGCCTTCGTCAGGTACTCGGCGAGGGCCGTGCGCAGGGCGACGTGGTCGCGGTCGGGGTAGCGGTGCAGGCTCGCCGCGGCCTCGCGGGTCGCCGTGGCGACGTCGTCGACCAGCGCCGCCGGCGGCGGGAACGGGTTCTCGTTCGTGTTCAGGGCGACCGGGACCTGCAGCTGCGGCGCGCCGTAGGGGCTGCGGCCGCGCAGGTCGTCGCGCAGCGGCAGATCGTCCAGTCCGACCTGGCCTCCGATCACGTCGCTCATCGGGACAGGTCCTTGCGGGTGCCGAACCGGGCGGCGACCGCCTGGCCGTGCGCCGGGAGGTCCTCGGCCTCGGCGAGCGCGACGACCTGGTCGGCCACCCCGCGCAGGGCGTCCTCCGAGTAGTCCACGACGTGGATGCCGCGCAGGAACGTCTGCACGGACAGCCCGCTGGAGTGCCGCGCGCAGCCCCCGGTGGGCAGGACGTGGTTCGAGCCCGCGCAGTAGTCGCCGAGCGAGACGGGGCTGTGCGGCCCGACGAACACGGCCCCGGCGTTGCGGACCCGGGCCGCCACCTCCCGCGCACCCTCGGTCTGGATCTCGAGGTGCTCCGCGGCGTAGGCGTCGACCACCCGCACCCCGTCGTCCAGGTCGGCCACCAGGATCGTCCCGGACTGCGGGCCGGACAGCGCGGTGCGGATCCGCTCGTCGTGCTTGGTGGTGCCGACCTGCGTGACGAGCTCCGCGTCCACCGCGTCGGCGAGCTGCGGGCTGGTGGTCACCAGCACCGAGGCGGCCGACGGGTCGTGTTCGGCCTGGCTGATCAGGTCCGCCGCGACGTGCGCCGGGTCGGCGGTGGCGTCGGCCAGGATCGCGATCTCGGTGGTGCCGGCCTCGGAGTCGATGCCGATCCGCCCGCGCAGCACCCGCTTGGCCGCGGTGACGAAGACGTTGCCGGGCCCGGTGACCATGTCGACCGGCTCGAGCGCCGCCCCGTCGGTGTCGGTGCCGCCGTGGGCGAGCAGCGCCACTGCCTGGGCCCCGCCGACCGCCCACACCTCGTCCACGCCCAGCAGCGCGGCCGCGGCCAGGATCAGCGGGTGCGGCCGGCCGCCGAACTCGCGCTGCGGCGGCGAGCACACGACCAGGCCCTCGACCCCGGCCGCCTGCGCCGGCACCACGTTCATGACGACGCTGGAGGGGTAGACCGCGAGCCCGCCCGGCGCGTACAGCCCGACCCGGGCGACCGGCACCCAGCGCTCGGTGACCGTGCCGCCCGGCACCACCTGCGTGGTGGTGTCGGTCCGGCGCTGGTCGGCGTGCACCGCCCGTGCCCGCTCGATGCTGGTCTCCAGCGCGGCGCGGACCTGCGGGTCGGTGGCCTCCAGGGCCTCGCGCAGCGCCGTCGTCGGGACGCGGACCGACTCCGAGCGCACCCGGTCGAACCGCTCGCCGTACTCCAGGACGGCCTCGACCCCGCGGGCCCGCACGTCGTCGATGATCGGACGGACCTTCTCCACCACGGCGTCCACGTTCATCTCCGCGCGCGGCAGCATCGCGCGCAGCGCGCCGGGCGCGGGGACGCCGCCGCGGAGGTCAGACCGGGTCAGGAGCGTGGTCACATCGGCCAGCCTAACGAGGCCCACCGACATCATCGGGTGCAGGATGGTTGTCGGCGCAACTGTTAGTCGTACGAAGGAGAACCCATGACCGGCGACGCCGGACGGCCGCTGCTGCAGATCATCGTCGCGAGCACGCGGCCCGGGCGCATCGGCGAGCCCATCGCGCGGTGGTTCGCCGGGTACGCGGCCGAGCACGGCAGCTTCGAGGTCGAGATCGTCGACCTCGCCGAGGTGGGCCTGCCGATGTTCGCCGAGCCCGAGCACCCGCGCCTCGGCCGCTACACGCTGGACAGCACGAGGTCCTGGAGCGCGACCGTCGACCGCGCGGACGCCTTCGTCTTCGTCACCCCGGAGTACAACCACAGCTTCACCGCGCCGCTGAAGAACGCGCTGGACCACCTCAACCGCGAGTGGGCCGGCAAGCCCGCGACGATCGTCAGCTACGGCGGCGTGGCGGCCGGGACGCGGGCCGCCGAGGCGCTCTGGCCGGTCCTGGTGGGGCTGAACATGGTGCCGGTGTCGGCCGCGGTGCCGATCCCGTTCGCGATGAAGAACGTCTCCGGCGAGGGCGACGACCGCCTGTTCACCCCCGCGGCCGAGACCGAGGCGGGCGCGAAGGGGGCCCTGGACGGGCTGTCGGCCTGGGTCGAGCGGCTCGGCCGGTCCGGCGCGCAGGCCTGACACGCCGAACGCGCCGCGACCCGCCCCGGAGGGCGGGCCGCGGCGCGCGGGACTCACAGCCCGTTGCGCGTCACCGAGAAGTTGGTGACCTTGAGGCCCTGGCCGCCGGTCCACGGCTCGAAGCCCGCCTGCACGCTCGTCATGAACCAGGTCGGCTTGACGACGCCGCGGGCGGTCGCGTCACGGACGAACGCGTCGATGGGCAG
Organism: Actinomycetospora aurantiaca; assembly: GCF_037401875.1. NCBI lineage: Bacteria > Bacillati > Actinomycetota > Actinomycetes > Pseudonocardiales > Pseudonocardiaceae > Actinomycetospora > Actinomycetospora aurantiaca. Next base: position 15,210 of record NZ_JBBEGN010000011.1, on the reverse strand, counting down.
GTTGGACACCGAGGTCGTCGGCGTCTTGCGCACGTAGGAGATGACCGGCAGGTCGATCTTGCCGTACCAGACCGTGTAGACCGCGCCGCCGATGACCACGTCGTAGTACGGCTTGCCGATTGGCTGCACCCACGAGGTGCGGTTGAGCCAGATCATCATCTCGGCGCCGGTGTTGCGGCCCTTGTTGGTCGCGGTCGGGTCGAACCAGATGTCGTAGGCGGTGTTGTACTGGCTGGTGGCCTTGTTCGTCGGGCCCGTGGTCGCGAAGTTCGAGCGGACCGTCCCGAGGGTGCGCACCGGCGCCGGGAACAGGTTCGTCGAGCCCGGGGTGCAGTAGCCGTAGACGCAGCCGCGGTAGAGCGACGGGTAGGACGACGGGCCGGCGTTGTTCGTGCCCTGCGCGACGTCGAGGGTGAAGCCGGTGTCGAACGGGGTGATGCACTGCTGCTTGTCGGTGCCCCAGCGGTTGTTCTGCGCGACGTACTTGCCGCCGACCCCGCGCGAACCGAACTGCTCGCACACCTGCGGGTAGGTCGCGGCGGACCCGACCGCGTTCCCGACGAGGAGCGACCCGCCGGCGACCACGAGGGTCAGCACCGCGGCGAGCAGGAAACGGGTGCGCCGGGTGGCCCGGGCCGCGGCGCGACGTACCGCAGCGCGACCGCCACGGACCTCCGTTGCGCCGACCGATGTCCGATCCGTCATCGTCTGTCCTACTCCCCCGTGACCGTCCGCAGCAGCGGGTACGCCGCGCGGTACGACCGCTTCCTCGTCGACCGTGACGGAACTGTTAGCGGGTCATCGGAAAGTCACCCTGACGAGCGTGTCCGGACCCCGTTCTCGGGCATGCTGCACCCGTGAGTCAGACAGCGGAGATCGGCGTCAGCGGCCTCGCCACGATGGGCCGGAACCTCGCACGCAACCTCGCGCGGCACGGGCACTCCGTGGCGTTGCACAACCGGACCGAGAAGCGCACGCGCGATCTCGCGGAGAACTTCGGCGACGAGGGCACGTTCGTCCCGGCGGCGTCCGCCGAGGAGTTCGTGCGGTCCCTGGAACGGCCGCGCCGGATCATCCTCATGGTGCCGGCGGGAGGGGCCACGGACGCCGTCATCGACGAGTTCACGCCCCTGCTCGAGCAGGGCGACGTCATCATCGACGCCGGCAACGCCCACTACGCCGACACCCGTCGCCGGGAGAAGGCCCTCTCCGAGCAGGGCCTGAACTTCGTCGGGATGGGCGTGTCCGGCGGCGAGGAGGGCGCCCTCAACGGGCCCTCGATCATGCCCGGCGGGCCGAAGGAGGCCTACGACAGCCTGGGCCCGCTGCTCGAGGACATCTCGGCGAAGGTCGACGGCGAACCGTGCTGCACGCACATCGGCGCGGACGGCGCGGGCCACTTCGTCAAGATGGTGCACAACGGCATCGAGTACGCCGACATGCAGCTGATCGCGGAGGCCTACGACCTCCTGCGGCAGGGACTGGGCATGGACCCCGCCGCGATCTCCGAGACCTTCACGTCCTGGAACTCCGGGCGCCTGGACTCCTACCTGATCGAGATCACCTCGGAGGTCCTCGCCCACGTCGACGCGTCGTCGGGCAAGCCGTTCGTCGACGTGGTGGCCGACGAGGCCGAGCAGAAGGGCACCGGGCGCTGGACGGTGCAGGCGGCCCTCGACCTCGGGGTCCCGGTCACCGGCATCGCCGAGGCCACCTTCGCCCGCTCCCTGTCGGGCAACCGCACCCTGCGCGACGCGGCCCGCGGGCTGCCCGGCGTCTCCGGGGCCCGCCTGGAGGGCGCGGCGGCCGAGGGCTTCGCCGCCGACATCGAGCAGGCCCTGTACGCCTCGAAGATCGTCGCCTACGCGCAGGGCTTCAACGAGATCCAGGCCGGCGCGCAGGAGTACGGTTGGGACATCGACCTCGGCCGGGTCGCGAGCATCTGGCGCGGCGGCTGCATCATCCGCGCGAAGTTCCTCGAGGAGATCACCGCGGCCTACTCGCGCGAGCCGAACCTGACCACGCTGCTCACCGACACCTCGTTCGCCGACGCGATCGGCGGCGCGCAGGACTCGTGGCGCCGCGTGGTGGCCAGCTCCGCCCAGCTCGGCATCCCGACCCCGGGCTTCTCCAGCGCGCTGGCCTACTACGACGGCATCCGCGCCGACCGGCTCCCGGCTGCGCTCGTGCAGGGCCAGCGGGACTTCTTCGGCGCCCACACCTACCGCCGGGTCGACCGCGAGGGGACCTTCCACACCGCGTGGGCGACGACCGACCGGGCGGAGTCCGAGGCATAGATCTCACCGTCGGCGGGAGAGAACCGGGCGATCCGGACGTTGGTGGGTCATGCTCCCGCTGCAGGCCCCTGCGCCCGATGACGGCGGTCTCGCCGGCTGGGCCACCGACCTGATGGCCACCTTCGGCGCCCCCGGCGCCGGACTGATCGTCGCCCTCGAAAACGTGTTCCCCCCGATCCCGTCGGAGATCGTCCTGCCGCTGGCGGGCTTCGCGGCGGGTCGGGGGGAGTTCTCGGTCTGGGCGGCGATCATCTGGACGACGGCGGGATCCGTCGTCGGGGCCTTCGCGCTCTACCTGGTCGGGATGCTCTGCAGCGACTCCTGGGTCCGCCGCACCCTCGCGCGGATGCCGCTGGTCGGCGAGGACGACGTCGCGAAGGCCGAGGCGTGGTTCGACCGCCACGGCCGCGCCTCGGTGTTCTGGGGCCGCATGATCCCGGGCGTCCGGTCGTTCGTGTCCATCCCCGCCGGCCAGCGCCGCATGCCGTGGTGGGAGTTCCTCGGGTTCACCGCGGTCGGCAGCCTGATCTGGAACGCGGTCTTCGTCGGCGGCGGCTACGCCCTGGGCTCGCAGTGGCAGCTGGTCGAGCAGTACGCCGGCGTGTTCCAGACGGTGGTCCTGGTGCTGTTGGTCGGGCTGGTCGTGTTCATGCTGGTCAAGCGGTACCGCAGGCACCGGCGGGTCAAGAAGATGGAGGCCAACACCCAGGTCCTCCGGATTCCCGACGACGGGTCCTAGCGGGTCCTCGACACGCCCCCCAGCAGGTCGACGACGCGGTCCCAGGGGTTGCGGGCGCCCTCCGGGTAGCGTGCCCGCGAGCGCACGTCCCGGCGGGACCCGGGGGTGTACCGGCGGCGCGCCCAGGGTGAGGTCGGCCGGGCGAGGCGGAGGGCCCCGAGCAGGGCGACCGGCGGGACGAGGATCCCGACGATCGCGGTGACGATCTTGCCCTTGAAGGCCGCGGTGATCGCCGCGCCCGACGTCACGACGATCGAGACCGCCACCCCGAGCGCCCCGTCCTCGCCCGTCGTCCCGAACGGGTTGGCGCCGAGGATCAGCAGCGTCCCCACGACCGCGACCATCAGCACCGCGTCCACCGACAGTCGGCCCTCGTCGGACCAGTACACGTCGGCCAGACGCAGCCACAGGGCGAACTCGTCGAGCGCGAGGGCCGCGCCGGCGCCGAAGGCGACCGCCAGCACCGTCCGCCACGCGCCGTCCGGCCGGTAGACGAACTCCCCCGCGCCGGCCAGCAGCATCAGCGCGATCCCGTACACCAGGTGGTGGACGTGCACGCCGCCGACCGAGGTGTCGCGGAACGGTCCGCGCCCCGCCCGGATCAGCCGCGTGATGCCCCGGGTCACGAGGAACACCACGAGGAACGCCCCGAGCATCCAGATCGCGGTGATGCGGCCGGGCACCAGGCCGACGTCGACGGTCAGGGTCATCGCCGGCCTCCTCGCTGCGTCGCCGATCACCAGCCTGACCGATCACCGGCGCGCGCACGAGATCGGGACCGGTCACGAGGGGCCGGGCCCGCGGGGCACACCCCCGACCGTGTCGACCAGCGCGTCCCACCGGGTCCGCCGGCCCTCCGGGAAACGGGCCCGGGCGCGCACGTCCTTCGACGACCCGGGGCGGTAGCGCCGGCGGGCCCAGACCGACCTCGGCCGGGCGAGCCGGACGGCACCCACCACCGCCACGACCGGCAGGACGACCCCCACGATCGCGGTGGCCACCTTCCCCTTGAGCGCGGCGACCACCGCGAAGGCGACCGTCCCGACGACGGTCAGCACGACCGCGACGGTGTCCCCGGCCTCGTCGAATCCGAACGGGTCGGCGCCGAGGGCGACCAGCAGGCCCACCACGGCCACGACGAGCACCGTCTCGACCGAGAGCCGGCCCTCGGGCGACCAGTAGACGTCGGCCAGGCGGAGCCACAGCGCGAACTCGTCGAGGGTGAGCGCGGCCCCCGCCCCGAACGCGACGGCGAGCACGATCTGCCACGCGCCGTCGGGCCGGTAGACGAACTCGCCCGCCCCGGCGAGCAGCATCAGGGCGATGCCGTAGACGAGGTGGTGGACGTGGACCCCGCCGACCGACGTGTCGCGGAACGGTCCGCGCCCGGACCGGATCAGCCGCGTGACGACCCGGGTCGCCACGAACACGACGAGGAACGACCCCAGCATCACGAGCGCGACGAGCCGCTCCGGGGCCAGGTCGATGACGACGTCCATCCGGGTGTCCCTCCGTGCAACGGAACACCCACCGTGACGTATCGACGCGAACGACGCGAGGTTGCCGCAGGTCACGGATCGGCCACTCTCGACCGGAGCGCGGCGAGACGTCACGATGACCCGTATGACGGAGACCGTCGACACCGGGCGTGACCAGCGGCTGCTGCTCCTGTCCGTGTGGGCCTCGGCCGCGTTCGCCGTCGTCTCGTGCGTGTGGGGAGCGCTGGTCGGGTCGTCGATGATCGTCTTCGACGGGCTCTACTCGTTCGCCTCGATCGGGCTCTCGCTGCTCGCGGTCGCGGCCCTGCGGACCTCGCGGCGCGGCCCGGACGAGACGCACCCGTGGGGGCGCGAGGAGTGGGAACCGGTCGCCGTCGTCGTGAAGGCGCTCGCGCTGGGGGCACTGTCGGTCTACGCGATCGCCGGCGGCGTCACCGACCTGCTCGACGGGGGACGGGACGTGGCGACCGGCTGGGCCCTCGCCTACGCCGTGCTCGCGACGGCCGGCGGGGTCGCCGTGACCCTCGCCATGCGGCGCGGCCGGGGCGGGCTGGTGCGCGCGGAGGCCGCGGAGTGGCAGGGCGACACCCTGCTCTCGGTCGGGGTCCTCGTCGGGTTCGGCATCGCCGCGGCGCTGGTCGGCGCCGGACGCCCGGACCTCGCGGCCTACGTCGACCCGGGCATGGTCGTCGTGGTCTCGCTGGCCTTCCTGCGCGTGCCCGCCGGGCTGGTCGCCCGGGGCATGCGGGAGCTGCTGGCCATGGCTCCTCCCGAGGAGACGATGCGCGCCCTGCACGACACCGTCGAGGCCGTCCGCGACCGCTACCGGATGCGCGAGGGGCTCGTCCGGGCCTCGCAGGTCGGCTCGCGGGTCGACGTCGAGATCGACTTCGTCGTCGACGACGGCTCGACCGTGCGCACCGTCGCCGACTGCGACGACGTCCGCGCCGACCTGCACGACCGACTCGTCGCCCTCGGCCACGAGCGGTCCGTGGTCGTCGCCTTCACGACCGACCCGAGGTGGGCCCGATGAGCACGACCGACACGAGGAGCACGACCAGGCCGCGTGAGGAGATCGTCGTGCACCTCGGTGCCCCCGCCGAGCTCCTCGCCGTCGACCCGCTGGGCGCGCTGCGCGCGCCCGTCGGGGAGCGGGTCCGCCTGTCGCCCGGGGTCGACGAGCTGCTCGGCGAGCTCCTCGGCCGGTCCGGCGTCCGGCGCTCGCGCCGGGTGGTCCTCACGCTCCCCGCGACCGAGCTGGCCGACGCCGGGGTCGCCGAGCAGCTGGAGGCCGCCCTGCGGCGGTGGTGCACCGCGCGGACCGAACGCGTCGAGCGGGAGAGCCGCGCGCTGTGGCGTCAGGGCCTGTGGTCGTTGCGCAGCGGCCTGGTGCTCTTCGCGATCGGGCTGCTGCTGTCGTCGGGCTTCCTCGAGCCGGACGTGCCCGAGGTCCTCCAGAACCTGCTCGGCAACGGCGTCTTCTCCGTCATCGCCTGGATCGGGCTGTGGTACCCGCTCGACCTGCTCTTCTTCGCCCGCTCCCCCGCGAGGCGGGAGATGCGGGCGCTGGACGTGCTGGCGACGATGCCCGTGGAGGTGCGGCCGCGTCCCTGAAGCGCTACGCGCGACCCTGGCGGGCGCGGTTGCGCTGCCGGTTGCGCAGGTGCGAGTCCAGCTCGACCTTCCGGATCCGGACGGCCGACGGGGTGACCTCGACGCACTCGTCCTCGGAGCAGAACTCCAGGGCCTGCTCGAGGGAGAGGATGCGCGGCGGGGTGAGACGCTCGAGGACGTCCTGGCTCGACTGGCGCATGTTGGTCAACTTCTTCTCGCGGACGATGTTGACCTCCATGTCCTCCGAGCGGGAGTTCTCCCCGATGACCATGCCGGTGTAGACCGTCGTGGTCGGTGCGACGAACAGGTCGCCGCGGTCGGCCAGCAGCCCCACGGCGTGCCCGGTCACCGCACCACCGCGATCGGCGATCAACGAGCCGGACAGCCGTGCCCGCAGCTCGCCGACCCACGGGCCGTAGCCGTCGAACAGCTGGTTCGCGATGCCGGTGCCGCGGGTCTCGGTGAGGAACTCGGTCCGGAAGCCGATCAGGCCGCGCGAGGGGACCCGGTACTCCAGGCGGACGTGGTCCGACGACGCCGAGTGCGTCATCTCCAGCATCTCGCCCTTGCGGGCCGCGAGGAGCTGCGTCACCGCGCCCAGGTGCTCGTCGGGAACGTCCACCGAGAGCCGCTCGAACGGCTCGTGCAGCTTCCCGTCGATCTCGCGCGTGACGACCTCGGGCTTGCCGACGGTCAGCTCGAAGCCCTCGCGGCGCATCGTCTCGACGAGGATGGCCAGCGCCAGCTCGCCGCGACCCTGCACCTCCCACGCGTCCGGGCGCTCGGTGGGCAGGACGCGCATCGACACGTTGCCGACGAGCTCGGCGTCGAGCCGGTTCTTCAGCAGGCGGGCGGTGAGCTTCGTGCCCGGCTTGGGGTCACGGCCCGCCAGCGGGGAGGTGTTGATCCCGATCGTCATCGCGATCGCCGGCTCGTCGACGGTGATCCGCGGGAGCGGGCGCGGGTCGTCCGGGTCCGCGAGCGTGTCGCCGATGGTGACCTCGGCGATGCCGGCCACCGCGACGATGTCGCCGGCGTCGGCGTGCTCGGCCGACACCCGCTCCAGACCCTCGGTGCGCAGCAGCTCGGTGACCTTGACGCGGGTGACGCTGCCGTCCTCGCGGCACCAGCCGACCTGCTGGCCGCGGCGGATCCGACCGGAGCGCACGCGGCACAGCGCGATGCGGCCCAGGTACGACGAGGCGTCGAGGTTGGTGACGTGGGCCTGGAGCGGCCCCTCCGGGTCGTCGGCCGGGGCCGGGACCTCGGAGAGCAGCAGCTCGAACAGCGGGTCCAGGTTCTCCGAGTCCGGCACGGTGCCGTCGGCGGGGCGCTCCAGCGAGGCCTTCCCGGCGCGCGCGGAAGCGTAGACGACCGGGAGCTCCAGCAGCTGCGCGACGACGTCGTCGTCCATCTCGAGGTCGGTGGCGAGCTCGAGCAGGAGCTCCAGCGACTCGTCCACGACCTCCGCGCAGCGGGCGTCGGCGCGGTCGGTCTTGTTCACCGCCAGGATCACCGGCAGGCGCGCGGCCAGCGCCTTGCGCAGCACGAAGCGCGTCTGCGGCAGGGGGCCCTCGGAGGCGTCGACCAGCAGCACCACGCCGTCCACCATCGACAGCCCGCGCTCGACCTCGCCGCCGAAGTCGGCGTGGCCGGGGGTGTCGATGATGTTGAAGGTGACGTCCCCGCGGCGCACGGCCGTGTTCTTCGCGAGGATCGTGATGCCCTTCTCGCGCTCGAGGTCGCCGGAGTCCATGACCCGGTCGACGAGCTCGGCACGCGCGGAGAAGGCCCCCGACTGGCGGAGCATGGCGTCGACGAGGGTGGTCTTGCCGTGGTCGACGTGGGCGACGATCGCGATGTTGCGCAGGTCGTCGCGCAGTCCGTGATCGGCGGACCCGGTCCGCTCAGGTGCGGTCGTGGTCACGAGGAGAGGCTTCCTGATGGAGGGCGGTTACCGTCCCAGGTTACCGACCGTGATCCGTCGCATCGTCGGGTGGACCGATGGCGTGCGCCACGTGGTCTCCCGCGACCGCTTCTGCGAGCCGTTCCCCCAGCAGCGGGGCGAACTTCGCGAGGTTGCCGCCCCAGAGCGCGTGCACGTTCCCGACGCGCGCCGTGCGGACCCCGTCGCCCTCCCCCGCCGTCGGGGTGCAGGTCACCTCGTCGACCGGGTCGGGCTCGAGCTCGGGGAGCCGGTCGGCGACGTGCGCGGTGAGCGCCTCGCGGGACCGGTGGCGGACCTCGTCGAGGGTGTTCGCCGCCGTCGTCGTGACGGCGTCGGGCAGGTGGCCGCCGATCGCCCAGTGCCCCTCGGGCGTGCGGTGCTGGTAGGTCGCATCGTCGATGTGGGCGGGTGGGACGGAGGACCGGGCCGTGCGGAACCGGAAGGCGAACCGCACGTGGTGACACAGCTCGTCCGGCACCGTGACGCCGACCTGCGCGGCCAGCTCGGCCGTCCCCGCGCCCGCCGTCAGGACGATCGCGTCGGCCTCCAGCTCGTCGAGGTCGACGACGCGGCCGGGGCGCAGGTGGTCGCGCAGCGCCTCCTGCAGCAGGCGGCCGGCGCCGGCGAGGTCGAGGGCTCCCCCGGCCGGGTCATGCAGCACCGACCCGTCGGTCCGTCCCAGCGTTCCCGACGGCGGGGCTCCCACCTCGTGAGCCGCGCCCGCGGCCGCCATCGCGGCGGCCCAGTCGTCGACCCGCGGCCCGGAGACGATCGCGCCCTCGTCCCCGACGAGCGGCCGGCCGGCGCGCTCCGACCAGGCGTCCCAGAGCCCGCGGGCCTCGACCGCCGCGGCCACGAGCTCCGGGTCGCCGTGGGCCAGGCGGAAGATCCGGGAGGCTCCGGCGCTGCGCGCGCCCATCGGCCGGTGCGCCTCGAGCACCAGCACGTCGTGCCCGCGCCGGACGAGCGCGTCCGCCGTCGCGAGCCCCACGATCCCGGCGCCGACCACGGTGACCCGCACGAAACTCAGGGTCGCACCCCGATCCCGCGGTCCGCATCCGCGCGCAGGATCGTCGTCATGAAGATCGTGGTGTGGATCCTGGTCGGTATCGGCACGCTCGTGCTGCTCGGTGGGGTCGTCCTGCCCCTCGTGCACTGGCTGCTCGGCGCGCTCGGCTGGCTGATCGCGGGCGCGCTCGTGATCGGCGGCGGCCTGTGGCTCGCGAAGCGGGCGCAGTCGCGCGGGGAGGTGGCACCCCCGCAGGACGCGCAGCGCCTGCCGTGAGCGCCCACGCTCAGCGCGGGAGCTTCACCACCGACACGAAGAAGTCGTCGATCTGGCGGATGATGTCGATGAAGCGCTCGAAGTCGACGGGCTTCGCGACGTAGGCGTTCGCGTGCAGGTCGTAGCTGCGCAGGATGTCCTCCTCGGCCTGCGACGTGGTCAGCACGACCACGGGGATGGCCCGCAGGGTCTCGTCGGACTTGATCTCCTCGAGGACCTGCCGGCCGTCCTTCCGCGGGAGGTTGAGGTCCAGCAGGATCAGTCCGGGCCGAGGGGCGTCGGTGTAGGAGCCCTCGCGGCGCAGGAACTCCAGGGCCTCCACGCCGTCGGACACGACGTGCAGGGTGTTGCGCAGCTTGTGGTGCTCGAACGCCTCGCGGGTCATGAGGACGTCGCCCTCGTCGTCCTCGACCAGCAGCACGTCGATCTCGTCAGGCGCCATCTCGGGTGTCCTCCAGGGGAGCTGGGTCGGGAACGAGCGCGGGCAGGGCGACGACGAACGTGCTGCCGGGGTCCGGGGTGTCCTCCAGCCAGATGGTCCCGCCGTGGTGCTCGACGATCTTGCGGCACATCGCGAGGCCGATCCCCGTGCCGGGGTAGGCGGACTTGCCGTGCAGGCGCTGGAAGATCGCGAAGATCTGGTCACCGTACTCCGGCTCGATCCCGATCCCGTTGTCGGTGAAGCGCAGGAGCCAGCGGTCGTCGTCGCGCCGCGCCTCGACGTGCACCTGCGGCGGTGCCTCGCCCCGGAACTTCAGCGCGTTGCCCAGCAGGTTCTGGAACACGGTGGCCAGCAGTGCCGGGTCGGCGTGCACCCGGGGCAGCTCGCCGCGGGTGATCTCGCCCCCGGACTCCTCGAGGGCACCGCCGAGGTTGCGGGCAGCCCGGTCGACGAGCTCGCCGCTGTCGACCTCCTCGGCCGGCCCGTCGGCCCGCCCGACCCGGGAGAACGCCAGCAGGTCGTTGATGAGCACCTGCATGCGCTTCGCGCCGTCGACGGCGAACTCGATGTACTGGTCGGCCTTCTCGTCGAGCTGCCCGCCGTAGCGGCGCTGCAGGAGCTGGCAGAAGCTGGTCACCTTGCGCAGCGGCTCCTGCAGGTCGTGCGAGGCGACGTAGGCGAACTGCTCCAGGTCGGCGTTGGACCGCTCGAGCTCCCGCCCGCGCTCGTCGAGCTCACCGCGGGCCTTCTCGATGGTGTCCATCTCGGTCAGCAGCGCCTGGCGCATCGCGTCGACGTCGCGGCTGAGCGAGGTGATCTCCTTCGGCCCGCGGACTCCCACCGGGTGCTGCAGGTCGCCCGAGGCCACATCCCGCACGGCCGCGGCGAGCTCCTCGGTCGGCCGGACGACGGCCCGGCGGAGCCAGACGAGCAGCCAGACGAGTCCCGCGGCGAGGACCACCAGGGCCGCGAGGCCCACCAGGTCGACGGTGCGCGCGGCCGCGTTCGCCCGCTCGAGGGCGACCGGACCGAGCTGCGGCAGCAGGGCGTTGCGCTCCCGGGCGAGGGCCGCGAGGGCCAGCCCGACGACGACGCCCGCCGCGACGAGCAGGACGGCGCCGGCGATGCCCGCCGTGACCAGCAGGCGGTGCAGCGAGCGGCGGGCGAGCGGGTCGCGTCCCACCGGGGGCGACGCGGTCGGGGCGCTCACCGGCCGGACACCACGAGGACCGCGGCCACGTCGTCGGTCCGCTCGACGGTCCGCTCCTGCACGCGGGTCATCACCCGGTCCAGCATCCGCTCCGCGGAGAACCCGTCGTCGGCCTCCTCCCCCAGGCACTGCTCCAGGACCGCGAGCAGGCCCTCGGTGCCGAGGACGTCGTCGCCCTCGGACACCGCCGACGGCACGGGCCGTCCCTCGACGAGCCCGTCGGTGTACAGCAGCATCGCCCAGCCCTCCGGCAACGGGATCTCCAGGTCCTCCCACCGGTCGTCGGGAACGACCCCGATCGGCCGGCCCAGCCGGGTCACCGGCAGCGGGCTCGCCCCGCCGCCGGTCGGCAGCAGGACGGGCGGCGGGTGCCCGGCGAGCCGCAGGCGGGCCCGACGGCGGTCGGGGTCGACGGTCAGGACGGCGAGCGTCGCGAAGATCCCGGTCCGCGCCCGCTCGTGGACGAGCAGGCGCCCGAGGGTGGGCAGCATCTGCGTGTCGGAGGTCTCGGCGAGCACCACCGTCCGCCACGCGATCCGCAGGTTCACGCCGAGCGCGGCCTCGTCGGGACCGTGCCCGCAGACGTCGCCGATCACCACGTGCAGGGTGCCGTCCGGCCCCTCGACCGCGTCGTAGAAGTCCCCGCCGAGCAGCCGGCGCCCGCCGCCGGGTTCGTAGCGCACGGCGATCGCGACGTCGGGGTCGGTCACCAGGGGCGTCGGCAGCAGACCGCGCTCCAGGCGGACGTTCTCCTCCGCCCGGGCGTTCGCGTCCCAGAGCTGCTGGCGGACCCGCTCGCCGCGGACGCGCTCGACGGCGTACCGCAGCGCGCGCGAGAGCGAGGCCCCGTCGACGTGGTTCTTGAGCAGGTAGTCCTGGGCCCCGGCGGCGACCGCCCGGGTCCCGAGCTCGTGGTCGTGGCGGCCGGTCAGGACGACGACGGCCGGTCCTCCGTACCCGCCCAGCATCCGCTGCAGGGCGTCGAGACCGTGCGCGTCGGGCAGGGCCAGGTCGAGCAGCACGCACTCGATGCCGGCCAGCTGCCCGAGCGCCTCGGTGAGGGTCCGGGCCCGGTGGAGCATGACGCGGAAGCCGCCCGCCACCTCGGCGTCGGCGAGGTGCTCGGCGACCAGCATCGCATCCGCGTCGTCGTCCTCGACGAGGAGCAGCGAGAGGGGCGCGGAGGCCTCGCCGACCGTGTCCAAGCACCCTCCTGCGCAGCACCGCGGCACGCCGCGGAGTCGAGCGTCGCCGTGATCGTAGTGCTCGCCCCGCGGGGCCCCGGCGACTGCCCCGGTCAGCCCTTCGCGGACCGGTCCGAGCCGGGCGCGAACACGCCGTCGGGGAACGCCCCGGCCGCGAGGACCCGCTTGGCCAGGCCGCCGGCCAGCTCGGCGAGCTCGGCCGCGTCGTCCCCGAGGGACTCCATCGGGGCGGCCGACAGGCGCGAGGTCTCCGCCTCGACGTCCTCGCGCAGCGCCGCGCCGGCGGTCGAGAGCGCGAGTGCCCCGTCGTCGAGCAGGCCCCGCTCCCGCAGCCCCGCCGCGGCGTCGCCCCACTGCTCCACGGACCAGCCGCGGGTCTTCTGGGCCACCTCGGGGACGAAGCCCCGGCCGGTCGCGGTGTGCAGGACCAGGGCCTCCAGCCCGGACAGGCCCGCCCCGAGCAGGGCGTGGAGGTGCCCGTCGCCGCGGTACTCGCGCAGCAGCGTCACCGCGTGCCACAGGAGCAGGTGCGGCTCGTCGGGCCAGGGCAGGTCGGCGTGGGCGGCGTAGAGCGTGCGGTCCTCCGGGGTGCACGCCTCGGAGGCGCGGCGGGCGAGGACGCCGGCCCGCTCCACCTCGCGGGACGACACGGCGTCGGTGAGCAGGCGGCGCAGGGCCGAGTCCGCGGCGCGCAGGCGGGCGTTGAGGACGTCCGCCGGAGCGGCCGACGACCAGATGCCGGGCACGAAGCGGGCGATCAGGGCCGGGTTGAAGTTGAAGTAGGTCGCGGTGACGACGCCCGGACCCACCGCTCCCATCGCGGCCGACCGGTGCGCGAAGTACTGCGCCCGCGGGTGCTCGATGCCCAGCGGCGCGAGCTCCTCGCCGACCTCGGGTGCGAAGTAGATCATCGAGTGCAGGGGTTCGAGCCGGCGGTACAGGCGGGCGACGTCGGTGTGCTCCACGGCCGCACGGTAACGCGATCACACCCGGGCGTGGGCACACTGGAGGCCGTGACCCGGTGGCCGGAACGCGCTCCCCTCGGCGGCCTGGCGCCCCGGCGCCGCCTGTTCGTCCTCGTCATGGTGGCGATCGTGCTGGCCGTCGGGGTGCTGGTCGGGGTGTCGGTCGCGCGGGAGTACGCCGTCCCGGACCGCGCCGACCCCGCCGTCATGGGCCCGGTCGTCCTCGTCCCCGGCTACGGCGGGAACACCGCGGCGCTGCAGGCGCTGGCGCTGCGCCTGCAGGTGGTGGGCCGCCCCGCCGTCGTCGTGGATCTTCCCGACGGCGGGACGGGGGACTTCGCCGCGCAGGCCGCAGCCATCGACGACACCGTCCGCGACCTCCTCCGCCACGACGACGCGACCAGCGTCGACCTGATCGGCTACTCCGCGGGCGGCGTCGCCTCGTGGCTCTACCTGCAGACGGGGACGACCGCGCCCGCGATCCGCCGTCTCGTCACCCTGGGATCACCGCTGCAGGGCGCGGAACTCGCCGCGGCGGGCGGGGCGCTCGTGCCGGGTGCGTGCCCGCGGGCGTGCCAGCAGCTCGCCCCCGGCAGCTCGCTGCTCAACCGCCTGCAGGCCGGCGAGCGGCCGGACATCCCGTGGCTCTCGCTCTGGACCGACCAGGACCGCACCGTCACCCCACCGGAGTCCTCCGCCCTCCCGGGGGTGCGCTCGATCCGGCTGCAGGGCGTCTGCGGCGGCATCCTGATCGGCCACGGCCAGCTCCCGACGGCGGGTCTCGCGATCGGGCTGACGCTGCGGGCGCTGGGGACCGGGCCGCTCCCGGGCACGGTGCCGGGTGAGTGCTCGCGGCTGCAGGCCGAGGGGGTCGGCCGCCCGGTGCTGGTCGGGACGCGGTGAGTCAGCCCGCGGACGCCGGGGCGAGCGCGGCCAGGGCGTCGGCGGCGGGGACGACGTAGTAGGCGCCGGTGAGCGGCGTCGTCCAGCGGGTGAGGGCGTCGCGCGGGCCGTCCGTGCCGACCATCGCGTCCAGCATCGTCGCGAGCGGCCGCTGCTCGGCGCAGAACCCGACGAACATCGTGCCGTGGCGCTCGGTGGAGCCCCAGGCGGTGTTGCGGCGGAAGATGTGCCCGTAGGTGTCCTGGTCGGTCCGCCCGGCGTGCGCGTCGCCGGCCTTCGGGTCCTGCTCGACGCTGTCGGCCTTGCTGCGCCCGATGACGGCCTCCTGAGCCGCGGTGTCCAGGGCCAGCCACGCCAGGTCGTGCACCCACTTCTGCAGCAGCAGCACCGAACCCCCCGCGCCCGCGGCGCCGTCGGGGATCGTCACGACCCCCGGGGCCTCCAGCGCGGGCGGGTTCTCCGTGCCGTCCTCGAAGCCGGTGAGGTCGCGGTCGGCGTGGTGGGACCAGGCGGGCAGTTCCTCGGCGAGGTGCGCCACCGGGCCGAGGGCGGCGACCACCGCGGCGGCCTCGTCGAACACCGTGGACCGGTCGCCCCCGGCCACCCAGACCACCGCGTCGTGCTGCGTCGCCGGCATCGTGAACCCGTCCGGACCCACGACCGGCTCGTCGAACCCGTGCGCGTCGGGTGCCCGGTCGGGTGCCACGCGTGCCCAGAGTTCGGGGCGGATCCCGACGACGACGCTCGTGGCCCCGGTCGTCTTCACCGAGGCCGCGAGACCGGCGGCGGCCCTGACCAGCGCGGTCGGATCGTCGCCGGCGTCGAACTCGAGGTAGGCGTGCGACGCGGTCCCCAGCGCCAGGATGCCGTTCTGCGGTACGGGCACGGCGCGGACCGTACTCCTCGGATTGCTCCGAACGGCTCTTGATCTTCTCGAACACGTGTTCGATCATGGGTGCATGACGGCGGCGGTGTGGTTCCTGGACCCGAACGGGTCCTGGCGTCCCCGCGCCGAACGCACCCCGATGCCGCCGTCGGGCGAGCCGGGTGAGCGGTTGGCGCGGCTCCTGCCGCTCCGGCCGCCGGAACCGGAGCCCGACGCT
>NZ_JBBEGN010000010.1:0-193738 GCF_037401875.1 Actinomycetospora aurantiaca | reverse complement strand
AGAAGCCACGAACGGGTCGTTCGTGCCGACCGGGACGGGGCCGCGCCCCGACGCTTCAGACCGTGAGACCCACGACGACCGCGGCCGCCCCCAGGCACGCGGCTCCGACGCCGAGGTAGAGCCCGCGCCCGATCCCGTCGGCCCGGAACATCGCGAAGGCGCCGACCCCGAGCCCGGCGACGCCGAGCAGGGCTCCGATGAGGCTGAACAATGGCGTGCTGCCCAGCGCACCCTGTGGCATCACCCGCGGCAGCAGGCCCGACCACGGCGCGAGCGCGACCAGCACCCCGATCGCCCCGAGCACCGTCCCGACCAGGCCCACCCGACCCTCGGTCCGGCGCTCCCACGGCAGCGGGCTCCGGACGGCGGCCGGCGTCCGCGCGCGGGCGGGACCGACGCCCGACGAGCCGTACGAGCCGGTCCCGAACGCCCCGGGCCGCACCGAGTTCGACGGTGGCCGCACCGAGAGCGGCCGGAGCGACGGTTCGGTGGCCGGCCGCTGCCGGGGCACCGCCGCGTCGCGGTCGTCCGCCCGACGGCGGGTGGCGTCCAGCTCCGATCGCCGCACCGGGGTGGTCACCGGCTCGTCGTCGAGGTCCGGCGACGACGGGCGTGGCGACCTGCTGACGTCCGACGGCAGCCGTGTGCCACCGCTGATGTCCGGCGACCCCTGCACCAGGTCCGGCGACGACGGGCGTGGCGACCTGCTGACGTCCGACGGCAGCCGTGTGCCACCGCTGACGTCCGGCGACCCCTGCACCGGCACCGCACCCGTCGTCGGGAACGCCGGGGGGAGGCGGCGGAAGCCGGAGGGCGGCGAGTCGAGCGACCCGCGCTGCTGCATCGGGACGTCGGCGAACTCGGTGGAGGGCGCCGCGTCGGGCGCGCGGTGCCGACCGCCCTCGCGGCGCGGCGGCGTGTAGGTGCTCGGCGGTCCGGGCTCCCCGGCCTCCCGGCCGTAGCCCCGGCCACCGGTGGCCCGGTGACGAGCCTGCTGTGAGTCCTGCGCCGGCATTCCCACCACTCCCCCGAACAGACGTACCAACGCCGCCACGTGCGCGACCCCGACCACTCTGTCAACGCAGGCACCCGCTGCGTTACCGGTTCCACCCACCCGGCCCAGCAGCACTGCCGGACCGGGGGACCCGCGATCGGGAACGCCGACGACACCCCCCGTAAACTGGGCGCATGACGCAGTCCCCCCGGGTTCCCGAGAAGCCGACGCTCGACGGCCTCGAGGACACCTGGGCGCCCGTATGGGAGGAGCAGGGCACCTACGCGTTCGACCGGACGGCGCAGCGCGCGGACGTCTTCTCGATCGACACGCCGCCGCCGACGGTCTCCGGGTCCCTGCACGTCGGGCACGTCTTCAGCTACACCCACACCGACGTGGTCGCGCGCTTCCACCGCATGCGCGGCAAGCAGGTCTTCTACCCCATGGGCTGGGACGACAACGGCCTGCCGACCGAGCGCCGGGTGCAGAACTACTACGGCGTGCGCTGCGAGCCGAGCCTGCCCTACGACCCCGACTTCACGCCGCCGGAGAAGCCGGGCAAGCAGCAGATCGCCATCTCGCGGCGCAACTTCGTCGAGCTGTGCGAGACGCTGACCGCCGAGGACGAGCAGGCGTTCGAGGCGCTGTGGCGCCGCGGCGGCCTGTCGGTCGACTGGTCGCACACCTACCAGACCATCGACGCCCGGGCCCGCGCGATCAGCCAGCGCGCCTTCCTGCGCAACCTCGACCGCGGCGAGGCGTACGTCTCGATGGCCCCGACGCTGTGGGACGTCACGTTCCGCACCGCGGTGGCGCAGGCCGAGCTGGAGGACCGCGAGCACACGGGCGCGTGGCACCGGATCGCCTACCACGGTGTCGACGCGCCGGTGTACATCGAGACCACCCGCCCCGAGCTCATCCCGGCCTGCGTCGCGCTGATCGCCCACCCCGACGACGAGCGCTACCAGCCGCTCTTCGGGACGACGGTGCGTTCCCCGCTGTTCGACGTCGAGGTCCCGGTCCTCGCGCACCCGGCCGCGGAGATGGACCGCGGCGCCGGCATCGCGATGTGCTGCACCTTCGGCGACCTCACCGACGTCCAGTGGTGGCGCGAGCTCGACCTGCCGAACCGCACCGTCATCACCCGCGACGGCCGCCTGCTGCGCGAGACCCCGGAGTGGATCACCTCCGAGCAGGGCCGTCAGCGCTACGAGGAGGTCGCCGGCGCCACGGTCTTCACCGCCAAGGAGAAGATCGTCGCGATGCTCGCGGAGACCGGGGAGCTGGAGGGCGACGTCCGGCCGGTCACCCGTCCGGTGAAGTTCTTCGAGAAGGGCGACAAGCCGCTCGAGATCGTCTCCAGCCGGCAGTGGTACCTGCGCAACGGCGGGCGCGACACCGAGATGCGCGAGGCGATGCTGCGCCGCGGCGACGAGCTGGTCTGGCACCCGGACTACATGCGCCACCGCTACGCCGACTGGGTCCGCGGGCTCAACGGCGACTGGCTGGTCAGCCGTCAGCGCTTCTTCGGCGTGCCGATCCCGGTCTGGTACGCCCTCGACGCGGACGGCGAGGTCCTGCCGGAGCAGGTCCTCACCCCGGACGACGCCGCGCTGCCGATCGACCCGACCACCGACGTGCCGCCCGGCTACACCGCCGACCAGCGGGACGTCCCGGGCGGCTTCACCGGCGACCCGGACGTGCTGGACACCTGGGCGACCTCGTCGCTGACCCCGCAGATCGCGGGCGGCTGGAGCGTCGACGACGACCTCTTCGGCCGCGTCTTCCCGATGGACCTGCGCCCCCAGGGCCACGACATCATCCGCACCTGGCTCTTCTCGACGGTGGTCCGCAGCTCGCTCGAGTTCGGCGAGCTGCCGTGGGCGCACGCCGCGCTCTCGGGCTGGATCCTCGACCCGGACCGCAAGAAGATGTCGAAGTCCAAGGGTAACGTCGTGACGCCGATGGGCCTGCTGGAGGAGTTCGGCTCCGACGCGGTCCGCTACTGGGCGGCCGGCGGGCGGCCCGGCGTCGACACCGCGTTCGACCGCGGGCAGATGAAGGTCGGCCGGCGGCTCGCGATGAAGCTGCTCAACGCCTCGAAGTTCATCCTCGGGGTGGGCGTCCCGGCCGGCGAGCCCGACGTCGGGTCGGTGACGGCGCCGATCGACCGCGCGCTGCTCGCGCGCCTCGCCGGCGTCGTCACGAAGGCCACCGACGCGCTGGAGCGGTTCGACTACGCGGTCGCGCTCGAGGTCACCGAGCAGTTCTTCTGGTTCTTCTGCGACGACTACCTCGAGCTGGTCAAGGCCCGGGCCTACGGCGAGTTCGACGACGCCGGCCGCGACTCCGCGCGGGCCGCGCTCGCGGTCGCGCTGCGCGTGCTGCAGCGGCTGTTCGCGCCGGTGCTGCCGTTCGTGGCCGAGGAGGTCTGGTCGTGGTGGCAGGAGGGCTCGGTGCACCGCGCCGCCTGGCCGACCACCGGTGAACTGCCGACCACGGACGGCGTCGACGAGGGCGTCCTCGACGTCGCCTCCGACGTCATCTCCGGCATCCGCAAGGGCAAGTCCGACCAGAAGCTCTCGATCCGCACCGAGGTCGAGTCGCTGTCGGTGTCCGCCCCGGAGGCACAGCTGGACGCGCTGCGCGTCGTGCTGGGCGACGTGCAGGCGGCGGGGCGGGTGCGGGACGTCGAGCTGGTCGCGTCCGAGGACGGCGAGCTGGTGACGCGCGTGGGCGGACCCGTGGAGACCGTGCAGGCCTGACGGTCCAGGCGGCGGGTGCCCCGCACCCGCCGCCGTGGACCGGGCTCTAGGTCTGGAGCTCGGACTGCGGGGTGATGGCGAAGCGGTACTCGTCGCCCGAGCCGTCCGCCTCGTTCTCCGGGATGCGCTCGACGTCGAGGACCTTGTCGTCCAGCGCGGAGGCGGCCATCGGCTCCAGGAAGATCACGGCGCCGCCGCCCTCGAGGACGGTGTCGTCCGCGGCCGGGTTCGGCGCGACGGAGAGCTCGAGGCCCTCGTCGGCCATGTTCGGCGTGGCCGCGATCCGGAGGCCGGACCCCTCGGGCATCTCGTTGGTCTCCAGGATGTTGGAGATCGCCTCGGCCGCCGTCTCCGTCAGTGCCAGCATGCCCCGTTACCATACGGATCACGGATAGGTCACGCACGTCGTCTTGCGCGCCGTCACACGGGTTGGTCCACCGGCCCGGCGCCCGGTCACGGAGGAGAGCGGCCATGGCACTCCCGGTCCCCGAATCGGCCGCCGGGACGCGGGAGGACATCCTCCGGATGCTCACCGGGGCGCCCGAGGGCCTCTCGGACCGTGAGCTCGCCGAGGCGCTCGCCGAGCTCCATCCCGGCATCGACTACAAGGCCGTGAACCACCAGTGCCGCAAGCTGGTCGGCGTCGGTGCCGTCGAGCGGGTGGGGACGCGGCCGGTGCGCACCCGCCTGCTGCCCGGAGGCCTTCCCGACGACGGGTCCTCGGTCGCGTCGGTCGCGGAGCGCGACGTGCCGCCGGCACCCGACCGGCCCATCCGGGACGACGCCGCGCCCACCGATGACCCTGGTGTGTCCCTCGCGCCGACGACCCCGGGGCTGCCGCCCGTCCAGGCCGGCGTCCTCGCCGCCCTCGCGGACGGGGCCGTGGACCCGGCGGGCCTGACCGACAACGAGATCGCCGCTGCCCTCGCCCCGGCGCATCCCGACGTCGACCCGAAGGCCTTCAACTACCAGTGCCGCAAGCTCGTCAAGGCCGGCCTCGTGGAGCGGACCGCGCGCTCGAAGGACGCCCCGATCCGGACCCGTATCACGGACGCGGGCCGCGAGGAGCTCGCCGGGCTCCCGGAGCCGGAACCGGCCACCGAGCCGGAGCCGGAACCCGCAGCAGAGCCGCAGCCGGAACCCGAGCCGGCCCCGCCCGCCGTCGGGACCGGGCCGTCCCGGCGGCCCCGGCACCGGCCGAAGGCGCCCAGCGACGACGTCGCCCGCATCCGGCGCTCAGAACGCGACGGCGACGACCCCGACGACCCCCCGCTGCGGTTCCTGCCCTTCTCCGCCTCGGCCACCGTCGTGCTGCGCGAGCGGCTGGCCCAGCGCGCCGCGCTGCGAGCGGTTCCGGAGCCGCCGCAGGAGGTCGTGCTGCCGGTCCGGGACGTGCTGCAGGGCTGGTCGCGCACGCAGAACGTGGCCGCGGCGGTGGCGTCGTGGCTCGAACGGCGGGGTGCCACCGTGCGGCGGGTGAGCGGGCAGGGCCCGGCCCTCGACCTGGTGGCGTCCCTGGACGGGGACGACGTGCACGTGGAGGTCACCGGCTGGCCGCCGGACGGGGCCCGGACCCACCCGAGCACCCTCGCCGCCGACTGGTTCCGCGCGGCGGGCTCGGCGGCGGTGCAGCGCCGGCGGGCGCACCCGCGCAGCCGGATCGTGGTCGCGTTGCCGGACACCCGCCGCTATCGCTCCCTCGCCGCCGACGCCGGGCCGGTGCTGGCCGACGCGCGGGCCGAGGTGTGGTTCGTCGACGCCGCGGGACGGGTGCAGCTCTCCTGAGCGGGTTGCCCACGCGTGGGCGCGGGTAGCTCCAGCGGACCACCACACGAAGGAGTCCGAGCATGTCCGCGGACATCACCGAGATGATCCTCGACGACCACGACTGGTTCCGTCGGCAATTCCTGCTCCTCGCGGAGCTGCGCGACCACACCGACCGTCTCGACGAGGCCACGAAGGTCTGGGACGAGCTGGCCCGCCACCTCGAGGTGCACGCCTCCGCCGAGGAGCAGCACTTCTACCCCTCGATGGCCCGCCGCGCCGACGACGAGGACGCGTCGGCCACCGAGGACGCGGTCGGCGACCACGACGAGATCCGCGCCGGCGCCCGCAAGGCCTTCGACGAGACCCCCGGCAGCGAGGCGTGGTGGAACGCCATCGACGAGTGCGACAAGGCGAACAACCACCACATGTCCGAGGAGGAGAGCGACGACCTCGCACCCTTCCGCCGGGTGACGTCGCTGCCGTTCCGCCAGGAGCTGGGCGCCAAGTTCGAGCAGTTCAAGTCCGAGCACGCGCACGCGCGCGGACTCGACTTCGCCGACAAGGACCCGGACGCCTACGTCGAGGCGGTCACGTCCTGACCCGGCTCACCAGCTGACGACGCCGGCCCCCAGGCCGGCGAACGCCGCGCTCACCTGGTCGGGGCCCAGCACGAGCACGCCCGCGGCCGCGAGCGCGGCGACCAGCAGGAGCACGACGAGCACGGGCACCGCCCCGCGCGGTGCCCGTCGCCCGGGTTCCGGCGGGATCGGCTGCGGCGCGGTGTCCGGTCCGCGCCGCGCGACGACCGCGGTGCTCCCCGAGGGCGTCCGGTCGCCGGAGCCGTCCGGGGCCTCGTGGAGGTCGGGCCGCCGCAGCGGTCCGGAGTTCCCGGGCGGGGCGTCGGAGGTGGGCCGCGCCTCGTGCGGACGGGCGTCCGCGAGCGCGGCGTGCCCCTGACCGCCACCGTTCACCACCGGCCGCGGGTGCGCCCCGCCGGCGTGCGTCAGCGGGGCCGCGCCGGTCCCGAACGCCTCGGGCGCACCGGGCAGGTCGGCCGGTTCCCGTTGCGCCTGGACCGGGGTGGACGGGAGCCGCGCGGCGGGGATGGCGGGCAGGTCCGGGCCGTCCGAGAGGCCCGAGAGCTCGGCTTCCTGTTCCGGGCGCTCCTCGGCTCCGACCAGGACCGGGGCATCCTCCCGCGCCGGGCGCGGCAGACCGCCGGGGGGCGTGCGGACGGCGTCCTCCGCCGACGGGGCGGGGCCGCCGGAGGCGCCGGTCGCGAGCGGACCGGACGGGGCGCCCGTCGTCCGCCGGGAGCGGATCGCCTGCGCGCCGGACGCGGCCCGCGCGGCGCGGGGCCGCACCGGCAGCAGGAGGGCGGCCAGGCCGAGGACGCCGTCGGTCGGAGCGCCCGGCAGGGCGAGGGCCGAGTCGGACCCGCCGACGAGGTCCGCGAGCCGGCGGGCCAGCGGGGTGGGCCGGTCGGCGAGCACGTGCACCGTGGCCGGCCCCGCGTCCGGACCCGCGACCCAGTCGATCTCGTCCACGGTCTCCCGGAGCGCGTGCTCCACGAGCTGGTCGAAGACGCCGCGCTCGAGGGTCACGACGTGGCCGTCGGAGGTCACGCGGGCCTCGTCCACGTCGGTGTCGGCCAGCCGGGCGCGGGCGCGGCGGACCTCGCGGCGCAACCGCGCCGCCGTGCCGCGGGCGTCGCCGTCCCCGCGGGCTCCCGGGCGCGGGCCCCCGTGGTCGCCCGTGGCGGGGTCCAGGGAGTGCAGCTGGGCGCGCACGACCCCCAGCAGCAACTGGTCGAGCCGGATGCCGGTGGCGACCGGGCCGCGGGAGCCGACCTCGGCCCCCTCCGCGGTGCGCCGCACGGGCCACGCGGTCAGACCGCCGTCGCGGGCGTCGAGGACCACGGCCCGCCCACCGACCGCGACCTGCGCGGCGATCCGGTCGCCGACCAGCGCCACCGGGCCGGGCAGCCACGTGGGCGCCGGCAGCCCGACGAGCGCCGTGGCCTCGGCGATCTCCTCGAACCGGCGTCGCTCGGTGTCCGGGGGCGTGGCCACGACCAGCCGGCCCGGCCGCTCGTCGCCGTCGAGCAGGGTGGTGAAGGCGTCCGCCAGGCGGTCGACGCCGTCGGCGCCGGCGTTCGGGCCGTCCCCGCTCTCGTCGTCCTCCGAGGGGGCGAGGGACGCCCTGCGGGGGCGCAGCGCGGCGCGGTCGGACCCCGCCGCACCCTCGGCGCCCCCGGGCACCCGGTCCACCTCGACCGCGACCAGCTCCGACGGCGTCACCTCGACCGCCATCACCCAGCTGTCCACCGCAGTCCTCCTCGTCGTTCCCACCCGGTCCCGCCCGGTCCTGCTCGCCTGCGAGCCCGACCCACGGTAGTGCGACCGGCGACCCCGGCCACCACCGGTGACGGCCGGCACGCCCGACGCCCCGCGCACCGGGACGGGCCGCCGAGGTCGGGCGATGGTCGGTGTCACACCCGTCGGGCATGCTGACGCGGTGCACGTGCCGGGCCGCCCGATTCGGGGACGCGCGCGGCCCGGCGGTATGACGCCGGCCGCGGGGAGGGGGACGTCGATGGGCGGAGGCGGCGCATGACGGGGGTGGGCGCGGCTCCGGTCGCCCGGCGGGGCGGGCAGGGAGGGCGGGGCGCCACCGTCGACGTGCACGCCTCGCTGCTGCCGCTGTGGCGCGGCCTCGTGCTCTACCGCGTGGTGGCGCTGGCGTACGCGGTGGCGAACGTCGTGCGCTTCGCCGAGGCCTACGTGCGCCCGGCCCTCGGCGTCGCGGTGGTCGTGTTCATGGCGGCCTGGACCCTGGTGACCTCGGTGGCCTACCTCCGCGGGGCGCGCCGGCTCGCGCTGGTCGACCTGGCGGTCACGGTCGGCACCACGATGACGACGGTCCTCGTCGACGACCCGGCCCGGATCGCCGCCGGGCAACCCGTGATCACCACCGTCTGGTCGGCCGCCGCGGTGCTCGCCGTGGCGGTCGCGTACGGGATCCGGCCCGCCCTGGGGGCGGTCGTGGTGTCGGTGGCGGCGCTGGCCTTCACCCGGCAGGCCCTGGACGCCGCGCTGCTCTCCGACGCCCAGCTGCTGCTCGTGGCCGGGGTCGCGGTGGGGTTCGCGTCGGTCGCGATGCGGCGCTCGGCGCAGCGGCTGCAGGAGGCGATCGCGACGGAGGCCGCGGCCGCGGAGCGCGACCGGCTCGCCCGCGACATCCACGACGGCGTCCTGCAGGTCCTCGCCCTGGTCCGGCGGCGGGGGCCCGAGCTGGGCGACCCGGACCTGGTGCGCGAGGCCGCCGAGCAGGAGGTCTCGCTGCGCCGCCTGATCACGCGGGGGCCGCCCGGCCTCGACGGCCCGGACGACGAGCCGGTCGACCTCGGCGCCGCGATCGGCGCGACCCTGCCGTCGCGGGCCGTGCTCGCGGTGCCGCCGGAGCCCGTCGACGTCCCGGGCGGGCTCGCCCGCTCCGTGGTGGCCGTCGTCCGCGAGGCCGCGGCGAACGCCGACGCCCACGCCGGGCCCGACTGCGGGCTGTGGGTGCTGCTGGAGGACGACGACGAGGCGGTGACGGTCAGCATCCGCGACGACGGGCCCGGCATCCCGGAGGGCCGGCTGGAGGCGGCCCGCGAGGAGGGCCACCTGGGCGTGGCCTCGTCGATCCGCGGGCGCACGGCCGAGCTCGGCGGCACGGCGGATCTGGTGACGGCGCCCGGGCAGGGCACGGAGTGGGAGTTGAGGTTCCCGAGATGACGGAGACACCGACGGCGGTGCGCGTGATGGTGGTGGACGACCACCCGATGTGGCGCGAGGGCGTCGCGCGGGACCTGGGCGAGCGCGGGTTGTACGTCGTGGCGACCGCGGGCGACGGAGCGGCCGCGGTCCGGATCGCGCCCGCGGTCCGGCCCGACGTCGTCGTGATGGACCTGCAGATGCCCCACCTCGACGGGGCCGGGGCCACCGCGGCGATCCTGGCGGCGCTGCCCGGGACGCGGGTCCTCGTGCTGTCCGCGAGCGCTGAGCACGGCGACGTGCTCGGCGCGGT
This sequence comes from Actinomycetospora aurantiaca, assembly GCF_037401875.1. Lineage (NCBI taxonomy): Bacteria > Bacillati > Actinomycetota > Actinomycetes > Pseudonocardiales > Pseudonocardiaceae > Actinomycetospora > Actinomycetospora aurantiaca. Next base: position 184,141 of record NZ_JBBEGN010000010.1, on the reverse strand, counting down.
CCGGGCCGGGGCCGCGGGCTACCTGGTGAAGTCCGCGCAGGTCGCCGAGCTCGCCGACGCCGTGCAGCGGACCGCGGACGGGCAGGCCGTGTTCGGGCCCGAGCTCGCGGGCCTGGTGCTGGGCGAGTTCCGCCGGCGGGACGCCGCGGCGAAGCGGGAGCCGCAGCTGCAGGCCTCCGGCGAGCCGGCCCTGACCCCGCGGGAGACCGAGGTGCTGCGCCTCGTCGCCAAGGGCCTCACCGCCCGCCAGATCGCCGACCGGCTGACGCTGTCCCACCGCACCGTGGAGAACCACGTGCAGAACTCGCTGCGGAAGTTGCAGCTGACGAACCGCGTCGAGCTCACGCGGTACGCGATCGAGCAGGGGCTCGACCGGGAGGGCTGACTGACATGTCATCCTTGACATGTCGAGACGAACAGGTCCAGGCTCACCGGTGTCCCTCCGATCCCGAGGAGCCCGCATGACGATCGCCGCCGACCCCGAGACGGCCCCCGACACGCCGCGCGAGGGCCGGTGGGCTCCCCTGGTCGGGCTGGCGTGGGACGTCGGGCTCCCCCTCGTCACCTACTACGTCCTCCACGCGCTCGGGGTCTCCGACTGGTCCGCCCTGCTCGTCGCGACCCTCGCCGCCGGCCTGCGCGTGGCGTGGGTGGCGGTCCGCGCCCGCCGGATCACGTGGTTCGCGGCGCTCATGGTCGTCGTGTTCGGCATCGGCCTGGTGCTGAGCGTCGTCGGCGGGGACGCGCGCTTCCTGATCCTCAAGGACTCCTTCACCACGGGCGGCGTCGGCCTGGTCTTCCTCGTGAGCCTGCTCGGCGTCCGGCCGCTGACCTTCTCGGCGTACCGGACCTGGCAGCCGAGGGAGGCCGCCGAGCTCGACGCGGCCTGGGACTCCGAGCCGGGCATCGGCCGGACGTTCCGGATCTCCGCCGTCGTCTGGGGCGTCGGGCTGCTCGCCGAGGCCGCGCTCCGCGTCCCGCTGGTGTACGCCCTGCCGGTCGACGTCGCGGTCGGTGCCTCCACGGCGCTGCAGGTGGTGACCTTCGTGGGTCTCGGCACCTGGAACGCGGTCTACGCGTACCGCGTCCGGCAGCGCTACGCCGCCTAGGCGTCCCGGGCGTCCCGGCCCTGCGACGCCTCGAGCCGGTCCAGCGACCACGCCGCCCAGGCGGCCACGGCCTCGTACTGGCGCAGTCCGTACTCGCCGGCGAGCCGACCGAACGGCAACGCGTCGGTCCCCTCCTGCTCGTCCAGTTCCGCCATCACCGGGCGGAGACGTGCCACTTCGGCCTCGCAGTACTCCGCGACGCCCTCCAGGTAGCGCCGCGCGTCGCCCGGCTCGAGGGCCTGGACCAGGAACATCCGCAGCACGGTCTCGTTGCGGACCGCGCCCTGCTCCGGCGGGTCGAGCAGCCAGCGCCGCAGCTCCGCGAGGCCGTCCCCGGTCAGGGCGTAGCTCTTCCGGCCGCGCGGCCCGGTGGACTCGACGGCGACGAGGCCCTCGTCGGCCATCCGCACCAGCTCCGGGTAGATGCGGGTGTGGCCCGCGTGCCAGGCGTAGCGGCCGAGGTCGCCCTCGAAGGCCCGGGAGAGGTCGTAACCGCTGGCGGGCGCATCGGAGAGCAGGCCGAGCAGGGCGTGCCGCAGCGACATGCCGGGCACCCTAGGCCGTCCGCGACATGTCAGCAACGACATGTCAATCGGGACAGGCGCGGGCGGCCGGTCGTCAGTTCAGGTGGGCCCGCCACACGCGGGCGGCCCGGTCGAGGTCGGCGCCGCGACGCGGGATGCGCTCGCGCCAGGCGTCGAGGAGGCGGGCGGCGTCGAGGTACTCGCCGCGGTGGCCCATGGTGGCGGCCAGCTCGACCACCTCGTCGGCCGTGACCCCGGGCAGGTGCAGGCGGGTCTCGAGGACCCGGCGCAGCTCCGGCACCCGCCCGGCGGTGCGGTGCACGATCCGCAGGTTGGTCAGCATCCGCACCAGCACGGCCTCGGTGGTGATCGGCACCAGGACGTCCGGGTGGAACGGCACCCCGGGGTTCGCGCCGGTGGCGGCGACGAACAGCGCCCGGCAGTCGGACTCGTCGAGCAGGGTGCCGGTGAACGGGTCGACGTACCAGGCCGAACCCTGCGGGTGGACCAGGAAGTGGCCGGGCATGCCGATCGGCTCGACCGTGAGCCCCGCCCGGCGCCCGACCTCGATCACGACGACGGCGAGCGTGATCGGGATCCCGAGCCGACGCTCGAGCACCTCGACCAGCGAGGAGTTCCGCGGGTCGTAGTAGTCGTCGCGGTTGCCCCGGAAGCCCTCCTCGGTGAACAGCCGCAGGACCAGCTCGTCGATCCCGGACACGCCCTGCGCGAGCCGGTCCAGCTCGGCGAGCGCGGCGTCGGTGTCCGCGTCCGGCCGCGCGAGCCGGGCGATCTCGAGGGCGGCGCGGTCGAGCGGCGGGTCGCCGGCCTCGACGAGCGCGGCGAACCGCGCCACGGCGTCGGCGGTCCCCCGGGGGTCCGGTGGACGCGACCGGTCCTCGGGGTGGTCGGGGGGCACCCGCGCATCCTCCCGCGACGGCGGCCGCTCCGCTCACGCAGGCGTGACGTCGACCGTCCCCGTCGTGCGGTCCCACCGCAGGACACCGTGCTCGAAGGCCTGCGCCCGGCCCGCCGAGGTCCCGAACTCCTCCCCGGTGGGCAGCCCGAGGTCCGAACGCTCCGCGCCCCGGGCCCGCCACGCCCCGAGGAGCGGGCCGGCGACCTGGTGGGTGCCGGTCTCGGGTGACCAGTACAGCGAGCCGTGGGCGAAGTCGGTGAACCGTCCGCGCCCGTCCGCGGTCGGCTGCTCGACCCGGTCCGGGTCGCCCAGGCCGGGCCGGTCCGCCCAGGCCGCGCGGACGTCGGTCCCCCCCGCCGCGACCAGCTTGTTCACCTCCGCGCGGATGGTGTCCATGGCGGCGAAGCCGGCGTTGCCCGGACAGGCGGTGTTGCCCACGTCGCGGTGGGCGAAGACCGCGTCGACGGTCGCGTCGCTGCCCTTGGCGAACTTCGAGGTGCCGCCCCCGTTCGACGTCAGCGTCACCTTCGCCGCCGCGTCCCGGTACATGCCCCCGAGCTTCCAGGCGGCGAGCTTCTCGACGGAGGTCAGCGTGGCCGGGGTGGGGGCGGCGTCGTTCAGGTTGCCCATCATCGCGATGCCGAACGTCTCGCGGTTGAACCCGCCCGCATGGGCGGCGACGACCGGCCGGTCCAGTCCGCCCGCGCGGCCCTCGAAGATCGTCCCGTACTTGTCGACCAGGGCGTTGTAGCCGACGTCGCCCCAGCCGTTCTTCGTGGCGTGGTAGGCGTAGATGCCCCGGACGATCCCGGCGGACTGCTCGGGGGAGTAGTCGTTCGACTCGGCGGTGTGGTGGATCGTCACCGCCTTCGTGGTCGGCGCGTACTCCGGCGGCCACGTCATCATCGACTCGTCGGCGCCCCACTGCGCACGGGTGACGTAGGCCGGGGCGGGCGGGGCCCCGTCCCGGGCGGCCGCGCGCTCGCGGGCCCGCGCGCCGATCGCGGCGTCGTTGCCGGTGCGGCCGGGGTCGATGCGCTGCACCGCGAGGCCCTGCGTCACGGGCTGCCCACCCCGGGACGCGCGCACCTCCACGGCCGTCCGGTCGCCGACCCACACCGGGTCCGTGCCGCCCTGCGAGCCCGCCGTCCGGGCCCGGGACCCGTCCCGCTCGTCGTCGTTCGCGTCCAACGGCAGCCAGGCGCCCCACGCCCCGCTGTCGTCGGTGGACCGGAGCGAGATCGAGTCCGGGTCGGGCCCCGTCCAGGTCACCGCCACCAGCTGCAGCGGCGTGGCCGACCGGGCCACCTGCGTCCCGGTGCCGCTCCGCCCCTGCGCCAGCGGCACCGGGGAGATCGACGGATCGGTCGCGTCCGCGGGGGGCAGGGTCGCCGCCGGGAGCGAGGTGACCGCGAGCGTGCTCGGCGGTGCCTGCTCGGTGACGGCGACCGCGGCCGGGGCCGCCACCGCGAGCGCGGTGAACGCCCCGAGCCCCAGGAGCACCCGGCGGAGCCGGCGGCGCGGCGGCGCCGACGGGGCCACCCGCCGTCGGGAACCACTCGTCGTCGACCACCGCGACGTCATCCGCCGTCCTCCCCTGCACCCGTCCGAACCGCGCCGGGGAGGACTCTGTCACCCACATGCACCTCAGGCGTGCGACGACGCACCACCCGCGTGGGTGATCTTCAGCCGGAGCGGTCCCAGAAGGCGACGTCGGCGTAGGTGGCGACCGAGCGGGTCGTGATGGAGTCCGCCCCGGCGCCGATGGGCCCGGAGACGACCGGGATGAGCTTGGTCAGGTTGAGCACCCCGCGTCGGCCGGCCCGGCTCGCGAGGCGGTAGCCGATGCGGCGGTCCAGCTGCTCGCGCACCTCGGAGGGCAGCCGCCGGAGCCCGGTGAGCAGGGAGACCTCCTGGAGGTCGATCCCGGTGCGCTCCGCGAGCTCGGAACCGTCCGGGCCGAGGACGCACAGCAGGATCGCGGTGCGCACCACCGGGTCGTCGATGTCGTGCCCGCGGGCGCGCGCGATCGAGGCGGCCAGGCGGGTGCAGACCAGGTAGAGCCCGGTGGCGCCGGCGGGCGCGGTGAGCAGCATCGTGGCCGCGCCGCCGAGGCTGGTCAGCAGGCCGGAGCTGGCGGCGAGCCGCACGTGCGAGGAGATCAGCCGCCGCACCGCGGCCTCGACGTCGCCGTCGGCCTCGGCCAGCGCGTCGTCGGCGACCCGCCGGGCGGGGTGCCACGGCCCGGCACCGCCGACCCCGCGGCGCAGGAGCTCCCCGGCGAGCCGCTCACTGCCGCGGTGCTCGCCCGCCGGCAGGGATCCGGGAGCGGGGATGTCGGGGTCCACCACACAGGTCAGCCTGTCACGGATCCCGGGCCCGGAACGGCCGACGGCCCGGCCACCGGGGTCCGGTGACCGGGCCGCCGCCCGGGTGGCGTCAGAGCACGTCCGCGACCAGCGCGTTCCCGCTCAGGTTCCCGTTGAGGATCTCGTTGCACAGGATGTTCGCCGCGTTCAGGCCGCCGATCGGGGCCTGGACGACGGCGGCCACGAGGCCCCCGCTCTCGCTCTGGTTGGCCGCGGTCGCCGCGCCGCCCTGCGCGGAGCAGGTCTGGCTCGGGGCGGGAGCCGGGGCGGGACGCTCGGAGCCCCCGTCGTTCTGGTGCGCGGACGCGAACGGCGCGACGGCGACGAGGCCGGCGGCGACGCCGAGGATCACCACGGCGGGCTTGCGGACGGTCATGTCGTCTCCTTCGAAGGTGTGGTGGTCGGCGCTCAGAGCCCGAGCAGGCCGAGCAGGTCGAGGCCCTCGCCGAGCACCGAGAGGTCGACGACGTTGCCGCTCAGGTTGTCGTTGAGGATCGAGTTGCAGACGATGTTGGCGGCGTTGAGCCCGCCGACCGGCGCCTGCGCGACGGCCCCGACGAGGCCCTCGCTGTCGCCGCGGTTCGCCGCCGCGGCGTCGCCGCCCGCGACCGAGCAGGTCGACGACGGGCCGGCGGGCTGCGGGGCGCCGTGCGACTCGGTGGCCGAGGCGAGCGGGGCGAGGCCGACGAGGCCGGCGGCCACGCCGACTCCTGCGATGCCGAGCTTCGTGATCATGGACGTCTCCGGTGCGCTCGAGGGGGAGCGGTGCCGCCGCAGCGGCGTCGTGCCCTCAACGAGGTCCGGACGGCGCCCGTGACCCTCCGCCACCGGAAGGCGGCAACAGTTCTCCACGTCGTGCTCGGACGGCCGCCCGTGCTCACGTCCGGACACGGACGACACCGCCCGTGATCACCGGTGTGAGGCCGCTGTGACGGACGGTGGATCTCCGACGACCGGTGTGGTCAGTTCGGGTTGGACGCAAGGAGATCGAGTGCCGCTCCGAGGTCGCCGGCCCACGGCTCGTCACGGTCACGCTGCGCGGCCCGTTCGAGTCGCACGTGCTGGGCGGGCGCCCGGCTCCAGGCCACGACCGCCGGGTCGACCCGCGCCCCGTAGTGCGCGTCGATCACCAGCTCCGCGAGGTGGTGGTCCGCACTGGCGGTGTCCTTGTACTCCCAGATGCCCAGCAACCGGGCCGGCCCGTCGCCCAGCCCCGAGGCGTCGTCGAGGAAGGACGTGGCGGTCGCGACGGGGAGGTCGACGAACGGGCCCGGGTGCCGGTCGAGCAGGGCGACCCACAGGGTGTCGACGAAGTCGCGGACCGCGGTGCACTCCGCGGTCGTCCAGGCGTCCCAGAACACCGCGATCCGCGCGAGCACCGAGTGCAGGTCGACCCGGTCGTCGCTCACCACCGCCCGGAGCAGCCACGGAGTGAGGGCCCGCACGTCGTCGGGCGCGCCGATCGTCGTCCCGAGCCCGAGCGCGAGGGAGAGCGGGTCCGCCTCCGCCAGCACCACCGGTCCCTGGCGGGGCGTGCAGCTCTCCAGGACGTCCCGGGCCGGGTGCGCGACGAAGGCGGCCTCGACCTGCCACAACGCCGCTGCCACCTCTGCCTCCACGGCGGGGATTCTGTGGGCTGACCAGGCGACACGCCGCACTGATCGGGCGCTTCCCACCTGATGGTGTCACTCTTCGTGTTCTCGCGTACGGCCGAGCGGGGAACGACGTCGGGGCCCGTCCGGGGTGGCACAGTGGGGGCGTGGAACGCACGCGTACCGATGTCGAGGTCGTGACGACGGCGGGAGCGGTGCGGGGCCGGGCCCGCGACGGACTGCTCTCGTGGCGCGGTCTGCCCTACGCCGCGGCGCCGGTGGGGCCCCGCCGGTGGCGGGCGCCCGCGCCCGTCGAGCCCTGGTCGGGGGTCCGGGACGCCACGGCCTTCGGGCCGGTCCCGCCGCAGGAGCGCACCGGCGAGTTCCTCGGCGCCGGGAAGCACACGCCGATGGACGAGGACTGCCTGACGCTCAACGTCCTCGCGCCCGCCGCACCGTCGGCGGGCCCGCGGCCGGTGATGGTCTGGTTCTACGGCGGCGCCTTCGTGGTCGGCGCGGCGTCGGCGACCACCTACCGCGGCGCGGGGCTGGTCCGTACCGGCGACGTCGTCTACGTCAGCGTGAACTACCGCCTCGGCGCGCTCGGCTACCTGGACTTCTCCGCCCTCTCCACCGACGAGCGCCCGATCGAGGCCAACCTCGGCCTGCGCGACCAGATCGCGGCGCTGGAGTGGGTCCGCGACAACATCGCCGCGTTCGGCGGGGACCCCGACGACGTCACCGTCTTCGGGGAGTCCGCCGGGGCCATCTCGGTGACGACGTTGATGACGGTGCCGTCGGCCCGGGGCCTGTTCCACCGTGCGATCGCGCAGAGCTCCGCCCCCGGGGTCGCGTACTCGCCCGAGCGGGCCGGCGCCTGGGGTGCCCGCTACGTCCGCGAGCTGGAGGTGGTGCTGGGGCGCGGAGGCGATCCGGTCGACCTGCTCGACGCCGCGTCGACCGAGCAGCTCCTGCACGCCGCCCGGCGGTTCCGGCACGTGGCCGACGAGACGCCCGGCGTCCTGCTCACGGCGCCCGTGGTGGACGGCGACCTGCTGCCGGAGGCCCCGCTGGACGCGTTCGCGGCCGGCCGCAGCCACCCGGTCCCCCTGGTCATCGGGACGAACGACACCGAGGGCCGGCTCTTCGAGCTGCCGGGCCTGCGGATGGACCTGATGCTCTCCGACCAGCGGGCCGACGCGGTGTTCGCGGCGACCCAGCCCGACCTGCGCGAGCAGGTCCTCGCCGCCTACCGCGGCACCCCGCACCGCCGGGACCTCGGGGGCGACTACCTGTTCTGGTATCCGTCGGTGCAGGTCATGGAGGCGCACAGCGCGGCGGGGAACGCGGTCTACGCCTACCGCTACGACCTCGCGTCACCGCTGCTGCGGCTCCTCGGCCTCCGCGCGACCCACGGCGCCGAGCTCTACGCCGTGTTCGGTCTCGTGGAGGCGACGGCGGTGCGGGTCATGACGATGCTCGGGGGCCGCCGGGCCCTCCGGGTCGTCTCGCGGAGCCTGCAGCGCGACTGGACGACCTTCGCCCGCACCGGGGCGCCCGCCTCGCACTGGCCCCGCTACTCCGCGGAGGACCGGCTGACCCGGATCGTCGACGCCCACGACCGCATCGAGTCGGACCCGCGCCGCGGCCGCCGGCTCGCCTGGGCGGGATACCGGGGATATCGGTAGCCGGGAGTCCGCCTCCCCACGTCGTCGAGTGCGACGTGGCGCAGGTCCCGGCGCCCCGGGACCTGCCTCCTGTCGCACTCGGCGCCGGGGTGGACGATGGCCGGCGTGCATGAGGTGACCGGCGCGGAACTCTCGCAGCTGCTGGGCGAGGGCGGGACGGTGCGCGAGGTCGCCGCCGACGAACCGGACCTGCACGGCCTGGACCTGTCCGGGGCCACCCTGGAGAACTGCCGGCTCACCGGGGCCGACCTGCGCGGCGCCGTGCTCGACGGGGTCACGGTCCGCGGCGGGTCGCTGGCGGGTGCCCTGCTGATCGACGCCGACCTCACCGACGCGGCGTTCGAGGCCGTGGACCTGTCGCGCGTCCGGCTCACCGGTGCCCTGCTGACCGAGACCCGGTTCACCGACTGCCGGATGATCGGCGCCGACCTCGCGGGGCTGCGCGGGCTCGCCGTGTCCTACCGGTTGGACCGCTCCACCCTCGGCCTCGCGAACCTGCAGGACGTTGTGTGGCGGAAGGTCACGCTGCGCGGGGTGGACCTCTCGGAGGCCGACCTGCGGGGCGCCGACTTGCGCGAGGCGGTGCTCACCGACTGCACCCTGCGCGACGTCGACCTCTCCCACACCCGGCTCGCCGGCGCCGACCTGCGCGGCGCGGACCTCGGCGAGCTCTCGGAGGACGCCCCGCGAACCCTCCGCGGCGCGATCATCAGCGAGGCCCAGGCCGCGGACGTGTGCCGGGCGCTGGGCCTCGTCGTCGGGTAGGTCGTCGGGTAGGGCCCGCTCAGCTACCGCTGCTGCGGGCCCGCTTGAGTCGCCCGTAGAACCGCAGCGTGATCGCCGCGGAGACGATCGTGATCACCAGGAAGACGATCGCGAGGATGATCTCGTCGACCGGCGTGAAGAAGATGACCGCGCAGAACAGCGAGAGCAGCGTCCCGAGGACGCCGATGCCGACGTTGAGCTTCAGCTCGCTCTGCTTCTCCGGGGTGGAGTCGGGGAGAGCGGCGGGGTTCCGGGCCTGCGTCGGGTCCATGGCTGCTCTTATACCCGGCCCGACGCCCCTGGTCACCGGTGACGTGCGAAGCCCGACGCCCGGTTGATCGGACGGGCGACGGCGGCGCGGACCGCCTCCGGTGAGCCGACCACCCGCACGCGGTCGCGGGCGCGCGTGACGGCGGTGTAGAGCAGCTCGCGGGTGAGCAGCGGGGACTCCGCCGGCGGCAGCAGCACCGTCACCCGGGAGTACTGGCTGCCCTGCGCCCGGTGGACGGTCATGGCGTTCACCCCGGACACGTCGCCGAGCAGGGCGGGCGGCAGCTCGAGGGGCACGTCGCCGCGCCCGAACACCGCCACGGTGCGGGCGCCCCGCGCCACGACCACCCCGGTGTCGCCGTTGTAGAGCCCCAGGTCGTAGTCGTTCTCGGTGACCAGCAGCGGCCGGCCCGGCCACCACACCGCGCCGGCCTCGCGGTCGGCGTCGACCCCGCCGTCCTCGTCGAGCCAGCGCTCCACCTGCGCCGCCCAGCGGCTCACGCCGTACGGGCCACGGCGGTGGGCGCACAGCAGGCGGTGCTCCTCGCCGGCGAACAGGGCGGCCCGGGCGTCGCCGTCCCGGGCGGCGGTGGCGACCTCGCGCGCCCCGGCGACGACCTCCTCGCGCAGGCCCTCGAGCCCGGCGGGCTCGCGCTCGGTGAGGTCCACGGACTCGGCGAACTCCAGCGAGGGCGCGGTCCGCAGGCACTCCAGGACCGCGTCGGGGTCATCGGCCCGGATCGCCCGCGCCAGGGCCGCGATGTCGGCGTTGTTGCGGTAGTTCCGGTCGAGCCGCACGACGCCGTTCGGGTCGGGGGTCGCGGTGCACCCGACGGCGGCGAGGGTCTCCGGTTCGGGTCGCACGGGGCCGAGCTCGGGGGCCGAGACCAGGTCGCCGAGCACCGCTCCCGCCTCGACCGGCGCGAGCTGGTCCGGGTCGCCCACCAGGATCACCCGGGCGTCGTCGCGGACCGCCTCGAGCAGGCGGGCCATCAGCGTCAGCGACACCATGGAGGTCTCGTCGACGATCACCACGTCGTGCGGCAACCGCCGGTGCCGGTCGTGCCGGAAGCGGGACGAGGTGTCCGCCCGCGGCCCGAGCAGCCGGTGGATGGTCGAGGCCTCGAGCACGCCCACGCGCTCGCGGTCGGCCGCCGGCAGTGCCTCCGCCGACACCGCCTCCCCGAGGCGGGCGGCGGCCTTGCCGGTGGGCGCCGCGAGCGCGATGCGGCAGGTCGGGTCCTGGTCGCGCAGCACGGCGAGCAGGCGCGACACCGTGGTCGTCTTGCCCGTGCCGGGACCGCCCGCGATCACCGCGGTCCAGCGCAGCGTCGCGACGGCGCACGCCAGCCGCTGGTGGTCGTCGGGCGCCGCGCCCGCGAAGAGCCGGTCGAGCGCGGCGCGGAGCCGGTCGGGGTCGACGGGGGGCGGGGTGGCGACCGCGCGGGCGGTGAGGTCGGCGTGGACCTCGTCCTCCTGGCGGCGGTACCGGTCGAGCCACAGCAGCCCGTCGTCGGTGCGCAGCGGGCCGCCGGGCGCGGTGAGCGGGCTCGCGGCCAGCCGCGCCGCCCAGGCCGCCGGATCGGCGGGCCACGGCAGGTCGGAGGTGTCGTCGAGGGTCCCGTCGTCGGTGAGCACCACCCGGTCGACGTCCGCGAGCTCCAGGCACACCGACCCGGCCCGCAGCGCCCGGACCGTCAGTGCGGCCGCGAGCAGCACCTCCTCGTCGTCCTCCCGCCCGAGCCGCCCGAGGCGGCGGGCCACCGCGGTGTCGGCCGGCGCGAGGACCCCGCGGGTGGTGAAGACGGCCAGCAGGCCGGTGGCACGGGCCGCGAACCGCACGCCCTCCTCGGCGGCGAACTCCACGCTCACGCGGCCACCCCCGCCCCGGACGGGACCCCGGCGAGCAGGTCGGACAGGGCGACCAGGAGCGCGGGCGGCGGCGACCAGCGCAACACCCCGCAGGTGGTGCCGCCGACCACCGGGGTCTCCGGCCCGCACATCCCGCGCAGGAACAGGTAGGCGACGCCGCCGAGGTGGCGCTCGGGGTCGTAGTCGCGGACCCGCCAGCGCAGGAACCGGTGCAGGGCGACCCCGTAGAGGAGGGCCTGCAGCGGGTAGTGCGCCGCGATCATCGCCGCCCGCATCTGCTCCGGGCCGTAGTGCGCGCTGGTCAGCGGGTCCGGGACGCCGGTGGTGGACACCGGGCCGAGCCAGTTCGTCTTGTGGTCGACGATCACGTACCGCCCGTCCGGGTCGCGCAGGACCGCGTCGATGCTGCCGGTGAGGTAGCCGCGCAGCACCGCGGCGGACAGGCCCTCCAGGACCTCGGCGTAGTCGGCGAGCGGGTCGGTCGCCGGCAGGTGCGCGCGGAGCAGCGCGGCCGCGGCCCCGAGGGTCACGGTGCCGGCGCCGGGCCGGTCGCCCCCGGCCAGCGGCAGCTCGAAGTCCAGCTCGGCGAGCCGGTCGCGCGGGAGGACGTCGCCGTAGGCCCACGGCCCGGACGACGCGGTCCCGACCGGGGTGCGCAGCGCCGGCTCCAGGGCGTTCGCGAGCCCGTCCGCGTCCACCCCGGCCAGCGGGCGGCGGGCCAGCGCCTCGCGGGCGGCCTCGGCGAGGGCGGACACGACGGCGGGCGCTGCGGTGTCGACCGTCTCCAGCACGGTGTGCACCAGCACCCCGAACGCGGCGCCGACCGGCAGGTCGGCCATCGGCGACGGCACGGCGGCCACGTCGGGCGCCGGGGTGACCTCGGCCGTCCCGGGCTCGGCCTCGTCGTCCAGCCGCATCTCCTCCGGCTCGGAGGTCGCTGCCTCGGCCGCCTGGGCGGCGTGCGCGTCCGCGGTCAGCGAGGAGTACGACGAGCGCCGCCACGAGAGGTCCAGCTCCCGGTCGAAGCGGGCGGCCGTGAGGCTGCCGTGCTCGCCGGCGTCCGGCATCCACTGCGGCGCCGACCGGCCCTCGACCGGCTCCACCGACAGGTGCGGGCCGGCGAACCCCGCGAGCTCCGCCGCCATGGTGGTGTCGTCGGTGAGGGTCACCACCGGGTCCGGCTCACCGCCCGGTCGCGCCCCGCGCAGCAGCCGGTTGAGCGCCGACGGCGCGGTCTGCGAGGACGGGGCCCACCAGGCGACCACCTGGCTGCGGGCCCGGGTGAGGGCGACGTAGAGCAGCCGGAGGTCCTCGCCGTCGTCCTCCCGGCGCTGCGCGGTGCAGTGCTCCATCCACGCGGGGTCGGCGGGACCGCCCACCGCACGCACCCGCGCGCCGTGCTCGTCGTGGTGGAGGACCTCCTCGGGGGACTCCCGCGTCCACCGGTCCCACCCGAAGGGGACGTAGACCACCGGGAACTCCAGGCCCTTGCACTTGTGCACGGTGAGGATCTGGACGGCGTCCGCGTCGGACTCGAGGCGGCGGGTGCGCTCCGGCCGGGCCTCCCGTCCGGTCCCCGCGGCCTCCGCGATGCGCAGCCGCAGCCACTCGGTGACGGCCACGACGCCGAGCCGGTGCGCGGACCCCTCGGCGTGCAGCACCTCCCCGACGTGGCGGACGTCGGTGAGCAGCCGTTCCCCGCCGGTGGTGGACAGCACGCGGCGGGTGAGGTCGGTCGTCGTCGAGACCGCCTCGAGCAGGGCGGCGACGCCGCGCTCGCGCAGCACCGCGCCCCACCGCCGCAGGTGCTCGCCCACCTCGGCGAGCACCGCGGCGTCCCCGCCGGCCCGGGCGTCGGCGTCCAGGTCGGCGGCCCGCCGGCCGACGAAGCAGGTCAGCGCGGCGGCCCGGACGCGCGTGACCCGCCCGGGCTGCTCCAGGGCCTCGAGCAGGGTCAGCCACTCGCGGGCCGCCCCGGTGGCGAACACGCTCGCCGCGCCGGCCAGCACGGCGGGCACCCCGGTCCCGACGAGCGCGTCGCGGACCAGGTCGGCCTGCGCGTTCGTCCGGACCAGCACGGCGAGGTCGCCGGGCCCCAGCGGGCGGCCGTCCCACGTCGAGTCGGCCGCGAGCAGCACCCCGACGTCGGCCGCGAGGTCGGCGACGACCTTCGCGCGCACCGGGGTGATCTCCGGGAGCCCGGTCCGGTGGTTGGCGCGCAGGCCCGCGCGCGGGAGGACCCGCAGGCGGAACGGGGTCGGGTCGGGGGCGCCCGCGAGCCGGGACCCGGGGTGGGCGGCGTCCACCGGGTGCACGACGATCCGGTCGTCGCCGAGCGCGGCGCCGTCGAACACCCGCGCCAGGGCGGCCAGGAGCCCGGCGTCGCTGCGGTGGTTGACGGCGAGGGTGGCGCGGGTGCCCGCCGTCCGGGCGGCGGCCAGGTAGCTCACGACGTCGGCGCCGCGGAAGGCGTAGATCGCCTGCTTCGGGTCGCCGATGACGGTGAGCGCGACGTGGCCGTGGAAGGCGACCCGCAGGATGTCCCACTGCATCGGGTCGGTGTCCTGGAACTCGTCGACCAGCACCACGCGGTAGCGCTCCCGCAGGCGGGCGCAGGCCACCTCGCCGAGGGTCGGGTCGGTGAGGGCGGCGTGCAGCCGGGTCAGCATGTCGTCGAAGGTGAACAGCCGGCGGCGGCGCTTGCGCCGCTCGACCTCGTCGCGGACCGCGAGCGCGAACCGCGCGCGGACGTCGGCGGCGCCCGTCGTCTCCCCCGCGGCCGGGGCGATCCGCGCGGTCGGGTCGAACACCGCGGCGCGGCCGAGCAGGAGCGCGGTGGCCCGGTCGAAGGGCGGGTCGCCCGCGGCCTCCGGGGCGTACGCGCGGACGTAGAAGTCGTCGACGACCTCGGTGACGACGTCGTCGATCGTCTCGACGAACAGCGCGTCGGCGTCGGTGTCGCCCTCCACGCCCAGCCCGGCCAGCATGTCCTGGCAGAACTGGTGCGTGGTGGCGATGGTCGCGGTGTCGAAGTGCGCGAGGGCGTGGGCGAGACGGTGCCGCCGCGCCGCCCGCTCGGCGTCGTCGACGTCGGTGATCAGGGCCGTGACCCGGTCGCCCGGCGGATCGTCGGACCGCAGCGCGCGCTCCACGGCCACGAACCGTTCCCGCACCCGCTCCCGCAGCTCGCGGGTGGCCTCCCGGCCGAAGGTCACGAGCATCAACTGGTCGAGCGTGGCCCGGCCCTCGGCGACGTAGCGGGCCGCGAGCGCCGCGATCGTGTAGGTCTTGCCGGTCCCCGCGCTCGCCTCGAGCACGGTCGTCCCCGTGGGCAGCGGGCCGCACACGTCGAAGGCCGGCACGTCCGTGGTCGTGGTCATCGGTAGTGCTCCTCCCGCCCGCGCTCGGCCTCGCGCAAGGGCTTCCAGAACCGCACCGCGAGCTCCCCGAACCGGGTCGACTCGACCGCGCCCGCCGGACCGGCGACGTCGTCGAGCGGGCGGTCGGGGCCCCACACCAGCACGTGCGCCGGATCGCCTGCCTCGCCGAAGCGCCCGGACCACTCCCGCCGCGCGGTGTCGAACGCCTGCTTCGTCGTCCGGCGGCCGCGTTCGCCCACGTAGCGCTCGGAGCACTTCGCGAACAGCGGCAGGGGCTCGCGCATCCCCTCGGCGTGCAGCGCGACGAGGTCGGCGAGCACGGCCCGGGCGTACACGGGGTCGAGCCCGGTGATCGTCGCTCGGGCGGTCGGCGAGTCCTGGCCGCCCTTGCCGATGGTGGTCGCCGAGAAGGACCGGTCGGGGTGCGCGGCGGCGAGCGCCACCAGCTGCACCCACGCCGCGGCCCGGTGCTTCGGCGCGAGCCGGGAGAAGCTCACCGCGGCCAGCGTGGAGCCGCGGACCCCGGGGACGGTCCCGACGACGAGCGTGCCGTCGTCGAGCCGGACGGAGACCGTGAGGTCGCGGGCGGGCTCGGCCCACAGCGGCTCGGCCGCCCGCCGCAGCTCCTCGGCCTGGCGGCCCACCGAGCGCAGCAGCCGGACGCCGAGCCGCCCGGGCGGCAGGCTCCCGCGCCGGCGCTCGGCCTCCATGCAGGCGGTGACGTCGTGGCCCGCGAGCCGGTCGGCCAGCAGGCGCTCGCCGATCGCCCACCGCGCGAGGGAGTCCGGCTCGACCGGGAGCGCCTCGTCGGGCTCCTCCTCCTCGCCGTGGGCGACCAGCGCGAGCCGCTGGCGCAGGAACGCCCGGACCGGGTGCTCGACGAACCGCACGAGGTCGGCCAGGTCGACCTCCGCGGCAGGGCGGGCGGGCAGCCGCGACTCCAGGAACACCGGGGCGGCCGTGCGGCCGGAGACCAGCGCCCGGGCGCCGTCGCAGGCGGTCGCGTCGAAGCTGAAGGGTCGCGCGCCCGGACCGGTCGTCCGGAAGTTGGCCGGGGCGAACGGGTGCAGCGGGTGGCGGCGGACGACGTGCTCGCGGGCGGGCCGGCCGCCGACGGTCGCGGTGGCGTCGAGGGTGTCGAGCAGCTCGCCGACCGGGACCGCGGGCGGGCGGGGCGCCCCCGTGCGCTCGTCGGCCCCGGAGTGCACGACGACGAGCCGCTCGGTCGCGGCCATCACGGCATCCAGGAGCAGCTGGCGGTCCTCCGCCGCGGCGTCGCGCTCGCCCACGCGCGGTTCGCGCGCCAGCACGTCGTCGCCGTCGGTGCGCGTGTCGCGGGGGAACACCTGGTCGTCCAGGCCGAGCAGGCAGACCACGCGGTGCGGGACGCTGCGCATCGGCAGCAGGGTGGCGACCGTGAGCGTGCCGGTGCGGAAGTTGGCGCGCGTGGGCCGCCCGGCCAGGTGGTCGGACAGGACGGCCCGCACGTCGTGCAGGGTCAGCGGCGGCGGGTCGGCGGCCCCCGACGACCCGGCCGACCCGCGGACCTCCGCCAGCACCGCCCGGGCCTGGGTGAGCTGCCAGACGTCCGCGGGCACGGTGGCGGTCAGCGCGTCCAGGGCCAGGGTCAGCGCGTCGAGCCACGCCCCGAGCGGCTGCTCGCCGCGCAACCGGCCGAGAACGTCGGCGACCCGGTCGACGAACTCGGCGAGCCGACCCACGAGGTCCGCGTCGCGCGAGTCGACCTCGTCGAGCGGGAGGGCCGAGTCCAGCCACACCTGCTCGTCGCCGGACATCGCGACACCCACGAGCAGGCGGTCGAGCCCCGCCTCCCAGGTGTTCTCCCCGACGCGGCCCAGCTTGTACTCCGCCCGGTGCTCGCGGTCGAGGCCCCACCGGACCCCCGCCCGCCCGACGAGGACCCGCAGCCGCTCGCACGCGTCGTCGTCGAGCGAGAACCGGCGGCGGACGGGCTCGCTCTCCGCGAGGTCGAGCAGCTCGCTCGCGGTGAGCCGCGCGTCGGCGAGGTCGAGCACGGTGCCGAGCACACCGAGCACCGGGTTGACCTGGGTGAGCGACCGGTCGGCGACCCGGACCTGCAGGCGGTGGCCGGGATGCCCGCCGTCCTCCGCGGAGCCGCCGAACGCGGCGGTGACCAGGGGCGCGAACGTCTCGACGTCGGGGCACATGACGACGATGTCGCGGGGCTCGAGGGTGGGGTCGTCGACGAGCAGCCCGAGGACCGCCTCGCGCAGGACCTCGACCTGCCGGTCGGGCCCGTGGCAGGAGTGCACGACGACGCTCCCGTCGGGCGGCAGGTCGACCCCGGCGGGCGCCCGGTCGTGCGCCAGGTCGTCCTGCAGCCGCCCGAGCAGCGTCGCGGGCGCCGGCCCGGGCGCGGGGTGGTACTCCTCGGCGGCGCCGGGCGGCAGGCGCAGCTGCAGCTCGCGGGCGTCGCGCGCCAACGACCGCAGCAGCGGGTGCGCCGCGGTGTCGGCCGTCGGGTCGTCCCGGCGGCGGCCGGCGCCGTGGCCGGTGCCGCGGACGGACTCCCACAGGGCCGGCGACGGGTGCGGCAGCCAGAGGTGGACCTCGCGGTCCGCCGCGAGGGCCTCGAGGACCGCCAGCTCCGTGGTCGACAGGCGGGTCGGGCCGAACACGGACACCCGGGCCGGCAGGTCGGCGGCCGGGGCGCGGGCGGGCACGTCCGGGAGGGTCTCGGCCGGACCGGGCACCCCGAGCCGGTCCCGCAGCCGACGCCAGAGCTCGGGCTGCCACGCGAGGTCCGCCGGGACGTCCTCGTCGTCCTTCGCGGCCCACGCACGCACCATCGCGGGCCGGTGCTCGGCGTACGCGTCGAACAGCCGCGCGAGGTGCCGGGCCGCCGCGAACCGGCGCCCGGCCCGGGTGCCGGCGGTGTCGCCGAGCACGCCGAGGTAGGTGTTCAGCGGGGCGAGCCAGGCCTCGCCCGCGCACGCGTCGATCGTCTCCAGCAGCGGCCAGACCAGCCGGTCCGGCGCCCACAGCTCGTCGTCCGGCAGGTGCCGGGCGGTGCGGACCAGCTCGGCGGGCGGCGGGAACACGACGTTCGCGCAGACCCCGTCGTCACCCGCGCGCGCCCCGAGGTGGTGGGACAGCCGCTGGGCGAGCCAGCGCTCCACCCCGCGCGTGGGCACGGCGACCACGTCGGGGGTGAACGGATCGTCCGGCGGCTCCGCCAGGACGTCCGCCAGCGCCTCCGCGAGGGTGTCCGCCCGTTCCGCGCGGTGGACCTGGAGCGCCATGTCCCGGCACGCTAGCCGCGCCCCCCGACAACCTCGGGGAGGACCCCGGGCACGGCGTGTGCGCCATCAGATGCGCCGTCAAGGGCAGCCGGAGGAGACCTTCACCCGCCACCAGCCCGCGAGGCGCCCCACGACGCCCAGCACCGGGCTCACCTGCCACCGGCAGCACCCGGGCAGGCCCAGGTCGTCGGTGGTGAGGCGGGTCCCGCGGTGGGCGTCCGGGTCGGCGTACATGCGCTCGAGCAGGTCCCGGTTCGCGGCGTGCCGGGCCCGGCGGGCGGTCACGGCCGCGCGGACCGCGTCCAGGCCCGCCACGAGGTCGTCGCGCACGCGCTCCAGCTCGCCCAGGTCCAGCAGCCGCGGACGCTCGGCCACCGGCGCCACCGCCGCCGCGGCCAGCACCTCCGGCGCCCAGTCGGCCTCGAGGACCTGCCGCAGCCGCTCCTGCAGGAACGCGACCTGCTCGCGCAGTCCGCGCCGGGAGGCGACCGTCTCGGGGCCGTCCAGTGCCTCGAGGGCGTCCAGGATCGCGAGTGCGACATCCGGGCGGGGTTCGGTCGACGTCACCGTGCGCTCCTCCCTGACGGGACCCCGGAGAGTGTGCGCCCCCGGCCGACCCGACGCCAGGTCAGGTCCCCGCGAGGTAGTGCACCGCCCGCCAGACCGCCTCGCTGACCTCCCAGCTCGCGACCCCGGGCACCCGCACCGCGAAGAGCACCACCTCCCGCGTCCGCGACCCGGGCACGAGCGGGCCCGGCGGGTCCCCGACGACGGGTGCGACCGGCCCGACCGTGTCCGCGACGACGAGGTCGCCCGCCGTCGTCGGGGACCCGTCCCGGTAGGGCTCCCCGGCGGTCGCCCGCACCTGCCACGGCCCGCTCGTCCGCGCGGCGTCGAGCGCCATCAGCGGCACCCCGACCTCGGCCAGGACCGCGAGCCGCACCGCGACGACCGGGTCGCCGGCCCGCAGCGCCCCGGTGACGACCACCTCGCGGGCGTCCCGCTCCAGCGCCGTCGGCGGCACGGTCGCGTCCAGGCCGGTCTGGCGTTCGAACGCCGGATAGGCCGCGTCGAGCAGGCGCCCTCCCCGCTCACGGATCCGCTCCGCGGCACGGAAGGTCCCGGAGAGCCGGCCCAGCCGCTCCCGGCCCGTCGCGGCGGCGGCGCGCGCGACGGTCGCGGTCGCCGTCCAGAGCTCGAGCTCCCCGAACTCGGCCACCAGATCGGGCGCGATCCGTCCGGCGGAGACGTCAGCCACGGCAGACTGGGATCATGAGCGACTTCAACGAGCAGGTCATCGAGGAGTTCCGTTCCCACGGCGGGCGCGTCGGCGGGCAGTTCGAGGGCGCTCCGCTCCTGCTGCTGCACCACGTAGGCCGCCGCAGCGGCGCCGAGCGACTGTCGCCGATGATGTACCAGCAGGTCGGTGACGCGTGGGCCGTCTTCGCCTCGAAGGCCGGCGCCCCGGACAACCCGGACTGGTACCACAACCTGCTCGCCCGGCCCGACGCCGCGATCGAGGTCGGCGACGGCAGCACGATCGACACCGTCGACGTCCGCGCCCGCGACCTCCCCGCCGAGGAGCGCGACCCGGTCTGGGAGACGCAGAAGCAGCGCTACCCCGGGTTCGCCGACTACGAGTCGAGGACCACCCGCACCATCCCGGTGATGCTCCTGGAACGCCGCTGACCGGCCCTCCCGCCACCCGTGCCCCGGGCCCGGGGACGCCGTGGCTACCGTGAGGTACCCGCCCGTCACCCGGAGCGCCGCCGGAGAGGAGTCACGCCATCGCCCCCCGTCACTCCTCGCGCCCGGCCCGGTCCCGCCCGCGGCGCGCCCCCGCGCTGCTCGCGGCGCTCGGGGTGCTCCTCGCGATGGGCGCGGTCCTGGCGCTGCTGACGACGGGCCGGCCCCAGGTCGTCCCCGCGGCGGCCGCCGCTCCCGCGGCGCCCGTTGCCCCGGTCGCGGCGCCGGTCGCGGCCGGGCCGCCCCCGGCCCCCGTCGTCACCCCCGCCCAGCTCTCCCGGTGCCCGGCCGCAGCCAGCGCCTGTGTCGACCTCGCCGCCCGGACGGCCTGGCTGCAGCGCGACGGCAAGGTCACCGTCGGCCCGGTCCCAATGCTGCCGGGCGCGGAGACCTTCGTCCGGCCTCCCGGACCGACCTCGTCGGCCACCCCGACCGGGTCGTTCCACGTGCAGCGCAAGGACGCGGACGCGGTGAGCTCCGAGTTCGGCGAGCCGATGAACCACGCGGTCTACTTCGCCCCGGGCGGGATCGCCTTCCACGAGGGCAGCCTGACGACGTCGTCGAACGGCTGCATCCACCTCTCCGCGGCCGACGCGACGACGTTCTTCGACCGCCTGCGCATCGGCGACGGGGTCACCGTCTTCTGATCTCCCGGCGCGGTGCGTGCGCGGGCTACCCTCCCGGGCCATCGAGCCGATCACCGCCGCCGACCTCTTGGCCCGCGCCCGCGGACGGGAGCGACACCCCGTCGTCGTGATCGACGGGTTCTCCGGGGCGGGCAAGACGACGCTCGCCCGCGAGCTGGCCGAGGCCGACCCGGGCGTGACCGTCGAGTCGATCGAGACGTTCTACCTCGGCTGGGACGGCCTCGCGGCGGGGCCGCGGCGGGCGTCCGAGCAGCTCGTGGAGCCGCTGCGGCGCGGGGAGGTCCCGGTCGTCTCGCCCTGGGACTGGCGGCGCGACCAGGTGGGCCCGTCCCGACGGTGGGTCGTGTCCGGGCTGCTGGTGCTCGAGGGCGTCGGCGCGGCCGCCCGGCCACTGCGCGACGCGGCGTCGCTGTCGGTGTGGGTCGACGCCACGCCGGCCGAGCGGGACGCCCGCCTGCGGGCCCGGGACGACTGGGCGGACTACGCGCCGCACCGCGCGGGCTTCGAACGACAGGAGCAGGCGCTGGAGGCGGCGGAGGGCACGCGGGCCGCCGTGGACGTGATCGTGCGGCGGGACGGCGGGGAATGGGTACGTTGCCGGATGTGACGGCCGAAACCATCGAAGCCGCGGCCAGCACCGACGCGGACCAGTGGCGCGAGGTCGAGGAGTGGAAGGTACGGGTCCAGTCCTCGAACCCGGTGCTCTCCCCGCTGCGCGACTCCGTCGGGGACGTGCGGGCGGGCCTCCAGGCGGTGCTGCGTCGCATCCCCGGTATCCAGCAGGTCGACGACGGGGTGCACGACGTGCTGCACCAGCTCGCCGCGGCCGGCGCGGGCGCCGGGGCGGCGACACTGCGCCGGGACGCGGTGTTCGCCCGGTTCCGCGACCTCGGCCACGACGTCAGCGACTTCAAGGACATCCGCCGTCTCGACGTCACCGTCGTCCAGGCTGCGATGCCGCGCCTGGACCTGGCCTACCCGGCGTTCGCGGCGGTGCAGGGCGGGACCACGTCGCTGCTCATGACCTCGGGCGCCTCGGCGGCCGCCGGCGGGTCGTCCCTGCTCGGGCTCGGCGGGTTGCCCGGCGTCGCGGTGATCGCGTCGTCCCTGACCGCGGACGCGCTGCTCACGGTCGCGGCCTGCACCCGGGCGGTGGCACACGTCGGCGCCTACTACGGCTACGACGTCACCAAGCGCTCCGAGCAGGTGCTGGCGCTGGCGATCCTCGCCGTCGGGCTGTCCAGCGACGCGGACGCTCCGGAGGCCTACGAGGAGGTCTCCTCGCTGATCACCCAGGCCGCGGAGGGCGGCAGGAAGAAGCGGCGCCAGCGCCAGCTCCGCCGCCTGGCCACCGCGGTGCACCAGCGCCTGCTCTCCCAGATCGGGCAGCGCGAGCTCGCCCAGCTCGTGCCCGTCGTCGGGATCGGGATCGGGGCGGTGCTCTCGGCGCGCCTGCTCGGGCGGGTCGTCGACGCCGCGGAGCACCTCTACCGCGAGCGGTTCCTCTACGAGAAGTACGACGTGCCGTTCGACGCCGAACCCCCCGACTGGGTCGCCGCGGACGCCGCCGCCCACGAAGCGATACTGCCGATTCACCCGCCGTCCATGTGATCTCCACGGCGTCGCCCACCGGCGTCCCTACCGTCCCGTCGCATGACCGCCGCGGCGCCCGGGTGCATGACGGACGGCGACGCGCGCGCGTGGGAGGCCGTCGAGCGCTGGCGGACGGCGACCGTGGCCGGCCCCGGCTGGTGGAGCCGGATGGGTTCCTGGGCGGTCACCGGTCTGCGGCACCTCCCCGGTGCCGGCCTGGTCGACCAGCTGGTCGAGACGAGCGTGGTCGGGGTCGTCGACTCGGTCGTCGGTGAGCCGTTGCGCGACGCCGGCCTCGCCCTCGGGTGGTGGACGGCGGGCCGGGCGGACCGGGTGGTCGCGGTGCTGGTCGCCGCCGGCCACGAGGTCGACGGCCTGGAGGACCTGCGGAGCCTCGACGTCGAGGTGCTGCGCGCGGCTCGCGGCCCGCTCGGTCGGGTCCACGTCGCCGCGGCCGGGCTCCGGGGCGGGCTGACCGGCGCCGCGGCCGGGGCCGCCGCGGGCGCCTCGAGCGCGGCGACCGGGCTGGCCGCGGGGGTCGCCGCCCTGGCCCTGGACAGCGTGCTCACCGCCGCCACCTGCGTGCGGGCCGTCGCGCGGGTCGCGGCCCACTACGGTTACGACACCGCCGAGCCCTCCGAGCGCGAGTTCGCCCTCGCGGTGCTGGCCGCCGGGCTCACCCCGGCCCCACCGGTCGTCGTGAAGCCCCTGCCCGCGATCGGCATTGGTCTCGGGGTGTGGCTGTCCTCCCGCCAGGTCGCCCGGGTCCTCGAGACCGCCGAGCAGCTCTACACCGAGCGGTTCCTGCGGGAGAAGTACGCGCTGGACGAGGCGCCGACCGAGCTGGTGGCGGTGTAGCGGACGCCCGTGAGGGGAGGATCCGGTCGCTCCGGCCGACCGAGGGTTCCCCTCAGGCAGGCGGGGCGGCGGGCAGCGGCAGGACCAGCAGTCGGCGGCCGTCGTCGGGGTGACCGGGCAGGTCGGCGACCCGGTCGGGCACCTCGATGCCGGGCGGCACCTCGTCGCGCAACGGGCCGACGACGAGCAGGTCAGCCCCGTCGGCCCCGTCGGCATGGTCCAGCGCGGGCACGGTGACCACGGAGTCGACCGGGGCCTGGCGCGCCAGCCACGCCGCCGCCCGCCGGTGCGACCACGCCGCCGCCCAGCGTCGTTCCCGCGGCGCCCAGGTCTCGTCGGAGGTGTCCGCGTCGAGCGCCTCGAGCAGCGCGGGCCATTCCGCGAGCCGGGCGGCGAGCGCGTCGGAGCGGCGCAGCTCGCGCTGCTCGACCCGGGCGGCGTCGACCCCTTCCGCCGCGACGGCGTAGCCGTCGACGTCCAGGCGCCGCAGGGCCGCGATCGTGGCCCGCAGCTCGGGCGCCTGCTCGGCGGGCAGGGCACCGTCGGCCAGCCGGGCCAGCACCTCGCCGAGCTCGCGGCGCGCGAGGTCGGCGCTGGGACGGGACGTGAGGCGGCGGCCGGTCGCGACGACCCGGCCCACCGCGGGGAGCGAGTCCGTGGGCGGCCGGACGTCGGCGGGCAGACCGACGAGCAGGCCGCGCAGCCGGCCGACCGCGTCCAGCACGTGCCCGATCCGCCGCCCCAGCTCCTGCAGCGACAGCAACCGGTGCACCATCAGCGCCCGCTGCTCGGCGGGGCGCACGACCCGGCCGAGGGGCGCGAGCGCGTCGGCGACGGTCGCCTCGATCACCCGCAGCCGCAGGTGGTGGGCCACCGCCCGGGCGCCCTCGGCGGTCAGCGGGTCCACGCGGTTGACCGCCAGCGCCGGCAGGGCGGACTCCACCGCCCGCTGCTGGTCGGACTTGAACATCCGCCGCGGCGAGCCACCCGCCGCCAGGAAGTCCGCGTAGGCCTCGAAGGCGTCCGCGGCCGGCCCCGGCTCCAGCGTCTCGTCCGTGACGCGGACCTGGGCCGGGCCGCTGCCGCGGTCGTGCTCGGCGACGTCCCCGACGGTGGCGAGGGCCGCGGCGGCCCGCGACCACGCCGCGGCGGCGCGACCGTCGAGCACCGCGTCCACCGTGGCCCGCGCCCACGCCGCGTCCTCGCCGGCGGGTCCGAGGCCGATAACGGTCTCGTCGATGCGCCGCAGGACCGGGTCCAGGGCGGGCGCGGCGTCCGGAGGGAGCCCGGCGAGGGCGGCGATGAGCGGGCGGGCCATCTCGCGGGCGAGGGAGCCGGCCGGGCCGGCGACGTCGAGCAGCTCCGCGGCGAGCTGCTCGACGTGCGGCTCCGGCGGCAGCTCGGCGGGCGGGGGCAGGACCTGGTGCCGGCGGGCCGGGTCCAGGGTGCGCTCACCGTGCTCGGCGACCAGGAGCCGGCGCAGGGCGGCCAGCTCGGAGGCGTCGAGGGGCGGCGTCGGCCCGGTCGCGGTGGGCGGGTCGAGCGGGTCGTCCGGTCCGAGCAGCTCGGACAGCCACGCGTCCTGCGGCGCGGCCGCCAGCTGGGCGGCGATCTCCTCGACGGTCCCGACGACGCCGGCCGCGACCCGGTGCGGCCGCAGCGGGGTCTCACCGAGCCGCTCGCGCCACGCCTGCGCGTCCGCGGGGGTCGGGGCCAGCACCCGGACCCGGCGTCCGTCGGCGCGCAGCCCGTCGACGAGGGCGGCGCGGTGCTCGTCGTCCAGACCGGTCACGACGAGGCCGTCGGTCCCGGCCAGGCGCTCCAGCACGGCGCGGTGCGGGGGCGGTGGTGGCCCGGGGCGCACGGCGGTGGTGGGCGCCGCCAGACCCGGGGCAGCCGTCGGGGCGGGATCGTCGTCCCCCGTCCCGGGCGCCCGTTCCGCCATCGCCGTCACTCCTGATCCACCTCCGGGGGGCTCAACGGCGCAGCGCCCGCCGCGATTCGGCTCAAGTTCATCATCCGACGGAACCGCGGGGGCCCCTCGCCACCTCAGGAGGGGGTGACGACGATGATCGGAGCCCGAGATGTCCCGAGACCAGGTCGCGGTGGCGGCCTCCCTGATCACCGAGCTCGCCCGCGGGGGTGTCGCGCCGGAGGCCGTGGCGCGGGGTGTGACCCTGCTCGCGGGCCGGGTGCCCGAGGCCGCGCTCGACCCCGGGGCCGACCGCGCCCTCCTCGACGCGGTCGACCCGCTGTGGGACCGCGGGTGGACCCCGCGCGACCTCGTGGAGATCGTCCGGCGCCGGCTGGGGGCCGCTGCGGTGCCGCTGGTCACCGACCTCGTCGCGGCCGACGCCGCACGCCGTCCCGCGACCTTCTCCACCGCCGGGGTCGACGCGCGGCGCTGGTGGGACGCGGACCGCCCCCTGGTCACGGCGTGGCGGACGTCCCGCGGCCTGGACCGCGCGGCGGCGGGCGCGGCCGTGCTGCGCCTCGTCGGGACCCTGCTGGTCCTGCCGCGGCTGCCGGTCGTGCCGGACGGCGGACCCGACACCACCGGCGTGGACCCGAAGGTGCTGGCCCGGGTCCGGGCCCTGCTCGCGAAGGCGGAGTCCACGACGTTCGCCCAGGAGGCGGAGGCCCTCTCGGCCAAGGCCCAGGAGCTGATGGCCCGGCACGCGCTGGCGGCGGCGGTCGTCTCCGAGGGTTCCGGGCCGGTCCCGACGGCGGGGGTGCGCCGGCTCTGGCTCGACGCGCCCTACACGTCGGCGAAGTCCAGCCTGGTCCACCAGGTCGCGGGGGCGAACCGCTGCCGGGCGGTGAGCCTGGACGCGCTGGACCTGGTCACGGTGGTCGGTCACCCCACCGACCTGGACACCGTCGAGCTGCTGGCGACCTCGTTGCTCGTGCAGGCCGGGCGGGCGATGGCGGCTTCGGCGGCCGGCTCGCGCACGCGGTCGTTCCGGCACGCCTTCCTGCTCTCCTACGCGACCCGCATCGGCGAACGGCTGCGGGAGGCGGGGGCGGCCGCCGAGGCCGAGGCACGCGCCGAGAGCGGCGACGCGCTCCTGCCGGTGCTCGCCGCGCGGGGCGAGGCCGTGGAGCGGACGGTCACCGAGCTGTTCCCGCGGCTGACGACGAAGCGGTTCTCGGTGGGCAACGGTGCGGGCTGGCAGGCCGGGCGGGACGCCGCCGACGCCGCGACCCTGCAGGTGGGGCGGGAGGCGCTGCCGGACTGACTGCGACCATCTCCGTCATGGCTGGGTCCAACCGGGAACGCCGCGCGGCCAAGCAGCGCCGCCGCGACCAGCGCCGCGGGGTCACGGCCCGGCCCGCCGACGCCGACCTCGGGCGCGGCCTGCCCGCCGAGACCCTCGAGCGGCTGCTGCGCCGCGCCGCCGCCGACCTCGCCGACGGCCGCGAGGAGGCCCTCACGGAGCTGCGCCACCTGCTCGCGGAGCACCTCGCGCGGCGCCGGCCCGAGATCCTCGCGGCCTGCGACACGGTGCTCACCGGCCTGCCCCCGACCGCGGACGGGGGTCTCGGCGCCGCGCTCGGCGGCGAGCGGCCCGCCTCGTCCTGGGCGGAGACGTCCGGCGTCACCACCGAGGAGGCAGCCGTGGCCACCGTCCGGGTGCTGGCGGCGCACGGGTCACGACCACGCCCTTGACCTGGACCATGGTCGAGGTCCACGGTCGTCCCATGACGCCTGGCGCCGGCGAGCTGTCCGTCGGTGAGGTCGCGGCGCGCAGCGGGGTGGCCGTCTCCGCCCTGCACTTCTACGAGCGCGAGGGCCTGATCGCGAGCCGCCGCACCGCGGGCAACCAGCGGCGGTTCCGCCGCGACGTGCTGCGGCGCATCGCGTTCATCCGGATCGCCCAGCGGGTGGGGGTACCGCTGGCCCAGGTCCGCGAGGCGCTCGACGGCCTCCCGGACTCCCGCACCCCGACCCGCGCCGACTGGGAGCAGCTCTCGGCGACCTGGCGCGCCGAGCTCGACGAGCGGATCCGCCGCCTGACCCAGCTGCGCGACGACTTCAGCGGCTGCATCGGCTGCGGCTGCCTGTCGATCGACCGCTGCCAGATGGTCAACCCGGGCGACCGGCTCGGGGAGGCCGGCCCGGGTCCGCAGGTGCTGCGTTAGCCGAAGCGCCCGGGGTGCAGGGCGCGGGCGAGCACCTCGATGCCCTCCACGAGCCGCGGCCCGGCCCGGACGACGTAGGAGGCGGAGTCGATCGGGACGACCGGCACCCCCGGGTACCGCCGCGCGACCGGGCCGGCCTGCGCCTGCGCCCCGGCGAGGTCGTAGCCGCACGGGCTGACGATCACGACCTCCGGGGGCTCCAGGTCCTCCCAGGCCACCGCCCGGCTGCGCCCGCCGTCCGCGGCGGCCGTCGGGACCGCTCCGGCCCGGCGGACGAGCTCGGGCACCCAGTGCCCGGGCAGGAACGGCGGGTCGGTCCACTCCAGCACCAGGGCGCGGGGACGTGGCTCGCCGGCGAGCGCGGCGTCCACGGCCTCGAGACGTCGACGCAGGTCGGAGAGCAGGGGTACGGCCTCGGCGCCGATCGCGGCGGCGAGGTCGGCAATGCCGGTGAGGACCTCGTCGAAGGTGTGCGGGTCGAACGAGTGGACGACGACGTCGGACAGGCCGATCTCGTCGAGCGCCTCGGCCACGGTGCGGCCGGGCAGCGCGCACACCCCGCACAGGTCCTGGGTGAGGACGACGTCCGGGGCGGCCGCGCGCAGCGCCTCCCGGTCGAGGTCGTACATGGGGAGCCCGGCGGCGGCGCGTTCCCGGACGGTGCGGTCGATCTCGGCGGGGGTCATGCCCTCGTCGAGGGCCGAGCGCACGACGACGGGCGCGGCGAGACCCGGCGGGTGGTCGCACTCGAACGTGACCGCGACCAGGTCGTCCGCGCGCCCGAGGGCGCCCACGATCTCGGTGGTGGCGGGCAGCAGCGACGCGATCCGCATGGTCGTCGACGCTAGGCCCTCCGCCCCCGACCGCGCTCGGGCCAGGTGTAGCGCCGGACGGAAGCACGTCCGCGCGGTGCTCGTCGCTCCGTCTCCTGCGGTGGGACGATCCGGACGTGTCCGACCTCCTGCTCGGTCTCCGGCTCTACGCCCGCGGCGCGGGCATGGTCCTGCGCTCGCCGCGGCTCCTGCGCCTCGGCGCGCTGCCCGCGGTGGTGACGGCGCTGCTCTACGCGGCCGCCCTGGTGGTGCTCGTCCGGTTCTCCGACGACCTGGTCGGTCTGCTCACCGGGTTCGCCGCGGACTGGTCCCCGGGCGCGCGGGGGGTGGCCGAGGTCGTCGTCGGGATCGCCGTGCTGGGGGCCGTCGGTCTGGTGGCGGTGCTGACGTTCGTGGCGGTGACCCTGGCGATCGGCGGGCCGTTCTACGAGAAGCTCTCCGAGATCGTCGACGACACGGTGGGGACGGTGCCCTCCGGGCCGGACCGGTCGTGGGCCGTGGCGCTGCTGCGCGGTGCCCGGGACGGGCTGGCGCTGGTGGCGATGTCGGTGCTGGTCGCAATCCCGCTGTTCGCCGCAGGGTTCCTGCCCGTGGTGGGCCAGACGGTGGTGCCGGTGGTCGCCGCGCTGGTGGGCGGGCGGCTGCTGGTCCTGGAGCTGACCGCTCCGGCCCTCGAGCGGCGCGGGATCGGCTTCGCGGCCCGACGGCGGGTCGTGCGTTCCCGGCGCCTGCTGGGCTGGGCCGTGGGGGTGCCGACCTACCTGCTGTGCCTCGTCCCGCTCGTCGGCATCGTCGCGATCCCGGTCGGGGCGGCCGCCGCGACGCTGGTGGCGCGGGAGATGCGCGGCGAGCCGACCGGTCTGCCGCCCACCCGCCCCGCGCGAGGGGAACCCTCACGCCACTAGAGCGAGGGATCCTTCCCCTCACGGTCGGCGGCGGCGAGCAGCTCGTCCATGACCCGCTCCTCGTCGACGGCCCGCCCGTGCTCGGTCATGACGCGCTGCAGGTCGGGGTCCCAGGGCGTCCGCGGCACCGGGTCGGTGAACCGCCGCAGCCCGGGGGTCACGGCGGCGAGGTAGTCGGGCGCGGTCATGTGCCACGGGACGACACCCAGTGCGGTGAGCCGAGCGGTGATCGCGACACCCGCCGGGTCCAGGTCGCCGTGGTGGCGGACCTCGGCGCCGGCGTCGAGCAGGGCGCGGATCAGGGTGAGCGGCGCCGTCGTCGGGTTGCCGAGGGTGCACAGCATCGGCACCGACAGCCGGCGCTGGACGGCGGCCTCGAGCAGACGCGGGTTCTCGACACCGAGCACGACCGTGCCGGGCGGGACCTCGACCCGTAGGTCCCGGAGGGTCAGCGTCGAGAGGTGGCTGGGCGCGCCGGCCGCGGTGGCGGCCCGGACGGCCGCCGGGACGCCGTCGCCGAGCAGGGGCAGGGCCCAGGTCAGCACCGGCGTCGCCACGAGGTCGCCGGGCAGGCCGGCCTCCTCCCACACGGCCGGGTCGTCCCAGTGGCCCCGTTCCGCCCGCAGGGCGAGAGCCTGGCCGACGAGCCGCCGCTGCGGTGTCCCCCGGTCCAGCGCGTGCGCCCCGTCCAGCACCCGCGCCGCCACCTCGGCCCGGCTGCGCAGCCCCGGCTCGCCGGCCGCGGCGAGCACGCGCGCGACCGTGTCGACGGCCGCCCGCGCCGAGCCGCCGTCGGGAAGGCCCGAGCGGACCGCCGCGATCCAGGCGGAGACCCACGGTCCGTCACCGAGTGCGTCCCGCGCGGCCTCGGCGAGCGCCTCGTCGCGACCCGAGCGCCGGTCGCGGTCGGCGTCGCGGGCCTCGCGTCGGCCCGTCGGTGGACAGCCCGCGGCCGTGAGCAGCGCGAGCAGGTCGGTGCCGTGGCGGTCGAGCGCGCGATCCAGCTGGGCGAGGTCCAGACGGCGGGTCGAGCGGCCCGGCACCAGGTCCCGGAGGCGGGCACGGACGGTCGGCGGGAGTCCGTCGGGGAGCGGGACCCAGCCCCGGTCGTGCAGGCCGCGCCGGTCGAGCGTCGCCGCGACGTGCTGCCAGAGCGGGACGAACTCGGGCTGGAGCAGGACGGGCGGGATCGGCACGAGCGCCTATCGCTCGGGAGTGGCGAGGATGCGGAAGAGCATGGTGTTCACGTCCGTGAGGACCTGGACGTCGACGTGACGGACGAGAGTCTGCAGCCGCGACTTGCGGAGGCTGCTGATCAGCCCCGGGGCCGCCCAACCGTCGCCGACGTCGATCCCGAAGCCGGCGTCGGGCTCGGAGCCGAACACCGGAACGATCACGACGGTCGGCTCGCTGCGGATCTCGTTGTAGACCGTCGACGAGATCACCAGGACCCGCACGCCCGCGTCGGTGTCCCAGAGATCCCCGCGGCGGGCGGCCGGCGGCGACGTGGTCATCGACCGGCGAGCTCGTCGAGATTCCCGTCGGCCCAGGCTTCGGCCCTGCGAACGTGCTCAGGACGGCTGACGAGCCACTCCTCGTGGGCGGCGCATCGACGCCGCATGTCCTCGCCGTCCACGAGGGACTCGATCCAGGCGTTCATCGACTGCGCGTCGCTCTCCGCGTACCGACGGACCATCTCGTAGACCTCGTCGGGGAGCCGGAGCGTGATCGTGCGCGCCATCGGTGCATGCTAGCAGGAGATGCTGTCACGAGATGCGTCTCACCAGCGGCGCCCCTGCCGTGCGTGCTCGTCCGCGACGCGCTCCCCGAGGGCCTCGATCCCCCCACGGATCATGCGCCCGTACCCGTCGTCCGGAAGAGCGCCCGTCGAGGCCCGCGCCCGCTCGAGGTGGTGGACGGCGCTCGGCAGGTCCCCGGCGCGGAGGTAGGCGTCCCCCAGGTTGAGGTGCAGCGACGGGTACATGGCCGCGACGTCGACCGGGGTCTCGTGGTCGGGCGGGATCGCGTCGGCCGCGTCGAGCGCCCGGAGGTCCCACCGGATCTCGTCGGCGACCTCCGGCTCCAGGTCGGCGGCGTAGTGGGCCAGCGCGCACCGGCGGAACGGGTCGGCCTGCACCGCCGGGTCGTGCCACAGCTGCGTCAGCCGGCGCCGTGCCTCGGCGGCCTCCCCGGCGTGTCCCTGCTCGACCGCGGCACCGATCTCCCCCATCACGTCCATGCCGTGCACGGTAGGACCACCCCCCGACACTCACCCTCCACCGACCGCCCGCCCGAGGAGCTCCCGGGCGGCGGTGAACGCCTCGCGCAGCTCGACCGGCTCGACCCGGCCCATCTCCGCGCCGAACGTCAGGTAGAGCCCGGCGAGCCCGGACCACGACCACGCCCCCATGGTGAGCCGGCAGCTCGTCGTCGTAACCGCCTCGACGACCGCTCCGCCGGGCGCGAACTCGGCGACGACCGCCGCGGGCAGGGCGAGGTCGACGTGGCCGAGGCAGGGCCACGGCGCGGGCCGGTCGCCGCGGTCGGGGGTGTGCCGGACGAACTCGACCGGCCCGCCCTCGGGCAGGGGTCGTTCGGCGAAGCCGGAGCCCGTGGGCGGGTGCAGCGTGACCCGGTCCAGCCGGAGGACCCGCCAGCGGCCCGCCCACAGGTCGAAGGCCACGAGGTACCAGCGCGCCGCCCACACCACGAGGTGGTGCGGCTCGACGCGCACGGCCTCGTCGTCGACGTCGAGACGGAGCACCTGCCGTCGGCGGACGGCCGCCCCGACCTCGCGCACCAGCCCCGCCGCGATCGGC
The DNA here is from genome assembly GCF_037401875.1 of Actinomycetospora aurantiaca. Taxonomy (NCBI): domain Bacteria; kingdom Bacillati; phylum Actinomycetota; class Actinomycetes; order Pseudonocardiales; family Pseudonocardiaceae; genus Actinomycetospora; species Actinomycetospora aurantiaca. The sequence continues at coordinate 152,825 of NZ_JBBEGN010000010.1, read as the reverse complement.
TCGGCCGGGAACTCCCACTGGTTGACGACCGGGGTCACGGGCAGCTCGGCGTCGCCCCGGAGCCGGCGGGGCATGACCTGCCGGAGGGTCGAGAGGGCCCGCCGCGCGGACTCCTCGATGCCCAGCAGCGCCGTCGAGGCCGTCTGCAGCGCCACGACCACGGCGACGACCTGGTCCTCGTCGAGCACGACCGGCGGCAGGGCGCCGCCGGGACCGAGCCGGTAGCCCCCGCCGACCCCCTTGACCGGGTCGACGGCATAGCCCATCTCCCGCAGCACCTCGACGTCGCGGCGCAGCGTGCGCTCGGACACCTCCAGCCGCGCGCACAGCTCCGCGCCCGACCGGGTGCGCCCGGTGCCCAGCAGCGACAGCAGCCGGAGGGTCCGCGCCGAGGTGGTGGCCACGGTCCGGAGTCTCCCGGAGAACCGGTCATCCGGCGGCCGGTACGGCGGGCACGGTGCCGACATGACCACGCTCGAGGGCTCGCTGATCGACCACCTGAACCTGCCCGTGACCGACCTCGACGCCGCGATCGCGTTCCACACGGCCGCGCTCGCGCCGCTCGGGATCGTGAGCCTCCTGCACGTCCTGCCCGACCCGCCGTCGGGACAGAAGGCCATGCACGCCTTCGGCGTCGGCGCGAAGCCGTTCTTCTGGGTGATCGAGGCCAGGCGACGGGTCACCTACGACGACGACACCCACCTCGCGTTCACGGCCACCGACCGGGACGTGGTCGCCGCGTTCTCCGCCGCTGCGGTGGACGCCGGGGCCACGGTGCTGCGCGGGCCGGGCGTGTGCCCGGAGTACCACCCGGACTACTACGGCGCCTTCGTCCGCTCCCCGGACGGCGTCAACCTGGAGGCGGTGTGCCACCGGGCGCCGTGACCGCTACAGCAACGTCGGCTGCTCCTCGGCGTCCTCTCCCTCGACCACCGTGACGTCGGGGGTGTAGCGCGCCGCGGGCGGCAGCACCCGGACCGCGCCGTCGCCCTCGAGCGCCACCAGCCGCATCGAGACCAGCAGCCCCAGCACGTCGGCGGCGAAGCGGTCGCGGTCGGCCAGGGCCGCCTTGGACCAGTACCGGCCGTGCTCCGCGACCAGCTCGTCGAGCACCTCGCGCACCGACGTCCACGGGATCGGTTCCGGGTCCTCGGCGGGCCGGAACTGGTACACGAGCTCGCTGACCAGCAGCAACGCGGCGTGTGGCACGGTGCCGCCGGTCGGGAAGGCGATGTCGGAGCACCCGCCGTCGACGTCGAGGGCCGCGAGTCCCTCGGCGCGGGCCTCCACGACCAGGCCGGTGCGCGCCTCGATCCGCCGGCCCTCGTCCCCGGCGCGACGGCGCAGCTCGGCGAACCGGGGCGGGTCGAGGTCCGCGGCCAGGACCACCGGGTCCTCGACCAGCCGGCGCCGTGCCGCCGTCGCCGCCGACCCGCGCTCCCGGGCCCGGTCGACCAGCTCGTCCGGGGTCTCCGCGCCCACGACCGCCCCCGTCGGCAGCAGCGCCATCCGGTCCTGGCGCACCTCCAGCAGCGCGTCGGCGTCCGCGTCGTGCTCGTAGAGGGCGATCCCCCGGTCCAGCTCGCGCAGCATCCCCTGCGCGATCAGCCAGCGCAGCGCCGTGACGAGAGCCCGCCGCGACGCCGCGTCGGTGTCCAGCACGACACCCGCCTCCGCCGCGGCGGAGTGCACGGCGTTGACGAGGTCGCGCAGGCTCGTGCGGTCCGGCCCGGACGTCGTCGCCGCCAGGACCAGCGCCAACGCCGTGTACTCGGCCGAGGTAAACGGCCGCGGCGACGCCGAGGACGTGCGCAGCGGCCGGTCGGTGGGCACGTGCCCGGTCTTGACCAGCCGGGCGGTGTCCGCGGTGACGACGAGCCGGTAGTTCAGTTCCTGGGTGAACCACGCGTCGAGCGCGTCGGCGTGCCGGCGGATCGTCGCGACGAGGTCGGGGTCCGACTCGGCGGTCCGCCACGGGCGGGCGAGCAGCGCCCGCGTCGCCGCGACGAGCTCGCCGTCGCGCTGCGGGTCGGTCACGACGACGGCTCCACCGTCAGCGCCAGGCCCTCCACGCGCAGGGCACCGGCGTGGGTGGGCACCGTCGTGGCCGCGCCCGGGACGCGGCGGACCTCGCAGCGCACGCCGTCCAGCACCACGCTCCCCGTTCCCGACGACGGGTCCGGCCCCAGGTCCGCGACGGCGCGGGTGAGCACCCGCTGCAGCTCGCGCAGCGCCGGTTCGGACAGCCGGGCCGCGAACCCGTCCGCGCCCGCCTCGAGCAGTTCCGCGCGCGCCGCCGCGGCCCGCTTCTCGACCTCCGCCTTGCGCGCGAGCAGGTGGCGGCGCTCCTGCGTGCGGTCCTGCACCCGGGAGGTGCGGCCGCGGCTGGTCGTGTCGCCGCGCTCGCGCAGCGACACCGGCACCGTCGCCACCGGCGCGTCCCACCAGGAGACGGTCGGGTCGACGGGGTCGGTGTCGTCGCTCCCCGCCACGCCGAGGTGCCGCGCCCCGTAGAGCCCGAACGCGGCCGCGGCCAGCTCGTGGGCCCGGGGCGCGGAGGCGTGCGCGAAGAACCCGGCGAGCCGCAGGAAGTCCACCCGCCGCGAGGAGCCCGCCGTCCCGGTGCGGGAGAGGCGGGTGAGGTTCTGGGTCAGGGTGCGGACGGCGTCGACCGCGTCCCGCTCCAGCGTCTGCACCCGGCTCGGCCGGCCCGTCGTGGAGACGAACCACGACGCGAGGTTCTCCCAGTCCGCGGTCGCCGCGCCGGGCTCGCGGCGGACCCGCACCGACGACAGGCCGGCGGCGGCCACCCGGGCCGCGAGGCCGTCCGCGGCGCGCTCCACGATGGTCCCGACGGCGGGTGCGAGGTCGGTGAGCAGCGCGGCGATCGGGCGCGCCGCGCGGTGCAGCGTCTCCAGCCGTTCGCCGACGTAGCCGACGAGCACCTCGGAGAAGAAGGCGAACTCGTCCTCGTCGAGGTCGAACCGGGACTGCCACTGGTTGATGGCGGCGAAGAACTGGGTGATCTCGGCCGAGAAGGCGACGTGCGGGTCGAACACCGCGCGGACCGCCTCCGCGAGCCGGCCGGGCGGGGCGGTCGCGGCGTCGAGCCGGGCGAGCTCCTCCAGCGCGGTCCGCAGCTGGTCGAGCCGGCCCAGCGAGACGTCGCGCACGTCGTCGACCTGCGCCAGGACGCCCTCGACCAGGTCGTGCACCTCCTGGCCGACCCGGGTGATCAGGTAGCGGTCGCGGCGGCGGTAGTAGTAGTCCTCCACCGTCCCGACCTGCCCGACCGAGGCGGACACCTCGAGGTTGCCCCACGTCCGCAGCTGGTCGAGGCGGATCTTGACGGTGGCCTCGTCCAGGTCGTGGCCGGCCTCGGTCAGCCGGGCGGTGACCTCGCCGGGGCTCAGCTCGGCGAAGAACGTGCCCGCGAACACCGCCAGGATCCAGCGGTACTCCGGGGACTCGGTGACGTAGGAGAAGACGACCGGCCGGATCGTGCTGCTCACGCTAGGCACCCGTCCCCCGGGTCGAGCTCCGCTCCGCTGCGTCTCCCACCGACAGCTCGTGGCCGTTCCACCGGTAGTGCACCAGCGCGATCGCCCGCAGCTCCGGGTCACGCAGCACCTCGGTGATCGCGAGCTCGGGCACGTTCGGGTGGGTGCCCCAGAGCCGCTCGGAGGTGACGACGAAGTCCACGTCGAGGTCGACGAGCAGCCCGAAGAGCTTCGCGTGGTTGTCCTCGGAGACCTTCGCGAACGCGTCGTCGAGGAGCACCAGCCGGGGCGCGCCGACCCCGTGCGGGTCGTGGGCGGCGGCGCTCGCGGCGGCGGCGCTGGCCATCGGCAGCACCGTCACCAGCTTCTTCTCGCCCTCGGAGAGCGTGGTGCGCCGGGTCAGGAGCTCGTCGGAACGGCCGGGCCGCCGCAGGTAGATCCGCATCTCGTGCCACGTGCGGTAGTCCAGGACGTCGCCGATCACCGACCGGTAGGACGCCTCCGGGTCCGCCGTCCGGGCCTGCTCGACGAGGCGGCGCACGGCCTCGCGGACCTGGTCGTCCTCCTCGGGCGTGCGCAGGTCCGGGTGCTTGCCGAGCAGCGCCAGCGCGGTCGCGGTCTCGGGTTCGAGGTCGCCGCGCGGGCGCCACTGCAGCCGCACGCCGATGCCCTGGCTGGAGGTGACGCCGCGCAGGATGCGGTTCATCCGCTCCACCAGCTCGCCGGCCGCGAACAGCGCGTCCGCCACCTCGCGGGCGATCCGGCCGTGCAGCAGGTTGCGCAGCGCCTGGTCCTGCTGGGCGGAGAGCAGGCTCGTCGCCCGCCGCCGTTGAACCGCGACGCGGTGCACCATCTGCGCGAGCACCGCACGCGTCGGCCCGGTGACGTGCACCGCCAGCGGGGCACCGTCGGCGCCGCGACGGGACTCGATGTCCCAACCCGACGCCAGCCGGTCCCGGGTCTCGCGCAGTGCCTTCTCCAGCGCGTCCTCGGTGACCGGACGACGGGGCGCCGCGAGCCGGGTGCGCAGCGCGTCGACCAGCTCCGCGGCGCCGTCGACGGTGTCCGGGGTGACGGGGACGGGCCCCTCGGACCAGTCCGCTGCGCCGTCCGCGCCCTCGCCGTCCGGCACGAGCGGGCCGTTCGTCACGGTAGAAGGTGACGAGCCGCCCGTTCGTGTGGAATCGGTGGGTCCGGATCCGTCCGGCCGCTCCGGCCGCTCCGCCGCGGCCAGCAGCCCCGGCACCTCCAGCGCGTCGACCAGGCGGGCCCGCCCACCGAGGGCCGCCTTCTCCCGCTCGGTGAGCGTCTCGCGGGCGGACTCCACGCGGAGCTCGGCCTCGCGGACGGCGACGGTCGCGGTCGTCTGCTCCTCGCGGGCGGACTCCAGCCGGGCGGCGGTCCCCCGCAGGTGCGCGTCGAGCTCCGAGACCCGGGCGGCCACCTTGGCGGGCTCCTCGCCGAGCGCCGACTCGGCGGTCTCCAGCTCGGTGCGCACCGACGCCGCGTGCCCGGCGGCCGCGCGGTGGTCGGCGACGGCGCCCGCCAGGTCGGCGACCTCCCGCTCCCAGCCCGCGACGGCCTCCCGCCACGCGCGGACGCTGCGCCGGACCCGCTCACCCGCCGAGTCCACGGCGGCCAGCGCCCGCTCGGCGTCCGTGACGGCCTCGAGCAGGCCCTCGAGACGCGCGGGGTCGGTCGGCAGGCCCGCCTCGGACGCCTCCTGCTGCAGCCGGGCGGTCGCGTCGTCCGCCCGACGGCGCGCCTCGGCCGCCGCCGCCGCCCGCTCGGCCGCCCGCCCCTGCGCCTCCTGCGCGTAGCGCGCGGCGCCGGTGGCGGCGACCACCGCGTCGTCGACGGTGCGGGTGCCCGGCAGCTCGCGGACCAGACGGCGCAGCGCCTCCGCGTGCTCGTCGAGCGCCTCCGCCACCGTCCGGGCGGCCGCGAGCCGGGCCGCGGCGTCGGCCACCCGGGCGGCCAGCTCGGCCAGCCGGCGCGCCCGGGCCTGCTCCCGCGCGCCGGCGCCGACGTACTCGGCGGCCGGCTTGGTGTGCCGCCCCCGCAGCGGGCCCGCACCGAAGGACCCGTCGTCGGCCACCCAGAGCGCCGCCCCGCCCGGCGCCGTGCCCACCGCGGCCAGCACCCCCGCGACGACCTCGACCGGCACCGCGCCCGTGTCCACCGGGACGAGCCGGGCGCCGAGGCCGGCCGAGGAGGCCGGCCCCGCCGTCACGAGCAGCTCGCCCGCCGCGCCGCGGACCTCCCCGTCGCGCGAGACCCGTGCCGCGAGCAGTCCGGAGGCCTCGAGCGCCGCCTCGAGCCCCGCGCGGGCGTCGTCGTCCAGGTCGTCGGCGAAGTCGACGAGGGAGGCGAAGAGCTCGGCGTCGTCGACCTCCGGGTCGGCGCGCCACGAACCGCGCGGCAGCGGCAGCTCCGCGGCGGCCTCGACCCGGGCGTGCTCGGCGCGCAGCGCGCCCAGCTCGTCGTCGATCTCCCCGACCCCGGCCGACGCCCGGCTGCGCGCCGCCGCCAGGACGCCCGAGGCGTCGTCGGCCTCCCGCCGTGCGGCGCCGACGAGGGCGTCCGCGCGGGCGCGCAGGTCGTCGACCGCGTCCGGCTCCTCCTCCGTCGCTCCGACCGGGAGCCAGCCCGCGGCGCCGCCGGGCTCCGCGGGCGGCACCGCCGCGAGGTGCTCGGCGAACCGGGTCCGCCACGCCGCGACCGCCTCGACGTGCTCGTCGGCCGCGACCCGCGCGGCCCGCCGGGCGACGTCGGCCTGCTCGGCGGCCTCGGCGGCCCGCTCGGCCGACTCCGCGGACTCCGCCTCCGCGCGCTCGGCCCCCGTGCTCTCCCGGTCCGCCGCCGCGGCGCGCTCCCGCAGCTCCCGGACCCGCGTGCGGTGGGCGCGCAGGTCGTCCCCGACACCGACCAGCGCCGTGGGGAGGTCGGCGCCCGGGTCGTCGGCGCCGTCCAGCACGTCGACCGACGTGCCGCTCGCGGTGTCGTCGCGCAGTTCGGTGGCCAGGGTCGGCGGGTCGGGCAACCGCACGGGGGCGGACGCGCCCCGGGCCGCCGTCGCGACCCCGCGCAGGTGCTCGGCCACCCCGGCGAGGTCGGACTCGACCTGCCCCTTCGCGCCGGTCGCGCTCCCGGCGGCCGCCGTCACGCGGGTGAGCGCCCGGCCGCGGACGGCGTCGAGGGTGCCCGCGGCCTCGTCCGCCCGGGCCAGCTCGTCGCGACGGCGGACGAGGTCGGCGTGCGCGGAGTACTCCGGCAGGTTCACGAGGCCCTGCCGCTCGGAGGTCGCGCGGGCGTGCTCGTCGCTCAGCTCGCCGACCACGCGGACGGCGTCGTCGCGGGCCGTGACGGAGCGCTGCGCGGCGGCGCGGTCCCGCTCCACGCGCCTCCCGGCGGTCCGGGCAGCGTCGACGGCGGAGGCGGCGCCCTCCACCGCGGTCATGAGCACGCGGCGGGCGTAGTCGGTGTAGACCTCGACGACCCCGTCGAGCGCCTCCGCCGTCGCCGCCAGGTCGGTGACGTTGCGGCGGTGGTCCTCCAGGTCCTCGAGCGGCTGCGCGGCGTCGTTCACCGCGTCCTCCGGCACCGGGGGCAGGGCCTCGCGCAGGGTGCGCGGCAGGTCGGTGTCGATCCGGTCGCCGACGCGCGGATTCCGCACCTGGTGGAGCAGCCGGAAGTACGCCGTCGGGTCGGTGCCGCCGAAGAAGCGCCGGGCCACCTCGGCGCGGTACTCCGCGGTGGAGGAGAACACCTGCCCGCGGGTGCCGAGCTCGGCCCGCAGCGCCTCGACCGAGAACGGCACGTCGGCCTCGGTGAGGCGGAAGTCGATCCGTGCCCGCCGGTCGGTGGAGAACCACCAGGTGGTGACGCGGTCGGTGGACCGGTTCGCCCGGATGCCGCACCCCACGGTGCGGTACTCGTCCCCTCGCACGAACTCGATCCACAGGTAGCCGGTGCGCTGGGTGTCGTCGTTGTCCGAGAGCATCCAGGAGCGCAGCACCCCGCGCTGCTCGCCGGCCGCGTCGATCTTGCGGACGTCGGCCTCGAGCAGGAACGGCAGGAGCATGTTCATCGCCGTCGACTTGCCCGAGCCGTTGACCCCGCGCAGCAGCAGGCGGCCGCCGCCGAAGTCCAGCACCTCGTCCTGGTACTGGTAGACGTTCAGGATCCCGGCGCGCGACGGCTGCCACCTGGCTGGGGAATCCACCCGGAGGAGGGTACGGAACCGTCCTCAGGAGGCCGCGAAGGGCGACGGGTCGGCGTACGCCGCGAGGGTCTGACGGGCGGCGTCGGCGAAGCGGTGGTCCGCCCCGGCCGCCCCCACGGCGCGGTGCCACACCAGCGCCCGCGCGACGACGGCGGCCCGGCAGGCCAGCGTGCAGGTGGCCACCAGCTCGGCGTGCGGAGCGAGGTCGGAGAACACGTCGAGGTAGGCGTCGCGCACCCGGCGCACCACGGCGTCGTCTGGATCGAGCCCGAGCCTCCGGGCCAGTCCGCCCAGGCCGACGAGCATGCTCGCGAACGGGTGCGCGACGACGGCGTCGCCCCAGTCGTAGAACCGGCCGGAGCGCAACACGTTGTCGGCGTGCAGGTCCTGGTGGTCGACGGTGGCGAGGTCCGCGGCCGGGGCGGTGGACAGCGCCCGGGCCCAGCCGGCGACGGCGGCCCGGCAGGCCCCGCCGTCGGGAAGGCCCGTCGCGGCCACGGCCTCGGCGCACCGCGCGTCGAGGGCGCCCGGCGAGGCGTCCGGCAGCCCGAGCGCGACCAGCTCCGCGCGGTGCGGCGCCATGGCCCGCTGCAGTCGGCCGTACGCCGCGAACGCGTCCGCGAGATCGCCGGGGAGCCGCTCGGGTGGGCGATCGGCGAGCGTGGGCCCGCCGTCGGGAAGGAGGAGCAGGCCGCGGCCCTCGTCGAGGGCGAGAGGGACGAGGACCGCCTCGGGCACCGTCGCGGCGAGCAGCCGGTAGAGGCCGACCTCGGGCCGGGTCGCGGGCGTGGTGACCTTCAGCCACACCGGTCCGCCGTCGGCCGGCAGCCGCAGGACCGAGGCCCACGGCCGCTCCCGCGCCTCGACCGGACCCGTGAGGGTCACCTGGCCGGTCGCCCACGCCAGCTCCGCGGCGAAGCGCTCGTCGACCCCACCCATCGGACACCTCCCGCCGCCCCGGGAGGGATCATGCCCGGGTGCTCGTCGTGCTCCCACCCTCCGAGACGAAGGCGGCCGGGGGTCGCGGGAAGCCGCTGGACCTCGGCGCACTGTCGTTCCCGGCGCTGAACCCGGTGCGCGCCGAGCTCGTCGACGCGCTGGTCGCCCTCGCCGACGACGTCCCGGCGGCCCGCGCGGCCCTCGGGGTCAGCGAGCGCCAGGACGACGAGATCGAGCGCGACGCCGCCCTGCGCACCTCCCGGACGACGCCGGCGCTCTCCCGCTACACCGGTGTGCTCTACGACGCCCTGGACGCGCGGTCCCTGACGACGGGTGCCCGCCGCCGGATCGCGGTGTGCTCGGCCCTGTTCGGCCTCGTCATGGGCACCGACCCCATCCCGGCCTACCGCCTGTCCGCCGACTCCACGCTCCCCGGGCGCGGCGGGCTGCGCACCGTGTGGCGCCCGGTGCTGGGGCCGGTCCTGGCCGGGCTCGACGAGCACGTGGTCGACCTGCGTTCCGGCGGCTACATGGCGCTGGCGCCCGCGCCCGGCGCGACCACGCTCGACGTCGTCTCCGAGGCCGACGACGGGTCGCGGAGCACGGTCAGCCACGCGAACAAGTCGTTCAAGGGGCGTGCGGCCCGGCTGCTCGCCTCGACCCGACGTCGCCCGAAGGACACCGGCGGCGTGCTCGCCGTCCTCGCGGACGCCGGGCTGCGGGTGGAGCAGGCGGGCGAGACGTCCCTGCTGCTCGTCGTCCCGCGCTGACGGTGCACCTCCGGTGCCAGCAATGCGTCACTGCTTGCACCCAGTGCCAGGAAAGGCGGCACCGTCGCGGACGGCTCCCCTAGGGTGGCCCGCCGTGGACAGCCTCGCGCGGGTGGACGACTGGCCGGTCGAGCACGTGGCGATCGCCGTGATCACCGCCGACGGGGTCGCCGCCCACGGACCCACCGACCGCCGCTTCCGGCTCGCCTCGGTGACCAAGCCCCTCGTCGCGGTCGCCGCCTGGCTCGCCGTCGAGGAGGAGGCGATCACCCTCGACGAGGCCGCAGGCCCGGAAGCATCGACCGTCCGCCACCTGCTCGCCCACACGTCCGGCCTGGCGTTCAACGAGCACAAGGTCATGGCCGAGCCCGGGACGCGCCGGCTGTACTCGTCGGCGGGGTTCGAGGTGCTGGCCGACCACGTCACCGCGCGCACCGGCATCGACTTCCCCGACTACCTCCACGACGCCGTCTGCGCGCCGCTCGGGATGTCCTCGACGACCCTCGACGGGTCGGCCGGGCACGGCGCGACCTCGACCGTCGACGACCTGGTGCTCCTCGCCCGCGAGCTGCTCACCCCGTCCCTGCTGGCACCCGAGACGCTCGCCGAGGCGACCTCGGTGCAGTTCCCCGGTCTGGCCGGGGTGCTGCCCGGGCTCGGCTACCAGAAGCCCAACGACTGGGGGCTGGGCGTCGAGCTGCGCGGCCACAAGTCGCCGCACTGGACCGGCGCGGACAGCTCGCCGTCGACCTTCGGCCACTTCGGGCAGTCCGGGACGTTCCTGTGGGTCGACCCGGACGTCGGCGCCGCGTGCGTCGCGCTCACCGACCGCGACTTCGGGGACTGGGCGAAGGAGGCCTGGCCCGCGTTCACCGACGCGGTGCTGGCCGAGCTCCGTTCCTGACGGTGCCGCCTTTCCTGGCACTGGGTGCAAGCAGTGACGCATTGCTTGCACCGACTCAGACCAACCGCTCCCGCAACGCGCCCACCGCGTCGTCCACGACGGCGCGGGCCGCGTCGTAGCCGAACGGCTGGTTGGACAGGACGGCGACGACGAAGCGGCCCTGCGGGTCGAGGACGCCCGCGGTGTGCAGGTCGATCGAGCTCTGGAGGCAGCACAGCCAGCCCTGCTTCGCCGCGGCGCCGCGCTGGTCGGGCGCGAGCAGGCCGAAACCCTGGTCGAAGCCGTCCGAGGCGGTGGTGGGCGCGGCCGACATGGCGCCGAGCACCAGGTCGCGGTCGGCGGGGCCCATCGCCTCCAGCACGTGGCGGAAGACCGTGGTCATGTCGCGGGCGGAGAGCTGCACCTCGCCCCACTGCGACGGGTCGTCGGGCACGGCGGTGTCCTGCAGGTCGAGCCGCTCGACGACCCGGGTGATCCCGGCCTGCCCGCCGAAGCGGGTCCACAGCGCGTTCATCGACGGGTCGTCGCTCGGGCCCAGCGCGGCCCGGACGAGCCGACGGTCGCCGGCGGTCACCGTGACACGGCCCTCGGCGCCCCGGTCCAGCAGGTCGATCGCGGTGAGCAGCTTGGACAGCGACGCCGAGTTCATCGCGTCGTCGGCCTCGTCGTTGAGCGCCAGGGCCCCGGTGGCCCGGTCGAGCACCGCGATCCCGACGTCGGCGCCCCGTCGGGTGACGGTCGCGTCCGCGGCCTCGACCGCGGCCTGCGCCGGGGAGGGGGCGGGCGCAGCGGCGGTCGGTGCCGGGGCGGCGGGGGCGGCGGGAGCCGCCACGGGCGTGGGCGCGGGGGCGACCTGCTCGGTCTCCACCTGCGGGTCGAGCAGGCCGAGCAGGAACGGGCTCCCGACGACGAGCACGGCGACGACGGCCGCGGCCAGCAGCACACCGCGCGAGCGCCGGAACCCGGGTGTGCGCGACGGCGCGAGCAGCCCCCGCCGCGGGCGCGCAGCGCGGCGCCCGGCCTGGCGGGACCGCGCTCGAGTCACGGTCCGATGATGCCCGTGCCGCGATCCGGTCCGCGTCGCGGTCGACGAGGAACGTGAGGGATCGGACAGCAGGGTCATCGGCGTCGCTCAGGCGGCGCTGCGCAGGTCGGACACGACCCGCTCGGTGACCGCACGCTGCACGGCCCACTGGCGGTTCGGTCGGGTCTTGGTGGTCAGGCGCAGCGTCATGCCGGTCTCGGTGACCGACTGCACCCCCAGCACCCTCGGTGGTTCGAGCACGTCGTGGGCGTGGCCGGCCCCGACCGCCTCGCGGGCCGCCGCGGCCGCGACCCGGCCCGCCTGCTCGACGTCGGTCCCGAGGTCGAGCGGGACGTCGACGACCGCGACCGCGTGGTCCTGCGAGGCGTTGCCGACGCGCTCGATGGTGCCGTTGCGGACGTACCAGACGACCCCGGCGTCGTCGCGGACCGACGTCGTCCGCAGCCCGACCCGCTCGATCGTCCCGACGGCGTCGCCGAGGTCGACGTGGTCGCCGACCCCGTACTGGTCCTCGAGCAGCATGAAGATCCCGGAGAGGAAGTCCCGGACCAGGTTCTGCGCCCCGAAGCCGATCGCGAGGCCGAGTACCCCGGCCGACGCCAGGACCGGCGCGAGGTTCACCCCGAACCGCGAGAGCACCATCATGAAGGCGGTCCCGAGGACGAGGATGCTCGCGGCCGACTGCAGCACCGACGCGACCGTGCGGGCGCGCTGGGCACGGCGCGCGGACCCGAACGCCTCGATTCGCGCGGCGTCGCTCGTCCCGCGACGCCGACGCACCAGGGAGAGCAGGCCGGGGACGCCGGCCCCGGTCGCGACGTGGGCGATGACGCGGTTCACGACGAGCCGCACGAGGGCGGCGACCGCGACGATCACGACCACCGAGAACAGGACCGAGATCGTCGAGTCGGCGTCGCGGGAGAGCCACGCCACCCCGGTCCAGGAGTAGACGCGGGCGCACCAGGAGCCGGCGTCGGCGACGCAGTCCGGAGCGGGGATTCCGGGGGCCTGGGCGAGCACTGATCACCTCGGCGTGCAGATCGGGGAGCTTCGGGAGCTGACGTGCAGGCCCCGCCACGGTGCCGGACCACCGCGCGCGCACGAACACCGGGGGTGACCCGGCGTGGTCGGTGGGTGGGCGGGCCCCGACTCGGGTAGTGATTCGGACATGTCGGCCCCCCGCACCAGCTCGCCCCTGCTCGTGGGGGGCGCCGTCGCCGTCGCCGTGCCCGGCGTCGTGATGAGCCTCGGCGGGCTGTCCCTGACCCCACCCGTCGACGCCCTGATCTACGGCCTCGCGATCGTCGGGGCCGCCTTCCTGCTCTCGTGGGCGGCCGAGGCGGCGCAGGTGGACATCTCCGCCGGTCTCGCGATCGCGCTGCTCGCCCTCGTCGCGGTGCTGCCCGAGTACGCCGTGGACTTCGTCTTCACGATCCAGGGCGGCAACGCCTACGCCGAGTTCGGTCCGACCTGCCTGCCACCGGGCTCGACCGAGCAGTCCCCCTGCGGGCTCGCCCTGGCGAACATGACCGGGGCCAACCGGATCCTGGTCGGCGTCGGGTGGGCGCTCGTCGTGCTGCTGGCCGCGATCCGGCTGCGGACCTCCGCCGGGCGCTCCGGGGAGCTCGGCGACGGCGGGACGAATCACCGCGAGGGCCACGCCACCCGGGTCACGCTCAGCCGCACGGACTCGGTGCCGCTGATGTTCCTGCTGCTCGCCACCCTCTACTCGCTGACCCTGCCGCTGCGGGTCAGCATCACGTTCGTCGACCTGGTGGTGCTCGTCGGCATCTTCGTCGCCTACAGCATCCGGGTCGCGCGGGCCCCCGCCGAGGACCCGGACCTCATCGGGCCGTCGGCGTGGATCGGGGAGAAGGCCACCACGCCGCGGCGCACCTGGTACATCGGGCTGTTCGTCCTCGCCGCGGCGATCATCATCGCGTGCGCGGAGCACTTCGCGGACGCGCTGGTCGAGACCGGCACCGAGCTCGGCATCAGCCAGTTCTTCCTGGTGCAGTGGCTCGCCCCGCTGGCCTCCGAGGCGCCCGAGCTGCTGGTCGCCGGCCTCTACGCCTGGCGGCTGAAGACGACGGACGCGCTCGCCACCCTCGTCTCGTCCAAGGTCAACCAGTGGTCGCTGCTCGTGGGCACGCTGCCGCTGGTCTTCGCGCTCGCGGCCGGCTCGTTCAACGGCCTGCCGATCGACGTCGACCAGCGCGAGGAGCTGCTGCTCACCGCCGCCCAGTCGCTGTTCGCGGTGGCCCTGCTGGTGACGCTGTCGATCTCGGTGAAGGGCGCCCTGGCCCTGCTGGGTCTGTTCGTCGCCCAGTTCCTGCTCGCGGCGTTCCTGCCCGCGGCGCTGCAGGAGACCGAGCTGCTGATCCTCTCGGCGGTCTACGTCGTCCTGGCGGTCGTCCTCTTCGTGCGGCAGCGGAAGGCCCTGGTGACGCTGTTCCGCGACGGCCTGCGCACCCCCTACTCCGAGCTCACGAAGGAGAACGCGTGACGAAGCTGGCCGTGATGTGGGTGCACGGCGTCGAGATCGCGGACTCCCGCTTCGCGGACACCTCGATCGCCCTGCTGCGCGAGGAGTTCACCCGCATCGCCGGGGTGGACGCCGACGACGCCCTCGCGCTGCACACGGCGTTCTGGGCCCCGGAGTACGAGCGGCGCCAGGACACCCTGCTGCGCCGCATGGGCGGCGCCCGCGCCGAGGGGGTGTTCGACCTGCTCGACTCGCTCGGCGGCGCCGCCGACCGCGGGTCGGTCGGCGCGCTGCTCGGGCTGGTCGCGTCCGGCCTCGTCCGCAGCCTGCCGGGCACCCCGGACTTCCACTTCCCGACGCTGCGGTGGCTGATCGTGCACTACCTCGGCGACGCGATCAGCTACCAGGCGGGCGCGGTGGACCGGACGCTGTACGACGGCGTCCACCGGCACCTCGCGCAGTGCCTGCACGACCTCGCGGGCGAGGCGGGGACCGATGCCCCGTTGTGCGTGCTGGCCCACTCGCTCGGCACCGTGGTGGCGAGCAACTTCTTCTACGACCTGCAGGTCGCGGGCGGCCTGCACACCTCCGGCTCGGCGGGGGTCTCCCCGGAGGTGGCCGCCGAGCTGGACGACACCCCGCTCGAGCGGGGCGAGACGCTCGGGTGGTTCCACACCCTCGGCTCGCCGCTGGCGCTGTTCGCCCAGCGCCACCCCGACTTCGGGACGCCGCTCACGGTGCCCCACCCGGCGCTCGCGCGGCGCCACCCGCGGGTGGGCGGCGAGTGGATCAACGTCTGGGACCCCGACGACGTCATCTCCTCGCCGCTGCGCCCCCTCAACGACGCCTACGGCGACGCGGTGGCCGAGGACCGGACCGTGCACGTCGCCCCGTGGTGGCTCGGCTGGACCCCGCTGGCGCACCCGTTCTACTGGAACGACGTCCGGGTGATCCGCCCGATCGCGACCCAGCTCGCGATGGCGTGGCACCGGATGCAGGACGACGCCGCGCCCCGCTCCGTCACGGCCGGGTAACGCCCCACCCGTCATCGTCGATCTTCCGTACGCCCTCCGCCGCCGACGCCCGGGAGTCCTCGCCCATGCCGCGCCCACCGACCCCTCGCGAGCCGGGCCGGGTGTCGGTGCAGGTGGCGCGACCCGGGGGCACGACGGGCGACGGCGGGGTGCCGACGAGAGGCCGGCACCGCAGCCCCGACGCGGCCGACGGGGCCCCGGTCCTCGCGGCGGCCTCGCTGGTCGGCCCGCCGCGGCACCGGCGGGCCCGGCCCGGGTCCGCCGACGACGCCGCGGCCGGGCCCGGTGGCCTGCCGGCGCGCTCGCTCGCCCGCGTGGAGGCGGCCCGCGAGGCCGCGTCCCGGACCACCTCGGAGCGTCCGGGCGCGCCGGCCCCGACGAGCCCGACGAGCCCGACGAGCCCGACGAGCCCGACGAGCAAGACGGAGCCGCCCACCGCGCCGGCCGCCCCGACGGCGCCCGTGGTGGCCGCCGCACCGGTCGACGACGAGCCGGCCGAGGAGGCGCTGACCGACCTGGTCGCCCGCCCCGGTCGCAACACGTTGCCCGACGGCCCGGGGACCGGCCCCGCACCGGCCGTCGTCGGGCTGGTGGTCTCGGTCGTCGCCCTCGTCGCGACGCTCGTCACCGCGGTCGCCGCCACCCACGGCGGGACGCACGTGACGCTGCTCGTCGAACTCGGCCTCGCGGTGCTCGGGACGGCGACCGCCGCCCTCGGCCTCGGCCGTCAACGGCAGCGCCGGTCGCTCGCCGCGACCGGCGTGGTCGTGGGGATCGCCGCGGCCGCCGCGGGGGTCCTCCCGCTGCTCACCCTCTGAGCCCGGCGATCTTGCCGCGGAGCAGGTCCCGTTCCCGCTCGTTGCCGCAGCGCGCGACCGCGAGCTCCAGGGCCTCCCGCGCCTCGACGGGGCGCCCGAGGCGGGTGAGCAGTTCACCGCGCACGCTCGGCAGCAGGTGCGAGCCCGCGAGCTCGGCCGAGTCCGCGAGACCGTCGACGATCGGCAGGGCGGCGGCCGGGTCCTGCGCCATCGAGACCGCCACCGCGCGGTTGAGCTCGACCACCGGCGAGGGCGCGAGCCGCCCGAGGGCCTCGTAGAGCAGCACGATGCGCTGCCAGTCGGTGGCCTCGACCGACGGGGCCGTCGCGTGGCAGGCCGCGATGGCGGCCTGCAGGCCGTAGGCGCCGAGGCCCCGTCCGGTTTCCTGGGCCCGGTCGAGCGCGGCGCGCCCGCGACCGATCGCGGCGGCGTCCCAGCGCCGTCGGTCCTGGTCGGCGAGCAGCACGGGCTCGCCGTCGGGCCCGGTCCGTGCCGGGAAGCGCGCGGCGGTGAGCTCGAGCAGCGCGAGCAGGCCGTGGACCTCGGCGTGGTCGGAGACCAGGCGGGCCAGGACCCGGGCGAGACGCCGGGCCTCCGCCGCGAGGTCGAGGCGGATGAGGTCGTCGCCGGAGCTCGCGGACGACCCCTCGGTGAAGATCAGATAGATGACGTGGAGCACCGAGGACAGGCGCTCGCCGCGCTCGGCGGCCGGCGGCACCCCGAACGGCACCCCGGCCGCCCCGAGCGTCTTCTTCGCGCGGGTGATCCTCGCTTGCACCGTCGCGGTGGGCACGAGGAACGCCCGGGCGATCTCGTCGCTGGTGAGGCCACCGACCACCCGCAGGGTCAGCGCCACCCGGGCCTCCCGCGAGAGCACCGGGTGGCACGACACGAAGATCAGCGCCAGGACGTCGTCGTCGATCCGGTCGGGGTCGAAGAGGAGCTCGTCCGCCCCGCCGTCGACCGTGCCCGGCGCGGCGCCGCCCTCGCCCAGCTCGTGGGCGAGGGCGGCGTAGCGCTCGTCGCGTCCGGCGCGGCGTCGGAACGCGTCGATCGCGCGCCGCCGCCCGACCGTGAGCAGCCACGCCCCGGGCTCCCGGGGCACCCCCTCGCGGGGCCACGTCACGAGCGCCTCCGCCAGCGCCTCCTGCGCGACGTCCTCGGCGAGCGCGAAGTCGCCGGTGTAGCGGGCGAGCGCGCCGACGATGCGCGGGGACTCGATGCGCCACACGGCGGCGACGGCCTCCCGCCCCGACCGCCCGGTCCCGACGCTCAGAGCTGGCCCGTCGCCTCGCGCCACGCCCGCTCCTTCTGGATCCACACGTTGTCCTGCGGGAACTCGTCGATCGACGAGACGCGGCGGATCTCGGTCTTGAAGCCCGGCCCGGTGCCCGGCGCGCGCGTCGCCCACGCGACGGCCTCCTCGCGGGAGGCGACGTTGAGCAGGTAGAAGCCGCCGAAGAGCTCCTTGGTCTCCCCGTAGGGGCCGTCGGTGACCACCGGGGGCTCCGAGCCGTGGTCGACGACGACGGTCTCGGCCGGGTCCTCGAGGCCCTCGGCGGCGAGCAGCACCCCGGCCCGGAGCATCTCCTCCTGGAACCGGCCCATCTTCTCGAGCATCTCGTCCATGCTCACGTCGGCCATCGCGGCGTACGCCTCGTCGGTGGCGCGCATGATCAGCATGTACTTCATGGCGGTGTCTCCCTGCCTCGTGCGGGTCCCCGGCGGACCCTGACACCCCCAGGTCGAGCGGCCCGCCCCGGGATCGACACGGCGCCGGAGATTCTTCTCCGACGCCGTGTCGGGCGGGAGGGACCGCCCGCTACGCGGACGCCTTCGCCCGCGCCCGCTCCACCTGCGCCTTGCGGTCCTCGCTCGCCCGGCGGGTGAGCTCGGCGCCCGCCTCCGGGTCGCGCGTGAGGTTCTCGCCGCTCTGCGGGTCGAACACGTGGATCTTGCGGGTGTCGAACCAGAACTCGGACTCGCCGCCCTCCCGGATGCGCGAGGTCGAGTCGATGGACACGATCGCCTGGGTGCGCAGCTGGTCGCCGTCGAGCTCCTGGGCCAGCTCCTTGAGCTTCGCCGCCGCCGCCGGCGACGACTCGTAGGGCAGGTAGGCGTACTGCGAGTCGCCGAGCCACTCGGTCACGTCGACCTGCGCGGTGAACCGGGCGCCCTTCTCGAGGAGCGCCTCGTCGACCAGCGACGCGTCCTCGAAGAACTCCGGCCGGGCCCCGACCAGCACGAGGTCGCGGTCGCCGACCTTCGCCGCCCGCGTCTCGTCCAGCTGGATCGACCCGAACGGCGTGTCCAGCTTCCCGCCGGAGGCCGACGCCGGCAGGAAGTTCATCGGCGGCGAGCCGATGAAGCCGGCGACGAAGAGGTTCGCGGGCTGTTCGTAGAGCTCCCGGGGGGACGCGACCTGCTGGATGATGCCCTTCTTGAGCACGCAGACGCGGTCGCCGAGGGTCATCGCCTCGGTCTGGTCGTGGGTGACGTAGACCGTGGTGATCCCGAGCCGGCGCTGCAGGCGGGCGATCTCGGCGCGCATCTGGCCGCGGAGCTTGGCGTCGAGGTTGGACAGCGGCTCGTCGAAGAGGAACGCGTCCGCCTGCCGCACGATCGCCCGGCCCATCGCGACGCGCTGGCGCTGGCCGCCGGAGAGGTTCGCGGGCTTGCGCTGCAGGTGCTCGTGGAGCTCGAGGATGTTCGCGGACTCCTCGACCTTGCGCCGCACCTCGTCGTCGGGGACCTTCGCCAGCCGCAGCGGGAAGGCGATGTTCTCGTACACCGACAGGTGCGGGTAGAGCGCGTAGTTCTGGAACACCATCGACAGGTTCCGGTCGCGCGGTGCCTTGTCGTTGACGCGCGTCCCGCCGATGACCATGTCGCCGGAGGTGATGTCCTCCAGCCCGACGATCATCCGCAGCAGCGTCGACTTCCCGCACCCCGACGGCCCGACGAGGATCATGAACTCCCCGTCGGCGATGTCCAGCGACACGTCGTTCACGGCGGGGAAGCCGTCGCCGTAGCGCTTGACGATGTGGCTCATCTCGATCGCGGCCATTGGTTATCCCTTCACGGCGCCGTTGGTCAGACCGGCGACGATGCGCCGTTGGAAGATCAGGACGAGGACGACCACGGGGATCGTCACGATGACCGCCGCGGCCGCGATCGGCCCGGTGGGCGACTCGAACTGCGAGGCACCCGTGAACAGGCCCAGCGCGGCCGGCACCGGCCGGGACGCGCTCGTCGAGGTCAGCGAGATGCCGTAGACGAAGTCGTTCCAGGCCAGGAAGAACGCGATGATCGCGGTGGTGAACACCCCGGGCGCCGCGAGCGGCACGATGACCTTGCGGAACGCCTGCCACGGCGTCGCCCCGTCGACCTGCGCCGCCTGCTCCATCTCCCACGGGATCTCGCGGAAGAACGCCGACAGCGTCCAGATCGAGATCGGCAGCGTCAGCGACAGGTACGGCAGGATCAGCCCGAGCCAGGTGTCGTAGAGCCCGATCTCGCGCCACAGGTTGAACAGCGGCGTGACGATCGAGATCACCGGGAAGATCGCGACGGCGAGTGCGGTCGACAGGATGAGCTTCTTCCCCCGGAAGTCGAGCCGTGCGATCGCGTACGCCGCGAACATCGCGAGCAGGCAGGCGAGCGCCGTCGCGATCAGGCAGATCCCGAACGAGTTGCGCAGCGCCGGCAGGAACAGCTCCGCCGCGTCCCCGGTGAGGATGGTGTCGTAGTTCTCCGACGTCGCGGTCGTGGGCAGGAACTGGCCGTTCGAGATGTCCGAGGACGACTTGAACGACAGCGAGACGATCCAGGCGATGGGGAACAGGCAGTACACGACGATCAGCAGGCCGCCGATCCCCCAGCCGATCTTCTCCCGTGTGGACATCGCGCTCACTCCCCTCGGGCCTGGGACAGGTCGACCTTGAAGCCCTTGACGAACAGGGCGCAGATCAGGACGACCGAGATGAACAACAGCACCGACACCGCCGACCCGAGCCCGATCTCCAGGCGCGCGATCGTCTGGCGGTAGGCCAGGAACGAGAGCACCTCGGTGCCGTTCGCGCCCGCCGTCATGACGTACACCGAGTCGAAGACGCGGAAGGCGTCCAGGGTGCGGAACAGCAGCGCGACCATGATCGCGGCCTTCATGTTCGGGATCGTCACCTTGCGCATCCGCTGCCACCAGGTGGCGCCGTCGACCTTGGCGGCCTCCTGGAGCACCTCCGGGACCTGGGCGAGGCCCGCGAGCAGCAGCAGCGAGATGAAGGGCGTGGTCTTCCAGATCTCGGCGAGACAGATCACGAAGATCGCCGAGCCCGGGCTGCCGAACCAGTCGGTGTCCGAGGCGAGCCCGAGGAAGGAGAACCACGAGTTGACGAAGCCGGAGTCCGGCGCGAACGCGAACTGCCACGCGAACGCCGAGACCACCGTGATGACGGCGTAGGGGATGAGGATCGCGGCGCGCAGGATCGGACGCAGTGCCTTGAGCGCCTGCACCATCACCAGCGCGAGGGCGAACCCCAGGACGAGCTCGACCGCCACCGTCACCACCGTGATCAGCACGGTGACGCCGAACGCGTCCCACCAGACCGGGTCGGTGAGGATCACGCCGTAGTTCGACAGCCCGGTGAACGAGCGGTTCGCCGGGTCTGTGAGGCGGTAGTCGAACAGCGACTCGTAGAACGCCTGCAGGATCGGGTAGGCGGTGACGAGCAGCATCACCGCGAAGGCCGGTCCGGCGAGGATCCAGGCGAGGCGGGCCTCGGAGCGCGACTTGTCGCTCGCCGCGTGCTTCGGGGCCGACGGGGCGGCTGGTCGGTCGACGGTGGTCGTCACAGCAGCCTGTCCTTCCGCAGCACGCCGAGGATCAGGTCCTGTGCCGCCTGGTTGGTCGGACCGGGGACGATCGCCTCCGGCGGGTGGAACGTGCGCTGCAGACCGCCGGACACCTCGGCGTAGTACGCGGTCTGCGGGCGCGGCTTGGCCTGGGTCAGCGACTGCAGGATCACCGGCGCCATCGGGTACTTCGCGAGGACGGCCGGGTCGGAGTAGCTGGCGTAGCGCGCCGACGGGTTGCCGTTGCTCTCGAAGTAGTAGGCGGTGTTCTGCGCGCTCGTGATGCAGCCGGTGGCGTCGTAGGCGAGATCGGGGTGCAGGCTCGCGTGCCCGACGCCGAGGTTGATCCCGCCGTACGGCGGCGCGGACGGCAGGTCGGGCCGGGTCTGCGGGAAGAGCGCCCAGCCGTAGTCCGGCGGCACGTTCGGCTGGACCGACCCGTCCTCCACCGCGCTGGTCACCTTCGACCACACGAAGGGCCAGTTGACCATGAACGCGGCCTCGCCGTTCTGCAGCGACTCGGAGTTGGTGTCCTCGTCGCTGGTCGAGAAGGCGGGCACCGCCGCCGGGGAGGTCGCGAGCTTGCGCATGATGCGGGCGGCGTCCACCGCGGGCGGGTCGAGCAGGCCGAGCTGGACGAGCTTGGGGTTCGCCTCGCCCGGGTTCGTGATGATCTGTCCCCCGCCGGAGCGGATGAGGGCGTTGGTCCACACCATGAGCGACTCGGCGCGCCGGCCCTGGGCGGCGACCTTCGTGCCCTTCGCGGCGGCGGCGTCGATGATCTGGTCCCAGGTCACCGGCCGGGACAGGTCGAGGCCCATGTCCGCGACCAGCGACTTGCGGTACCAGAGCAGCTGCGTGTTGGCCCAGAACGGGACCGTCACGAGCTGACCCTGCCAGGACGCGCCCTCGATGGCCGAGGGGACGACGTCGGCGGTCGCGCGCGCGGCCACGGACGGCGGCATCGGGGCGAGGAAGCCCGCCTCGGCGAACTCCGGGATGTAGGGCGGGTCGAGGCTCATGATGTCGATCGACGAGTCGTTGGCCGCCAACCGCCGCACGAGCTCCTGGCGCTGGTCGGAGGACTCGCGCGGGAGCGTCGAGGTCACGATCCGATAGCGCCCGCCCGCGGCGTCGGTGCAGCGCTGTGCGATCTCCGCCTGCCCGCCGTCGTCCGGGTTGATGTACCAGGTCAGGGTGGGCGGACCGGCCGGCCCGCTCGCACACCCGCCCAGCAGGGCCAGCACGGACGCGACCAGCACGGCCGCGGCCGCCCCGGATCGTCTCCGCCGCCACCGTTGGAGGCGCATCACCGTCTCTCCTCGCAGCCGTCGTCCCGCCGTCGTGAAAGCGCTTGCGGTCGAACTTTGGTGACCCAGGTCTCAGGTGTCAAGGGCCCATACGGCACACGGGACCCCTTCCGTCACCCCGTGCACCGGGCCCGGCGCACAGGGCGATGAGCATGATGATCGATCCGGAAGCGCTTGCGGGGCCCTCTAGGCTCAGTGACGTGGTTCACCATGGTGGGCGGGCCGGCGGAGACGGGCGGGCGGGACTCGACGACGTCGCCCGGCTCGCGGGCGTGTCCCTGTCCACCGCCTCCCGGGCGCTCAACAACCACCCGCAGGTCGCCGCGGCCACCCGGGAGCGGGTGCTCGCCGCCGCGGCGGGGCTCGACTACGTGGTCTCGCCGGACGCCTCCCGGCTCGCCGGGCGCAGCTCGCGGGCCCGCGTCGCGGTCGTGGTGCCGCACCTGTCCCGGTGGTTTTTCGGTCGCCTGCTGGAGGGCCTGGAGGTGGGCCTGCGCGACGGCGACCCCGACGGCGGGGCGGGCGTGGACCAGCTGCTGTTCCTGGTCGGCGACGTCGCCGGGCGCCGCGCGTTCTTCGAGGACCTGCCGGCCCGACGGCGCGTCGACGCGGCCGTCGTCGTCGGCTTCGAGGTCGACGAGGTCGAGCAGCGCCGCCTCGAGCTGCTCGGGGTGTCGATCGTGTCCGCCGGTGGCCCGCGCGAGCCGTTCCCGTCCGTGACCGTCGACGACCTGCGTGCCGGACGCCAGGCCGTGGACCACCTCGTGCACCTCGGGCACCGGCGCATCGGGATGCTCGCGACCGCCGACCCCGCCGACCGCGGCCCCGACCTCCGCTCCCGCGCGTACCGGACCGCGCTCACCGACGCCGGCGTGCCCGACGACCCGGACCTCGTCGTCCGGGTCCCGTTCGGGCCGGCGGGCGGGGCCGAGGGGATGGGCCGCCTGCTGGGCCTGCGCCGGCCGCCGACCGCGGTGTTCGCCTACTCCGACGAGGTGGCGGCCGGGGCCGTGCGCGCGGTGCAGCGGGCCGGGCTGCGGGTGCCCGACGACATCTCCGTGGTCGGCATCGACGACCACCCGCTCGCCGGCCTGCTCGACCTGACGACGGTGGCGCAGCCGGTGCACGAGCAGGGCGTCGTCGCCGGGGGGATGGTGCGGGTCCTGCTCGCGGGCGGCGACCCGCCCCCCTCGCAGGTGCTGCCCACCCACCTGGTCCTGCGCGGCTCGACGGCCCCGCCGGGGGCAGCAGGGCGGGCGGAGACGTGAGCGACCCGGAGCTGCGCCTGCGCCGGCCCGGCCCGCAGTTGCTGGGCCTGCCGTGGGAGGTACCGCTGCGCGACTGGGACCCGGCCGAGGTCGCGCTGCGTGAGCTCCCGGTCGGGCCGAGCCGGCACCTCGTGCGCTTCGTCGTCGCCGACGGCGTCCTGTGGGCGCTCAAGGAGCTCCCCGTCCGCCTGGCCGACAAGGAGTACACCGCCCTGCGGCGGATGGAGGCGATGGGACTCCCCGCGGTCCGCGCCGCAGGACTGGTCGTCCGGTCGGTCCCGGAGGACTCGGCGGTGCTGGTCACCCGCTTCCTCACCGGCTCCTGGCAGTACCGCCGGCTGTTCGCCCGCCTGCCCCCGGACCGCGCCGTGCACCGCGCGCGGCTGCTCGACGCGATGGCGGGCCTGCTGGTCGAACTGCACCGCCACGGCGTGTTCTGGGGCGACTGCTCGCTGGCCAACACGCTGTTCTCCCGCGACGGGCAGGCGCTCGCGGCGCAGCTCGTCGACGCCGAGACCACCGAGATCCACGGGTCGCTCTCCGACGGGCAGCGGCAGATGGACCTGGACATCCTCGTCGAGAACGTCGCGTCCGGGCTGATCGACGTCGCGGCCGAGCTGGGCCGGCCCCCGGAGATCGAGCCGCGGCTGATCGAGGAGGCCCTGGGGGTCCCGGAGCGCTACCGGGCGCTGTGGGACGCGCTGCACGCCGAGCCGCAGTTCGCGTTCTCCGACCGCTACCGGGTGGAGAGCACCGTGCGCGGGCTCGAGGAGCTCGGCTTCGTCGTCGACGAGGTCACGCTCGCCCCCGTCGACGGCGGCGGGGTGCGGCTCCGGGTGGGTGTCGGCGACCGCCGCTTCCACGCCCAGCGCCTGCGCGAGCTGACCGGGCTCGACGTCGGGGAGGGGCAGGCCCGGGTCCTGCTCGCGGACCTGCAGGCCCACCGCGGGGCGCTGGCACGCGAGCAGGGGCGGGCGGTGTCCGAGGACGAGGCCGCCCCGAGCTGGCTGCACGACGTCCTGACGCCGGGCATGCGGCGGGCCCACGCGGCCGTCGGGCACGTGGGTACCGCCGTGCAGGCGTGGTGCGACCTGCTGGAGGTGCGGTGGCTGCTCTCCGAGGCCGCCGGGCACGACGTCGGCACCGCGGCCGCGCTGGAGGCCCTCGCCGAGAAGGCCCCCACCGACTCCGCCGCCCGCGCGCTCGTCGCCGACACCGCCCACGACCTCCCGGTGGTCGGGCCCGACCCCTAGTGCGCGGCCAGCCAGACCGCCGTGTCGGCCGGGAGCCGCCCGCCGTCGAGCGGGCCGCTGGCGAGCAGCACGCCGTCGTGGTCGGGCAGGTCGACGGGGTCGGCCGAGAGGTTGACGACGCAGCAGAACGCCGGCGAGCGGCGGAACACCAGCACCTCGTCGCCCGGGGCGGACACCCAGTCCAGGTCGCCCTCCCCCAGCGCCGGGTGCCGACGGCGGGTCGCGAGCGCCGCGCGGGCGAGCTCGAGGAACGAACCGTCCCGCCCGGTCTCGACGTCGACCGCGTAGTCGGCGAACCAGTCCGGCTGCGGCAGCCAGGGGGAGCCCCCGCCGTCGGGACCGAACCCGAACGACGACCCGGCGGCCGTCCACGGGATCGGCACCCGGCACCCGTCCCGGCCGCGGTCGGTGTGGCCGGAGCGCTCCCAGGTCGGGTCCTGCAGGGCCGCCTCGGGGATGTCGTCGACCTGCGGCAGGCCCAGCTCCTGGCCCTGGTACACGTACAGGCCGCCGGGCAGCGCGGAGTAGAGCAGGAACGCGGCCCGGGCCCGGCGGGTGCCGAGCTCGACGTCGACCGGGTCGGACTCGTCGAAGGTGACGTTGCCGTGCCGCTCGACGGCGGGCCGGCCGTAGCGGCTGGGCGTGCGGACCACGTCGTGGTTCTCCAGGACCCACGTCGCCGGGGCGCCGACCGCGTGCAGGTAGCCGGTGGTGACGTCGATCGACTCGCGCAGCGCGGCCGCGTCCCAGGGGGCGACCAGGTAGTCGAAGTTGAACGCCGTGTGCAGCCGCCCCGCCTCGACGTAGCGCGCGAGGCGCTCCGGGCTCGGCGTCCAGGCCTCGGCGACGAACATCCGGGCACCGTCGTAGGAGTCGGCGATGCGCCGCCACGACTCGTAGACGTCGGTGACGGCGTCGCGGTCGACGTAGGGGTGCTGCCCCGGGCCCGCGGAGTAGCCGCCCACGTCGTCCGGGTCGGAGAGGTCGGGCAGGTCGACGTCCTTGACCAGGCCGTGCGCCACGTCGATGCGGAACCCGTCCGCCCCGCGGTCGAACCAGAACCGCAGGACCGCCTCGAACTCGGCGGCGACCTCGTCGTTCTCCCAGTTCACATCGGGCTGGCCGGGCGCGAACAGGTGCAGGTACCACTGGCCGTCCTCGACCCGCGTCCAGGCCGGACCGCCGAAGTGGGAGTTCCAGTTGTTCGGGGGCTCCGCGCCGTCCGGGCCGCGGCCCTCGCGGAACACGAAGCGCTCCCGCGCGGGCGACCCGCGGCCGGCGGCCAGGGCCTCGACGAACCACGCGTGGTGGTCGGAGAGGTGGTTCGGGACGATGTCCGGGATGATCCGCAGCCCGTACTCGTGGGCGTCGGTGATCAGCTTCTCGGCGTCCGCGAGTGTCCCGTAGGCGGGCTCGATCGCGCGGTAGTCCGCGACGTCGTAGCCCGCGTCGACCTGCGGGGACGCGTACCAGGGATTGATCCACAGCGCGTCGACCCCGAGGTCACGCAGGTAGGGCAGGCGGTCGCGCAGGCCGGCGAGGTCGCCGATCCCGTCGCCGTCGCCGTCGGCGAAGCTGCGGATGTAGACCTGGTAGATGACGGCGTCCCGCCACCAGGGACTCTCGGGCGCATCAGGCGTCACGCTGCCCCAGCGTACGGACCCCGCCCCCAGGGACCGCAAGCGCTTGCAGCGACTCGGACCGGGCGATCTTCCCCATCGCGCGGCATGCTGGCGGGCGATGCGACAGCCCGGTCGAGCAGCACGTCTGGCGGCGGCCCACGCGCGCGACGGGTCGACCTGTCTCTGGTGCGGCCGCCCGCTGGACGAGCGCGTCGTCGCGACCACCGACCACGTCATCCCGAAGGTCAAGGGCGGGCCGTCGTGGTTGGAGAACGAGGTCGCGGCCTGCCGGCGGTGCAACGGGGAGCGGGGGCACCGGGGCGCGGTGGACTGGCTCGAGGAGTGCGAACGTCGCGGGTGGGCCCCGGACGTCGACCGACTGGTCCGGGTGCTCGACGACCTCTCCGCCGCCATCGCCGAGCGGGGCGGTCAGCGGCGGGCCCGCCCGCACCTCGACGCCCAGCTCCGCCGTCTGGCGAAGCGGCTCGACCGGGCCGCCTGAGCTCCGACCGGGTGCGGCTGTCAGCCGTACGCCGCGTCGAAGAACGCGAGTTCGAGCTCGACGGCCCGCGCGAACGCCTGCTCGTCGGCGCCCACCCGGTCGACCTCCGCCCGCAGGAACGCCACCCACGCCGCGAACGCCGGCCCGCGGTGCAGCGCGATCCACTCGGCGTACAGCCAGTCGGCGGGTTCGTCGCCCACCCGCTGTGCCCAGTCCAGGTAGAGCCATTCCGCGACGAGCAGCACCGTCATCGCCGTCGCGTAGTCGGCCGAGCGGCGGGAGCCGTCCATCAGCGCGAGGAAGCCCGACGTCGGGGCCAGCGGCTCGGCCGGCGCGTCGACGCCGAGCCGGGCGAGCGCGCGGGCGAAGTAGTCGTCCTCGTCGCCGGCCACGAGCCCGAGCTGGCGCGCCACGACCATCCGCGGCCCGGGCCGGTCGGCCGCGGCCACGGCGGCGCCGAGCAGGGCGACGAACGCGTCGAGGAACAGGGCGTCCTGGGCCAGGTACCGCGCCAGCACGGCGTCGTCGACCGTCCCGGCGCCGAGCTCGTCGACGAACCGGTGCCCGACCGCCGCGTCCCAGACCTCGGCGTGCCGGTGACGGAGTTCAGCGCTCGTGATCATGAGCCCACGGTGTGGCTTCTCTGGCGTCCAGTGCAAGCAGTGACGCATTGCTGGCACCGGGAGGTGCCCCGGACGTGCGACGGCCCGGACACCGCCGTGGGGGCGACGGCGGTGCCCGGGCCGTTCATGCGTCCTCCTCGACGAGGGAGTGTGCGAGGAGGAGAGGTCTCAGCGGTCGAACTGGTCGGGGTCCGGACCCAGCCGCTCGGCGCGCTCGAGCTCGCCGATCGAGGACATCTCCTCGTCGGACAGCTCGAAGTCGAAGAGCTCGAAGTTCTCCTGGATGCGCGACGGCGTCACCGACTTCGGGAAGACGATGTTGCCGAGCTGGACGTGCCAGCGCAGCGTGACCTGCGCGCCGCTCTTGTCGTGCTTCTTCGCGATGCCCTCGATGGTGGGCTCGTCGATCACGCCCTTGCCCTGGCCGATCGGGCTCCAGGCCTCGGTCGCGATGCCGTGGCGCTGGTCGACCGAGCGCATCGCCATCTGCTGCAGGTGCGGGTGCAGCTCGATCTGGTTGACCGCGGGGACGGTCTCGGTCTCGGCGAAGAGCCGCTCGAGGTGGTGCTCCTGGAAGTTCGAGACGCCGATGGAGCGCGTCTTGCCGTCGGCGGCGGCCTCCTCGAAGCCCTTCCACGTGTCGACGTAGAGGTCCTTGCCCGGGAGCGGCCAGTGGATGAGGTACAGGTCCACGTAGTCCAGGCCCAGCTTCTCGAGGCTCTCGTCGAGCGCCTTCTGCGAGTCCAGCCGGCCGTGGTTGGAGTTGTTGCACTTCGTGGTGACGAAGAGGTCCCCGCGGTCGATCCCGGAGTTCCGGATGCCCTCGCCGACCTCGGCCTCGTTGCCGTACATCTGCGCGGTGTCGATGTGGCGGTAGCCGATCTCGAGCGCCTTCTGCACGGTCTCCGCGGTCTCCGACGGGTCGATCTGGAACACCCCGAAGCCGAGCTGCGGGATGGTCGCGCCGCTGTTGAGCGTGATGCCGGGAACGTCGGTCATGACCGGCGGGTACCCGGGTCCGTCGGACTCCGAACGGACCCGGGCCGTCGATCGGGCGGGATCAGGCCGTGGCGAAGGCCCCGAGCGTGGCGTTCGGCTTCACGCCCGCGAACGACCGGTGCCACGTGCGGTAGTACGCGACCTCCTCGTCGCTGCGCAGCTCCCAGCCGTCCTCGACCACCGGCGGCTCGACGCCCTGCGCGTCCTCCTTGGCCTTCTCCTTCTCGACGAGCGCGGCGAGCACGTCGCCCGCGCCGGAGCCGTCGCCGAACTGCTCCTTGCCGCGCCACAGGATGTCGTCGAGGACCATGTCCTGGAACGCCTCGCGCAGCAGCTGCTTCTCGGTCCGTCCCTCGCCCTTGAGCTTCCACTCGGCCGGGATCGCGAGCATCTCCTCCATGACGGTCGCGTCGAGGAACGGCACGCGCGCCTCGAGGCCGTAGTTCATGGTGGTGCGGTCGCAGCGCTGCAGGTTGAGCTCGTGCAGCGTCTCGATGGAGCGCACCAGCTCGGCCTGCAGGGCGTCCGGCGTCGCGAACGCCGGGTCGTCGTGGACGTAGGAGTAGCCCGCGAACAGCTCGTCCGCGCCCTCCCCGGTGAGCACCACCTTGACGTGCTTCACCGCCTCGCGGGCCAGCAGCAGGTTCGGCACCGCCGAGCGCACGAGGGCCGGGTCGAAGTGCTCGATGACCGTGACGGCCTCGTCGAGGGCCTCCTCGAGGTCCTCCGCGGTGGGCACGATCTCGTGGTGGTCGGTCCCGAGGTACTCGGCGACCGCCCGGGCCGCGAGCAGGTCCCCGCTGCCCTCGGTGCCGACCGCGAACGTCGGCAGCGTCTCGCCCTTCTCGGCCGCCACCTTCGCGGCGACCGCCGCGACGATCGCCGAGTCCAGGCCGCCGGAGAGGAACACGCCCACCGGGACGTCGGACATCATGTGCCGGCGGACCGAGTCGGTCAGCACCATGCTCACGTGCGAGAGCACGGCCTCGTCCCAGTCCTTGTCCGGGGCGTAGCGCGCGGGGCGGACGTGCACCGGCACGGCGTCGGCGAAGCGGACCATCGTGCCCTCCGCGACGTCCACCCCGCTGCCGTCCTGGCCCGGGCTCCAGACGTACCCGGGCGGGAACGTCTCGACGAAGGGCTGGTCGGCCTCGTCGAAGGCCCGGAGCTCGGAGGCGAACAGCGTGACGCCGGGCAGCTTGGCCCAGTACAGCGGCTTGATGCCGATCGGGTCGCGGGCGACCACCCCGTGGCCGTCGGTGTGCGCCATCGCGAGCGCGTACATGCCGCGCAGGTCGTGCAGCGCCGCCGACCCGTCGCGCAGGACGAGGCGGAAGGCCGACTCGGTGTCGGAGTCGGTGGCGAACCGCACCTCCGAGAGCGCCTGCCGGATGTCGGAGTGGTTGTAGATCTCCCCGTTGCCGACCACGTGGGCCGAGCCGGTCTCGTCGGCGATGGGCTGCTTGCCGCCCGTCACGTCCATGATCGAGAGCCGCTGGTGGCCGAGCCACGCGTGCTCCAGCTGGACGCGGCCGGAGTCGTCCGGACCGCGGTGGTTGATGCGGGCGAGCATCCGCTCGCACTTGTCGGGGTCGATGTCACCGTACGCAGCAACGATTCCGCACACGAGCGCTCACGCTTCCTTCGTCAGGGTGCCTGACCACTGATACACGGGCCGCACCCGCGCATGCATGTGATCGGGGCGCTCGTCACGCATCGTTAACGGTCAAGGGCGGGTCACCGCCAGGCGAACACCGGCTGCTCGAGCCCGTCGACCCGGGTCGGACGGTCGTGCAGGGCCACCTCGGTGAACTGCAGGAGCACGGCGGCGGTCGG
Source organism: Actinomycetospora aurantiaca (assembly GCF_037401875.1). Lineage (NCBI taxonomy): Bacteria > Bacillati > Actinomycetota > Actinomycetes > Pseudonocardiales > Pseudonocardiaceae > Actinomycetospora > Actinomycetospora aurantiaca. Next base: position 122,838 of record NZ_JBBEGN010000010.1, on the reverse strand, counting down.
CGCGTGCACGCGGTGCCCGACGATCGGGAGCTGGACCACGGGCCGGTCGGACTCCGGGATCTCCAGGTAGTACGGCTCGACGTCGAGCTCGTCGAGGGTGACGTGGTAGAGCCGGGCCACCTCGTCGGGCGAGGGCACGAGCTCGTCCAGCGCGGCGCCCGTCGTCATGACGACGGGGGTGATGACGAAGCCGGAGCGCGTGGGGTAGTCGTCGAGCAGGCCCGCGACGTCCGTCGTCGGCAGGGCCAGGCCGAGCTCCTCGTCCAGCTCGCGCAGCGCCGCGGTGACCTCGTCCTCCCCGGGGTCCAGCGAGCCGCCGGGCAGGGCGAACTGTCCGGGGTGGTCACGCAGCCGCGACGTGCGGCGGGTCAGCAGGACGCCGGGCCCGCGCTGCGGGTCGTCGAGCACGACGACCGCGACCGCGGCCCGCCGCGGCGGGCGCAGGGCACCGTCCCGGGAGCGGACCTCGGGCAGGTCGGCCGGGTCGACCCGGCGTCGGGACGCCCGGGAGAACGCCTCGACGCGTGCGGCGACGAGCGCCGTGGTCCCGGCACTCCGACCCTCCGTCGCTCCGCTCACCCCCAGAAGATGCCGGTCGGGTCCGCGTCGACGATGTCGAGCAGCGGGGCCGGCGACGAGGCCTTGGTCTCGTCCGGGTAGCGGTGCCAGCGGCCGCCCGAGTCCGGCCAGAGCAGCACCCAGCGCTGGTCGGCGACGTCGAAGCGCAGCTGGGCGATGGGGGCCGTGGACCACTCGGTGTCGAGCTCGGGGAACACCGGGGCTCGCCGGCAGGACAGCGTGATCCGGCCGGCGCGCTCCGAGTAGGAGATCTGCACGGTGTCGCGCTGTGCGTCGGGCACCCGCGCCACGCACCAGCGGCGCACGATCGCACGGTGCTCGTCGGTCACCTGCACGGCGGCCCAGTCCCTTCTCCGGCGAGAGGCTCTCCCGGCCACGCTCCGTATCCCGTGGCCACGGTCTGCAGGGGTCACTGTGACACGACCACCCTCCCGCACGGGAGCCCCGTCTCCCCGTCGGGCCGCTCACGGTCCGTCGTCCCCGGCCCGGCGTCGGACCGCGCGGACCCGGCTGCCACGATCTCGACGTCGGTCACGAGGCGGACACGGAGGACGACCATGGCGGGACGGCGGGTCCTGGCGGGGTGGTGCGTGGTGGGCGCGCTGCTGCTCGCCGGCTGCGGCGGGACGGACGAGGCGGCCGGGCCGCCCCCGGTCGACCCCGCGGTGAAGTCGTACTGCGACACGGTCGTGCGCGTGCAGGCCGAGCAGACCTCGCCGCAGGCCGGGCAGGGCGGCGTGCAGGTGGCCGGCGCCACGGCGCGCCGGCAGGTGGACGCCCTCGTCGCCACCGCCCCGCCCGAGCTCGCGGCGGACTGGCGGACGGTGAAGGACCTCAACGACCGCGCCCTGTCGTCGCTCGACGCCACCCGCGGCGACCCGAACCGCATCGACCGCGCCGCGCTCACCCGCCTCGAGCAGCAGTCCCAGCCCGCGGTGCAGCGCATCAAGGACGTCACCGCCGCCCGCTGCCACGTGACGTTCCGCCCGTCCGCGTAGGTGCCTAGGGTCGGCCCCATGGCCGACCGCGTGAGCCGCTTCCCCGTCGTCGAGCTCGACGACCTCCCCGACGACCTGCGTGAGCGGGTCGGGGCGATCGCCGAGAAGTCGGGCTTCGTGCCGAACATCTTCCGGGGTCTCGGGCACCGGCCCCGGGAGCTGCGGGCGTTCCTGGACTACCACGACGCGCTCATGGACTCCGACGACGGACTGTCCAAGGCCGAGCGCGAGCTCGTCGTCGTCGCGACGTCCGGCGCGAACCACTGCACCTACTGCGTCGTCGCCCACGGGGCGATCCTGCGGCTGCGGACCAAGGACCCCGAGCTCGCCGACCACGTCGGTATCAACCCCTTCGGCGCCGAGCTCTCCGGGCGGCACCGCGCGATCGTCGACCTGGCCCTCGCGCTGGCCGTCGACTCGGCGTCGTTCACCGACGACGACGTCGACGCCGCCCGCGAGGCCGGGCTCTCCGACGACGAGATCTGGGACGTCGGGGCGATCACGGCCCTGTTCGCGGCGTCCAACCGGTTGGCACATCTCACCGCGCTGCGCCCCAACCCGGAGTTCTTCACGATGGGGCGCTCGGGGTAGCCCTGCGGCATGACTTCTGTGGCAGTACTCGGCACCGGGATCATGGGCGCCGGCATGGCGCGCAGCCTCCTGCGCGAGGGGCTCGACGTCACCGTCTGGAACCGCAGCCAGGACAAGGCGAAGCCGCTCGCCGACGACGGCGCCACCGTCGCCGGCACGGCGGCCGAGGCCGTCGCGGACGCCGACGTCGTCGTGACGATGCTGTTCGACGTCGAGCCGGTCCTGGCGGTAATGGCGGACGCGGCCCCGGCGATGCGCGACGGCGCGGTGTGGATGCAGGCCAGCACCGTCGGAATCGAGGGCACCCGCCGCGTCGAGGCGTTCGCGCGGGAGCACGGCCTCGACGTCCTCGACGCGCCCGTGCTCGGCACGAAGGCGCCGGCGGAGAACGGGAAGCTGGTGATCCTCGCGTCCGGGCCGTCGGCGCTGCGGGAGAAGGTCGCGCCGGCGTTCGACGCGATGGGGACCCGGACCCAGTGGGTGAGCGAGACCCTGGGCGACGCGAGCCGGCTCAAGCTCGCCGTCAACGCGTGGATCGGCGTGATGGTCAACGGCACGGCGCAGTCGATCGCGCTCGCCCGCGGTCTCGGCCTGGACCCCCAGCAGTTCCTCGACGCCGTCGACGGCCAGGCGGTCGACTCGCCCTACGTCCAGCTCAAGGGCAAGGCGATGATCACCGGGGACTACACGCCCTCGTTCGAGCTCGACGGCGTCATCAAGGACACCGACCTGATCCGCGACGCGCTCGCCGAGGCCGGGACGGCGACGACGCTCGCGGACGCGGTCGCCGACCGGCTGGCCGCCGCCTCGGCCGCGGGGCACGGCGCCGAGGACATGGCGGCCGTGGTCCACGGCTACGGCACCTGAGTCGACGACCGCCCGGGAACGAACGAAGGGCCCCCTCGCTCGATCTATTCGAGCGAGGGGGCCCTTCGTTCGAGCGCGGGCCCGTCGTCAGGAGCTCCGCGCCGACTTCGCCAGCCCGAGGGCGTAGTCGGGCATCCACTCGCCCGCCTTGGGCGAACCGCGGCACTCGCCGTCGGAGTCGCCGGGCTCCTTCACCCAGAGGAACGCCGCGACCCGCGGGTCGCCGGTGTCGCGGGTCGGCGGCGTGCCGAGCGCACGACCGGGCGGGTTGCACCAGGTCGGCTGCTGCGGGCCGTCGTACGAGCCGTTGCCGTTGCGGCTGGTGTCGATGACGAACCGGGCGCCGCCGAGCTGGTCGGAGACCCGCTTGCCGTAGGCCTCGACGTCCTCGGTGTCCTGGAAGTTGGACACGTTCAGCGCGAACCCGGCCGCCTGCTCCACCCCGGACTTGCGCAGGCCGTCGGCCAGCTTGCCGGTGTCGGTCACGAAGCCGGGGTTGCCCGCGTCGATGTAGACCTCGCCGCCGGCCTGGGAGAGCGTGCGGACCGCGTCGGCGAGCAGCGCCTCGCGACCCTCCTGCTCGCCCTGGCCCTCGCAGTTCGCGAGCGTCTGCGGCAGGGCGTCCGGCTCGAGGACCACGATGGTCTTCGTGCCGCCCAGCCCGGAGGCGAACTGCCCGACCCAGTCCTTGTAGGCACCCTCGTCGGACGCGCCGCCCTGCGAGTAGAGCCCGCAGTCGCGGTTGGGGATGTTGTAGGCGACGAGGACCGGCGTGCGGCCGGCGGCCTTGGCCTGGCCGACCAGGCCCCGCACCTCGTCACCGGTGTTGCCGTCGCTGCCGATCCAGCGGGCCACCGGCTGGCGGGCGATCTTCTCCAGCTCCGTGGCGTCCGCGGTGCGTCCCTGCTTGCGCCACTCGTCGACCTGCTTGGCCGCGGTCGACGCCGGGTCCACCCAGAACTCCGAGGCGGCCGCCGGGACGATCGTCTCGGGTGCCGCCTGCTCGCCGCCGGTACCGCCACCTCCGGAACACCCGGCGAGCGTGAGGGCCGCGATCATCGCGAGCGCGCCCGCGGCGATGTGCCTCCGTCGTGCCGACATCCTGCCGAGCCACCCCCGGTGTCCTCCGTCGCCGCTGGTGTCGCCCAGGGCGGTCGTGTCCTGCCGCTCAGAGTCCCATCCACGTCGATGTGACCCGCTCGCACCCCGGCTCCGGCCGTGGTACCCGTCGGTCTCCGCGCACGGCGGGAGACCGGTTCAGCTCGCCTCGGTCTGTTCCGGCTGCCGGAGCCGGTGCCCGTCGTCCGGTCGTCCCGCGGGCGGGGCGACGGCGGCGAGCGCGACCACCCGGACGGCGACCGTCGACGCGTGCAGCGCGCGCTCGCCCGTCGTCAGGCCGGCGTCGTGTCCGGCCGCATCGTCGCCGCCGACCGGTGAGGACCCGGTGTGCCGGGTCCCGTTCGTGCCGTTCCGGGCCTCGGTGCCGTTGCGCGCCGCACCGTTGGCCGCGGCCCCGTCCGGCGTCGGACGACCCGTGGCCGCCCGACGCTCCAGGGGCGTGATCTCGTTGCGGTGCACCGACGCCGCCTGCTCCACCGGGGCCTCGGGGGCGCTCCCCGGGACGGAGGCGGGACGCAGCCGCGGCCCCTTCGGGCGGGCCGGCTCTGGCCGGGCCTGGTCCGGACGGGGCTCGGGACGCGGCGGGGTCGCGGGCCGCGGGCGACCCGGGGCGGCCTCGGCCGCGGGACGGTCGGTTTGCGGCGGCTGACCGGGGGCCGGTGGCACCGGCTGTCCCGGCTGCTGCGGACCCGGACGGGGCGCGCCGGTCCGGGGGACCGGGGTGGGGCGCTTCGCGGGACCACCGGGCCGCGGCGCCGGCTGGCCGTTCTGCGTCCCCGGGGCGGGCGTCCCCGGCGCGGGCTGACCCGGCACCGGCTGGCCGTTCTGCGTCCCGGGCACCGGCTGGCCCGGCGTCGGCCCGGCGGCGGGGGTCGGACGCGGGCGCGGACCGCCCGGGGCCGGGGCGTCGCCGGACGGCCGGGACGGGGTCGGGCGGGGTCCGGGGGACGCGGGGCGCGGCCCGGGCGAGGGCGTGCCGACGGGCGGCGACACGGGCGGCCCGGCCGCGGCGTCGGGCCCGGGCTCGCCCTGGCGCACCCAGCCCCGCGGGAGGGCGCGGTACCGGTCCCCGGAGCCGCCCGGGTCCCGTCCGCCGACGAGCTCCGTCCGGGGCGCGGGGCCCGGACCGGCGGCGACGCCGGCACCGACCGGCTGACGGTCCCCGGTGCGGATCCAGCCCTCCGGCAGCTTGCCCACCAGGGGCGAGCGGAACGGCGCGGACGCCGGGCCCTCCGCGATCATCGCGTCGAGGGCGGCGCGCTGCAGCGACTCGGTGGTGATGCCGGTGTGGCCCGAGGACGTCCGGGTCGGCTCGGCGGTGATGACGGGCTGCCGGCCGACGACGCGCTCGACGATCCACAGGGCCGGCGGCGCGAGGCACGCGCACAGCGCCACGGCCGGCCACAGCAGGACCGCGGGGGTCGCGTAGCCCATGAAGATCGACGTGACGATGGCGCCGAGCAGCAGCACGGCCCACTGCAGGTGGCGCCGGAACGTGAGGATGTGGTCGGCGCTCGAGGAGAGGCCCTTGGGCGTGACGACGAACTTCGCCGGCAGCCGCAGCAGCGTCGCGATGAGCGAGGCGGCGAAGATCGGCGACGCGAAGATCGACATCAGCATGCCCTTGACGCCCGAGGAGCCCTCGGCCTCGTAGGGGCTGACGTTGTACCGTCGGTTCCGCAGGTAGACCCAGAGCTGGAACGCGGTGGCGTCGACGTAGAGCGCGAGCCAGAGCTGCACGGGCACGACCACGCCCTGCACGCCGAGCGCGAGGAAGAGCACCGCGTTGACCGCGCCGAGGATCCAGCCGATCGCCATCGACGGGTAGAACGTGGTGATCAGGATGTAGTGCAGCGCCCGGCCTGGGGACAGCAGCGGCAGGCGACGCCAGAACTCCGTGAGCAGGACCTCGAACGTCCCCCGGGACCACCGCATCTGCTGGCTGAAGAAGTCGCCCCACGACGACGGGCCCTCGCCGACGGCGAGCACGTCGGGGGTGTAGACGGACTTCCAGCGGGCCTTGGTCTGCGGGTTGCGGCGCACGTGGAACTTCAGGCCGGTCGCCATGTCCTCGGTGACCGAGTCCGAGAGCCCGCCGATGCCCTTGAGCGCGCTGATGCGCATGGCGTTGTTGGTGCCGACGAGCATCGCGGCGTTGTAGCGGTTCGCGGCCCGCTGGATCAGCGAGTGGAACGGGAACTGCTGGGACTCCGCCGCCCGCGTCACGAACGTCTCGTCGTTGGCGTAGCACTGCGGCCCCACGACGAAGGCCACGTCCGGGTCGCGGAAGTAGCCCAGGATGCGCTCGGCGTAGTTCGGCAGCGGCACGTGGTCCGGGTCGACGGACAGGAAGATCTCGTAGGAGTCCCCGTGCTCCGCGACCCAGGCGTTGTAGTTGCCGTGCTTGGTCTTCGCCTTGAAGGCGCCCTTCTTGCGGTTGTACTTCTCGATGCCCTTGCGGGTGAAGTGGTTGACGCCGAGCTCGCGGCACATGGCGCGGACGGCCGGGTCGTCCCCCTCGTCGAGGATCCAGACGTCGAGGATGCCCTGGTAGCGGATGCGCAGGGCCGCCTGCAGTGTCCCGCGGACGACGTCGATGGGTTCCTTGCTGGGCACGATCGTCGTCAGGAAGGCGATGCGCTGGTTCGCGACCGGTGGGACGGGCACCGGGTCGCGGGAGATCACCGAGGCCAGCGACAGGGAGAACACGTTGATCAGGCGCAGCAGCTCCATCAGGCCGATGGAGCCGATGACGACCCAGTTCGCGTAGGTCGCGAAGACCGGGGCGTTCGGGTCGATCCCGGGGCGGTGCGACGGGTGCAGCAGCCAGAGGAAGAAGAGGGCCTCGAACGCGAAGTTCAGGCCGGCGACGAGCAGGGAACGCCAGACGCGGCCGCTGCCGTGGACGGCGTCCACGCCGCGGTAGGAGACGCGGTAGTCGCGGCCGTCGGAGTCCAGCTCGCGGACCGGTCCGGCGAGCTGCGAGAACTCCTGGATGCGACGACCGACGACGAGTTCGCTCTCGTCGACCTCGTCGGCAGGTCTCTCGGCTAGAAGCGTCATCGGCCGTTTCGTCTCGAAGGCAGGGGCCGTGGGGAGCTGTTCGGGGAGCGTCCGTCAGGCCTCGTCGTCGTGGCGTTCGGCGCGCGGTTCCGCTGGTGGAGCCGCCGGCCGGTCGCCGTCCTCCCGTCGTCTGGTCGTCGCCGTGGTGGGTCGTGCGTCCGCCCCGCGCGCCCGGTGTCGGGAGAACGGTACGGGCATCACTGATCGTGCTCGTGACGGGGGACGGTCGAGCACACCCGGACGTTGCCCGGGTGCCGGAAATCGGGTCGGATCACCCGGTGGGGCGCGGCGGGAGATCGTGCCGGGTGAGCTCCAGCCCGCCGTCGTGCACGGACGCCGTCATGAAGGTGCAGGTGGGTTGGCGGCGCCGGTCGGTGGCCGAGCCCGGGTTCACCAGGCGCACGCCGCCGGGTGTCGTGGTGTCCCAGGGGATGTGGCTGTGGCCGAAGACGAGCACGTCGGCGGGGTCGTCGGACCCCGGCCCGAACCACGCGTCGCACCGCTTCTCGCGGCCCCGCGCGTCGCCGGTCTCGTGGATCACCGCGAGCCGCAGGCCCCCGACGACGAGCCGGGCCACCTCCGGCATCCGCGCCCGCAGCTCGGCGCCGTCGTTGTTGCCCCAGCACGCGAGCAGGCGCCGCGACCGGGCCTCGAACGCCTCGAACGTGGCGAGGTCGGTCCAGTCGCCGGCGTGCACGACGAGGTCGGCGGTCGCGACCGCGTCCCACACCGGCTGCGGGATCACCCGGGCGTGGGTGTCCGAGACGAGCACGACCCGGACGGCTCCCGTCACGGCCGCACCAGCGAGTGCAGCGCGACGAAGGCCACCGGCGTGTACGGCCCGACGACGACGGCGGGTCCCTCGGTGACGAGCCAGGTGCGGCTGCCGTCCCCCTCGGCCTCGACCCCGTGGTGCAGGACCAGCCGGACCGGCCCCACCCGCACCCGCCACGACCACGTCCGCGCCGCCTCGTCGACCGCCAGCACGTGGAACGGCACCCGCACCACCCCGACGGCCCGGACCACGCCCTCGAGCCCGGGGACCAGCCGCCGGGACGGCGCACTCACGCCGGTGAGCTGCGGGGCCCAGCGCGGCCAGGCGTCCAGATCGGCGTAGCGCTCCCACGCCTCGTCGGCGGGCAGCGGTCCTCGGGCGGCGACGGTGGTGCGCACGGTCCCGGAGATACCCGCCCGTGCGCTGGCCGCACGTGGTACCGCGACGTACCATCGCCGGCATGATCCGGGACACCGTCCGGTGGGCGGCCACGCACGGGGTCATGCGCGCTGCCGTGGCGCGTCAGGCCCGCCGGGGCAACGCCGACGCGGCCCTGCTGCTCGACCCCGAGCGGCAGGGCGACCCCTTCGCCCACTACGAGCGCCTGCGGGAGCACCGTCCGTTCGCCGAGGGCGCGTTCTCCCGGGTCACGGTGCACCACGCCGTGTGCACCGAGGTCCTGCGCAGCGAGGACTTCGGGGTGGCCGACCGGGACGGCGCCATGCCCGCGCCGGTGCGGCTCGCCCTGCGCCTGGCGGGCCCGCCGGCGCACCCCGGGCCGATCGACCCGCCGTCGATGCTGGCCGTCGACGCCCCGGACCACACCCGCTACCGCCGCCTCGTGACGCGCGCCTTCACCGCGCGGCGCGTCGCGGCGCTGCGCGGGCGCACCGAGGAGATCGCCGACGAGCTGCTGACGGACCTGCAGGACGGGTCCGGCCCGGTGGACCTCGTGCACCGCTACGCGAGCCTGCTGCCGGTGACGGTGATCTCGGAGATGCTGGGGATCCCGACCTCCATGCGCGAGCAGTTCCTCGCCTGGGGGGACGGCGCCGCGGCCGCGCTCGACCTGGGACTGCCGCGCCACCGCTGGCTGTCGGTGCAGTCCAACGTCGCGGCGCTGCACGACTGGATGACCGCCCACCTCCGTCGCCTGCGCGCGGAGCCCGGCGACGACCTGCTCTCCGGCCTGGTCGCCACGACCGACGACGACGGGTCGCAGCTCTCCGAGCACGAGCTCGTCTCGACGGCCCTGCTGGTGCTGGCCGCCGGGTTCGAGACGACCGTGAACCTGATCGCGAACGGCTCCCGCCTGCTCTTCGACCACCCCGGCCAGCGGGAGCGGCTCGCCGCCGATGACTCCCTCTGGCCGAACGCGGTGGACGAGATGCTGCGCGTCGAGTCGCCGGTCTCGCGGACCGCGCGGCGGGCCCGTCGGGACACCGAGGTCGCCGGCCGGGAGGTGCCCGCGGGCGCACTCGTGGTGACGGTGATCGCCGGGGCCAACCGCGACCCGGACGTGTTCGACCGGCCGGACGTGTTCGACGTCGGCCGGGCGAACGCCCGCGACCACGTGGCCTTCTCCAGCGGGATCCACTTCTGCCTGGGCGCGGCGCTGGCGCGCATGGAGGGGGAGGTCGCCCTGCGCGCCCTCTTCGAGCGCTTCCCCGACCTCGCGCCGGCCGGCGAGCCCGTGCGTCGCCCGACCCGCATCCTGCGCGGCTACCAGAGCCTGCCGGTGGTGCCCGGCGCGCCGGCCGGGCGGTCCGTCACACCGTGATCGGCAGCCCGAGCAGGGCGATGCCGGCCGGGGACAGGGCCACGGTGCTCGGCCGCCCGGGCGGCTGGGCGACCAGCCGGGCGAGTCCGGCCCGCAGCAGCCGGTGACCGGCGAACTGGTCGGAGCACGGGCGGCCGTCGACCATGAGGCCCTCGGCCTGGTCCGGACCCATCGTGCAGCGCCCCGCGGCCACCGCCATGAGGATCGCCCGGTCGCGGGGGGTCACGAGCGGTGCCGCGTCCTCCGGCGAGCGCCGCGCGGCCGGGACCGCCGGGGCCACAGGGGCCGCCGGGACCGCGGGCGGCGTCGGGCGGTGCTGGCGGGCGGCGGCGCTGCGGGGGCCGCGGGCGGCGGGGACGGGCACGGCGGACTCCTCGACGAGCAGGCGGAGCTCGGCGGGCGGTGGCAGAGCACTGCGCCGAACGGGCTATGTCGGGTGCATCGCGAGGACGTCCGGCGGCGTTAGGGGATCGCGCCGGACCGTCACCCGTTCGTGTCCGTGGGCCCGGAGGGAAGTTCAGGGTCCGACCCCGAGGTGCGGGGCTCGTCCGGGCGCGAGGGTGGGTCCATGAGCGAGCAGACGGGCACCGACACCAGCACCGACACCCCGCAGGACCTGCCGCCGTCCCCGGCGGACCTGCCCGTGGGCCACGACGACCGCGAGCACATCGTCGGCCTGCTCCAGGACGCGGTGAACCGCGGCCTGATCGACACCCTCGAGTTCGACCGGCGCTCCGGGCTGGCCATCGCCGCCCGCACCCGCCGGGAGCTCAACGCCCTGGTGCTGGACCTGCCCCTCGAGCACCCCGACCGGGCCCGCGCCCGGACCGAGGCCGAGTCCCGGGAGCGCCGCCGGGCCCCGCGCGACCCCTGGGCCGGCGGCGACACCAGCGGCACGGTCACGCTGCACGCCGCGCTCGGGTCGGTGAAGCGCCAGGGGGCGTGGGCGGTCCCGCGGCGCCTGGAGATCGACGGCTGGCTGGGGTCGGCCGAGCTGGACCTGACCGAGGCGGTCATCGACCACGACGTCGTCGAGATCGACGTGGACATGACCCTCGGCTCGGTGGAGCTGCGCCTGCCCGAGAGCGCGAGCGTCTCGCTGGACGCGGTCAGCGCGACCGCGGGCAGCGTCGAGGACAAGCGGCGCACCGGCGCCGCGGCCGGGCGCCCGCACGTCGTGGTGACCGGCAAGGTCGCCTTCGGGTCCGTCGAGGTGAAGGGCCCGAAGTGGTGGCGCTGACCCGACTCAGGTGAAGGCCGACAGGCCGGTGATCTCCCGCCCGACGATCAGCGTCTGGATCGTCTCGGTGCCCTCGAAGGTGTGCACCGACTCGATGTCGGCCATGTGCCGCATGACGTGGTTGTCGAGCAGGATGCCGTTGCCGCCCAGCAGGTCGCGGGCCTCGGAGAGGATCCAGCGCGCCTTCGAGGTGTTGTTCATCTTCGCGAGCCCGGCGATGGTCGGGGAGATGTCGCCCTGCTCGGCGAGCCCGGCGATCTGCATGCAGTAGAGCTGCATGCCGGTCAGCTCGGCGAGCATCTTCACCAGCCGCTGCTGGACGATCTGCAGCGCGGCGAGCGGCTTGCCGAACTGCGTGCGCTCGAGGGTGTAGCGCAGCGCGGCGTCGTAGCCCGCGGTCGCGTGCCCCAGCGCGATCCACGCGCACGTGCCACGCGTGGTCGCGAGGACGCGGCCGGTGTCGCGGAAGGTCTCCGCACCGGGCAGCCGGTCGGACTCGGGGACGCGGACGCCGTCGAGGCGGATGTCGGCCTGCCACACCGACCGCATCGACCCCTTGCGCGGGATCACGGACGCCTCGTAGCCCGGGGTGGTGGTGTCGACGACGAAGCCGTGCACGTCCCCGGAATCGGTGTTGCGGGCCCAGACCACCGTGCGGTGCGCGACCGACCCGTTGCCGATCCACCGCTTCGCCCCGTCGAGGATCCAGTCGTCGCCGTCCCGGCGCGCCGTCGTCTCGAGCGCCACCGAGTCGGACCCGTGGTCGGGCTCCGTCAGACCGAAGGCGCCGATCGTCTCCAGGCGGGCCATCCCCGGCAGGAACCGCGCCCGCTGCTCGTCCGACCCGAGCATGTCGATGGCCTTCATCGCCAGCCCCGACTGCACCGCGAAGAAGGTCGCGAGGCTGCCGTCGCCGCGGGCGAGTTCCATCGCCACCAGACCGCACGACAACGGGTCGAGCCCCGGGCAGCCGTTGCCCTCGATGTCGTCGCCGACGATGCCGAGTGCCGGCAGCTTGTTGATCACGTCCCACGACATCTGCGCCGCGTCCCAGGCCTCCGACGCCGCGGGCAGCACCTCGTGGTCGACGAACCGGCGCACCGCCATGAACGTGTCCCACTGCTTCGGGGTGAAGCGGGAGCGCACCGAGAAGTAGTCCGTGCCCAGCGCCTCGGTCAGCTGGTGCGGCGCTCCCGACGGGTCGGCGGTCGGAGTCTCGATGGCCATGGGGCACGTCCCTTCCCGACGACAGGTCGTGTCCCTCCTGTGCCCGGCGTCATCCCCCAGAAACCTGCGGCTTCCCTGGTACGACGGAAGGACCATAGAGTTGCCGATGTGAAGGAACTCCTCCGGGACCAACGCCTGACCACGGCGCGGCACCTCCGCACGCTCGATCTCGACGCGTGGTCCCGCCCCAGCCTCTGCACCGGGTGGCGCACGCGCGAGGTGCTCGCGCACCTGGTGACGCCGTTCGAGGTCTCGATGCCGCGGATGGCCGTGTCGATGCTCCGGCACCGCGGACCGTCGGGTGCGATGGACGCGTGGGCGAGGACGCTCGGACGGCGGGCGCCGGGTGACCTGGTCGACGTGCTCGAGGCGCACGCGGACTCGACCTTCCACCCGCCGGGCCTCCCCCTCGCCGCGCCGCTCGTCGACGTCCTCGTCCACACCCTCGACATCCGGTGGGCACTGGAGCCGACGCCCGGGGTCGGCCACGTCGACCCGGAGCACGTGCGGCCGGCTCTCGAGTTCCTGACGACGCCGCGCGCGGTCGGCGTCTTCGTGACCCGCGGCCGCCTGGACGGGCTGCGCCTGGAGGCCGACGACCTCGACTTAGGGTGGGGCGACGGCGAGACCGTCCGCGGCCCGGCGCTCGCCCTCGCCGCCGGGGCCTGCGGTCGTGCGCCGGCCTACGACCTGCTCACCGGCGAGGGACTCGAACGCTGGCGGTGACCGCCTCCCGCCCGACCGGGGAGCGGCGGGAGGGGCGGGAGCGACGGGGCACCGCGAGGAGCAGCAGGCCCAGGCCGAGAACCACGCCGTGGGCCACCCGGACCACCGGCGGGGCGAAGAACTGCGGCAGGAACGCGACCATCGCCACGGCGAACACCACGCCCGCCCGGTCGTGCACCGCCACGAGGACCGCCGCCACGGCGAGCGCGACGAGCCCGGTCGCGAACAGCGTGGCCGCCACCGGGGAGAGCCGGATCGCCTCCGCGGTCGTCACGAGCTCCTCGCCGCTCGTGCGCTGCCCGAGGACGTGCAGCGCGAGGGCCTCCGCGCCGTAGTAGGGCAGCACGAGCCCGGTCCCGACCCACCACACGACCTCGGTCCGTCGTCCACGCTCGCGCAGTCCGAGTCCGACCAGCACGAACCCGACCACGGCGGCCAGGTGCGCGACCAGCCACAGCGGCGAGGCGAAGGCCGCCGCGGCGCCTGCGGCCGTGAGGTCGCCCCTCGGGCGCAGGGCGGGGTAGACCACGAACAGCACCCCGGCGACGAGCAGGGGGACCCGACCCGACATCACGACCTCCGACCCGAAGAGAGCAGTGCTCACACAGTCTACGAGTGCGGTGCTCTCGTCAAGAGCATTGCTCTCGGGTCACGGGAGCTCCCTGCCCGCCCCCCTCGGGCGGGCAGGGGTCCGCGTCAGGCGATGTGGCGCCCGGAGATCGAGCGGGAGATGACGAGCTGCTGGATCTGCTCGGTGCCCTCGAAGATGTCGTAGATCTTCGAGTCCCGGTGCATGCGCTCCACCGGGTGCTCCCGCGAGTAGCCGGCCCCACCGAGGATCTGGATCGCCCGCTCCGTGGCCCAGACCGCGACGCGGCCGGCCTTGAGCTTGGACATCGAGCCCTCGCCCGCCTCGAAGGGCACGCCGTTGCGGCCCATCCAGGCGGCCCGCCAGACGAGCAGGCGGGCGGCGTCGATCTCGGTCTTCATGTCCGCGAGGGTGAAGGCGATCGACTGGTTGTCGATGATCGGGCGGCCGAACGTCTCCCGGCCCTTGGCGTACTCCAGCGCGTACTCGTAGGCGGCGCGGGCGATGCCGACGGCCTGCGAGCCGACGGTCGGTCGGGACAGCTCGAAGGTCTGCATGGCCGCGGAGCCCTTGGACTTCTGCCCCTCGCGGGCCTTCGCCAGGCGCTCGTCGAGCTTGTCCTTCCCGCCGAGCAGGCAGGACCCCGGCACCACGACGTCGTCGAGGAAGACGTCCGCGGTGTGCGAGGCCCGCAGGCCCATCTTCTTGATCTTGCGGGTGGACTCCAGGCCCGGCGTGTTCGGCGGGATGACGAAGCCGGCCTGACCCCGCGTCCCCAGCGACGGGTCGACCACCGCCTGGACGACGTGGATGTTCGCGATGCCGCCGTTCGTAGCCCACGCCTTGGCGCCGGAGAGCGTCCACTGGTCCTTGGCCTCGTCGTAGGTGGCCTTGGTCCGCATGGCGCCGACGTCCGAACCGGACTCCGGCTCGGAGGAGCAGAACGCGGCGACCTTGACGTCGTCGGCGTCGCCGTAGCACTGCGGGATCCACTCGACCATCTGCTCGGGCGTGCCCGAGGAGAAGATGCCGGCGACGGCGAGGGTGGTGCCGAAGATGGCCATCCCGATCCCGCCGTCGCCCCAGAACAGCTCCTCGTTGACGATCGGGAGCGACAGCCCGGTCTCGTCGCCCCAGAAGGACGCGAGCGTCTCGAAGTTGTAGAGCTCGATCTTGGCGGCCTCCTGCAGCACCGGCCACGGGGTCGCCTCGCGCTCGTCCCACTCCTGCGCGGCCGGGCGGATGACCTCCTCCGCGAAGCCGTGCGCCCAGTCGCGCAGGTCGGTGTGCTCCTCGGACAGTTCCATCGAGAACGTCATGACTCAGCGCACCTCACGCGGACGGGATCGTGAACATCTTCTGCAGGGCGGTGGCGAACCCGACGTCGCCGGAGACCTTGAGCTTGCGGGTCATGAACAGCGTGATCGGGTTGGCGTTGTTCGTGACGACCTTGAGGAACTCGACCCCGTTCATGAACAGCTCGGTGCGCGGCTCCTCGTCGAGGCTGGTGGAGACGGTGCAGACGCCGTGCTGCATCGCGGTCTGGTAGTCGTCGCTGCCGCCGCCCGGCGCCCCGGTGACGTGCCAGTGCACGACCTGGCGCTTCGAGCTCGCGCCCTTCGACGAGTAGAACTCGCTCATCCGCCCGAAGATCGCGTCGATGACCGGGCGGCGGGCGTCCGAGCTCATGATCGCCTCGAGCTGGGGCTTGCTCGCGCCCTTGACCAGGCGCGCGAAGACCGAGGCGTCCACGTTCTTCGCGCCCTCGGGCTCGGCGAGCGCGTCGCGCATCACGGCCACCAGCTCGTCGGAGGAGAGCTTCTTGAGGTCGACGCTGCGACCCAGCTCGTTGACGTCGATCTTCTCGGCCACGGTCTCCACTCCGGTGTGAGGGAAAGGGAAGGCGGTACCACCGGTCCCGCTTACCCTCGCTACTTTACGCAGGAGTAGATACGATGCAAGTGTGACCACCGGGACGAGACGCCGCCTCGCCCCCGAGGTCCGCCGCCGGCAGGTGCTGGACGCCGCCATCGAGGTCTTCTCCGAGGAGGGGCTGCACGGCGCGTCGATGGACGCGATCGCGGCCCGGGCCGGCGTGTCCAAGCCGTCGGTCTACGCGCACGGCGGCACCAAGGACGAGCTGTTCGCGGCCTGCCTGGCCCGCGAGGCCGACCGCCTGATGAGCACGCTGACCACGGCCGTCCTTCCCGACGCCGGGTCGGGCGGCGCCGACGCCCGGGCACGGCTGCGCCGCGCGCTGCGGGCCTTCTTCCGGGCGGTCACCACGCACCGGCAGGGCTGGACCGTGCTGTACCGGCAGGCCTCGGCGGGGGAGTTCGCCGGGCCGGTGGACGCGGCCCGGCGCGGCATCGTCGCGCGGGCCGCGGAGCTGCTCGCGGCGGAACTGGGCGGCTCGCCGGAGACCGCGCTGCCGGTGGCCCACACGCTCGTCGGGGCGGCGGAGGGCCTGGCGGACTGGTGGCTGGGCGCCGACCACCGCTCCGAGGACCAGGACCCCGCGGACCTGCTCGCCGACATGCTCGTGGCCGTGGTCTGGCCGGGCCTGGACGCGCTGCGCCAGGCCTGACCAGCCCTCGATCCCGCTCTCTAAGGCCGTCTAGAACACGCACGAGACGCACGCAGACGCCACGATGCTCTCCCTACCCGCCACCGCGATCGAGCCCCACCCGCGCGTCCGGATCGGGAGCTCTACGACACCGCGGTCCGCCGGTGGGCGTCCGGTGCGGCGGCGGCGGCCCGCAGACCGCTGAGGCCGACCACCACCGCCAGCAGCGCCAGGACCATCAGACCGGCCTCGCCGCCGAGGAACGTCCCCGCCCCGAAGATCGCCTCCGAGACGGTCGAGAGCACCGGTACCAGCAGGAACGCGACCACCGCGCCCACCACGCAGGCCGCCGCGGTCGCCCCGCCGCCACGGCCGGACGTCAGGCGCAACGACGCCGAGCACGACCCGACGACGATCCCGGCGAGCCCGAGGCCGAACGCCACCGTGTCCACCGCGCTCCCGGAGTGGCCCTGCACCCCGATCGCCACCCACTTCACCGACCAGCACGCAGCGCCGATGACGGCCACCGCGCCCGTGGTCCGGATCCAGCTCAGCCGGTCCATGTCGCCCACCCCTCGTCCGTCGGCGCGTCCGGCCGACCCGACGACCAGCCCACCCCGGGAGGCACGCCGCCGGGCAGGGTCACGGTGTCCCCAACCGGGCGGGACACCGTGACCGTGGCGCCGGGGGGATCCACTCGGTCATGCTCCGGGACGTGTCCTCCGCCGCGGAGCGTCGTCGCTGGCCCTGGGTGGTCGCGGGGGGCGCCCTCGCACTCTCCGTGGCCGGAGCGCCACTGGCGGTCGCGAACGGGGCGACCGCCGGCGTCTCGGACATCTATCTCGGCGACGCGATCACCGGGGCGGTGGTCCCCGCGGCCGGGGCGCTGCTGCTGGCCCACCGGCCCCGTGACCGCATCGGCTGGGTCCTGCTCTCGACCGCCGGTCTCGCGCTCAGCTTCTTCCTCGCCGAGTGGTCGGGCTTCGGGCTGCACACCGCGCCGGGCGCGCTGCCGCTCGCCGCTCTCGCCGGGTGGGTGTCCGAGATCGTCTGGATCCCGTTCCTCGGCCTGCTCACCCTGCTGCCCCTGTGGTTCCCCACCGGCCGCGTCCCCTCCCGGGCGTGGGTGCTGCTGCAGGTCGTCGTCCTGACGTTGTTCGTCCTGCTCCTCGTCGCCTGCGTGCTGCATCCGCGCCTCGAGGACGGGACCCCGAGCCCGGTGACGGGCCACCTGCCCGAGTGGCCCACCGACGTCGTGCGGGGGCTCACCACCGCGCTGGTGTTCAGCGCGGTCGCCTGTCTCGCGAGCCTGCTGGTCCGCTACGTCCGGGCCGAGCGGGCCGACCGCCTGCGGCTGCGCTGGTTCGCCCTCGCCGTGACCCTCGCCGTCGGGGTCACCTTCCTGCCGGGCGTGCCCGAGACGGTGGGCGACGTCCTCAGCGGGATCGCGACGAGCCTCGTCGCGGCCTCCGTGCTCGCCGCGGTGCTGGGCGGTCTGCACGGACTGGACCGGGTGGTGGACCGGTCGCTGGTGTTCGCCGTCACCGCGGCCGCGACCTACCTGCTCTACGTGATCGTGGTGACCTCCGCGGCCGGCGTCCTCCCGGAGACCGCGGGGTTCCTGGGCGTGGCGTCGGTCGCGCTCGCCTTCGCCCCGGCGCGGACGGCGATCGGGCGGGCGGTCGACCGGCTGCTCCACGGCCGGCGCTCCGACCCGCTCGCGGTGCTGGAGGCGGTCGGCAGCCGGCTGGACGACCCGCGGTGGACCGACGACGGCGGCGCCCGGTCGGCCCTCGAGACGGTCCGCGAGGCCCTGCGGGTGCCGGGAGCGGCGATCGTCGGTCCGGACGGCGGCGTCGTCGTCGCCGTCGGGGAGTCCGTGACCGCCGCCCGCCACGAGGTCCCGCTCCGGGCCCGCGGCCGGGTCGTCGGCGTCCTCGCGGTCGCGCTGCGACCCGGTGAGCAGACCCCCGATGCCCGCGACGCCGGGGTGCTCGAGGCCCTGGGCCGGGTGCTGGCCGGCACCCTGGACGCCCGGGCGCTGGCCGCCGACCTCCAGCAGGCGCGCGAGCACCTCGTCCGGGCCGGGGAGGACGAACGACGCCGGCTGCACCATGACCTGCACGACGGACTCGGCCCGGTGCTCTCGCACGCCGTGCTCGCGATCGACGGCCTGCGGCGCGGGATCGGCCCGGCGCAGGCCGACGCCGCGGGGGCCGACGCGCTCAAGAGCACGCTGCAGGACGCCGTCGTCGACCTGCGCCGCCTCGTGCACGGACTGCGGCCGCCCGCGCTCGACGACGTCGGGCTCGTCGCAGCCCTGGGCAAGCACGTGGACCTGCTGGACGGGACCGGCCCCGTGGTGACGCTCGAGGCCCGGGACGTCCCCGAGACCCTCCCGGCCGCCGTCGAGGTGGCGGCGTACCGGGTGGTCACCGAGGCGCTCGCCAACGTCACCCGCCACGCGGGTGCGACCGCGTGCACGGTCGCCCTCGTCGCGACCGCGGCGACGCTGCGCATTGAGGTCTCGGACGACGGCCGGGGCACCGTCACCACGCGGCCGGGAGGCGTCGGCCTGGCGTCGATGCGGCGCCGGGCGGAGGAGCTCGGCGGTGGGTTCGACGTGCGGTCCGCGGCCGGAGGGACCACCGTCGTCGCGACCCTGCCGCTGCACGAGGCGGGGTGACGGCGATGCGCGTCCTCGTCGTCGACGACCATCCGCTCTACCGCTCCGGGCTTCGGACGATGGTCGAACGGGTCGCGGGCTTCGAGTGCGCGGGGGTCGCCGCGTCCGGGGAGGAGGCCCTCGAGCGGTACGCGGCGACGGGGTGCGACGTCGTCCTGCTCGACCTGCGCATGCCCGGCATCGGCGGTCTCGAGACCTGCCGCCGCCTCCTCGCCCACCCGGACCCACCCGCCGTCGTCGTCCTGACGATGGTCGAGGAGGACTCGTCGGTGGTGGCCGCGTTGCGGGCGGGAGCGCGCGGCTACCTGCTCAAGGGCGCGGACGAGGCGGAGATCCTCGCCGCGCTGCGCCTGGTCGCGGCCGGCGGCACGGTCCTCGGTCCGGCCGTGGCCGCGGCGTCGCTCGCCCGCGCACCGGCTGCCGACCGGCCCTTCCCCGAGCTGACCGACCAGGAGCAGCGCGTGCTGGAGCTGCTCGCGGCCGGTCGGCCGACCACGGGGATCGCCGACCAGCTCTCGCTCAGCGCGAAGACGGTCCGCAACTACCTGTCGGCGATCTACGCCAAGCTGCAGGTCGACGACCGCTACGGGGCCATCGCGGTCGCCCGCGAGCGGGGCCTCGGCCGGTGATCGCGATGTCTACGGCCGTCTAGTGCGTCGACGATACTGGCGGATACGCCGCGATCGCCCTGGAACGAAGGACGCGTTCGTGGCTTCTGGATGCACGAACGCGTCGTTCGTTCCGGTGAGGACGACCCGATCTCAGCGCCGCGAGAGCCGTCGCACCGCGCGGCGCACCGGGTTCCGCGGGGCGCCCCCGCCCAGCACGCCGGACGCGCCGTCGGCGATGAGCGACGCGACCGTCTCGGCGGAGTCGGCCCGGTTGGCCCCGATGCCGCCGGACGCGCCGCGCTTGATCCACCCGACGACGTAGGTGCCCGGGCGCCCCTCGACCCGGCCCTCGGTGTGCGGCACCGTGCCCGTCGCCGGGTCGAACGGCAGTCCCGGCACCGGGCGTCCGCGGTGGCCGATGGCCCGGACGACGGTCCCGGTGGCGATCTCGTCTCCCCCGGACACCCGCACCCCGGTCACGTGGTCGGTGCCGAGGATCTCCTCGGGGGCCGCGTGGAAGCGCAGGACGACCCGTCGTCGGGCGTCGGGGGCGGCGGAGGACCGGGGCAGGTCCCGGAGCAGGCTCGCCGTCTCGGTCGGTGCCGCGGCGGCGATCTCGTCGGCGGTCCGCGGGTCGCGGTCGTCCACGACCACCTCGAGGTCGTCCCGGCGCAGGAGGCCGAGCAGCTCGCCGCGGGTCCACGCGGCCTCGCGGGGGCCGCGGCGGCCCAGCAGGACGACCTCGCGCACGGAGCTCGCGCGCAACGCGTCCAGCACCGCCGGGGCCAGCCCGCCCAGGGTGTCCGGGTCGGCGGTCAGGATGCGAGCGACGTCGAGCGCGACGTTGCCGGTGCCGACCACGACGACGCGGGGCCCGGCCAGGTCGACCGTGTCGGCGGCGATCTCCGGGTGGCCGTTGTACCAGCCCACCACCGCCGTGGAGGCGAGGTTGCCGGGCAGCTGGTCGCCGGGGACGCCCAGGTCCCGCGACTCGGCCGCACCCACCGCGTAGACGACGGCGTCGTACCGCCGGGAGAGCTCCTCGACGGTCACGTCCCGGCCGACCTCGACCCCGAGCCGCATCCGTACGCGGTGGTGGTCGTGGTACCGGGCGAAGTGCTCGCCGATCCGCTTGGTCGTCGCGTGGTCCGGCGCGACGCCGAAGCGCACGAGACCGCCGGCCTCGGTGAGCCGGTCGATGATCGTCACGCGCGCCGTCGTGTGCAGCAGGAGGTCCTCGACGGTGTACATCGCCGCCGGGCCGCTGCCGACCACCGCCACGTCGAGCCGCGGGAAGTCCGCCGGCAGCACCCGGTCGAACCGCACCGGGTCCCACGCGTGGAACAGCGGCGACCCCGCGAGCACCGCGGGGGCCTCGCGATCGGCGTAGTACGCGGCGTTGACCTCCGCGTACTCGCGCAGCGGGCCGACCAGGTTCTCCACCGGGAAGACCGCGTCGACCGGGCAGACCTCCGCGCACGCCCCGCAGTCGATGCACGCCCGCGGGTCGACGTAGAGCATGTCCGTCGTCCCGAAGTCCGGCTCGCCCGGCGCGGGGTGGATGCAGTTGACCGGGCAGGCCGAGACGCACGTGGCGTCGACGCAGCACGACTGCGTGATGGCGAACGACACGGCGCGACCTCTTACAGGATGTGCGCGGCGCGGTAGATCGCCCGCGCCGGACGGGTCAGCAGGCCCACCGAACCGAGGAACTCCATGAGCTCCGCGCAGCTCGAGCGCAGCATCGAGCGATGGTGCTCGTTGGCCTTCGCCTCGCGCAGGGCGCGCTGGGGGTCGAGCCCGGCGTTCACGTAGACCTGCTTCGACCACATGCTCGTGACGATGAAGTAGGCGGCGAACGCGACCATCAGGGCCTGCGCCCGACGGCGGACGGGGCCGACGCCCTCGAGCCGCTCCCGGGTCTCCTCGCGGGCGAAGCGCATGTGCCGCGCCTCCTCGACCACGTGGATGTTGTTGATCGTGCGCGCGAAGGGGGCGACGCGCTCGTCGCGCATCCAGTCACGCTGCATGACGTCGAGGACCTCCTCGGCGACGAGGATCGACGCGTAGGCGGCCTCACCGGTGGCGACGGCCTTGAACACGCGACCGCCCTCGATCACGTGCCGCGGCGGGCGGTAGGCGGGCGCGCCCAGCTTCTCGGCGCCCCGCGCGAACATGATCGAGTGCCGGCACTCGTCGGCGATCTCGGTCAGGGCCCACTGGAACGCCGGGTCCGTCGGGTCCTTGGCGTAGAAGTCCCGGATGACCATCTGCTGCAGGATCATCTCGAACCAGATGCCCGTGCTGGCGACCGACGCGGCCTCCTGCCGGGTCAGCGCCGCGCGCTGCGCCTCGGTCATCTCGTCCCAGTAGGCGGTCCCGTAGAGCGTGCTCCACTCCGGGCTGCAGCCGTGGTGCGACGGGTCCAGCGGGGTCTCCCAGTCGACCTCCTGCTGGGGGTCGTAGGACAGCTCACCCGCCGAACGCAGCAGTCTCTCGGCGACGGCGTCCCGGTCCTCGTCCCGGTGTCCGGTGCTCGACTGCTCGACGGTGGTCATGGTGCTCGCGCTCCTCGTACCGGCGGTCACTGTTACCTGCGGTTACCCGTACCAAAGGTAACCGATACACCGTGTCTGCCGACGCGCGAGTGTCTCCGCCGTCACACCGCGACACGCCGATCGGGATTTCTCGCGACGTATCGGAGCTGATCTAGAGAGCGCCATACGCTGCGATCGAGATCCGGCGAGAGCAGCGAGGTGGCCGTGGACCCGGTGCGCAACCCCTTCGCCCCCGGCGCGGGCCAGCGTCCACCCGAGCTGGCGGGACGCGACCGCGAGCTGACGGCCTTCGACGTGGTCCTCGAGCGGGTGGCCCGCGGCCGTCCCGAGCGCAGCCTCGTGCTCACCGGGCTGCGCGGGGTCGGCAAGACGGTGCTGCTCGGCGAGCTGCGCTCCATGGCCGTCCGGGCCGGCTGGGGCGCCGGGAAGATCGAGGCCCGCCCGGACTCGGACCTGCGCCGGCCGCTCTCGGCCGCGCTGCACCGGGCGGTGCGCGACCTCGCCGTCCGCCACCGCGCCCCCGACCGGGTCGAGGAGACCCTCGGCGTCCTGAAGGCGTTCGCGCTCAAGGCCACGCCGTCGGACGCCAAGCTCAAGGACCGCTGGCAGCCCGGGATCGACGCCCCGTCCCTGGCGGGTCGCGCCGACTCCGGGGACATCGAGATCGACCTCGTGGAGCTGTTCGGGGTCGTGGCCGAGCTCGCGGCCGACGTCGGGGTCGGCGTCGCGCTGCTGATCGACGAGATGCAGGACCTGCAGCTCGACGACGTCTCCGCGCTGTGCGCGGCGTGCCACGAGCTCTCCCAGTCCGGCGCGCCCCTCGTCGTCGTGGGCGCCGGCCTGCCGCACCTGCCCGCGGTGCTCTCCGCGTCGAAGTCGTACTCCGAGCGGCTCTTCCGCTACGTGCGCATCGGCCAGCTCGACCGCGCGGACGCCGACTTCGCCCTCACCGCCCCCGCGAAGCGCGAGGACGCCGAGCTGACCCCGGCGGCCCTGGACGCGCTGTACGAGGTCTCCGGCGGCTATCCCTACTTCGTGCAGGCCTACGGGAAGGCCGCGTGGGACGCCGCCGTGCAGAGCCCCATCGACGCCGACGACGTCCGGGTGGCCGCCCCGGAGGCGGGCGCGGAGCTGGCGGTCGGGTTCTTCGGCTCCCGCTACGAGCGCGCCACCCCGGCCGAGCGCGAGTACCTGCAGGGGATGGCCGAGCTGGCCGAGGGCCGCGACGAGGCGGTGCAGACCGCGAAGCTGGCCGCCCACCTGGGCAAGCGCGCCTCGTCGTTGTCACCCGCCCGCGACAGCCTGCTGCGCAAGGGCCTCGTGTTCTCCGCCGAGCGCGGCTGGATCGCCTTCACCGTCCCGCACTTCGGCCGCTTCCTGCTGGGGCGGGACTAGCCCGGTCGAGTGAAGCTGGCCGACGGTCCCGGGGAGCGGTAACGAACGCCCGGCCCCCGACGACACCCCTCACGAGCCCCGTGGCCCTGCCGGACCCCCGACCTGGCAGAGCCACGGGGCTTCTTCATGTCCCCGGCCGGACACGACGCCGACCCCGCGACGACAGGAGGGCGACACGGCGCCTCCCACCCGCCCGGGCGGAACCGGCATCCCCGTACGATTCGCGCGTGTCGGACCCCCGGCTGGAAATCCAGATGCTGCACGACCGTGTGCTGGTGTCCCCCTCGGTCGCCGAGGGCGAGCGCCGCAGCACCGGGGGCATCGTCATCCCGGCGACGGCCTCGGTGTCGAAGCGTCTGGCGTGGGGGGACGTCTACGGGACCGGGAACCACGTGCGGACCGTCAAGGCCGGCGACCGGGTGCTCTACGGCCCGGACGACCACGCCGAGGTGGAGGTCGACGGCCGCACGTTCGTGGTGATGCGGGAGCGTGACGTGCACGCCGTGGCCAGCGAGAACATCGAGCCGACCAGCGGGACGGGGCTGTACCTGTGACCACACCACCTGCGCCGGGTTCCTCCGGGGACACCCGGGTCGAGCCGGGCGGCGACGACGAGGCGACGCGCGCGATGTCGGCCGACTCCGGTGACGGACCGCCGCGCAGCGGCTACGACCCCGACGCGGAGGCGACCGTCCAGATCGCGCCGGTGGCCGGGCCCGACGACCCGCCGTCCACCGGCGGTGGTGGCCGCTCACGGCGCACGGTGCTGATCGCGGGTGCGGCGGTGGTCGGCCTGCTGGTCGTCCTCTACGTCGGCGACCTGCTGATCTCCGCCACGAACGTCCCCCGCGGGGTGACCGTCGCGGGCGTTGAGATCGGCGGCATGAACCGTCTCGCCGCCCAGGAGAAGCTCACCACCGAGCTCGGCCCGCGGGTCGCCCGCCCGATCACCCTGGTCGCGGGCACCGGACCGGGTGCCGGGACCGCGACGCTCGACCCGCGCAGCGCCGGGCTGGACCTCGACGTCGCCGCGACCATCGAGGAGGCCGGCGAGCAGCCGCTCAACCCGGTCACCCGCCTGTCCTCGCTGTTCTCCGACCGCGAGATCGCCCCGATCAGCAAGGGCAACCCGGTCGCGGTCGGCCAGGCGATCGACGCGGCGCGCCCGCAGCTGGACCGGCCGTCGGTGGAGGGCACCGTCCGCTTCGAGGGCGACCGGCCGGTGCCGGTGCCCTCGGTGCCGGGCCACGTGGTCGACAGCCGCACCGCACCCGACGTCGTCCTCGCCCACTGGCTCGACCCGGCGCCGGTCGGGCTGCCCGTCACCGAGCAGCCGGTGTCGGTCACCCAGGAGGGCGTCGACACCGCGCTGCGCGAGGTGGCCACCCCCGCCGTCGCGGGCCCGGCCTACGTCGTCGGCGACGCGAAGAACGCGACCCTCTCGCCGACCGAGATCGGCACCTTCCTGAAGTTCGACCCGGACGGGTCCGGCGGGCTCACCCCCCGGATCGACGTGCCCGCCGCCGAGCGGGCGGTGGACCGCGACCTGGCCGACACCGAGGCCGAGCCCAAGGACGCGACGTTCGCGTTCGAGGGCGCCGCCGCGACCGTCGTCCCCGCGGTCACCGGCCGCACGATCGACTACCCGAAGACCGTGGAGGGGCTCGTCGAGGCGCTCGCCCGTCCGGCCGACGCCTCGCCGCCGACGACGTTCACCCCGCCGCCGGTCCCGCCGGGGGCCACCCCGGCCCCGCCGCCGCCCGCGAGCGGGCGCGCGGTCAACGCGGTCTACACGACGACCCCGCCGAAGGTCACCACCGAGGCGCTGCAGGCGCTCGGCCCGGCCACCGTGATCGGGGAGTTCCAGACCAACGGGTTCGCCGCGGACTCCGGGCAGAACATCAAGCGGGTCGCCGAGATCGTCAACGGTGCCACCGTGAAGCCGGGCGAGACGTTCAGCCTCAACGGGTTCACCGGCCCCCGCGACGCCGGCAAGGGCTTCGTCGAGGCGGGCATCATCGACGACGGCGTGCCCGGGCGCGGCATCGGCGGCGGCATCTCGCAGTTCGCGACGACGCTCTACAACGCCTCCTACTTCGCCGGCCTCGAGCAGATCGAGCACAAGGAGCACAGCTACTACATCAGCCGCTACCCGGCCGGTCGCGAGGCGACGGTGTTCGAGGGCGCGATCGACCTGAAGTTCCGCAACGACGGCGACACCCCGGTGCTCATCCGCACGCAGTGGACCCCGTCGTCGATCAAGGTCCAGCTCTACGGCCAGAAGCGGTACGACGTGACCTCCCAGACCGGTCCGCGCACCAACCCGGTGCCGCCCGGCACGCGGGACCTCTCCGACAACCCGCGGTGCAAGCCGTCCAAGGGCGTCGGTGGCTTCACCATCACCGACACCCGGGTGCTCACCGACGTGCGTACCGGGGAGACGACGTCCGAGCCGCGCACCGTGCGCTACAACCCGGAGCCCGAGATCACCTGCAACAACCGGTGAGCACCGCCGAGGAGTCCGGCGGCGGGCCGGAGCGCGCCGCCCGCCAGGTCCGCGGCGCGCTCGAGGGCCTCGGGCGCAGCGGGGAGGGCGAGGCACCGGCCCGCGGGGTCGAGCTCCTCGGGCGGGTCGGCCTCGTCGCCTACGGCCTGGTGCACCTGCTCGTCGGCGGGATCGCAGTGCAGATCGCGCTCTCCGGCGGCGGGCAGGCCGACCAGCAGGGCGCCCTGGGCGCCATCGCGGCGGAGCCGTTCGGCGTCGTCGTGATCGTGGTGATCGTCCTGGGCCTGCTCGCGTTCGGCGTGTGGCAGGGCCTGGCCGCGGCGACCGGGTTCCGGTGGACGAGCGGGTGGGACCGCACCGAGAAGCGGATCGGCAGCGGCGCCCGCGCGGTGGCGGTGCTCGGCGTGGCGTTCCTCGGGGTGCGGCTGCTGCTCACCGGCTCGTCGGGATCGTCGACCGGCGGCTCGCAGCAGGCCACCGCGGGGGTGCTCGCCCTGCCCGGCGGCCGGATCCTCGTGGGTCTCGCCGCCGTCGTCGTGCTCGTCGCGGCCGGCGCGACGATCTGGACCGGGCTGCAGCGGGGCTTCCTGGAGGAGCTCGACCGGTCCCGCCTGCCCTCGTGGGCCCGCGAGCCGCTCGTCTGGCTCGGCGTCGCCGGCCACGCGCTGCGCGGGCTGGCGTTCGCCGTGATGGGCGTGCTGATCGGCCTCGCCGCACTCACGGCCGACCCGAGCCGCGCGGGCGGGCTCGACGCCGCGCTGAAGACGCTCGCCGGCCAGCCCTACGGCGTCTTCCTGCTCCTGGCCGTGGCCCTGGGCTTCCTGGCCTTCGGGCTGTACCTGTTCGCGGAGGCGCGGGCGCGGCGCGTGTAGGTGCTGCGCTCGTGAGTACTTGTGGTGGCTATGGCCTTCACAAGTACTCACGAGCCGGAGGCACCTACTCGGCGACCTTCGAGATCGCCTGGGCCCAGAGGAAGTACTTGTTCGTGCCCAGGTCGCGCACAGTCTTGATGTTGAACGCGTCCTTGAGGTGCTGCGCGTCGCCCTCGGACACGCCCTTGAGCGCGTCCACCGGCGCGTCGGCGATCTCCGCGGCGCTCTTCGACGCGTAGTCCTTGTCGACCTTGTCCTCGATGCCCGCCATGCCGGGTCCCCTCCTCGTCGTCACGGCGCGGGACGTCCGCGCCCGCAGAGGTCTCTTTACCGCATGACGGTCGGGTCGAATCCCGCCCCGCGCCGACCGAGGAGCGTCTAGTCGACGCCCGATTCGATCGCCGCGCGGTCCAACGCGGACTCGTCGGTGTCGGACTCCGCGCCGCGCCCGGTGATCGCGTCCGCCCGGCCCTGCTCGAGCTCGCCGACGAACGCCGCCTGTCCGGTCAGCTGGCCGAAGGCGGCGTACTGCTCGAGCTTGGTCCGGGAGTCGGCGATGTCGAGGTTGCGCATCGTCAGCTGCCCGATGCGGTCCAGCGGGCCGAACGCCGCGTCCTCGGTGCGCTCCATCGAGAGCTTGTCCGGGTGGTAGGACAGCGACGGGCCCTCGGTGCGGACGATCGTGTAGTCCTCGCCGCGCCGCAGGCGGACGGTGACCGAGCCGGTGACGGTGCGGCCGATCCAGCGCACGATCGACTCGCGCAGCATGATCGACTGCGGGTCCAGCCAGCGGCCCTCGTAGAGCAGCCGGCCGAGCCGGCGGCCCTCGTTGTGGTAGTTCGCGATCGTGTCCTCGTTGTGGATCGCGTTGAGCAGACGCTCGTAGGCGAGGAAGAGCAGGGCCATGCCGGGCGCCTCGTAGATGCCGCGGCTCTTGGCCTCGATGATGCGGTTCTCGATCTGGTCGCTCATGCCGAGCCCGTGGCGGCCACCGATCCCGTTGGCGGCCATCACGAGGTCGACGTTGTTCTCGAACCGCTCCCCGTTGATCGCCACCGGGTAGCCCTGCTCGAACGAGATCGTCACGTCCTCGGGCTCGATCGCCACGGACGGGTCCCAGAACCGCACGCCCATGATCGGCTCGACGACCTCGAGGGACTCGTCGAGGTGCTCCAGGGTCTTCGCCTCGTGCGTGGCGCCCCAGATGTTGGCGTCGGTGGAGTAGGCCTTCTCCTTGCTCGCGCGGTAGGGCAGGTCGTGCTCGGTGAGCCACTGGCTCATCTCGGCCCGCCCGCCGAGCTCGTCGACGAACTGCGCGTCCAGCCACGGCTTGTAGATGCGCAGCTGGGGGTTCGCCAGCAACCCGTAGCGGTAGAACCGCTCGATGTCGTTGCCCTTGTAGGTCGACCCGTCCCCCCAGATGGAGACCCCGTCGTCCTGCATGGCCCGCACCAGCAGCGTGCCCGTCACCGCGCGGCCGAGCGGCGTGGTGTTGAAGTAGACCCGCGAGCCGGACCGGATGTGGAAGGCGCCGCACATCAGGGCGACGAGCCCCTCCTCGACGAGGGGGCCGCGGCAGTCGACCAGGCGTGCGATCTCGGCGCCGTACTCCTTCGCCCGGTCGGGCAGGGTGGCCATGTCGTCCTCGTCGTACTGCCCGAGGTCGGCCGAGTAGGCGCACGGCACGGCTCCGTGGTGGCGCATCCAGGCCACGGCCACGGAGGTGTCCAGGCCCCCGGAGAACGCGATGCCGACACGCTCGCCGACCGGGAGATTCGTCAGGACCTTCGACACGGGTCAGAACCTATCTCCCGGGTCCGTGTGACCCGGGAATCACCCGGACCACCCGTCGTCGGGAACGATTCCCCGTCCCGACGACGGGTGCCGCCGATCAGAACGAGGCGACGTCCAGGTCCATGAGCGAGTTGTCGGCGCCCTCGACGATCGCGCGGCGGGCGGTGAGCTCCGGCAGCACGTTCTTGGCGAAGAAGTGCGCCACCGCGATCTTGCCCTCGTAGAAGGCGGTGTCGCGGGCCGAGGCCCCCCGGTCCAGCGCGGCGATCGCCACGTCGGCCCCGCGCAGCAGCAGGTAGCCGATCAGCATGTCGCCGACCGAGAGCAGGAACCGGACCGCGTGCTGGCCGACCTTGTACAGGTTGGTCACGTCCTCCTGGGAGGAGGTGAGGTAGCCGACCATCGTGCCGAGCATGGCCTGCACGTCGGCGAGGGCGGTCGCGAGCAGCGCCCGGTCCTCCTTGAGCCGGCCGTTGCCGCCCTCGGCCTCCAGGAACGACTGCACCAGTCCGGCCACGTGGACCAGCGCCTGGCCGTTGTCCTTGACGATCTTGCGGAAGAAGAAGTCCTGCGCCTGGATCGCCGTGGTGCCCTCGTAGAGCGAGTCGATCTTGGCGTCGCGGATGTACTGCTCGATCGGGTAGTCCTGCAGGTAGCCCGACCCGCCCAGGGTCTGCAGCGAGCCGATCAGCTGCTCGGACGCGCGCTCGGACCCGACGCCCTTGACGATCGGCAGCAGCAGGTCGTTGACCTTCTCCGCGAGGGCGACGTCCTCGGCGGACACCGCGCCGGCCTCGGCGTCCGGCGCCGCGCCCAGCCGCACGGTGTCCTGGTAGGTCGCGGTGAACGCGTAGACCGCGCGCAGGCCCTCCGCGTACGCCTTCTGCAGCATGAGGCTGCGGCGCACGTCGGGGTGGTTGGTGATCGGCACGCGGGGCGCGGCCTTGTTGGTCTGCTGGGTGAGGTCGGCGCCCTGGATGCGCTCCTTGGCGTAGTCGAGCGCGTTCAGGTAACCGGTCGAGAGGGTGCCGATCGCCTTCGTGCCGACCATCATCCGGGCGTACTCGATGACCTGGAACATCTGGGCGATGCCGTCGTGGACGTCGCCGAGCAGGAAGCCGGTCGCGGGCACGCCGTTCCCGCCGAAGGTGACCTCGCAGGTCGCCGAGGCGTTCAGGCCCATCTTGTGCTCGACGTTCGTCACGAAGGCGCCGTTGCGCTCGCCCGGCTCGCCGGTCTCGGGGTCGAAGTGGAACTTCGGCACCAGGAACAGCGACAGGCCCTTGGTGCCCGGCTTCGCGCCCTCGGGGCGCGCCAGGACCAGGTGCAGGATGTTCTCGACGAGGTCGTCGGAGTCGGCCGAGGTGATGAAGCGCTTGACGCCCTCGATCGACCACGTGCCGTCGCCGTTGTCGCGAGCCTTGGTGCGGCCGGCGCCGACGTCCGAGCCCGCGTCCGGCTCGGTGAGCACCATCGTGGCGCTCCAGGCGCGGTCGACCATGACCTGCGCCCAGTGCTTCTGCTGCTCGGTGCCGTTGCGGTAGATCACCGAGGCGAAGTTCGGGCCGGTCATGTACATGAAGACCGGGGCGTTCGCGCCGAGGATCATCTCCGCGGCCGACCACTGGATCGACGGGGGCACGCCCATGCCGCCGATGGCGTTGTCGGCCGAGAGGCGCCACCACTCGGCGTCCCACATCGCCCGGTAGGACTTCTTGATGCCCTCGTCGAGGTGGGCGGTGTGGGTCTGCGGGTCGAAGCGCACCGGGTTGCGGTCGCCGGACTCGTAGGACTCCGCCAGCGGGCCCTCCGCGAGCGCCGCCGCCTCCTGCAGGAGGGCGCGGGCGGTCTCCTCGTCGGTCTCCGCGAAGGGTCCCTGGCCGAACCGGTCCTGCACGCGCAGCAGCTCGAAGAGGGTGAACTCGATGTCGCGGACGTTGGCCCGGTAGTGGCTCATGACGTGAGAACTCCTGCTCTCCTCGACGAGGACCCGCCCGGTGGCGGCGGGCGGGAGCCGGTGCGTACCGGCGGGTAACTGCAGGCTATTACCGCGCGGTAACCGTGTCGAGGGCAGATCCCTAACAGGCGGGGGTGGGACACTGGCGGGCCGGACGAGGGGGTGGCACGTGGGCGCTCGCACCCGCAGGGCGCTCGAGTCGGTGCGGACCCTGCTCGTGACGTCCGACCCGGGGCTCGCCCGGCTCCGGCTGGCGTCGGTCGCGGTCGCGTCGATGGCGCTGGCCGCCGGGCTCGTGGCCGGCGGCCGGGCCACCCTCGCCCCGGACGAGCCGGTCACGGTCGTGCTGTTCGGCGGCGTGCTGGCGATGATCTCCAACCTCGCGGTCAACGAGAAGACCGTCGCCCGCCAACGCGTCACCACCGCAATGATGGCCCTGCCGGCCCTCGCGTCCACGGTCGCCGGGACCCTGCTCGCGCCCCACCGCGTGGTCGCCGACGTCGTGTTCGTGGCGGTGATGATCGCCGCGGTCTACGTCCGCCGGTTCGGGCCGCGGGGCTTCGCGCTCGGCATGGCCGCGTTCATGCCGTTCTTCTTCACCCAGTTCCTGCAGGCGAAGCCGCCGCAGATCCCGGCGCTGTGCGTGGCCGTCGGGATCGGGCTGGGGTCCACGCTGCTGCTGCGCGGCGTCCTGTTCGCCGAGCGACCCGAGCGCACGCTGCGCCGGCTGGTCGACGCGTTCCGGGCCCGGGCGCACGAGATGGTGCTGCGCGTCGACGAGGTGCTCGCCGAGGCCCAGCGCGGCACCGGGCCGGCGCCCGGGACCCACGAGCACGAGCAGGTGGGCGAGGCCGTCCTGGAGCGCCTCTACCGCGCGCGGCGGCGGCTGAACGAGACCGCGCTGCTCGTGGAGGACCAGCTCGAGCACAGCGCGGCCGACCGGGTGTGGCCCGGGCTGGAGAACGACCTGCTCGCACTCCGGGTCGTGGACGTCGAGCTCGGCCTGGAGCGGCTGGGCGTGGCGACGCGGCGGATGGTGCGCGGCGCGCAGGCCCAGCGGCCGACCGCGCTCGCCCTGACCGCGCTGCGCACCGGCGTCGCGCACCTCGCCCGGGCCACCGACCGGAACGTCGGGCACCGGACGATCCTCGACGAGCTCGCCGACGCCCGCGGCGCCGTCGCCGGCCTGGTGGCCGACACCGGCCCGGGCCTCGAGCGGATGCAGCGCGCCGCCTTCGCGGTGCGCCGGGTGGCCGACTCGGTGGAGTACGCGCAGCGCGACCTCCCCGCCGGGAGACGCAGCGCAGCGGAGCTCGACCCGGGTCGCCGTCCCGGCGAGCCCGTGACCGCGGGCATCGAGCTGCCGGGCGTGCCCCGGGCGGCGGCGAGCCCGGTAGGGATGGCGGCGCAGGCCGCCCCGGACGGTCTCCGCGAGGGCCGCCCGGACCCCGACGACCCGTCGTCGGGAACGGACGACCCGGACCGCGGGCTCCTTCTCACCACCCGGCAGTCCGTGCAGGTGGGCGTGGGCACCACGATCGCGATCGTGCTCGGGGAGCTGCTCGCCCCCACGCGCTGGTACTGGGCGGTGATCGCCTCGTTCGTGGTCTTCGCGAACA
This sequence comes from Actinomycetospora aurantiaca, assembly GCF_037401875.1. Classification (NCBI taxonomy): domain Bacteria; kingdom Bacillati; phylum Actinomycetota; class Actinomycetes; order Pseudonocardiales; family Pseudonocardiaceae; genus Actinomycetospora; species Actinomycetospora aurantiaca. The sequence goes on along the minus strand of NZ_JBBEGN010000010.1, from coordinate 90,720 downwards.
CGGCCAGCCGGGGCGACCTGCTCTCCCGCGGCTGGGGGCGGGTGCTCGGCACCGTCGGCGGCGTCGCGGCGGGCATGGGCCTCGCCGCCCTCGCGGCCGGGAACCAGATCCTCTCGCTGGTGCTGCTGTTCGGCTGCGCGTTCCTCGCCCTCTACCTGGTGCGCGTCTCGCCGAGCATGCTCGCCTTCTGGATCACCGCCGTGCTCGCGCTCGTGTACGGGCTGATCGGCCAGTTCAGCGTGCAGACGCTGGTCCTGCGCATCGAGGAGACGCTGGTCGGGGTCCTCGCGAGCGTCGTCGCGGCCTTCCTGGTGCTGCCCAAGGGCACGCGCGAGGCCTTCGGCGAGGCCGTGGAGGAGTTCGTCGACACGGCCGACCGGGTGCTCGACGCCGCGGTCGCGACGATCCTCGGACGGGGCGCCGGCACGCCCGCGGCCCTCGAGGGCGCGCGGGACATGGACACCGCCCTCGCGACGCTGCGGGCCCGCACGCGGCCGCTGCTGGTGGACACCCCGCGGCGGCGGGGCCGGTCGAGCCACCGCCGCGCGCTGCGGGTGTTCACCATCGTCGACCACTACGCCCGCTCGCTCGCCCGGACGGCCGCCGACCTGGGCTCCGACCCGACCCCCGGCTGGGGCCCGACGCTGGAGCCGGCGCTGGCCGCGGTGCGCGCGAACCTCGACGGGCTGCGCGACGTCCTGGTCCGCGGGAAGCGGCGCTCGGACGGCGGGCAGGTGCTCGTGCACTCCGCCGAGGAGCTCGTCGACCGGGCCGAGGAGCAGGCCGCGCGCAGCCGGGACCCGGGCCGGCGCAACGACGCGCTCGTGGTGACCCGGCTGCTGCGCCGGGTCGACCAGGCCGTCGTCGCCCTCGCCGTCGACCTCGGGGCCGCCCGGGAGGAGGCCCCGGACGATCAGTCGCCGAGCAGCCGGGTCAGCGCGGGGTTGGCGAACACGCGGTCGGGGTCGTAGTCGTCGCGGACCCGCACGAAGTCGGCGAAGCGCGGGTAGGCGGCGGCCACGTCGACGGCGTCGAAGTCGTGCCGCGTGCCCCAGTGCGGGCGGCCGCCGTGGGCGCGCATCACCGCGGCCGTGCGCGCGAACACGGGACCCGGGTCGGTCCCGCGGGGGACCCGGACGGCGACCCACCCGGTCGCGCGGCCGTGGGCGGGGTGCAGCCAGCCCCGCTCGGCCGGCCCGACCCGCATCCGCACCGGCAGCCCGGTCTCCAGCCCGTCGGCGAGCTGCGGCAGCAGGGCCCGCAGGCTCGCGACGAGCCGCTCGCGCGGGACCGCCCACTCGCTCTGCTCGTAGCGCACCGGCGGCGGGTCGGACAGCACGCGGTGCCCCGGGCCGGTCGCGGACACGGTGCGGGCGAGGCGGGGCACGACCTTGTTCAGCGACGGGGCGAGCCGGGGCAGGGCGCGCTCGACGACGACCGCCCCGCCCAGCGCCGTGCGCCCGGTGGCGCCGGCGCTGGTGACCCCGACGCCGCGCTCCGCCTCCTCCCCGTCGGTCGCCGCGGTGCCCGCCCACCGCGCCAGCGCGGTCGACGACGACGGGAACAGGGCGGCCTCGGCGAGGTCGTGCGCCTCCCAGAAGCCCGGGTCGAGGACCTCGTCGAGGGGCCGCCGGGCCCGGGTCACCGTCAGCGGGGCGGCCGGGACCACGGCGAGCTCGGCGTCCAGGACGACGCCGAGGGCGCCGAGCGCCGTGCGGGCCGCGTCCAGGTCGGCGCGGGGCACGTCGCGGACCTCGCCGCGGCCGTCGACGAGGCGCAGCGCGATCACCTGGTCGGCGATCGAGCCGCGGGTCGAGGCACTGCCGTGCGCGCCGACGGCGAGGGCGCCGCCCAGGGTCGGGGCGCCGAGGTCGAGCGGGACCGGCAGCGCGAGCCCGCGCTCGGCCAGGCTCTCCTGGAGCTCGCCAATCGAGGTCCCGCCTCGCACGCGGACGGTCGCGCCGGCGCCCGCGGGCGCGGCGGAGACGCCGGTGATGCCGGAGAAGGCGGAGGCGTCCAGGTGCACGCCGTCGGTCACCGCGAGGTCGGAGAAGCCGTGCCCGGAGCCGACCGGGCGGACCGTCTGCCCGCGCTGCGCGGCGCGCCGGATCACCCCCGCGACACCGGCGTCGTCGAGGGGCCGCGCGGTCGCGACGGGCCGGCAGCGCTGCCCGCCCGACCAGTTCGTCCACACCCGGGTCACCCTAGGGGGCGACGGCGGGCCCCGGACGCGAGGAACGGCCCGCCGCTGCGCCGGACGCAGCAGACGGGCCGTTCGGATGCGCGCGGGTCAGGCGACGAACCGGCCGATCGCGACGTCGACCGCGTCGCGGGTGGTCGCGCCGACGGTCTCCGCCGCGGACTTCGCGTTGCCGGTGAAGTCGGTGTCGGACGCCGAGCCGGTCAGCTCGCGGGTCTGCTTCGCGAGCTTGCGCGAGGCCCGGCGGGCCCGCCAGCCCAGCGACGGCTTGCCCTCGGTGTCGACCGCGGCCAGGACGAGGCCGCCGAGCAGGCCGAGGTTCTTGAGGAAGTGCTGCTCCTGGGCGGTGCGGTCCTCGCCGTCGTACTCCCAGAACGCGTGGCCGACGACGGTGGTCGGGATGATGCTGGCGGCGAGGGCCAGGGACGCGATCCGGGGGAACTTGCCGAGCGCGAGGAGCACTCCGGCGCCGATCTTGACGCCGGCGTCGATCCGCACCAGCTGGTCGGGCTCGGTGGGCGCCTGCGGCGGGAGCTTGTCGCCGACGGCGTTCTGCGCCTGCTGGATCTTCGGAGCCGCCTTGCCGACGCGCGGCTCCGGGTTGAGCAGGGTGTCGATCCCGCCCTTGATGAAAATCGCGGCCAGCATCGGCCGGGCGAGACGGCGGACGAGCATGTGGGGGACCTCCAGGCGGTCAGGGCTTCCGGCGCTGGGCGGGGCGATACCCCACGCCGTGCGCGGGCACACCTCCCCGGGCACGACGACGGGCCCGCCACCCGCGGACGGCGGGTGGGCGGGCCCGGTCTCGTGCCTGCCGTGCGTGGTGTGCCGGACACCCCCGACGGGTCCGGACCACCGACTCAGCGACGCAGGACGTGCCTGCCGCTCTCCGGCTCGGTGCGCGGACGCCGCCGGCGCTCGGCCCGGCGCCGGAGCTCCTCCTCGGGGGAGGCCGCCGGGCCCAGGTCGTCGAGACCGGGCGGCGGGACGGCGTCGACCGGGGCGAGCCGGCGGCGGCCGGCGTCCTGCGCGGGGAAGGGACCCGAGCCCGGGTGCGGCGCGGGGATCCAGGCCCCGCGGTCCGCGCGGTCCGAGGGCACGTGCCGGTAGCGACCGTCCTCGTAGCGGCGCTCCTCGGACACCTCGTGCGCGACCGATCGGAAGATCGGCTCCGCCTCGAACGGGTCGCCCGGGGTCGACGCGAGCGCGGGCCGCAGCCGCTCCTGGCGCGCCCGCTGGTCGGCCAGGAAGCGCTCCCGCGCCCACTGCTCACGCCGCCGGGGGTCGACCTCCGGGCGCTCCCGGCGCCCGGACGCCCCGACCGGCTCCAGGCGCGCGGGCTCGTCGTACGCCCACGACCCCGTGTCGTCGAGACGCCATCCGCCGCGCACCGTCTCGTCGCGCCAGACCCACATGTTCCCCACCTCCGCCGTTGAACCACACGGTCCTGCTGACGCTGCGACGAACGGCGGCGCCCGTTGCTCGCTCGCGTCTTGAGGGGCAACGGCAGCCCCGGCGCGCACCTTTCGGGCGACGCGCCGAACGAATCGCGACACGCCCGAAGACCCCCTGACCGTGTGTCACTCCAGAGGAGCAGAACCACATCCGTGTCGTTCCCCCGACGGCCCGTCACCCGCGGTCACATCGACGCGCTCGACCGGGCACCCGGGTGAGTCGCCCGCCTCCGCGAGGCGCACACGGCCGGTCGTCCACCCCATCGAGCGGATGCGCACGGTGGTGGCACACCCCATCGAGGCAGGTCGTGCGGCCGCGTCGACACTGCGGCCGCACGCGCCAGCCGGGACGATCGCTCCCGTGAAGTGCGTGGTGACCGGCGCGACCGGCTACATCGGCGGACGGCTCGCCCCGCGTCTCGCGGCCGAGGGCCACGAGGTGCGGTGCGTGGTCCGCACGCCCGCGAAGATGAAGGACATCCCCTGGGCCCAGCAGGACCCGGTCGAGATCGTCGCGGGCGACGTGCTCGACGAGGACTCGATGCGCGCCGCGTGCGCGGGCGCCGACGTCCTGTTCTACCTCGTGCACTCGCTCTCGGAGTCCGGGTTCGCCGAGGTCGACCGGCACGCCGCCCTGATCACCGCCCAGGCCGCGCGCGACGCCGGGATCCGCCGGGTGGTCTACCTCGGCGGCATCCACCCCTCCGGGGTCGAGCTCTCCGAGCACCTCGCCTCCCGGGCGGAGGTCGGCGAGATCTTCCTGCGCTCCGGGGTGCCCACGGCGGTCCTGCAGGCGGCGGTCATCCTCGGGTCGGGCTCGGCGAGCTTCGAGATGCTGCGCTACCTCACCGAGCGCCTGCCGGTGATGCTCACGCCCAGCTGGGTCCACCACCGCGTCCAGCCGATCGCGATCCGCGACGTGCTGCACTACCTGGCCGGCGCGGTCGACCTCCCCTCCGACGTCAACCGGACCTTCGACATCGGCGGACCCGACGTCCTGACCTACCTGCAGATGATGGAGGGCTTCGCCGACGTGGCGGGGCTGCCGCCCCGGCGGATGCTGCCGGTCCCGGTGCTCACGCCCCGGCTGTCGTCGCACTGGGTCAACCTCGTGACCCCCGTGCCCCGCTCCACGGCCGTGCCGCTGATCGACTCGCTGGTGCACGAGGTCGTCGCCGACGAGCACGACATCGACGACCACGTCGCCCCGCCCGAGGGCGGCCTCACCAGCTTCCGCCGGGCGGTCGAGCTCGCCCTCACCCGCATCCGCGAGGGTCAGGTGGAGACCCGGTGGTCCGGGGCCAACGCCCGCTACGCCCCGTCCGACCCGCTGCCCTCCGACCCGCTGCCCTCGGACCCGGAGTGGGCCGGCGGCACCGTCTACACCGACGTCCGGGAGCGGCCGGCCGCCGCGACGGCGGAGACGCTGTGGCAGGTCGTGGTCGGGATCGGGGGCAACCGCGGCTGGTACTCGTTCCCGATGGGCTGGTGGGCCCGCGGGGTCATCGACCGGCTCGTCGGCGGGGTCGGCCTGCGCCGCGGACGCCGGGACGAGGACACGCTCAAGGTCGGCGACGCCCTGGACTGGTGGCGCGTCGAGGAGTGCATCGAGGGCGGCGGGCAGGACGACGCCTCGCCGTCGGTGCCGGACCTCGAGGACGGCGAGTACCTGCTCCGCCTGCGGGCCGAGATGAAGGCGCCCGGGCTGGCGTGGCTGGAGCTGCGGATCGCCCCGCGCCCGGGCGGGTCGCTCTACCGGCAGCGGGCGATCTTCCTGCCGCGCGGACTCGCCGGGCACGCGTACTGGTGGGTGATCGCCCCGTTCCACGTCCTGGTGTTCGGCGGCATGGAGCGGCGGATCGTCGCGGCCGCCGAACTGGCCGAGGGCAGCGGCCCGCTCGCCGCGCCCGACGGCGGACACGGCCCGGTGGCCGTGTGGCGCCGCCGGCGGCGGGACCGGGCGCTGCGCGACGCCGAGAAGGCGCGCAGCCGCGTGGGTGCCTAGGAGGCTGCCGCGTCCAGGCGCTCCGCGGCGGCGCGCGGCAGCTCGAGGGTGCCCGCGCCGCAGTTCTCCTCGAGGTGCTCCAGCGAGGCGGTGCCCGGGATCGGGAGCATCACCGAGCTGCGCTGCAGCAGCCAGGCGAGCGCGACCTGCGCCGGGGTGGCGCCCAGCTCGACGGCCACGTCGTGCGCGGCGTTGCCCTCGTTCGCGAGGTTCCCGGCGTCCGCGGGGGCCCAGGGGATGAACGCGACGCCGTGCTCGGTGCAGTGGCGCAGCTCGGCGTCCGAGGAGCGGTCGACGAGGTTGTAGCGGTTCTGCACCGAGGCCACGTCCACGATCGTCGACGCCGCCTCGATCTGCGCCACCGAGACCTGCGACAGGCCGACGTGGCGGACCTTGCCCTCGCGCTGCAGGTCGGCGAGCAGGCCGTACTGCTCGTCCGCCGCGACGTGCGGGTCGACGCGGTGGAGCTGGAAGAGGTCGATGGTCTCCACGCCGAGGCGGCGCAGGCTCATCTCGCACTCCTGGCGCAGGTAGTCCGGGCGCCCGCAGGGGATCCAGCGGTTGGGCCCGGTGCGCAGCAGCCCGGCCTTCGTCGCGACCCGGACCTCGCGGTAGGGGTAGAGCGCCTCCCGGACGAGCTCCTCGCTGACGTACGGGCCGTACGAGTCGGCGGTGTCGATGAAGTCGACCCCGAGCTCGACCGCGCGCCGGAGCACCGCGATCGCGTTGTCGTGGTCCTTCGGCGGGCCCCAGATGCCCTCGCCGGTGAGGCGCATCGCGCCGTACCCGAGGCGCCGGACGGTGAACTCCCCGCCCAGCGAGAACGTCCCTGCCGCGGCCGCCGGTGACTGCGTCGTCGTCACGTGGCATCTCCTTCCCCGCGTGCTGACGCGGACCGTCAGCGTGTCATCCCCGGCCGTGGCCGGACCGGCACAGTGGGCGATCTCCCACGTCGGGCTCGTCCAGCGGTCATCCGGTTCGCCGACACCACGGCCTCATGTCACATGGTCCGGTGTCATGCGACCGGCTGGAGACGGTTCGTCGGCGAAGCGGGCCGCCACCCGGTCCGCGCTCGCCCGGGCCCGCGCGGTCGTCGCGACGACCCCCAGGACACCGACCACCGCGGTCGCGAGCACGACCACGCCCCACGCCACCGGCAGGCCCGCACCGACCGACGCGGCCGCGGCCACCACCGTCCCGCTGACCGCGACGCCGAACGTGGACCCCACCTGACGGCTGGTGGAGGCGACCGCGGCGGCGACGCCCGCCTGGGCGCGCGGCATGCCGCTGACCGCGGTGTTGGTGATGGGCGGGTTCACCATCCCGAAGCCGACCCCGAACAGGGCGAAGGCGACGAGCAGCACCCACAGCGGCGTCGCCGGCCCGACCTGCGTGAGCACGACGGCGACCACCGTCATGGCCACGCCCGCCGTCACCAACGAGGGGCGCGCGCCCCGGGAGCCGACGAGCCGCCCCGACAGCGGGGCGCAGACCGTCGTCGTGACCGCCGCCGGGAGCAGCACCAGACCGGCGGCGAGCGCGGAGAGGCCCCGCACGTCCTGCAGGTAGAGCGTGGAGAGGAAGAGGAACGACCCGAAGGCAGCGAACGCACAGACGGCGACGACCGTGGCGCCCGAGAACGGGATGCTGGCGAAGAAGCCGAGCTCGAGGAGCGGCTCGCGGCGGCGCCGCTCCCACCACAGCAGGGCGGCGAGCGCGACGAGGGCGACCGCACCCAGCCCGACGATCACCGCGGAGGTCCACCCGAGGCGGGGCGCCTCGATCACGGCGGTCGTCAGCGAACCCAGCAGCACGACGACCAGCGCCTGCCCGACCGGGTCCGGCCGCCGGGCGTGCGCCGCCCGCGAGTCCGGCACGAACCGCGCCGTCAGGGCGATCGCCGCGAGGACGACCGGCACGTTCACCCAGAAGATCGCCCGCCAGCCGACCGTCTCGGTCAGCACCCCGCCGAGCACCGGCCCGAGCCCGAGCGCGATCCCGACCACCGAGCCCCAGATGCCGATCGCCCGCGCCCGTTCGCGCGGGTCGGTGAAGACGTTCGTGACGATGGACAACGCGATCGGGTTGAGCATCGTGCCGCCCGCGCCCTGCACCACCCGCGCGGCGATCAGCCAGCCGACGGTCGGCGCCAGGCTGCAGAGCAGGGAGCCGAGCCCGAAGACCGCGAGGCCCACCTGGAAGGTGCGCCGGCGCCCGACCCGGTCACCGGTCGCGCCCGCGAGCATGAGGAAGCAGGCGAGCACGAGGGTGTAGGCGTCGACGGTCCACTGCAGCCCGGTGATCGACGCCGCGAGATCGGCCCGGATCGCGGGCAGGGCGACGTTGACGATCGTGATGTCCATGGAGACCACGAGCAGGCTCGTGCAACAGATCGCCAGCACGAGCCAGCGGTGCCGGGCACCGCCCCCGAGGTCGTTGGCCATGGCAACGAGCGTAGGCGCCGTCCGCACGGGGGTAGTCCGCGCACCGTGCCGCCGCCTGCCGTCGTGCTGACCACCACCGACTCCGACGACGAGGCGCAGCGCCTGGCGCGCGGTCTCGTCGACGCCCGGCTCGCCGCCTGCGTGCAGATCGTCGGGCCCGTCCGCAGCGTCTTCCGCTGGGAGGGCTCGGTGTCGGTGGAGCCCGAGTACCAGCTCGTCGTCAAGACGACCCGGGTGCCCGAGGTGACCGACTGGATCGTCGCCAACCACTCCTACGACGTGCCCGAGGTGCTCGCCCTGCCCGTCGTCGGGGGCCATGAGACGTACCTGACGTGGGTGGCGGACGAATCGTCCGGTTAGCCTGAGCAACGATGACCGTCACCGAGGCCCCCGCTCTCCGGCAGGGTGACGCCGGCTTCCGGCGCGTCTCGGTCGGGCTGCTCTTCGCGGGCTTCACCACGTTCGCCCTGCTCTACGCGACCCAGCCGCTGCTGCCCCGCCTCGTCGAGGTCTTCGCGATCTCGCCCGGGACCGCGTCGCTGTCGGTGTCGGTGACCACGGGCGGGCTCGCCCTGGCGATCGTCCCGGCGTCCGCGCTCTCGGAGCGGTGGGGACGGCGACCGGTGATGCTGTGGTCGCTGACGGCGGCGGTGCTGCTGGGCCTGGCCGCGACGGTGGCGCCGAGCTTCTGGCTGCTGCTGGTGCTGCGCGCCCTGGAGGGGGTCGCCCTGGCCGGGCTGCCGGCCGTGGGCATGGCGTACCTGGCCGACGAGATCGACGGCGGCCACCTCGGCGCCGTGATGGGGCTCTACATCGCGGGGAACTCGATCGGCGGCTTCGGCGGGCGCATCGTGGTGAGCGCGCTGGGCGACCTCACCGGCTCCTGGCGCCTGGCCCTCGGCGGGATCACCGCGCTCTCCGGGGTGTGCCTGGTCGTCTTCTGGCTGGTCCTCCCGCCCTCGCGCCGGTTCACCCCCGGGCCGGTGGCGCCGTCGACCCTGGTCGCCTCGGCGCGGGCACACCTCGGCGACCCGGTCCTGCGGCGCCTCTTCGCGACCGCCCTGCTGCTCACGGGCACCTTCGTCTGCGCCTACAACTTCGTCGCGTTCCGCCTGCTCGGGCCGCCGTTCTCGCTCTCCGAGCTGCTCGTCGGGTTCGTGTTCGTGCTCTACGCGGTCGGGACCGTGACGTCGTCCGTGGCGGGTCGGGTGTCGGGCCGGTTCGGGGCGCGCACCACCGTGCTGGCGGCCTGCGGGGTCGCCGCCCTGGGGGCGGTCGCCATGCTCGCGCCGGTCCTCGCGCTCGTCGTCGGCGGCCTCGCCCTGCTGACGGTCGGCTTCTTCGCCGGCCACGCGGTCGCGTCGGCGTGGGTGGGCCGCCGGGCGGAGCACGCCCGGGCCCTCGCCTCCGGGATGTACCTGTTCTCGTTCTACGTCGGCTCGTCGGTCGGCGGGACTCTCGGCGGCGTGGTGTTCGGGGCCGGTGGGTGGTCGGCGACGGTGGGCTTCCTCGTCGTGCTGCTCGCGGCGGCGGCGGTCGTGGTGGCGCCGATGGAGCGGGTCGCGGCCGCGTCCGCCCGCTCCGCCCGCTCCGCCCGCTCCGGCGAGCGAAGGGCCCCTTCCGTCGAGTAGACGGGCCGTGGGCGCCCCTCGCCATGGAGCGGGCGTTCCGGCCGTGGGCGCCCACGGCCGGCTCTTCCGAGCGATGGGCCCCGTCGCTCGAAATCGGACTCCGCCGCACGGCACACTCGGGGCATGGACGCCGTCCTCGCGGGAGACAGCACGACGGCCGGCCATGACGACCTCGCGGCCGCCCGCGGCGGGGACGCACCCGCCTTCGACCGGCTGGTCGGACCGCTGCGTCGCGAGTTGCACGCGCACTGCTACCGCATGCTGGGCTCGGTCCACGACGCCGACGACGCCCTGCAGGACGCGCTGCTGCGGGCCTGGCGGGGGATCGGCCGGTTCCAGGGCCGCAGCACGGTGCGCTCGTGGCTCTACACGGTCGCCACCCGCACCTGCCTCGACCTGGCGCAGGCCCGCGGGCGGCGCGCCCTGCCGATGGACCTCGGGCCCTCGTCGCCGGAGCCCGTCGTCGGCGACGCCCCGGCCGAGGTGGCCTGGCTGACGCCGTACCCGGACACCGCGCTCGCCGTCGAGGAACGCGAGTCCGTGGAGCTCGCGTTCGTCGCCGCGCTGCAGCACCTGCCCGGCAACCAGCGGGCGGCGTTGCTGCTCTTCGAGGTGCTCGGGTTCTCCGCCGCCGAGATCGCGACGACGATGGACACCTCGACCGCCTCGGTGAACTCCGCCCTGCAGCGGGCCCGGAAGATCGTCGCGGAGAAGGTCCCACCGGTCTCGCAGGCACGCACGCTCGCCGAGGTCGACGACGCCCGGCTGCGGGCGGTCGTCGCGGGCTACGCGGCGGCCCTCGAGGAGGGCGACGCCGACCGCCTCGTCTCGCTACTCACCGAGGACGTGACGTGGTCGATGCCGCCGCTGCCCGGGTGGTACGCCGGCCTGGCCGCGGTCGACGCGTTCACCCGGGCCGTGCCCCTCGGCGACTGCGGGACCTGGCGGACGCTCGCGACGACCGCGAACGGCCAGCCCGCCCTCGCGCTCTACCTGCGCGGACCCGCCGTCGCGCAGGGTCCGGACGACGAGGCCTACCGCGCCTGGTCGCTGACGGTGCTGACCCTGCGCGGCGACCGCATCGCGGAGCTGACCTCGTTCATCGGCCCGGAGCACTTCACGACGGCGGGTCTCCCGCTCGCGCTCGACTGATCAGTCGCCCGCGTTCGGCTCCAGGTGCTCCTCGGACGCCGCCTCGCCCGCCGGGAAGACCTCGGACACCTCCGGCTGGTCGGGTTCGGTGTTCACCCCGGTCAGCGGGGCGGCCGGGGGAACGACGGTCGACCGGTCGGTCTGGTTCTCGCTGCTCATGACGTGGGTCCTCTCGTGGTGGGTCCACTCGGCTACCCGCACCGTGGCCCACGTCACCTCTCCGACCGGCCGGGTCTCCGGTGGCGGAGAGCCGGCCCACACCCTGGTCGTCGTCGAAAGGATCGGCGCCCCCTCCCGGTTCGCGCTCGACAGCGCCGCGCGCCTGGGAACCCACCTCGTCAACGCCGCGAACGACTCCGCCGTCCTCGCCGCGGCCGCCGAGCTCGGACGGGACGGGCACTGCCGGCCCCTCGTCTCCCACGTCGTCCCTCTCGACGACGTGGTGAAGGCCCACGAACTCGCCGCCGGCGGCAGCGGCAAGGTCGTCGTCACCTTGCCCTGACCGGTCACTCCTCCGGCGCGAACACCCGCAGGAGGTCCGCGAGCAGGCCGTAGTAGCCCACGAGCGCGGTCACCTCCACGAGCCGTTCCTCGCCGAGGACGTCCACCCAGGACCGGTACGTGTCGTCGTCCACCGCGCCGTGGTGGCAGAGCGTCCGGGCGGCGACGTCGACGGTGTGCTCGAGGGGATCGGGCCAGCCGATCTCGGCGTCGGCGGCGAGCCCTGCGAGTTCGTCCTCGGTCAGGCCAGCGCGCCGGGCGATCGGCTCGTGGGCGGCGCGCTCGAAACGGCTGTCGCGCACCCCGGCGACCCGCAGGATCGTCAGCTCCCGCGCGCGGTCGGACAGGGTCCCGCCGTAGCGCAGCGCCGCGCCCAGGGCCTGGAGCGGTTCCCCGACGGCGGGTGCCCGCAGCATCGCGTCGAACGGGCCGCGCAACGACCCGTCGTCGTGCACCAGCCCGCTCCCCGCCCGCGGTCCGCATGCGATGGCGTCGTAGACCCGTCGTCCGGAAGGGTCGAGTTCCTCGGGGCGCAGACGTCGGACGCGGGCCATCCCCACATCGTGCCGCGCCGATCGCGGCGCCTGGCGATCTGCGAGAGGTACGTGAGACAGGTTCCGGGGCGGGTCCGCCTGCCTGACGTACCACTCGCGGATTCGGCGAAGCCGACGTCAGCCCCGGGCGAGGTCGGCGAAGCGGCTGTAGTGCAGCTGGTGCGCGATCGGGATCGTGGCGGTGGGCCCGTTGCGGTGCTTGGCCAGGATGATGTCGGCCTCGCCCGCCCGGGGGTCGTCGCGCTCGAACGCGTCCGGGCGGTTGATCAGCATCACCATGTCCGCGTCCTGCTCGAGCGAACCGGACTCACGCAGGTCGGAGAGCTGAGGCTTCTTGTCCGTGCGCTGCTCGGGACCACGGTTCAGCTGGCTCATCGCGACCAGCGGGATCTCCAGCTCCTTGGCCAGCAGCTTGAGCTGACGGGAGAACTCCGAGACCTCCTGCTGGCGACTCTCGACCTTCTTGCCCGAGGTCATCAGCTGCATGTAGTCGAGGATGATCAGCCGGAGGTCGTGACGCTGCTTGAGCCGCCGGGCCTTGGCGCGGATCTCCATGATCGTCATGTTCGGCGAGTCGTCGATGAACAGCGGCGCCTCGGAGATCTCGCTCATCCGCCGCGCGAGCCGGGTCCAGTCGTCGTCGGTCATCGTGCCTGCGCGCATGTCGGCCAGGCGGATCTTCGCCTCGGCCGAGAGCATGCGCATGACGATCTCGGTGCGGCTCATCTCCAGCGAGAACACGCAGCTCGTGAGGCCGTGCTTGACGCTCGCCGAGCGGGCGAAGTCGAGGCCGAGGGTCGAGTTGTGCGTGGGGACCATCGATCGGCCCGCGAGATACAGGTGCTCGGCGTTGTCCACCTCCACGCAGCGGACCGGCACGGAGTCGATCGGTCGGACGTCGGTGACGTACCGCCGGCTCGTCCGGACGTCGGACGTCGCCCGGCTCCGCTCCTTGTGGACGAGTCGCTTCCGCTCGAGCTGGAAGACCTGCTCGGTGGTGCTGAAGGTGACGAGGTAGGCCGTGCTCGACGCCACGGTCCGCCCTCGCACCGCCTTCGTCGAGACGGAGCACCGGAGGCCCAACGAGCAGACGAGCTCCGCCAGGTCGCGGGCGAGCCGCTCGTGGACGACCGCGAACTGGACCGCACCCGTCGGCAGCACGATGCCGTCCGAGTCGAGGAGGCCCGCGAGGAGAGCACGCCGCTGGGCTTCGGAGGCCCGGAGGTAGGCGGCGGGAATGTGCTTGTCACCCAGCACCCCGAGGGTCCGCAGTCGGCCCTGCACGGTGCCGCCGTCAGGGAGGCGCAGCCCGTAGCGCATCGCAGCGCCGACCTTCGGCGCGAGGAGTCCTTCGGCCTCGATCAGCGCGGCGACCTCCGGGTCCGCGCTGGTGAAGGTAGCGCTGTCCGTCGTGCCGTCGCCGAGCCAGATGCCGAGGGCGTAGGGCGGCACGAGCAGCTCCTGTTCGGGGAGCTGCAGGGCGCGGCACGTGTCCACGGAGTGGTTGAGGCGGGCGTCCGCGGTCGGAGTGCGGAGGGTCGCCGCGATCTCCTCCGTCGTCCGCACGGCGGACGAGACCCGGGGCGAGCGACGGGACGCCCGGGTGTCGGTCAGCCACTGGTGCTGTGCGTCCGCGACGATCACGGTGCCGTCGGAGAACGTGACCTCGTAGCACGGGCGCCCGACCATCACCTCGGTCGCCGCCACGACGCGGGTGGGTCGGCCCTCGGCGTCGACGAGCTCGTCGCCGACGGCGACCTCGCCCATCGTGGTCCAACCCGACGGGGTCGCCAGAGCGGTGTCCAGCGCGAGCGCCTTCCCGATCCCCGGCCGGGCCGCCACGATGATCATCTGCCCGGCGTGCAGACCGTTCGTGACGTCGTCGAGGTCGGCGAAGCCGGTCGGCACGCCAAAGGACACCCCGCCGCGCGAGGCGATGGCGTCGATCTCGTCCATCGTCGGCTGCAGGACGTCCTCGAGGGCCACGTAGTCCTCGGTGACCCGCCGGTCGGTGACCTCGTAGACGGCCGCCTGGGCGCGGTCGACGACGTCGTCGGTGTCCGCGCCGTCGCCGCCGTGGTAGCCGAGCTGGACGATGCGCGTCCCCGCCTCGACCAGGCGCCGCAGGATCGCGCGGTCGGCCACGATCTCGGCGTAGTACGACGCGTTCGCCGCCGTCGGCACGCTCGCGATGAGGGTGTGCAGGTAGGGCGCGCCGCCGACGCGGAGGAGCTCGCCGCGGCGCTCCAGATCGGCCGACACGGTGACCGCGTCGGCCGGCTCACCGCGGCCGTAGAGGTCCAGGACGCACTCGTAGACCGTCTGGTGGGCGGGACGGTAGAAGTCGTCCGGCTTCAGCAGCTCGATGACGTCGGCGATGGCGTCCTTGCTCAGCAGGACCGCCCCGAGCACCGACTGCTCGGCCGCGATGTCCTGCGGCGGCTGGCGGTCGAACTCCGGGCGCCCCTCGCCCTCGCCGGAGCGCGACGACCGCGGGCCGCCGTACCCGCCGTCGCGTCCGCCCGCGCCCCGTTCGTCGAGCACCGCCACCGATTGCTCCTCCCAGGAGTCCCCGACCACTGCCGACCGGAGTCGAACTCACGTTCGCACAGGGCCCCGACAGTCACCGGCGTCCACCGGCCGACGGGCACGCTAGGGCCGTCCGACCGGAGGCCGGTAGGCGGTGGTGTGCACGTCCCTGTTGATGGACTGGGGACCGATGACCATGCACAGGCACCCGAGGTGGGCGCACCTGGGGACAACCTGTTGGCAACTCCTCCGAGATCGCCGTCCTCGCAGGTCAGCGCCGTGTGCACGGTGGGGACAACAAGTGGATCGGCATGTCGCCGCACGATGGTTCCCGGCGTGTCGCGACACGCTCACCCTGCGTCGAGACGACCGGCCGACACCGCGCGGCGGGCGGCCGGATGGCCGCCCGGTGACCTCTCGGCGCTCCGTGACGACCCTGTCCACAGGCCGTGACGACCACCTTGAGTCCTCCCGCCGATCGGCGAGGAGGGCCGACCGGGTCCGGACACACGTCGGGCCCCGCACCGACGACGCGGTGCGGGGCCCGAGGTGGATCAGGCGGGCGGGCGCCTACGTGCCCTGCACGGCCAGCGGGAGCTCGACGCGCACGTCCGGGTGGAGCCGGACGTGCACCGAGTGCGACCCGGTGGTCTTGATGTGGCCCGCGATCTCGACGAGACGCTTGTCGAGGTTCGGCCCGCCCGCGGACTTGACCGCGGACACGATGTCGGCGGGGCTGATCGACCCGAACAGCCGGCCGCCCTCGCCGGCCGCCTTGGCGGCCACCGTGACCTTGCCGAGACCCTGGATCTCGCCGGCGACCTCGCGGGCGTGGTCCAGGTCGCGGATCCGCTTGCCCTCCTGGGTGCGGCGGATCGTCTCGACCTGCTTCATCGCGCCGCGGGTGGCGACGATCGCCAGCCCGCGGGGCAGGAGGAAGTTGCGCCCGTAGCCGTCCTTGACGTCCACGAGGTCGCCCGGGCCGCCGAGGTTGGCGACGTCGGCGGTGAGGATGAGCTTCATCGCGTGGTCCCTTCCCCTAGCGCGCGGTCGACGTGTAGGGCAGCAGCGCCATCTCGCGCGAGTTCTTCACGGCGACGGCGACGTCCCGCTGGTGCTGCGAGCAGTTGCCCGAGACCCGGCGGGCGCGGATCTTGCCGCGGTCCGAGATGTACTTGCGGAGGAGGTTGGTGTCCTTGTAGTCGATCAGCTGGTTCTTGTCCTTGCAGAACGCGCAGACCTTCTTCTTGGGCTTGCGCACCGGCGGCTTCGCCATGGTGTCTCTATCTCCTGGTCGAAATCTGGGGAATCAGAAGGGGGGCTCGTCGTCGTACCCGCCGCCGCCGGACGAACCGGCCGCGGGCGCGGAGGCCCAGGGGTCGTCGGCCGAGCCGGACTGGCCACCGCCGTACCCGCCACCGCCGCCGGAGTAGCCGCCGCCGTTCCCGGCGCCGTAGCCACCCCCGCCGCCACCCTGCCCGCCGCCGGAGCGGCTGGCCTTGGTGACCGACGCGGTCGCGTACCGCAGCGAGGGGCCGACCTCGTCGACCTCCAGCTCGATGACGGTGCGCTTCTCCCCTTCACGGGTCTCGAACGAGCGCTGCTTGAGCCGGCCCTGCACGATCACCCGCGCACCGCGGGTCAGCGACTCGGCGACGTTCTCCGCCGCCTGCCGCCAGATGTTGCAGCGCAGGAACAGGGCTTCCCCGTCCTTCCACTCGCCGCTCTGGCGGTCGAAGGTGCGGGGGGTCGACGCGACGGTGAAGTTCGCGACGGCGGCGCCGGACGGCGTGAACCGCAGCTCCGGGTCGGCGGTGAGGTTGCCGACCACGGTGATGACGGTGTCGCCGGCCATCAGCTCGCGCCGGCCTTGCCCCGGCGCGTCGCGGCGGCCGGGTCGCGGCGCATGACCTTGGTGCGCAGCACCGACTCGTTCAGCGCGAGCTGCCGGTCCATCTCCTTGATGGTCTTCGGCTCGCAGTTGACGTCGAGGACCGCGTAGATGCCCTCGGCGTTCTTCTCGATCTCGTAGGCGAGACGCCGACGGCCCCAGACCTCGACGTTCTCGACCGTGCCGCCGTCGTTGCGGATGACGTTGAGAAACGTCTCCAGCGACGGGGCCACGGTGCGCTCGTCGAGACTCGGCTCGAGGATCACGACCATTTCGTAGTGGCGCACGAGAACCACTCACCTCCCATGGGCTGGCGGCCACGGACGATCCGTGGCAGGAGGGAACTCGGTCCGCCCAGTCTACGGGCGACCCCGTGGACGACGACGGGCGGGCCGGGGAGACCCCGACCCGCCCGTGAGCAGTCCCTCGTGGACCAAGACGCAGCTCAGCGCCGAGTGGTTCCCATCATCTCGGTCTCGTCCGCCTCCACGCGGGCGGCCGGGAAGCCGACCGCGGGGGACTGCGGCGCCTCGCCGTGCACCGCGGTGAGCTCCTCCATGGATGCGACCGTGTAGTAGTCGTCGTCCTTCGGCTCCTTCGCGACGACGGGGGCGACCGGTCCCGGGGCCGGGGAGTTCGAGGCGGCCGCGCTCGCGGCCCGGCGCAGCACCATCGAGCGGACGACGAACGCGGCGACGCCGGCCAGGGCCAGCACCGCGAGCATCACCGGCACGCCCATACCCCCGGACAGGCCGTCGACCGGCAGCGCCTGGACCTGGCTGGCGGTGGTCACGGCGCTGGCGGGGTCGTAGCCGAGGTACGCGGGCGCCCCGGCCTTGAGGCCCGGGAAGGCGGAGCCGAGCAGCTGGCCGGGGTCGTAGGCCGGGAGCCCGGCCGGGGCGGACCCGGGCGCCGCGGCACCGAGGAACGAGGACGGCAGCGCGTTGAACGACGGCGCGAACGCGGGGGCGGCGGCGGCCAGCGCGGCCGGCGGCAGGGCCGGGGCCGGCGGGACCGCGGCGCGCGGCAGGGGCGCGACGGCGGCGGCGGACGGAGCGGCGGCGGCCGACGGGGTCTGCTTCGGCGCCCCGTTGCCGAGGACCGTGGCGCTGCCCTGCTCGAGCGCGCCGGCCAGCGGAGCGGCTTGCGGCACCGCGGAGGCCACACCCGCCGTCACCGGCTCGACGACCTTGACCTGCACCTCGCACAGCAGCCCGGTCAGCGGCCGGGTGATCGACTGCAGCGGCCCGGCCGCCTTGGTGATCGGGACCAGGAAGGGCAGACCCAGCGGCGGGTCCACCTTCACGGAGTCGCCCGGGTTGACCGTGACCGTCTGCCCGCACCGGGCCGGCACGACGTCGCCCGGCGCGGCGGGCGCCGCGGACGCGACGCCCCCACCGAGCAGCAGGGCGCCGGTGAGGACACCTCCGGCCGCAGCGACCGACACCAGACGCGAGAACCGCGCACCCATCAGCAGACCCCTTCTCACACCTACGCTGCCCGGCCGTCGGATCCCTCGGCACGCATGCCCCGTGCGCCGCGGTGGGACCGACGGTCGAGTTCCCCAACGACCCACTGCTCCGGAGGTGACGCGGCGGTCACCGGTCCGTCACGGACGGACGACCGCGCGTGCGGGCCGGCCTGGGCCGGCCGGGCTCACTTCCGCCCGGATCGGGTGGTGACGACGGGTCCGGGGTCGTCGGCGGGCGGGGCGGCGGCGCCGTCCGGGACCGCCGGGAGCCCGCGCCGACGCACGAACCAGCGGGCGTCCGGCGCCCCGTCGAGCACCCCGCCGTCGGGATCGGCCCCCGGGCGCGTCGGGCCGGGCCGCCCGGCCCGCCGCCGGACCGGGTCGAGCTCGGGGCGCAGCACGGTGCGCACGATCAGGACCGCGACCACGACGACGGCGAGGTCGCGCAGCCCCACCGCGGCGTGGAACCACGGCGCCGGGAGGCCCTTGTTGTTCGTGCCGAGGTAGTAGTACATCCGCGGCACCCAGACGAACGCGTCCAGGGCCATCCACGCGAGCAGCGGCTTCCAGCGCGGGTAGGCCAGGACCGCGAGCGGGATCAGCCACAGCGAGTACTGCGGGCTCCACACCTTGTTGGTCAGCAGGAACGCCGCGACGACCAGGAAGGCGACCGACGCGAGCCGGGGCCGCGTCGGGGCACGCCAGACCAACAGCGCGACCGCCGCGCAGGACAGTGCGAAGAGCACCGCGGTCACCGCGTTCAGCACGCTCGGGGTCTGGCCCGGGGCGAGCGTTCCGTCGAAGCCCGCCCAGCCCGTCGACGCCGCCACGATGTTGTAGAGCGAGTCGGGGTCCGCCGCCCGCGTGGAGTTCAGCCGGAAGAACTCCCACCACCCGGCCGGGGCGAGGACCGCGACCGGCGCGTTGACCACCGCCCAGGACGCGACGCCCGTGACCGCCACGGTCCACCACGGACGCATCCGCCCGGCGCGCAGGCACAGCAGCAGCAGCGGGAACAGCAGGAAGAGCGGGTAGAGCTTGGCCGCGGCCCCCAGTCCGAGCGCGAGACCGGCGAGGCCGGGTCGTCGTCGGGACCACGCGAGCATGCCCAGGGTCGCGCCCGCGACGGCGAGCGTGTCGAAGTTGGTGAAGGCGTGGACCGCGACCAGCGGCGACGTCGCGGCGATCGCGGCGTCCCACGGCCGTCCCGGCCGGAGCCGGACCATCGCCCAGATCACGCCGAGCCACGCCAGCGCCAGCCAGAAGGCGGACAGGTCGAAGTACACGACCACCGGCAGGGCCGAGGGCAGCCCGACGGCGAGCCAGCCCGCGGCCAGACGGGCGTTCGCCCACTGGAAGAACCCGGTGAGCACCGGGTACTCCATGTACCGGACCTGCGTGGTGCCGTCCTCGCGCTGGTCGACCCAGGTCGTCACGTACGGCACTCCGCCGGAGTCCAGTCGCTCGGCGGTGTAGAGCGGGACGGTGTCGGAATAGCACATCGCCACGTACTGGCGGCTGTCGCGCCAGTCCAGCTGGAGCTGGCCGGAGTCGTCGGCGTACTGCTGCAGGCACGGCGACTTCGCGAACCAGCCGAGGGCCAGCACGATCGTCGCCAGCAGCAGCACGACCCGCAGCGGGGTGAAGAACGCGGCGCGCCCGACGACGGCGTGGGCCCCCACCGGGCCGCCGATCGCACCGGACGCGGCCCGCACGAACCCGTCGTCGTGCGCGGGCAGCACGCGCGAGGACGCGTCGAGCGACTCCGGGTCGTGCGCGCGACTGCGCGTCGGGGGAGCGTCAGCGGACACGCAGGTCAGCCGCCGCCACGGTCTTCGAAGAAGTCACCGAACGGGTTGTCGTTCCCGTCGCCGTCATCTCCGCCGTCGTTGCCCTGGTTCTGGCCGTCGTTCTGGCCGTCCTGGCCGTTCTGGCCGTTCTGGCCGTCGCCGTTGTTCTGGCCCTGGCCGTCGCCGTAGTTCACGCAGACGCCGTCGACGCAGTACTGGCCGTTGTTCTGGCCGTCCGGGTTGTTCGGGTCGGGCGTCGGCGTGGCGGGCGCGGGCGGGGCCGGCGGCGTGCCGATCGCCTTGAAGTCGGAGAACTGCTCCACCGGCTCGCTGCGCAGGGCCTGGTTCATGAACCGCTGCCAGATCTGGCCCGGCACGCCGCGCCCGTAGATCGGCTTGCCGTTGGACGTCTTGATCGGCGAGTTGTCGTCGGTGCCGACCCAGACCGCCGTCGACATCTGCGGCGTGTAGCCGACCGTCCAGGCGTCGTTGTTCTGGCCCTCCTGGGAGGACTGCACCGTGCCGGTCTTGGTCGCCACCGGGCGCCCGCCGGACAGGCCGATCTGGGAGTGCGAGGCGACGTCGAGCATGGACTCGGTGACGTTGCGCGCGAGCTGCTGGCTCATGCGCTGCTCCACGGCCGGGACCCCGCCGTCGAACAGGATGCGCCCGTCGGCGGTCGTCACGCGGGTGACCATGTGCGGGCGGTGGTACTGCCCGTCCGCGGCGAAGGTCGCGTAGGCCGAGGCCATGTCGCCCGGGCGGACCTCCTTATCGCCGATCGAGATACCGCCGGTCGCGCCCTCGAGCGGCGCCGACACACCCGCCTGGTGGGCGGCGTCGGCGACCTTCTGCGGCCCGACGTCCACACCCAGCTGGTAGAAGACGGTGTTGATCGACAGCGTCATCGCCGTCTTCAGGTCGCAGTTGGCGCAGCTCTCGCCCTCGGAGTTCGCGATCTTCGTGCCGGCGATCTCCCGCGGGGACGACCCGTCGAAGGTCTTGCCCAGTCCGATCGGCGGGTTCTGCTCGAGGCCGGCGAGCAGCACGAACGGCTTGAACGACGACCCGGGCTGGCGCTTGGCCTGCGCGTAGTCGAACCCGGAGCCGTCCTTGCCGCCGTAGTAGGCCTTGATCGCCCCAGTCTGCGGCTCGACCGAGACCAGCGACGTCCGCAGGTTCGCCGGCTGGCCCTGCAGGGTCCTCGCCGCCGCGTCCGCGGCCTGCTGCTGGAGCTTCGGGTCCACGGTCGTCTCGACCTTCAGGCCCTCCTGGTTCACCTGCTGCTCGGTGATGCCGTAGGAGGCGAGCTCGTCCTTGACCGCGGACACGATGTGACCGCGGTCGTTGTCCGGGATGCCGGAGCGCCGCTGCGAGGGCGGGATCGTCGTGGGGAACACGGCGGCCTGGCGGTCGGCGCGGGCGAGCCAGTTCTGGGCGACCATGCCGTCCAGGACGTAGTTCCAGCGCTGCTGCGACCCGCCCCGGTCCACCGCCGGGTCCCACTTCGACGGCGCCTGGATCAGGCCGGCGAGCATGGCGCCCTCGGACGGGTTCAGCGTGGCGACGTCGCGGCCGAAGTAGGCCTGCGACGCCGCCTGGATGCCGTACGCGCCGCGGCCGAAGTAGATCGTGTTCAGGTAGTTCTCGAGGATCTGCTCCTTCGACTGCTCCTGGTTGATCTTCGCCGCGATGACGACCTCGCGGTACTTGCGCCAGTACGAGTACTCGTCGCCCACCAGCACGTTCTTGACGTACTGCTGGGTGATCGTCGAGCCGCCGCCGACCCCGCCCTGCGCCTGATTCCAGGCCGCGCGGGCGATGCCGATGGGGTCGAAGCCGTAGTTGGTGTAGAAGCTGCGGTCCTCCGCGGAGGCCACCGCGTGCTGCACCGGCAGCGGCACCTGGGACAGCGGCACCTTGATCCGGTTGCCCTCGGCCTGGGTGAGGCTCGCGAGCGGCGACCCGTCGGCGTAGGCGATCGTCGCGACCTGGTTGTTCGTCGCGTCGTCCGGGCTGGGGATGCGGAAGAAGACCCAGCCGACCGCGAACGCCAGGATCGGGCCCAGCACCAACAGACCCACCAGGACGTACACCACCCGCCGGATCCGGCGGCCGCGGCGCTTCGGGTCCGGCCCGGCCCCGTCGTCGTCGCCACCTCCACCGCCGCCGCGGGGCGGCGTGCCCGGGGGAGGGGTCCGGGTGCCGGTGCGTCCCGGGGCGGCGGTGCCCTGCACGACGTCGGTCGCCGCGGTCGGCGCGGTCCCGGGTCGGGCGCCCACCCGCGTGCCGCCGGCGGCTCGCGTCGGGGCGGAGGCCGTCGCGGCGGTGGCGAGCGGGCGGGACGCGTCGTGGGTCAGCAGCCGCGGCTCCGGGCGCTGCTCGCCCTGGGGGCGGCGCGGCTCGGCGACCGGAGGACCGACCCGGGTGCCGTCGGGGCCGGCCCCGTGCCCGTTCCCGACGGCGGGTGCGTCCGGGCCGGGCCGTCCGGCCGGCCGCGCCGGGCCGCCCCGGGGCGCCGGGCCCTGCGGGGGGCGGCCGTTCGGCGCGGGCGCCTCCGGCGGGCGTCCGTTCGGGCCCGGGGCGCGGGACGGCGGGACGGCCGACCAGCCGGGCGGGAGGCCCTGCGGCGGGCGCGGGGCCGCGGTGGTGGCGCGCGCGGGGGGCACGGAGCCACCGACGGGACGACGGTCTGCTCGACGGTCGTCGGTCACGTGGCGCCTCCAGGGGACGGCTGGTCCGGCAGCAGGACGAGCCCGGCCACGTCCGCCGTCACGACGTCAGGGCGAGGCCGTACGACGCCGACGGCGGCCCGAGCCCGAGGCGTCGTCCGCTCCCAAGACGTAAGACTGTACGAGGTGGTTCCACCGGCACGTTCGGCAGACCTCCACGACGTGCACGGTGAACTCGCCGGCCGCGTCGTCCAACCGAGCGATCTCCTCGGCCGAACGGGCGGACCCGGACACCGGACCGAGCCGTTCCGAGAACACCCACGAGACGTTCGTGAGCTCCTCCCGGCGGCAGATCGGGCACGGCGTCGTCGTGGCGGTCCCGTGGTACGAGGCGGCCTGCAGCAGGTAGGTCCCGGCGTCGCACGCGTCCTCGACCGAGGAGCGACCGGCGGCCACGTCGGCGAGGTGCGCGCGGCGCTGCAGCGCGTAGTCGACGACCTGCCGCGGGTTCCGCACGCGAACCAGCGTAGCCAGCGCGGGGCGCCCGCGCGCCGGGTGCGTTGTGACGAGATCGTCGGGACCCCGACCGCGATGTATCGGCGCGATATGGTCGACGGTCGGTGGCGTCGGGAGGGAGAGGAGCGGGGAGTGCTCGAGCTGGCGGTCCTCGGTCTCCTGCGTGAGGCGCCGATGCACGGCTACGAGCTGCGCAAACAGCTCCACGCCCGCCTGGGTTCGCTGCGCCCGTTCTCGTGGGGTTCGCTCTACCCGACCCTGCGGCGGCTGCAACGGGCCGCGCTGATCGCGGAGCAGGAGCCGACGGCGGTCGCGGCCGGGACCGCGTGGGGGCGCCAGGGCCGGCGCAGCCGCCGGGTCTACGAGATCACGGCGGAGGGCAAGGACCGGCTCGACGAGCTGCTCGGCGAGGCCGGACCGCAGGCGTACGACGACGACGCGTTCGGCGTGCACCTGGCCTTCTTCTCCCGGACCCCCGCCGAGGTGCGGATGCGCATCCTGGAGGGACGCCGCCGTCGCGTCGAGGAGCGGCGCGACGGACTGCGGTCGACGATGACCCGGGCCGGCGAACAGATCGACCGGTACACCCGCGAGCTGCACCGCATCGGGCTCGACACCACCGAGCGCGAGGTGCGGTGGCTCGACGAGCTCATCGACCACGAGCGGTCGCTCGACCGGGGTACCGACGGACCGACGGGCTGACGACCCGCCGTCGTGAGCAGGACATCGAAACGAAGGAGTACATCCATGGGTCAGGTCCGTGTGGCCGTCGTCGGCGTGGGCAACTGCGCCGCCTCGCTGGTGCAGGGCGTCACGTACTACGCCGAGGCCGACCCGGCCGCCCGCGTGCCGGGTCTCATGCACGTCGACTTCGGCGGCTACCACGTCCGCGACCTCACGTTCGTGGCCGCGTTCGACGTCGACGCCAAGAAGGTCGGGCAGGACCTCGCGGAGGCGATCACGGCCAGCGAGAACAACACGATCAAGATCGCGGACGTGCCGCCGACCGGCGTCATCGTCCAGCGCGGGCACACCTACGACGGCCTGGGCCGCTACTACCGCGAGACGATCACCGAGGCCGACGACGAGCCGGTGGACGTCGTGGCCGCGCTGCGCGAGGCGCGCGCCGACGTGCTCGTCTCCTACCTCCCGGTGGGCTCGGAGGAGGCGGACAAGTTCTACGCGCAGTGCGCGCTGGACGCGGGCGTCGCGTTCGTCAACGCCCTGCCGGTGTTCATCGCCTCCGACCCGGAGTGGGCCCGGAAGTTCACCGAGGCCGGGGTGCCGATCGTCGGCGACGACATCAAGTCCCAGGTCGGGGCCACCATCACCCACCGCGTGCTGGCGAAGCTCTTCGAGGACCGCGGCGTGCACCTCGACCGCACGATGCAGCTCAACGTCGGCGGTAACATGGACTTCAAGAACATGCTCGAGCGCGAGCGCCTGGAGTCCAAGAAGACGTCGAAGACCCAGTCGGTGACCTCGCAGGTCGAGCGCGACATTGGCAAGGACAACGTCCACATCGGCCCGTCGGACCACGTGCCGTGGCTCGACGACCGCAAGTGGGCCTACGTCCGCCTCGAGGGCCGCGCGTTCGGCGACGTGCCGCTGTCGCTGGAGTACAAGCTCGAGGTCTGGGACTCCCCGAACTCGGCCGGCATCATCATCGACGCGGTGCGCGCCGCCAAGATCGCGCTGGACCGGGGCATCGGCGGGCCGCTGCTGGGCGCCTCGTCGTACTTCATGAAGTCCCCGCCCGAGCAGTACCGCGACTCGGTGGCCTACGAGCGGGTCGAGGCGTTCATCCGCGGCGAGGACTGAGCCCGCCCCCCTGTACGCCGTTGAGCGAAGGGCCCGTTCGGTCGAGTAGACGGGCCAGGGGCGCCCCTCGCCAGTCGACTCGACGCCGCGGTCGGTCGAGCGAAGGGCGCCTCCGGTCGAGTAGATCGACCGAAGGGGCCCTTCGCTCGTTCCGCGTCAGACCACGACGACGGCGGGTCGGGGGCGCAGCCGTGCCTGCTCGAGGGCGGCCCGGAGCTTGCGGCGGACCGCCGCCGGGTCGTCCCGCAACTCCTTCGGCGTCACCGGGACGACGATGATCCCGGCGGCGATCATCTCGGCCTGCCGGCGCATCGTCGCGTCGAACGTCGCCAGATCGGCGTGGTGGGCGAACGAGTGGAGCTCGATCGCGAGGGCGACACCGTCGAGGAAGCCGTCCGCGACGAACTTCTCACCGTTCGGCAGGCGGAGCGGGACGTTCCAGCGGATCTCCGCGAACTCGGGCATCGCCCGCACCATCTCGCGGAGCCAACCCTCCGCGGCCGAGCGGATGCCGTCCTCGAGCTCCACGACGACCTGGCGGACGAGGGCCGCCCCACGACAGGAGCCGGCCTCGAGCTCCGCGCGCAGGGCCGCGACGGTGACCATCCGCCGTTGAACCGCCTCGCACAGGAGAGCGCGTACGTCGTCGACCCGCATGAGCCTCCGGGCGGCGTCGATCAGGGCCCGCACCAGTGGCGCGCACCGGATGCCGTCCCGGATCACCGGTCTCGGTGGTATCCGGGCCGTGCGCTCGACGAGGAGGAAGCCCTCGGAACGTCGCCGGCGAGCATGGGGCAGGAGGACGTGGACGTGGTCGTGATCCGGCACCCGGTCGAGGCCGTACAGCCGACAGGCGGCGAGACCGGTGACCATGGCCTCGTCGCCGGCCACGAGCAACGCGGCGACGAGCCGTTGGTGGACCGTCAGGACGCCGCGGACCAGGGCGACGAGGCCCTGGAGCGGATGCCACCACATCCCGCCGGTCTTGCGGCAGCGGAACGCGATGGTGCTCGACGGGACACCGAGCGCGAGAAGAGTTCGGACGAGGATGAGGTTGGACGGGGCGGCGTCGGACACCGCGTTCCAGTCGACCTTGGCACGTTGGGGCACACACAGGCTGACGCAGCCCGCCCCGGTCCGGATCCATCTCCGTCGGCGATGGGCACCGATCGACGGCTCTATTGAGCGAGGGGGCCCTTCGCTCACTCGGGACCGCACGGCGCCGCCGTTGGCGAAGGGCGCCCACGACCCGTCTATCCGACTGATGGGGCCCTTCGCTCGACCGGGGCGACCGGCGGCGACCGGGACGAACGGCGGCCGAGGGCCTACGGGACCACGTTCACCAGACGGCCGGGGACCACGATGACCTTCTTCGGCTCCGCGCCCCCGAGGATCTCGGCGACCTTCTCGTCGGCCAGGGCGGCCGCGCGGATCTCGTCCTCCGACGCCGTGGTCGGCACCGTCATCCGGGAGCGCACCTTGCCCTTGACCTGGATCGGGTAGACGACCGACTCCTCGACCAGCAGGGACTCGTCGGCCACCGGGAACTCCGCGTAGGCCAGCGACCCGGCGTGCCCCAGCTTCGACCACAGTTCCTCGGCCAGGTGCGGGCACAGCGGCGAGAGCATCAGCACCAGCGGCTCGGCCACCGAGCGGGGGCACCCGCCGTCGGGATAGGTCTTCGTCAGGTGGTTCGACAGCTCGATCAGCTTCGCGGCCCCGGTGTTGTAGTGCAGGGCCGGGAAGTCGGTGCGCACGCCGTCGATCGTCCGGTGCAGCAGCCGCAGGGTCTCGTCACCCGGCTCGGCCGAGGACACCCGCAGCGACCCGTCCTGCTCGTCGACCAGCAGCCGCCACACGCGCTGCAGGAAGCGCTGCGACCCGACGACGTCGCGGGTCGACCACGGGCGCGAGGCCTCCATCGGGCCGGTCGACATCTCGTAGAGCCGGAAGGTGTCGGCGCCGTAGGTGGCGCACATCTCGTCCGGGGTCACCACGTTGCGCAGCGACTTGCCCATCTTCCCGTACTCCCGGGACACGGGCTCGCCGTTCCACGTGAATCCGCCGCCCTCGGCCTCCACGACCTCCTCGGCCGGCACGTACACCCCGCGCGCGTCGGTGTAGGCCCACGCCTGGATGTAGCCCTGGTTGAACAGGCGGCGGAACGGCTCGGACGCCGACACGTGGCCGAGGTCGAACAGCACCTTCTGCCAGAACCGCGCGTAGAGCAGGTGCAGCACCGCGTGCTCGACGCCGCCGACGTAGAGGTCGACGCCGCCCGGGTCGGCCGGGCCGAACACGTCGGGACGCGGGCCGAGCCAGAACCGCTCGACGTCGGGGTCGACGAAGCGCTCGGTGTTGGTCGGGTCCAGGTAGCGCAGGTGGTACCAGCACGAGCCGGCCCACTGCGGCATCGTGTTCGTCTCGCGGACGTACTCCGCCCACGCCCGCTCCGGGTCGGAGGCGAGGTCCTCGGAGAACGCCACCCACTCGCCGGCGCGGGCCAGCGGGGACTCCGGGGACGAGTCGCGGTCGTCGGGCGCGAACGTCTTGGGCGCGTACTCGTCCACGTCGGGCAGCAGCACCGGCAGGTCGGAGTCGGGCAGCGCGCGCGGGATCGAGGGCCCGCCGTCGGTCTCGCCGCCGGCCGCGTAGGCCACCGGGAACGGCTCGCCCCAGTAGCGCTGGCGGCTGAACAGCCAGTCGCGCAGCTTGTACTGCACGACCGCCTCGCCGTCGCCCCGCCCGGCCAGCCACGCGATGATCGTCGACTTCGCCTCGTCGACGCCGAGCCCGTCCAGTGAGATCTCGGAGTTCGCGGAGTTGATGGCCGCGCCCGCGCCGGTGTAGGCCTCGCCGTCGAAGTCCTCGGGCGGCTGGACGGTGCGCGTGATCGGCAGGCCGAACACGGTCGCGAAGTCCCAATCGCGCTGGTCCTGGCCGGGCACCGCCATGATCGCGCCGGTGCCGTAGCCCATCAGCACGTAGTCGGCGACGAACACCGGCAGCGGCTCGCCGTTCACGGGGTTCGTCGCCCACGCGCCGGTGAAGACGCCGGTCTTGTCGCGGGCCTCCTGGCGCTCCAGGTCGGACCGCGACGCCACCACGCGGCGGTACCCCGCGACCGCGTCGGCGGGCGTCTCCGCCCCGCTCGTCCAGCGCCCGTCGAGCTCCTCGCCGGTGCCGGGCTGCGGCCAGGCGGCGGGCAGGATCGCGTCCACCAGCGGGTGCTCCGGCGCGAGCACCAGGTACGTCGCGCCGAACAGCGTGTCCGGGCGCGTCGTGAAGACCTCGATCGGCTCCGGGGAGCCGGCCACGGCGAACCGCACCGACGCACCCTGCGAGCGCCCGATCCAGTTGCGCTGCATCGCCTTGACCGACTCCGGCCAGTCGACGCCGTCCAGGTCGTCGGCCAGGCGGTCCGCGTAGGCGGTGATCCGCATCATCCACTGGCGCAGGTTGCGCCGGAAGACCGGGAAGTTGCCGCGCTCGGAGCGCCCGTCGGCGGTGACCTCCTCGTTGGAGAGCACCGTGCCCAGCGCCGGGCACCAGTTCACCGGCGCGTCGGCCAGGTAGGCCAGGCGGTGGCCGTCCAGGACGCGGTCCTGCTCCGGTCGCGTGAGCGCGTCCCACGACCGCCCGTCGGGCAGCCCTCGGGTCCCGGCGGCGAACTCCGCCTCCAGCTCGGCGATCGGCCGCGCCCGGTTCTGCGCGACGTCGAACCACGAGCCGTGGATCTGCAGGAAGATCCACTGCGTCCACCGGTAGAACTCCACGTCCGTGGTCGACACGGACCGCCGCTTGTCGTGCGCCAGCCCCAGACGGCGGATCTGCGCGCGGTAGCGCTCGACGTTCGCCTCGGTGGTGGTCCGCGGGTGCGTCCCGGTCTGCACCGCGTACTGCTCCGCGGGCAGACCGAACGCGTCGAACCCCATCGTGTGCAGCACGGTGCGCCCGGTCATCCGCAGGAACCGGCCGAGCACGTCGGTGCCGATGAAGCCCAGCGGGTGCCCGACGTGCAGCCCCGCACCGCTCGGGTACGGGAACATGTCCATCAGGTAGTACTTCTCGGCCGGGTCCAGCGTCCCGCCGTCGGACAGCGGGCCGGAGGGGTTCGGCGTCTCGAACGTGCCCTCGGCCTCCCACCGGTCCTGCCAGCGGGCCTCGATCTCGTTCGCCAGCGCGGCGGTGTACCGGAACGGGGGCACGGCGGCCCCGGGAGTCTCCCGCCGGGCGACGTCGGGCTGGGCGGTCACGGCGTTCCTCCTGGTCACCACTGGCCTCCGGCGCGATCGACAGCCGGGGCGGGGCCGGGTCCCCGAGGGACCGGCGATACGACGATCGAGCCTACTCTGGGGCCATGGTCGTCCCCGTGCTGGCCGCCGTGCTCATCGTCGCCGCCCTCGCCGTCGGTGTCGTGGGAGTTCTCGCCGCGACGCAGCGGCTGCCCCGCAACCGGGTGATCGGCGTGCGCACCGGCTGGACCATGGCCCGGATCGACGCGTTCCGGCGCGCCAACCGCGTGGCGGCCCCCGCCTTCACCGGCGCCGGCGCGCTGGGCCTCGTCGCGGGCGTCGGGGCCCTGCTCGCTCCCGTGCCGGCCGCCGCGG
Organism: Actinomycetospora aurantiaca; assembly: GCF_037401875.1. NCBI lineage: Bacteria > Bacillati > Actinomycetota > Actinomycetes > Pseudonocardiales > Pseudonocardiaceae > Actinomycetospora > Actinomycetospora aurantiaca. Next base: position 61,479 of record NZ_JBBEGN010000010.1, on the reverse strand, counting down.
TGACGCTGCTGGTCGTCGGGGGACTCGGCCTGCTGGTGCTGCTCGGGGTCGGCGGCACCGTCGGCGGCCGCTACGCGGAGGCCGACCGCGTGGCCACCCTCGAGGCGGAGAACCGTCCCGCGCAGCCCTGCTCGATCCCCGTTCCCGACGACGGCTGTGGTCCGGAGGCGTCCTCGTGCGCCGGCTCCTGCGCGATCTGCCCGCGCAGCAGTTCGTAGCTCACCAGCCCCAGGAGCCCGGGCCGCCCTTGAACGGCCCCACCACGTCCGCGGTGATCCACCCCCCGTAGAAGCCGCCGGGCTGCGGGGTGACCCGCTCGCCGTCGAGGGTGATCTCGTCGAACGGGGCGGGGTACAGCGACACGCGGTCGGCGAGCTCCGGGTAGGTCGCGCTGACGTCGCCCTCCGGGTACCACCACCCGACGTCGGACAGGGTCGCCCCGGGCCACGTCGTCCCCCCGTCGCTGCGCTCGCCCAGGATCACGTCGACGTACCGCGCCGTTCCCTTCCACTCACACACCGTCCGCCGCTGCGCCGGGCGCAGCACGCCGTCGGCGAACGCGGTGCGCGGCAGGTAGAACGTCGGCGGGTGGCTGGTCTCGAGGACCCGCACCATGTCGTCGGTGTCGACCACGACCGTGCCCGCCTGTGTGATCACGCACCGGCGCCCGTCCCGCTCCGCCCGCGGCGGTCGCGGGTAGTCCCACACCGACTCCTGGCCGGGCCCCGGGGTGTCACGCGTGATCCGCACGGGGTCCGACGCTACGCCGGACGGCCGGGAGCGGCTCAGTTCCGCGACGGCTCCGACACGTGGGTCGCGAGCAGCGCGAGCGGCACGCCCTGCCGGCGCAGCACCCCGCCCCAGAGGTCGTAGCGGGCCGGAGCGAGGACGTCGTCGGGCAGCGCGGGCACGACGTACCAGTCCCCGCGGGCGATCTCCCCGGCGAGCTGGCCGCGGTCCCACCCGGAGTAGCCGGCGAACACCCGCAGGCCGCGCACCCGCGGGGCGAGGGCCTCCGGGTCGCCGTCGAGGTCCACCAGCGCCACCGGCCCCCGGACCCCGACCACGCCCGCCGTCGCACCCGGGTCCTCCCCGGTCCGCAGCGCGGCCAGGCACAGCGCGGTCTTCTGCTCCACCGGGCCGCCGACGAACACCGCGCTGGGCCGCGAGGTGTGCGGGCCCCAGGTCGGCAGGACGTCGGACACCGCGACCTCGCTGGGCCGGTTGAGGATGACGCCGAGCGTCCCCTCGCGCCGGTGGTCGATCACGAACACGACCGTCCGCGCGAAGTTCGGGTCGGTCAGCGAGGGGGCGGCGACCAGGAGGGCGCCGGCCTCGACGGAGTGGGCCGACCGTTCGGCTGGCTCGTCGCGCGTTCCCTCGGCCACCGCCCCATCGTGGCACCACGGTCGGCCGGCGGTCAGCCCGCCCGCCCGGCTGCGCGGACCTCACACCCGCCTGGCGGACACGGCCGCCGCAGCGCCCTCCCGGCCCTCCCGGCCCGGACCGCGAGCCGCGTAGCGTGCGGTGTCGTGCTCCCGCCCGACCGGTCGCCGGCCCCGCGACCCGAGCGCACCAGCCGTCGGGACCTGGCCGCGCAGCCCGGTTTCCTGCGGCTGCTCGCGATCCGGCTCGGGGCGCAGTTCGGCGACGGCGTCTTCCAGGCCGCGCTGGGCGGGGCGGTGCTGTTCAACCCGGAACGGCAGTCCGACCCCGTCCTCGTCGCGCTCGGACTCGCGGTGGTGCTGCTCCCGTACTCCCTGGTCGGACCCTTCGCGGGCGCACTGCTCGACCGCTGGGACCGCCGCCGCGTCTTCGTCGTCGCGGGCGCGGTGCGCGCGGTGCTCACGCTGGTGACCGCGGCGGTGGTCGCGGCCGGGGTCACCGGCCCGGCGCTCTACCTGGGGGCGCTGACGACGATCGGGGTCAGCCGGTTCGTCCAGGCAGGGCTGTCCGCGGCGTTGCCGCACGTGGTGGCCCCCCGGCGGCTGGTGGCGGCGAACTCGCTGGTCACCACCAGCGGGGCGATGGCCGCGGCCATCGGCGCGGCGTGCTCGTTCGCGCTGACCGGGCTGATCGGCGCCGGCGACGAGCAGTCCGGCATCGCGGCGGCGGCGTCGGTGGTCGGGTCGGTCGTCATCGTGGCCGTGGCCGTCGGGTTCGCCCGCGGCTCGCTGGGCCCCGACGACCCGTCCGAGGCGGCCCAGGCGCTCAAGGCCGTCGCGCTCGGGCTCGCCGACGGTGCCCGCGCCGCCCGCGAGGCGCCCGGCGTCGTGGCCGCGTTCTGGGCGGTCGCCGCACACCGGCTGGCGTTCGGGGTCGCGACGCTCGTGATGCTCCTGCTGATGCGCAACGGCCTGTCCGACTGGGGACCGCTGCAGGCGGGCGTCGCCGGGCTCGGGGAGACCGTCGTCGCCGCGGCCGCGGGGCTGGGGGTCGCGGCCGTCGTGACGCCGTGGCTGACCTCGCGCATCGGCCGGCCGGCGACCGTCCGGGTGATGCTCGTGCTCGCCGCGGTCTCGCTGCTCGCCCTCGGCCTCCCGATGACCCTCCCGACGATCCTCGCCGCGGCCTTCCTGCTCGGGCTCGTCGGCCAGGCGATCAAGCTGTGCTCGGACGCCGCCGTGCAGCGCGAGGTCGACGACGCCCGCCGCGGCCGCGTCTTCGCCCTGTCCGACACCGTCTTCAACGTCACCTACGTCTCGGCCGTCGCCGTCGCGGCCCTCCTCTGCCCGCCCGACGGGCGCTCCGTGGCCCTGGTCGTCATCGCGGCCGGGCTCTACGTGCTGGGGCTGGTCGTCCACGAGATCGCGCTGCGGCGCGGCGTGCCGGTCGGCGACACGCGCGGCCCGGACGGCGGGGCCGCTCAGGGCGGCACCCAGCCCGGGGCGCCCTCGCCGATCACCGCGTCCGCCACCCCGTCGGAATCGGTGTCGGCCAGCAGCACGTCCCAGCGCCCGGCCACCGACGAGGCGTAGGCGTCCTCGGACCGGCCGTCGCCGTCGCGGTCGACGAGCAGCTGGTCGGCCCGGCCGTCGCCGTCGAGGTCGCACACCGTCTCGCGGGTGGCGGCGTCCTGGTCCACCTCCGCGGACCCGCCGTCGGGAACGCCGTCGCCGTCGGTGTCCCGGTCGGCCCGCACCGTGCGCGTCCGACCGCCCCCGTCGACGTACCCGACGTCCACGCGGCCGTCCCAGACGCCGCGCCCGGAGGGATCGGTGAAGGCGCGCTCGGGGCGCCCGTCGTCGTCGAGGTCGAGGACCGCCCGGTCCGCCGTGCCGTCGCCGTCGGTGTCCCACAGGGCGTCGTCCACCCGGCCGTCGCCGTCGAAGTCGAGCGCCACGGCGTCCGGCGCGGCACCGGCCAGGGCCAGGTCGGCCGCCGAGGAGTGCCGGTGGACCGGACCGGTGCCGGTCCCGAACCGATAGGTGATCACACCCCTACCGACGGCGCCCGGCGCCGATCGGTTCCCCGATCAGGACCCGAGGATGCCCTCCGCGCGCGCCCAGGCCAGCAGCTCCGCCTCGGCCTGGTCGCGGTCGAGCGGGCCCTGCTCGAGGCGCACGTCCTTGAGGTGCCGCCAGGCCTTCCCGACGACGGGTCCGGGCTCGACCCCGAGGAGCTCCATGATCGCGTTGCCGTCGAGGTCGGGACGCACCCGCGCGAGGTCCTCCTGCTCGGAGATCCGCGCGATCCGCTCCTCGAGGTCGTCGTAGGTGCGCTGCAGGGCCGCGGCCCGCCGCTTGTTGCGGGTCGTGGAGTCCGAGCGGACCAGCTGGTGCAGCCGGTCGAGCAGCGGTCCCGCGTCGGTCACGTAGCGCCGGACGGCGGAGTCGGTCCACTCGCCCTTGCCGTAGCCGTGGAAGCGCAGGTGCAGGAACACGAGCTGGGAGACGTCGTCGATCAGCTGCTTCGGGTAGCGCAGCTCGCGCAGCCGCTTGCGGGTCATCTTCGCGCCGACCACCTCGTGGTGGTGGAAGCTGACCCGCTGGCCCGGCTCGACCCGCCGCGTGGCGGGCTTGCCGATGTCGTGCAGCAGCGCGGCCAGACGCAGGGTGAGGTCCGGGCCGTCGGTCTCCCGGTCGATCGCCTGCTCCATGACCGTCAGCGAGTGCTCGTAGACGTCCTTGTGCTGCGCGTGCTCGTCGATCTCCAGGCGCATCGCCGGGACCTCCGGCAGCACGACCTCGGCCAGCCCGGTGTCGACCATCAGCTCGATCCCGGCCCGCGGGTGCGCCCCGAGCACCAGCTTGGTCAGCTCGGCCTGGACCCGCTCGGCGGTGATGCGGGCCAGCTGCGAAGCCATCGCCGTCATCGCCTCGTGCACCCGCGGCGCGACCGTGAAGCCGAGCTGGGAGACGAAGCGGGCCGCGCGCAGCAGGCGCAGCGGGTCGTCGTCGAAGGAGCGCTCGGGCTCGATCGGCGTGTCCAGCACGCCGCGCGCCAGCGCCGCGAGCCCGCCGCAGGGGTCGACGAAGGTGCGGTCGGGCAGCGAGACCGCCATCGCGTTCGCGGTGAAGTCCCGCCGCACGAGGTCGCCCTCGACGGTGTCGCCGAACGCGACCACCGGGTTGCGGGACACGCCGTCGTAGGAGTCCGCACGGAAGGTGGTGACCTCGAGCGTCACGCCTTGGCGCGCCAGCCCGATCGTCCCGAACTCGATGCCGGTGTCCCAGACCGCCTCCGCCCAGCCGGAGACGATCTTCTTGACCTGGGCCGGACGGGCGTCCGTGGTGAAGTCCAGGTCGCTCGACAGCCGGCCCAGCAACGCGTCGCGGACGCTGCCACCGACGAGGTAGAGCCGGTGTCCGGCGTCGGCGAAGCGGCGGCCGAGCTCGTCGGCGACGGGCGAGTAGCGCAACAGCTCCACCACCGCAGTCTGACCGGCGTCGAGGCCCTCGTGCTGCTCGTTTCCGGCGTTCCCGACGACGGGTGGGACGGTCTGGGCTCCTCCGGGCACGGCGGGACAGCCTATCGCGGGGTCGGCGTGCACCACCCGGGCGGGCGGCGGGTGCCCGGGCCTCGTCGCCGCCCTTCGGGAGCCCGTCCGCCGTACCATCACGGAATGCCCCCGTCCCCGCGCCGACCCGCCGACCGCCGTCGGCGCGGCCCGCGGCGGCGCATGCGGACGGTCGACGAGTTCTCCGCGGGCGGCCTGGTCGTGGACGTCGAGCACGGCTGCGCCGCGCTGATCGGGCGCCTCGACCGGCGGGGGCGGCTGCTCTGGTCGCTCCCCAAGGGCCACATCGAGGAGGGCGAGACCGCCGAGCAGGCCGCGGTGCGGGAGGTCGAGGAGGAGACCGGCATCATCGCGGCCGTGCAGGCCCCGCTCGGCAGCATCGACTACTGGTTCGTCGCCGAGGACCGCCGGGTGCACAAGACGGTCCAGCACTTCCTGCTCTCGGCGCACGGCGGCGAGCTCTCCGACGAGGACGTCGAGGTCACCGAGGTGGCGTGGGTCCCGCTGACCGAGCTCGGCTCGCGCCTGGCCTACGCCGACGAGCGCCGGCTGGTCCGCCTGGCCGCGGAGATCCTGGAGGAGTCCGCGTGATCGCAGGAGGGGCCCGCCGGACCCTCCTGTACGTCGTGGTCGCCGCGGTCGCGGTGCTCGCGCTGCTGCCCGTCCCCGCCGCGGCCGCGCCGCGGCAGGCACCGACGGGGGGCGTGATTCTGGACGTGGACGCCGCGCCGCGGGTCGTCGGGCCGGAGACCACCGAGGTGACGATCACCGGTCGGGTGGCCAACCGCGGGCCGGTCCCGGTCCGCGACCTGGGGGTCCGCGCCCAGCGGGGGGCCGCGGTCGCGACCGACCGGGAGGTGGACCGGGCCCTGAGCGGGGCGATCTCGCCGGACCCGGCCGGCTCCACGCAGCCGTTCACCCCGGTCGCGGGCGTCCTCGACCCCGGGGAGGAGGTGCCGGTCGCGCTGCGGGTGCCCCTCGCCGCCCTCGCGCTCCCCGGGCCGGGGGTCTTCCCGCTGGTCGTCGAGGTGAACGGCACGCCGGGCACGGGTGCGGCCCCCGCGCGGGTCGCGGCGCTGCGCTTCCTGCTCCCGGTCGCCGGGCTCCCCGGCCGGCCCGCCGCCGTCCCGGCACCGGGGACCGTCTCCCTGCTCTACCCGCTCTCCGACCGGCCCCGCCGCCTGGCCGTGACCCCGGGCAGCCCGACGCTGCTCGCGGACGACTCCCTGGCGGCCTCGTTCGCGCCGGACGGCCGCCTCGGCGGGCTGGTCGCGGCCCTGACCCGCTCCGCGCCGCTCGGGAGCCCCGCCGCGGCCGCCACCTGCCTGGCCGTGGACGCCGACCTCCTCGAGACCGCCCGCGACATGAGCGCCGGCTACCAGGTCACCAGCCCGACCGGCCCGCGCCCCGGGGCGGGCGCCGAGGCCGCCGCGCAGTGGCTCGCGGCGGTGCGCGCCGCCGCCCCGGGCCGCTGCGTGATCGCGCTGCCCTACGCCGACGCCGACCTCCTGGCCACCAGTCGCGGGAACATGAGCGACCTGACGACCTCGGCGCGCACCCTGGGCGAACGGCGGACGGCGGAGCTCCTCGGCGTCGGCCCGGTGCCGGACGCGACCGTGCCGGCGGGCGGCCTGCTCGACGAACGCAGCCTGGCCGACCTCGCGGGCGGCGGCGCACGCGCCCTGGTCGTCGACGGCGCGACGCTCACCGGCGGCGTCCCGCCGGGCGGCACCGGGCGGTTCGCCGGCGGCGACGGCGGCACGCTCGCGGTCGCCACCGACCCGCTCGCGGCCCGGGCCCTCGCCGCGGACCCCGCTCCGGGCGGCGGCACCGCACCCGCCCGCGGTGCCCTCGCGACCCAGGACGCGCTCGCCGTCACGACCCTGCGCTCGCTGGCCGGACCCGACCAGCCGCCTGCGCCGCCCCGTACGACGGTGCTCGCCCCGCCCGCCGACTGGGAGGTCGACCCGGCCGCCGCCGGGGCGCTCCTCGCCGGCCTCACCGAGCTCGCGCGGCGCGGGCTGGTGACCCCGGTCGACGTCGGCACCCTGGTGGCACGGGGAGCGGCGGCCGCCGCCCCGCCGACGGTGGCCCTGGGGCCGGGCGACCGCGTGGCCGTCTCGGACCGGTCCCCGGCCGTGCTGGACGAGATCCGGGCCGTGCGCGACGACCAGCGCGACCTGCTCGCGGCGAGCCGGCAGGACCGCGCCGGGGCCCCGACGCCGTCCGACTACGTGACCCCGCTCACCGGAGCCCTGCTGCGCAGCCTGTCGGCGGCCGGCCGCGGCGACCCGGCCCTGCAGCGGGCCGCCGCCGACGACGTGGCCGCGCAGATGCGGACCCTGCGCTCGATGGTGCGCGTGATCCAGCCCGCGGGGACCTACTCGCTGGGCTCCAGCGACGCACCGCTGCTGCTCACCGTGGAGAACCAGCTGCCGGTGGCGGTCGACGTGACCGTGGCCCTGGCGCCGACGCCCGGGGTGCGGGCCTCCCCGGTACCGGTCCGCCAGGTGCCCGCCTTCGGCAGCTACCAGTTCCAGGTGGCGCTGGACGTCGAGCGGGCCGGCCCGTTCACCATCGACGCGACCGCGCGCACGCCCGGGGGAGAAGCGCTCGGTCCCACGGCTCGTCTGCTGCTCCGATCGACCGCCTACGGCACGATCACGGTGTGGTTGACCGCGTCCGCAGCCGTCGTGCTGGTGACCCTGGCGAGCCTCCGGGTGGCGCTGCGGGTCCGGGCGGCGCGCCGCGACCGGCGGTCCCGGCGCAGGCGTCGGTCCACGACGCCGACCGACGGGGAGCAGCCGACGGACGGGACGGGGACGACCCCGGACGCCGACCGTCCGCTGCAGGCCCGGTGAGCGGCCGCCCGGGGCGCGGGGACCCCGGCTCCGACGCAGCGTCCGACGCCGCCCCGCCCGACCCGGACGAGTACGTGGTCGTCCCGCCGCCCCCGGCGCCGGCGGACGACCGCATGCCGCGTCGCCCGCCACCCGGCAACCCCGAGCACCTCGACCGGGAGGCGCCCGCCGAGGACGCGAGCACGCGTCCGACCACCCGCCCGGGCGCGCCGGCCCGCCCCGGGGCGCCCGGCCCCGTCCCGGGCCCGCCCGCCGGCCCGCCCCCGCTCGGCGGGTCGCACCAGCCCCCCGGCCAACCGGCCGGCCCGCCCCCCGGCGCGCGACCGGGCCCCCCGCCGCACCGTGGCCCCGCCGGCCCCGCCGGCCCCGCCGGCCCACCGCCGGGCCCCCCTGGCCGTCCGATGCCCCGCACGGAGGTCCCCCCGCCCGGTGCGTCGCCCCTCCCCGGGCCGACGCCGGCGCCGGGCCCGGTGCCGCCCGGGACCTCCCGTCCCCCGGACCCGGGTGCGACGCGCCCGCTGGGGGCGCAGCCCCGCGACGCCGCCACCGTGCCCGCCCGGGCGGTGCCGCCCGGTCCCGCCCGGCCGCCGGCGGCCCCCGCCGACGAGGCCACCCGCACCGTCCCGGCCCGTGTCGAGGAGGCCACCACCCGGCTCGCCGCCCTGGCGGACACCGCCGCGGTCCCCGGACGCGGGGCACCCCTCGCGTCGTGGACGGTGGGGGACTCCCGCGACGAGACCGTCCTGCTGCCGCGGCCGCCGCTGGAGCAGGACGCGCCCGCGGTGCCGGCGCCCCGCACGCCGAGCGACGAGCGCGACGACTCGTCGCTGGTGAAAGCCTCGGGCGGGATGGCGGTCGCGACCCTCGTCAGCCGCCTCACGGGCTTCCTGCGCACCCTGGCGCTGGCCGCCACGATCGGCCTCGAGTTCGTCGGCAGCGCCTTCCAGATCGCGAACACCCTCCCGAACATCATCTTCGAGCTGCTGCTCGGCGGCGTCCTGACCAGCGTCGTCATCCCGGTCCTCGTGCGCGCGGCCAAGGAGGACGGCGACGACGGGGACGCGTTCGCGCAGAAGCTCCTCTCCGGGGCCGCCGTGGCACTCGCGGTCGCGACGACGATCGCGGTCGTCGCCGCCCCGGTGCTCGTCCTGCCATACATCGAGAACGAGGCGTACCGCCCGCTCGCGATCGACTTCGCCTACCTGCTGCTGCCGCAGATCTTCTTCTACGGCATGGGGGCCCTGTTCGGGGCGATCCTCAACGCCCGCGCGGTGTTCGGCCCGGCCGCGTGGGCCCCGGTGCTCAACAACGTCGTCGTGCTCGGGGCGCTCGCGGTCTACTGGTTCCTGCCGAGCCCGCCCGACGGCGGGATCTCCACGACGCAGCTGCTGGTCGTCGGGGTGGGCAGCACGCTCGGGATCGTCCTCCAGGCGGCCGTGATGCTCCCGGCCATGCGGCGCACCGGCTTCCGCTGGAGGTGGCGCTTCGGGTGGGACCCGCGGCTGACCGCGTTCGGTGGGCTCGCCGCGTGGGTCGTCGCGTACGTGATCATCTCGCAGGTCGGTCTCACCGCGATCCTGCGCGTCGCCCTCTCCTCCGACCCCGGCGGGCCGTCGGTCTACGCGAACGCCTGGCTGCTCATCCAGGTGCCCTACGGCGTGCTCGGCGTGTCGCTGCTGACCGCCCTGATGCCCCGGATGAGCGCGGCCGCCGCCAACGGGCGCCTGGACCAGGTGGTGGCCGACCTGTCGCTCGGCTCCCGGCTCTCGACGGTGACCCTGCTCCCGGTCAGCGCGATCCTCACCGTCTTCGGCTCGCAGCTCGGCATCGCGATGTTCTCACTCGGCAAGTCCGGCGGCGCGTCGGCGGCGACCCTGGGCGCCACCCTGTCCGCGTCGGCGTTCGGGCTGCTCCCGATGGCGGTCGTGATGCTGCAGCTGCGCGTGTTCTACGCGATGGCCGACGCGCGGACGCCCACGCTGATCATGGTCGTGATGACGGCGGTCAAGGTCCCGCTGGCCTACCTGTGTCCCGTGCTCCTGGCGCCCGACCAGGTGGTCCTCGGCCTGGCCGCGGTCAACGCGTTCGGGTTCGTCGTCGGCTCGGTGGTCGGTGACGTCTGGCTGCGGTCGCGGCTCGGGCGCCTGGACACGCGCCGGGTGCTGCGCACGATGCTGCTCACCGGGCTGGCCTCGGTGATGGCGGTGCTGGTCGCCGTCCTGCTGATCACCCTGCTCGAGCGCCTGCTCCCCGGCAGCGGGGCGGTCGCGAAGGCGTGGCTGACGGTGCTGCTGGGCGGGGCGGTGTCGGTGGGCGTGCTGGCCGTCGCGATGCGGCTGCTGCGGGTCCCGGAGCTCGACCCGGTCGTGTCCCGGCTGCGACGCCTGGTCGGCCGCTGACGGCGCGGGCCGACACCGTTCGGGTTGCCGCGCGGTGAGAGGCGTCGCGCCCGGGCCTCGGGTCCACGACGCGGGCCCGGGTGTCCCGTAGTCTCACCGGGTGGCGTGATCGCGGGACGGCCGTCACGGGTGGGGCGAGCCCGGAGGTGAGGGGTGGACGACGCGATGAGCGCGCGGCGCGCGCCGGGTCCGGCCCCGTCCCGGACCGGCTCGAACGCGGTCGTCGACCCGGCCGAGACGGCGGGCGCCGTGGACCCCGACGCCGAGGCCGGCGCCCTGAAGGCGTCACCCGCGCCGACCGCGCCCGACCCCGACGCCCCGGCCGCCGGGAGCCCCGGGACCGACGGGCCGGACAGCCCCGCGGACCCGCCGGCCGAGTCGTCCCCGTCGTCCCCGTCGTCCCCGTCGTCCCCGTCCAGGTCCGGCCCGGATGCGCCGACCACCGCCGTGCCGCCGGTGCCGGCGTCGCCGGGGACCGGGATCGACGGCCCCACCACGTACCTCCCGGACGGCGCGCGTCGCGGCGGGACCGGGGGGCGCCCGGCGTCCGGCCGGCGGTCCGGCCGCCGCCCGATGCCGCCTCCCGGGCCCCGCACGCCGTCGTCGGGCCCCATCCCGGTCGGTCCGAACGGCGCCCTCGTGCCGGGCACCGTGATCGCGGACCGCTACCGGCTGGTCAGCGAGGTCGGTCGCGACCGGCCCGCCGACGCCGCGCTGTGGAAGGCCCGCGACACGACGCTGGAGCGCGACGTCGCCATGACCCTGCTCGTCGGCGGCTGGCAGGCCGACGTGCGGGCGTCGTCGGCCCTCTCCCGGGCGACCCGCTCGGCGCACTTCGCGCACCGGCACGCCGCCCGCGTCCTGGACGTCATCCAGCCCGGCTCGAGCCGTCTGCCCGCCGGGGTCCTGGGTGCCGCGGTGGCCGAGTGGACCCCCGGCCGCGACCTCGCCGAGCTGGTCGCGGGCGGGCCGCTCTCGCCGAGCGCGGCGCTGCGCGTGGTCGAACCACTGGCGCAGGCCGTGGCCGACGCCCACCGCGCCGGCCTGGTCCTCGGGCTGGACCACCCGCAGCGCGTCCGGGTCACCGCCCGCGCCAACGCCCGCCTGGCGTTCCCCATGCCGCGCGGCGACGCCGAGGTCGACGACGACGTCCGCGGGCTCGGCGCCACCCTCTACCTGCTGCTGACCGGCCGGTGGCCCTCGACCGACGGGACCACCCCGGCCGGGCTGAAGGCCGCACCGCGCACCGGCTCCGGGTCCGTCGCCCCGGTGCGGGACCTGCGCCCGGCCCTGCCCGTCGGGCTCGCGGCCCTGGTCGACCGCACCCTGGACGCCACCGGCGGCATCCGCACCGCCGCGGCCGTGCACGGGCTGATCCGCCAACTGCGCGAGGGCGCCGAGGACGACGGGGTGCTGCTGCCCCTCACCGAGGACGGGGTCCAGCTCGCCGAGGACGACGGCGCGGTGTGGCACCCCGACGACGAGGACTCCGACCGGCCGGACCCGGCCACCCGTCGCAAGCTGCGGATCGGCGTGACGCTGCTGGTCGTGGCGGTGCTCGCGATCGTCGCGTTCGTCGCCTTCCAGGCCGTGTCGCTGCTCGGCGGCGGGCCCTCGTCGGCGCCGCCGCTGGTCATCCCGACCTCCGCCGCGCCGGTGCCCGCACCGGCCGCGCCCTCCGCCGCGCCCGCGGTCCCGCCCGCCCCCGCCGCACCGGCCGGCCCGGTGCAGCTCGCGAGCATCGCGGTCTACGACCCGTCGGGGAACCCGGACAACCCCGACCGGGTGGGCCGCGCGGCCGACAACGACCCCTCGACGACATGGTCGACGTCGGACTACCGCCAGCAGTTCCCGGCGCTGAAGCCCGGGATCGGGCTGATGACGACCTTCCGCGCCCCGAGCCGGCCGGCCCAGGTCGTCGTCCGCTCGCCCAGCCCGGGCACCACGATCGAGATCCGCGCGGCGGCCGCCCCGAACCTCCCGCTGGCGCAGACCCAGCTGCTCGGGACGGGCACGGTCTCCGGCGACACCACGACGATCCCGCTGCAGGCCGGGGCGCCGACCGGCAACCTGCTCGTCTGGGTCACCGGGCTGGCGCAGTCCGACGGCGGCTACAGCAGCGAGATCGCCGAGGTCACGGTGATCGGCGGGAGCTGACGGCGGCCGGTTCTCCCGAACGGCCCCTGTGCCGTCGGCGGGCCGCCTAGCGTCCGCGGACGTGGACGACGAGCGCTCCGACGAGGCGCTGCTGACCGCGCACCTCGCGGGCGAGCCGCTCGCGTTCGACGAGATCGTGCGCCGCCACCGCGACCGCCTCTGGGTCTACGCGCTGCGCATCGTCCGCGACCACCACGACGCCTCCGACGTGGTGCAGGAGGCGCTGCTCTCGGCGTTCCGCCACGCGCCCCGCTGGCGCGGGGAGGCCTCGGTGAGCACCTGGCTGCGCCGCATCGTGCACCACGCCGCCCTCGACCGGCTGCGTCGCCGGCGCCACCGTGCCGCGGTCCCGCTGACCGAGTCCGTCGACGTGCCCCTGCGCCGGGATCCGATCCTGGACCGGGAGCGGGCCCTCGCCGTCGAGGACGCCCTCGGGCGGCTGCCCCTGCCGCAGCGGGCGGCCGTCGTGCTGGTCGACATGGAGGGGATGGCCGTGGCCGAGGCGGCGGCCGTGCTCGGGGTCAAGGAGGGCACCGTGAAGAGCCGTGCGGCCCGCGGGCGCTACCGGCTGGCCCTCCTGCTCGGGCACCTGCGCCCGGACGGCACCGGTCGGGGACCGATCGGGAACGATCCGGGGCCCGGCGACGTCCAAGCCCCCGGAGGCCACGTGCGCAGCCCGGCGGGAGGAGAGCGATGAACGAGCGGGCGCCCCGGGGAGGAGGACCCCCCGGCGACGCGGAGACGGACGCCGCCCTGCGCCACGGCGAGGGCGAGGCGCCGCGTCCCGGTGAGGAGGAGCTGTTCGCGGCTCTCGACCGCACCCGCGCCGACCTCGCCGCCGCCCCCCGCCCCGCGGCGCCCGAGGGGCTCGCGGCCGCCCTGGAGGCCGCCCTCGCCGCCGAGCGGTCGGCCTCCGGTCCCCCGCCCGGCCGGCCCGTGCCCACCCGCCCGGGTCGGCCGCGGCCACCGTCCCGGCCACCGTCCCTGCCGCCGTCCCGGCCACCGGGTCGCCGGCAGGGCACCCGCCGTCGCCTGCTCGCGGGAGGGCTGGTGGCGGTGGCCGTCGCCGCGGTGGTGGCGGGCGTGGTCGGGGTCGCCGGCGTGGGCAGCGGGCAGGGCGCCGGGCCGCGACCCCCGGCTCCGACCGCCGCACCGGCTCCGCCCGGTCCGGACGACCCGCTGGTGCTCTCCACCCGGGACCTCCCGCAGGCCCTGCGCTCGGGTCTGGGCGCCCGCGAGGCGGGCCCGGGGTCCGACCCGGCCGGGCGGGCCGGCTGCCTGGCCGCCCACGGGCTGCCGGCGGGCACCGTCCCGGCCGGCACGCGCGCGGTGGTCCTCGACGGGCGCCCCGGCACCCTCCACGTCCTCACCACCGGGCGCGCGGCGGTGTTCCGGCTGCTCGTCGTCGGTCCCGCCTGCGCCCCGGGCTCGCCGGACACCCTCGCGGACGTCGAGGTCGGTGGGTGAGTGGGCCGGACGACACCCGGTGGGGAATCCTGGGGAGGTGGGCGACGTTTCAGCGGGCGTGAGTGAGCAGACGATCCACGACGTGATCATCGTGGGTTCCGGACCGGCCGGCTACACCGCGGCGACCTATGCGGCCCGGGCGCAGCTCGACGTCGTGGTCTTCGAGGGCAGCCAGTTCGGTGGTGCTCTCATGACGACCACCGAGGTCGAGAACTACCCCGGGTTCGCCGAGGGCATCATGGGCCCGGACCTGATGGACCAGATGCGGCGGCAGGCCGAGCGGTTCGGCGCGGACCTGCGCCCCGCGGACGTCGACGCCCTGGACCTCGCGGCCGACGTGAAGACCGTGACGGTCGGGTCCGAGCAGCACCACGCCCGCTCGGTGATCCTCGCCATGGGCGCGGCCCCGCGCTACGTCGGGGTCCCCGGCGAGGAGAAGCTGCTGGGCCACGGCGTCAGCGCCTGTGCGACCTGTGACGGCTTCTTCTTCCGCGACCACGACATCGTGGTGGTCGGCGGCGGCGACTCGGCGATGGAGGAGGCCACCTTCCTCACCCGCTTCGCCCGATCGGTGACGATCGTGCACCGCCGCGAGGAGTTCCGGGCCTCCGGGATCATGCTGGAGCGGGCCCGCGCGAACGACAAGATCCGCTTCCGGACGAACGCCGTGGTCACCGAGGTGCTCGGCGACACGGCCGTCACCGGTGTGCGGGTCCGCGACGTCGTCACCGGCGAGGAGGACACCCTGGACGCGACCGGGATGTTCGTCGCGATCGGGCACGACCCGCGCTCCGCGCTCCTCACCGGGCAGGTCGACACCGACGACGAGGGCTACGTCCTCGTCGACCACCCGAGCACGTACACGAACCTGCCGGGTGTGTTCGCCTGCGGAGACCTCACGGACAAGACCTACCAGCAGGCCGTCACGGCCGCGGGCAGCGGCTGCACGGCCTCGATCGACGCCGAGCGCTGGCTCGCCGAGAACCCGGCCACCGCGACGCCGGCGACGTCGCCCAAACCCGGCGCCGGCACCGAGCTCGACCCGGAGCTGGACGCCGTCCCGGCGTCCTGACCCCGACCCCTCAGACCCCATCCGTCCCCGTCACGAAGGAGCCCCCATGGGCAGCCCGATCAACGTCACCGACTCCACGTTCTCGGACGAGGTGCTCAACAGCGACAAGCCCGTCGTCGTCGACTTCTGGGCCACCTGGTGCGGGCCGTGCAAGATGGTCGCCCCGGTGCTCGAGGAGATCGCCCAGGAGCACGGCGACAAGATCACCGTGGCCAAGCTGGACATCGACCAGAACCAGGCCACGGCGCGTGACTACCAGGTCATGTCGATCCCCACGATGATCGTGTTCCAGGGCGGCAAGCCGGTGAAGCAGATCGTGGGCGCGAAGCCGAAGGCCGCGCTGCTCGACGACCTCTCCGACGTGCTCGCCTGAGTCGGCACGACGCACCACCGACGCCGGGTCCGGACCCCGTCCGGGCCCGGCGTCGTCGTTCCCGAACCCGAACCGTGACCCTCCGGCGCGGGCCCGATGCCGGGTGCGCGCGGGGCGACAGGGCACAATGAGGTCCGAGTGAGTCGGTGCCCGCCGGGACCGGCCCCTCGGCAGGCACCGGACTTCGACGGGAGCGACCGTATGCAGCTGCTCAGCCGCGGCGACACCGGTCCGGCGGTCGCCGAGGTCCGCGCAGCGCTCGAGGCCCTGGGCCTGCTCGAGCCCGCGGACGCCGCGCACTCCGTGTTCGACGCCGCGCTGTTCGACTCCGCGCTCGAGGACGCCGTCCGCGCCTTCCAGCAGAACCGCGGGCTGATCACGGACGGCGTCGTCGGGACCGCGACCTACCGCGCGCTGCGGGACGCCCGCTGGTCGCTGGGCGACCGCATGCTCTGCCTGCAGACCACGAACATGATGACCGGCGACGACGTGTTCGCCCTCCAGGAGCGCCTGCTCGAGCTCGGCTACGACTCCGGCCGCGCCGACGGCGCCTTCGGCCGGCAGACCGAGCAGGCGCTGCGCAGCTTCCAGCGTGACTACGGGATGGCCCCGGACGGCATCTGCGGGCCCCGCACGCTGCGCCACCTCGGCTACCTCGGCCGCAAGGTCACCGGTGGCCGCCCCGGCCTGCTGCGCGAGCAGGAGCGGCTGCACAAGGCCGGGCCGCGGCTCTCCGGCAAGCGCATCGTGATCGATCCGGGTCACGGCGGGTCGCACCCGGGCGGAGCCGTCGGCGACGTCACCGAGGCCGGCCTGGTCTCCGACATCGCCCGCCGTCTCGAGGGCCGCATGTCGGCCGCGGGCATGGAGGCGCTGCTCTCCCACGGCCCGCAGGACTGCCCGACCGACGCCGAACGCGCCGGCTTCGCGAACTCCGCCGGCGCCGACGTCGTGCTCTCGCTGCACATCGACGCCAACCCCAGCCCGGCCGCGAACGGGCTCGCCGCCTTCCACTTCGGCACCGGGACCGGCGCCACGTCCACCGTGGGCGAGGCCCTGGCGGGCTACATCCACCGCGAGCTGCTCGCCCGCACCCGGATGACCGACTGCGGCGTGCACCCGCGTCCGTGGGAGCTCCTGCGGCTGACCCGGATGCCCGCGGTGCGCGTCGAGATCGGCTACCTGACCAACGACTCGGACCGCCACCGCCTGCTCGACCCGGCGTTCCGCGACGTCGTCGCCGAGGGGATCCTCGTGGCGGTCAAGCGGCTCTACCTGCTGGGGCAGAACGACAAGCCGACCGGCACGTTCACCTTCTCCGACATCCTGCAGCGCGAAGAGGGCAGCCCGATCGGTGCCTGACGGCCCGTGAGCACTCCTGGCCGCCATGGCGACCGGAAGTGCTCACGAGGCGAGGCCACCTACCGCGGCACCGGGGCGCCCACCGGAGCGGCGGGCGCCGTCGTCACCGTCACCGAGCCGAGCAGCTGCGCGATCGCGGCCTCGACGTCCTCCTTCCAGGAGAACCCGGTGCGCATCTCGAGGCGCAGGCGCGGCCAGCGGTGGTGCGGGGCGACGGTCTTGAAGCCGACCGCCCGCAGGAACGCCGCGGGCAGCACGCAGGTCGGGCCGTCCTCGGCCGTGCGGCCGTGCGCCTCGCCGCGGGGCCGGTCGGCGGCGTCCCCGAAGGCCTCCAGGGCCTTCACACCGCGCCGGGAGAGGTCGCGGACGACGTCCTGCACCAGCAACCGCCCGATCCCGACCTCGGCGAAGTCGGGTACGACGTGCACGCCGCACAGCAGCACCGCGTCGGCGCCGACCGGGGCGGTGGGGAACGCGGCGGCCCGGGGCACGGCGGCCGGCGGCGCGTAGAAGGCGTAACCGGCGGGGACGCCGTCCACGTGGGCGATCCGGCCGCACGACCCCCACTCGAGCAGGACCCCGGAGACCCACGCCTCCTTCTCCAGCTCGAGCGTGCCGAACTCCTCGGCCTGGCTCCCCAGGTGCGGCGGGAGCTCCCAGTAGACGCACCGACGGCTGCCCTTGGGCAGCTCCTCGATGTTGTCGAGGGTGATCCCGACACACTCTCGCGACACCGACACTCCCGTCTGCCTCCACCGGCGGCCCGATCGGGCGGGACCTCGAGCCCCGCATCCACACCGGCCCTGGCATGCGTACTCTCCTGCGCCGCCCCCGACAATACGGGCGGCCCGGGTCGGGTGATCGGCTGCGGGTGACGGGCGCCGGGCGGTCGTCGGGACGCGACGTGACGACGCTCGCCCCGGGTCACGCGAACCGGCGCGTAGAGTCACGACGATCCTGTCGCGGAGATGATCACGGAGAGTCGCTGATGACGCCGACGCCCCCCGTCCCCCGTCCCGACGCCCTCCCCGGGGCCGGCGCGGCGGCGGCAGCGGGCGCGGCGGTCGGCACCGTGTCGACCGGCTCCACCGGCGACCCGCACTCCGACCGGTACGCGGCCCGCACCGCCGGCATGACGGCCTCGGAGATCCGGGCGCTGTTCGCCGTCGCCAGCCGGCCGGAGGTGGTGTCCCTCGCGGGCGGGATGCCGAACCTGGCCGCGCTCCCGCTGGACTCGCTCGCCCGAGAGGTCGGCGGGCTCATCGCCGCCGAGGGGCAGAGCGCGCTGCAGTACGGGTCCGCGCAGGGCGTCCCGGTGTTGCGCGAGCAGATCGGCGAGGTCATGGCCTTCGAGGCCGGGTCGACCTCGGCCACCGGCGGGTTCGCCCCGGACGACGTGGTGGTCACGGTCGGCTCCCAGTCGGCGCTGGACATGCTGACCCGCCTGTTCGTCGACCCGGGGGACGTCGTGCTCGCGGAGTCGCCCTCGTACGTGGGCGCGCTGGGCTCGTTCGCCGCCTACCAGGCCGAGGTCCGCCACGTCGCCATGGACGACGACGGGCTGGTGCCCGCGGCCCTGGAGGAGGCCCTGCAGCGCCTGGCCGCCGAGGGCAGGCGCGCGAAGTTCCTCTACACGGTGCCGAACTTCCACAACCCGGTCGGCGTCTCGCTGGCCGCCGAGCGCCGGCCGGAGATCGTGGAGACGTGCCGGCGCCACGGCGTGCTGATCGTGGAGGACAACCCGTACGGCCTGTTGGGCTTCGACGGGCAGACCTACCCCTCGTTGCGGTCGCTCGACCCGGACAACGTGGTGTACCTGGGGTCGTTCTCCAAGATCTTCGCCTCCGGGCTCCGCGTCGGGTGGGCGCTGGCGCCGCACGGCATCAAGGACAAGCTCGTGCTGGCCGCCGAGTCGGCCACGCTCTGCCCGCCGGCGTTCACCCAGCTCGTCGTCTCGCGCTACCTCGCCACCCACGACTGGCGCAGCCTGGTCAAGTCCTTCCGCGAGATGTACCGCGAGCGCTGCGACGCCATGCTGGGCGCACTCGAGGTCCACCTGCCCGAGGGCTGCCGCTGGACGCGGCCCCGCGGCGGCTTCTTCGTCTGGGCCACGGTCCCCGAGGGCGTGGACACGCGCGCGATGCTGCCGCGTGCGATCACGGCGCGGGTCGCGTACGCCTCCGGGACCGGGTTCCACGCCGACGGGTCCGGGGCCCGGCACATGCGGCTCTCGTTCTGCTACCCGCCGCCGGAACGGATCACCGAGGGCGTCCGCCGCCTGGCCGGGGTCCTGGAGGGCGAGCTGGAGGTGCTGCGCACCTTCGGGCTGTCCGGCCCGGGTGCGCGCCCCACCGCGGGCCCGCCCGGCCCGCAGGCGCCGGCGGTCGACACCGCCTGAGGCGTCCCGACGGCGGGTCGGTGCGGGCTGGCTAGGGTCCTCGCGTGTCCACGTCAGCCGCACCGCCCGTCCCGACGTCCGAGCGGACGGTCGCCGTCCTCGCCGGGGGCCTCTCCCACGAGCGGGACGTGTCGCTGCGCTCCGGACGGCGGATCGCCACCGTGCTGCGCGACGCCGGCGCGACCGTGGACGAGTGGGACACCGACGCGGCCCTGCTCGGACGGCTGGCCTCGACACGCCCGGACGCGGTGGTGATCGCCCTGCACGGTGGCGAGGGCGAGAACGGCGCCGTGCAGAGCGTGCTGGAGCTGATGGGCGTCCCGTTCGTGGGCACGCAGGGACGCGCGTGCCGGCGTGCCCACGACAAGCCGAGCGCGAAGGCGGAGCTCGTGCGGGCCGGGATCGCCACCCCGGAGTGGGTCGCCCTGCCGCACACCACGTTCCGCGAGCTCGGGGCCGCTGCGGTCCTCGACGCGCTGGTCGCACGGCTCGGACTGCCGCTGATGCTCAAGCCCGACCAGGGCGGGTCCGCCCTCGGCGCCCAGGTGGTCCGGGACGCCTCCGAGCTGCCCTCGGCGATGGTCGGAGCGCTGGCCTACTCCGAGACCGTGCTCGTGGAGCGCTTCGTCGAGGGCGTCGAGGTGGCGGTGTCGGTCGTCGAGGACGGGGACGGTCCGGTCGCGCTGCCCGCCGTCGAGGTCGTCCCGGAGAGCGGCGTCTACGACTACACCGCCCGCTACACCGCCGGCCTGACCCGGTTCCACTGCCCGGCCCGGCTCGACGCCGCCGTGGCGCGTCGCGTCGCCGAGACCGCGGTCGCCGCCCACCGCGCCCTCGGGCTGCGGGACCTCTCGCGGACGGACGCCATCGTCGACGCCGACGGCGGGGTGGCGGTGCTCGAGGTGAACGTGTCGCCGGGTCTGACCGAGACCTCGTTGTTGCCGCGGGCCATCGAGGCTGCGGGCCGCGACCTCGGCGAGGTCTTCGGCCGGCTGGTGGACCGCGCCGCGTTCCGGGACGTGGAGCTCTCCCCGCGTCCGTGACCGCAGCGGCGATCTCAGGGCGCCCTGAGATCGCCGCTGAGCGCCCGGACGATCAGGTCTGGGGCGGGGAGCCCGGGAGCCCCTTCAGGTCCATCAGCGACGCGATGCGCTCCAGATCGTCGACGGAACCGAACTCGACGACGATCCGTCCCTTGCGCTGGCCCAGCTCGACCTTGACCCGGGTGTCGTACGCGTCGGAGAGCCGCTCGGCGAGGTCCTGCAGCCCGGGGGCGTGCAGTTTGCGGGTGGGGGAGCGGCGCCGGGCGGCGGTCGGCTCGTCGCCGCGGGCGAGGGTCACGGCCTCCTCGGCCGCGCGCACGGACAGGCCCTCGGCGACGATCCGCGCCGCGAGTTCCTCCTGGGCGCCGGCGTCCTCCATGCCGAGCAGGGCGCGCGCGTGTCCGGCGGACAGCACCCCGGCCGCGACCCGACGCTGCACGGCGACCGGGAGCCGCAGCAGCCGGATCGTGTTGGTGATCGCCGGCCGACTCCGGCCGATGCGGTCCGCGAGCTGCTCGTGCGTCACGTCGAACTCGGTCAGCAGCTGCTGGTAGGCGGCCGCCTCCTCCAGCGGGTTGAGCTGGACGCGGTGAATGTTCTCGAGGAGCGCGTCGCGCAGGAGGTCGTCGTCGGAGGTCTTCCGGACGATCGCCGGGATGTGGGTGAGCCCGGCGCGCTGCGCGGCCCGCCAGCGCCGCTCGCCCATGACGAGCTCGTGGGTGAGCTCGACGCCGGCCTCACCTGGCACCGGCGTCTCGAGCTCGCGGACGACGATCGGCTGCAGGAGCCCGAACTCCCGCACGGAGTGCTCGAGCTCGGCGAGGGCCTCCTCGTCGAAGACGGTCCGCGGCTGGCGCGGGTTGGCCCGGATGCCGTCGACCCGCACCTCGCGGTAGACCGCACCCGCGACCGAGCCGCCGTCGACCGCCGGCGGGTCCACCGACTCCGGGTCGGCGGGGGCGTCCGGACGGCTGCGTTGGCCGATGACGACGTCGGCGGCGCGCGTGCCCACCTCGGGTCGCGCGTCGGGGCCCGGCTCGGGTGGTCCGGTGGGGATCAGGGCGGCGAGACCGCGTCCGAGGCCGCCGCGGCGCTCCGTCATGCCCGCTCTCCCGCGCTCGCGCCGGCACGGCGGTCGGCGACGGCGGCCCGCATCGCGAACTCGCGGGCCGCGTCGAGGTAGCTCATCGCCCCGCGGGATCCGGGGTCGTAGGTGAGGACGGTCTGCCCGAAGCCGGGTGCCTCGCTCACCTTCACGCTGCGCGGGATCACGGTGCGCAGGACCAGGTCGCCGAAGTGGTTGCGCACCTCGTGGGTCACCTGGTCGGCCAGCTTCGTGCGGCCGTCGTACATGGTGAGCAGGATCGTGGAGACGTGCAGCCGCGGGTTGAGGTGCGACTGCACCAGCCCGATGTTGTTGAGCAGCTGGCTCAGCCCCTCCAGCGCGTAGTACTCGCACTGGATCGGGATCAGCACCTCGGGCGCGGCCACCATCGCGTTCAACGTGAGCAGCCCGAGCGACGGCGGGCAGTCCACCAGGACGTAGTCCACGTCGAGCGCGTCCAGGGCCTCGGTCGAGAGAGCCTGCCGGAGCCGCGACTCGCGGTTCATCATCGACACGAGCTCGATCTCCGCACCCGCGAGGTCGATCGTCGCCGGGACGCACAGCAGGTCCTCGGATCGGTCGCACACCTGGGCGGCCTGGTCGAGCGTGAGCTCCCCGATGAGGACCTCGTAGATCGAGGGGACACCGCTGCGGTGGTCGACCCCGAGCGCCGTGCTCGCGTTGCCCTGCGGATCGAGGTCCACGACCAGGACCCGGGCCCCGTGCAGCGCGAGGGCCGCGGCCAGGTTGACCGTGCTCGTCGTCTTGCCGACCCCGCCCTTCTGGTTGGCCACCGTGATGATGCGGCGCCGCGACGGCCGCGGCATGCGGTGGTCCTCGGGGTGCAGCACCCGTGCCGCCCGGGCGGCCTCCTCCGCGATCGGGGTCATCCCACCCCCGTCGCCGTGCAGGACCTCGCCCGCGCCGAGCACGCCGGCGCCGACCGTGGAGACCGCCTCGCTCACGGCCTCCCGGACCTTCTCGGCGCTCGCCCGGTCCGGTCGCGGCCGTGTTTCACGTGGAACGGCCTGTCCTTTGGTCACGAGGATCGATCCTTCCTGCCGCGGCTCCGCCGTCCTCCGGCGGGGCCCGAGCCGGCGGTGTCGTTCCGGTCGGTCCTGGCCCGCCGCTCCGTCCGATGTACCACCACGATGTGCGTGAGGGCGTCTCCCGCGCCGCGCGTGACGACCTCGACGTCCCCACCGCCCGCGGCCCGGAGCTCGGCGGCGTCCCGGCGCACCTCGTCCTGCGCGCTGGCGCCCTTGAGCGCCACCAGTCTCCCACCCGGCCGGACGAGGGGGAGCGTCCAGGCCGCCAGTCGACCCATCGGCGCAACGGCCCGCGCGGTCACGACGTCGGACTCGCCCACCGCCCTCCGCGTCTCCCGCTCCTCGGCCCGCCCTCGGACCACGGTGACGTCGAGATCGAGCGCCGCGGCCGTCTCCTCGAGCCACGCGACCCGCCGGGCCATCGGCTCGAGCAACGTGATCCGCAGGTCCGGCCGGGCCAGCGCCAGCGGGATTCCGGGCAGCCCCGCGCCCGAGCCGACGTCCACGACCGAGGAGCCCTCGGGAACGACGTGACCGACCCAGGCGGAGTTGACCAGGTGCCGGTCCCACAGCCGGGGGAGCTCGCGGGGTCCGATGACGCCCTGTTCCCGTCCCGGACCCGCCAGGAGCTCCGCGTACCGACGGGCCCGGGAAAGGGCCTCACCGAAGAGCTCGACCGCCTCCGGTGTCGGGGAGGACGGTCCGTCCACCTGGTCCTGCTTCTCGACGCTCACGACCGCGCGCCTGTTCCACGTGGAACAGGGCCCGCCGTGCCGGTCATCCCCGACCGGGCAGGACGACCACGCGGCGGCGGGGCTCCTCGCCCTCGCTCTCGCTGTGGACGCCGTCGACCGCGGCCACGGCGTCGTGCACGATCTTCCGCTCGAACGGCGTCATCGGGCGGAGCTTCTGGCTCTCGCCGGAGTCGCGCACCTCCTCGGCCGTCCGGCGCCCGAGGTCGGTCAGCTCCGACCGGCGGTTCGAGCGCCAGCCGGCGATGTCCAGCATCAGCCGGTTCCGCGTCCCCGTCGACTGCTGCACGGCGAGCCTGGTCAGCTCCTGCAGCGCCTCCAGGACGTCGCCCCGCTGCCCGACGAGCTTCTCGAGGTCCTTACCGCCGTCGATGCTCACGATCGCCCGGCCGGCCTCGACGTCGAGGTCGATGTCCCCGTCGAAGTCGAGGATGTCGAGCAACCGCTCGAGGTAGTCCCCGGCGATGTCGCCCTCGCGCACGAGGACGTCCTGCGTCGCGGTCTCGCCCTCGGCGGGCCCGGCGGCCCCGGCGTCACCGCCGGTCCTGCCGTCCGACTCCAGGGTCTCGGACACGGCCTGTCTCCTCTCGCCGGGCCGCGTCGTGCGGCCCTCCGGTCCGACCGGCCGATCCTCATGGGGCGAGGGACGGCGGGCGGGGGTGGTCGATGCGCTGTCCGGCGCCCGTCCGCACGACGGAGGGCGCCCGGTCGTCAGCGGCGCTTCTTGGACTTCTTGCCCGGGCGGGACGAGGCCAGCTGCCCGGACCCGCGACCGTTCTTCGACGCCGAGCCGTTCTTGCCGGCCGGGGAGTTGACCTTGCCGGGCGCCGCCCGGCCGCTGCTCTTGCCGGTGACCGGACGGGCCCCGGGTCGCGGCTTCGACGGCGCGGCCTCGGCGACCGGCTCCTCGACCGGCTCGTCCGTCGGCTCGTCCACCGCAGCGGAGGCCGGGGCGTTCGCGGCCGCACGCTTCGGCTTCTGGCCGGGCTTCGGGGCGAGGAGGTCACGCTGGGCCGCGGCCTGCGCCCGCTGCTCCTCCTCCTCGCGGGCGATCTTGCCGTAGACCAGGTACTGCTGGGTCAGCGTCCAGGAGTTGTTGGCCAGCCAGTACAGCAGGATCGCGATCGGGAAGAAGACACCGAAGACGAGCACACCGAGCGGGAAGAGCCACATCGTCAGCTTCTGCATGATCGCCGCCTGCGGGTTGGCGGCGGCGGCCGGCGATTGGTGGGCCGCGGAGACGCGGGCGGTGAAGTGGGTGGCGACGCTCGCGATGATCATCAGGGGCAGCGCCACCGGGATGACGTGGGCGTTGAACGTGCCGCCGAGCGAGAGGGAGCCGACGGCCGCGAGGTTGCCGCTGATCGCGTCGGACAACTTGGCGCCGAAGATGGTGGCGTTGTCGAACGACTGGATGTCGGCGTAGCTGAAGACGTAGTTGTACGCGTAGTCCAGCCGGAAGCCGCGCAGCACGTGGAACAGACCGATGAAGACAGGTACCTGCACGAGGACCGGCAGGCAGCCACCCAGCGGATTGACGCCGTGCTCCTTCTGGAGCTTCTGCATCTCCTCCGCGAGCTTCTGGCGGTCGTTCTTGTACTTCTCCTGCAGCTTCTTGATCTGCGGCTGGAACTCCTGCATCTTCCGCATCGAGCGGACCTGGCTGACGAACGGCTTGAACAGCAGCGCGCGCAGCGTGAAGACCAGGAAGATCACGGCCAGGGCCCAGGCGAACCCGTTGTCGGCGCCGAAGAGGAAGCCGAACACCTTGTGCCAGAACCACAGGATGCCCGAGACCGGGTAGTAGATGAAGTTCAGCACGACGCTTGCTCCTCGCTGGCGGGGGCCGCGGCTCCCTCGGGGGCGGTGCGACCGGCGTCCGGGGTCTCCGGTCGGCGACGACGGCGCGGGGGCACGGGGTCCAGGCCACCAGGGTGCCAGGGCGCGCACTTGAGCAGGCGCACCACGGCGAGATCGGAGCCCAGGAGGACTCCGTGGACCCGGACGGCCTCGACCGCGTAGGCGCTGCACGTCGGGTGGAACCGACAGTGCGGCGGGAACATCGGGGAGATCCAGCGGCGGTAGACGCCCAGCAGGGCGATCACGACGCGTGCCGCGGGACCGGGACGGCGGGCGTGCGGCGGCTCCGGGGACTCCCGGACACCGGCCTCGCTCACGTCGTCTCCCTCGGAGTGGAACACCGCCTCGTCGCGCTCCATGGTGCCCGTGGCGGCGACCCGGGGCGAGGTGCCCGGCGCGGCTGCCGTCGTCGGGGCCGTCACGCGCCCGCCTCCGGTCCGACCACGTGCAGCCGCGGGACGAGCCCGAGGCGCCGCAGGGCGGCGTCGAGGTCGTCCGCGAGCTCCGCCGACGACGACCCGGCCGCGGCGGGATGGGCGCGCACCACGAGGGCCGTGTCCCCCGGGAGCACCGCCAGACGGTCCGCCACCAGGTGCCGGAGCCGTCGCGTGAGGCGGTGCCGCTCCACCGAGTTGCCCACCGAGCGCCCGACCACGAAGCCGGCGCGGGCCGGTGCCGTGGGGTCGGTGCCCGTCAGCGCGTGCACCGACAGCCGCCGGCGACCGGCCTTGCGGCCGCGACGCAGGACGACCCGGAAGTCGACGGGTCGCCGGACGCGGTGTGCCCGGGGCAGCACGCGGGCACCGACCGGAGGCCGCGGCCGGTCAGGCGGACAGCGCGGCGCGGCCCTTGCGGCGACGGTTCGCCAGCACGGCACGGCCGGCGCGCGTCGACATGCGCAGCCGGAAGCCGTGGGTCTTGGACCGACGACGGTTGTTCGGCTGGAACGTGCGCTTGCCCTTGGCCACGACTGAGAACTCCTGCGTCGGCTCACCCCGGATCGAGGGGGAGCGCGGGTGTACCCGGGGCACGTCGCGATGCCCGGGGCGCATGCCCTGGGACGACGGACCCGGATCCGGTCGTGACCAGCGTAGCCCAGCACCGCCGACCCGACCCGACCCGGCCCCGCCGCGCCCCGGTCCGCGGGGCCGGGCATGATCTCCGGCGCACGGTCGCCGTCGCGGGCACGTCGCCGCGACGGGGAGGTTGTGGGCCCGGACGCGGCCTTGTTAGCGTCCTGCACCCCGGACGGCCGGCGTGAGCCCAGGGGTTCGGAACCGGTGTACCGACCGGCCACGGGTGCCAGCAGGTGGGGGAGCGGGCCGTGCCGTCGCGCGCGGCACGGCGGGGACCTCGGTGACGGGGGTCCGTGCCGTCGACGGGTCGATCGTCGTGCACAGTTGTGGACAAGCCTGTGGACGCGCGCGCCCGGGACGACCAGTGCCGGGACAGGGGAGGCTCACCGATGACGGACCAGCTCTCCGACCTCGACGAGACCTGGTCCCGCGTCGTCGCCGAGCTCGCCGGGCCGCGGACCGACGGGACCGCCCTCTCCGCGCAGCAGCGGGCGTGGATCCGGGTGACCCGGCCGCTCGGGCTGCTCGACGACACCGCTCTGCTGGCCGCGCCGAGCGAGTTCGCCAAGGAGGCCATCGAGCGGGCGCTGCGCGACCCGATCGTCGATGCACTGTCCCGCCAGATCGGCCGGCCGGTGCAGCTCGCGGTCCGGGTGGACCACAGCGGCCGCGGGGGCGACGGGGCCGCGGCCGGCCCGGAGACCTCCCCCCTGCCCCGGCTCTCGGCCCCGCAGTACGCCGGCGACGGCTACGCGCCGGACCCGCCCGACGACGGCGGGCCGGACACCGGCTACCTGACCGGCGGCGAGCGCTCGCACCGTGCGGACGCGATCGCCGCCGCGGCGGGCGTCGGCCGGGTGACGCACAACCCGGACCGGTCACACCCGGAGGAGGAGGTCGACGAGGTCCGGGACGGTCTCGCGGCGGTCCACGAGATCTGGAGCCCGCCGGGCCGGTCCGCCGCGAGCGGTCGCCCGGAGCCCGAGGCCCCCGGCGACGGTGCGCGGGGTGCCCCGCGCTCGCAGACCAAGCTGAACGAGAAGTACCTGTTCGACACCTTCGTCATCGGGGCCTCGAACCGCTTCGCGCACGCGGCGGCGGTGGCGGTGGCCGAGGCGCCCGCGCGGGCCTACAACCCGCTGTTCGTCTGGGGCGACTCCGGACTCGGCAAGACCCACCTGCTCCACGCCGTCGGCCACTACGCCCAGCGGCTCTTCTCCGGCATGCGCGTGCGGTACGTGTCGACCGAGGAGTTCACGAACGACTTCATCAACTCCCTGCGCGACGACCGCAAGGTGGCCTTCCAGCGGCGCTACCGCGACGTCGACGTGCTCCTCGTGGACGACATCCAGTTCCTCGAGGGCAAGGAGGGGACGCAGGAGGAGTTCTTCCACACCTTCAACACCCTCCACAACGCCAACAAGCAGATCGTCGTGTCCTCCGACCGGCCACCCAAGCGGCTGGAGACCCTGGAGGACCGGCTGCGCACCCGCTTCGAGTGGGGCCTGATCACCGACATCCAGCCGCCCGAGCTCGAGACGCGGATCGCGATCCTGCGCAAGAAGGCGGCCGGCGAGCGGATGGCGGCCCCGCCGGAGGTCCTGGAGTTCATCGCGGACCGGATCGAGCGCAACATCCGCGAGCTCGAGGGCGCGCTCATCCGCGTCACCGCGTTCGCGTCGCTCAACCGCCAGCCGATCGACCTGCAGCTCGCCGAGATCGTGCTGCGCGACCTCATCCCGGACTCCCGGCAGTCCGAGATCACCGCGCCCACGATCATGGCGGTGACCGCGGAGTTCTACGGCGTCTCGATCGACGACCTCACCGGCCCGGGCAAGACCAAGGCGCTCGCGCTCGCCCGGCAGATCGCCATGTACCTCTGCCGCGAGCTGACCGACCTCTCGCTGCCGCGGATCGGCCAGATGTTCGGCAATCGCGACCACACGACCGTCATGCACGCGGACAAGAAGATCCGCAAGGAGATGGCGGAGCGCCGCCGGACCTACGAGCAGGTCCAGGAGCTCACCGCGCGCATCAAGCAGCGCGCCCGCAGCTGAGCGCTCCTCGGCGTCTCCGCACGCCGAGTGCCGCGTGGGACAGGTCCCGTGGCCGCGGGACCTGCCCGGTGCCGCACTCGCGCGCCGTCGAGCCCTCCCGACGGCGGGCCGACGCGCGGCAGCCACCGCCCCGCCCCGAGCGGTCGGCGAGCACGGTGCGGAGCCGGGACCCGTACCCAGCGTGAGCAGAATCCGGACATCCGACGCAGCAGGGATGACGGATCACCCTCGACCGGCGTCACCGCTCGTCCGGCGCCCGCACCCCGACGGCCGCCCGGCGTGCCCTGGTAGCACACGGCGATCGTTCGACTCCCGATCGACCCACAGCTGGGGACAAGTCTGTGGACAGCCGTGGAGAACGGGTGGACGGAGGCGTGAGCGGAAGGGGCTGCCCGCACTCCGTCCACCTGACACGCCGATCCGTCCCCGGATCGGGGGATGGACGACCGTCCTCGCTCCACACCACCTCGGGCCGCCCGACCTGCGCCGACGGCGGTCCTCCACAGCGCCCACAGGACCTACTGTCACTGCTGTTCTCTCTCTATAGGAGAACTACAGAAGAACAGGGCCTGGGGAGGGACGCGGCCGACGGTGCTGCACAGGGGCGGAGTGTCGGACCCCCCTGGCAGGCTCTACCGTGACGACCTGCCCGGATCCGGGGTCGCACGCACGCCTCACGACGTCAGGAGAGCACCGATGAAGTTCCGCGTGGAGCGCGACGCCTTCGCCGACGCGGTGGCCTTCGTCGCGCGCAGCCTGCCCAGCCGCGCGCCCGTGCCGGTCCTCGGCGGTGTCCTGCTCGACGCGTCCGACGACGGGACGCTCACCGTCTCCGGGTTCGACTACGAGGTCTCCGCCAGGGTCGAGGTCCCGGCGATGATCGGCGACGGCGGCCGGGCGCTCGTCTCGGGCCGGCTCCTGGCCGACATCACCCGCTCGCTGCCGCCGCACCCGATCGACCTCACCGTCGACGGGCCCCGCGCCTCGCTGTCGTGCGGCAACGCGCGCTTCAGCCTCCCGACGATGTCCGCCGAGGACTACCCGCAGCTGCCGGAGATGCCGCCCGTGGTCGGCGAGCTCGCCCCCGAGGTGTTCGCCCGGGCGGTGTCGCAGGTGGCGGTCGCCGCCGGCCGCGACGACACGCTGCCGATGCTCACCGGCATCCGGGTGGAGATCGACGGCTCGTCGCTGACGATGGCGGCCACCGACCGGTTCCGGCTCGCGGTCCGGGAGTTCACGTGGGAGCCCGGCGAGGACACCGCCGCCTCCGACGGCGAGCCGACCGCGATCCTCGCCCCGGCCCGCACCCTGTCCGAGGCGGCGAAGACCCTCACCTCGGCGGGCGGGACGATCGAGCTCGCGCTCGGGCGCGGGGACGGGCTGCTCGGCCTGGCCGGCGGCGGACGGCGGTCCACCACCCGCCTGCTCGACGCGGAGTTCCCCCGCTACCGCCAGCTGCTGCCCAAGGAGCACACCTCGGCCGCCGTCCTGGAGGTGGCGCCGCTGGTCGACGCGATCAAGCGCGTCTCGCTGGTCGCCGAGCGCGGCACCCAGGTACGCCTCGAGTTCGACGAGGGCTCGCTGCGCCTGACCGCCGGCGGCGACGACGAGGGGAGCGCCGAGGAGCAGCTGCCGTGCTCGTTCGCCGGCGAGCCGCTGACGATCGCGTTCAACCCGGGCTATCTCCTCGACGGCCTCGGTGCCCTCGGCTCGGACCACGCCCACCTGTCGTTCACCACGCCCAGCCGGCCGGCGCTGCTGCGCCCCGCCGGGGCTCCGGGGGAGAACGACGCGGCCGCCGCCGGGGAGGTCGCCGCCGACGAGGCGTCGACCACCGCCGTGGAGCCCGGGCCCGGGGGCGACGCCGAGCTGCCGGAGCCCCGCCCGGGGTACCTGTACCTGCTGATGCCGGTACGCCTGCCCGGCTGATCCCCGCCGCGCCCGGGACGCCCGGGCCGATCGGGGGTACGGGGTTCGGAGGTGGACGGACCGGGTCGGGAGTCGCAGCGGAGCTCGACCCATCGACGGGACGACGACAGGGGAGCGATCGCGGTGCAGCTGGGAATGGTCGGGCTGGGGCGGATGGGCGGCAACATGGCCGAGCGGCTCCGGGCCGCCGGTCACGAGGTCGTCGGGTACGCGAACGACGGGTCCGGGGACGTGCAGTCCCTCGACGAGCTGGTGAAGGCCCTCGGCGCACCGCGGACGGTGTGGCTGATGGTGCCCTCGGGCAACGCCACGCACTCCACGGTCGACCGCCTCGCCGAGCTGCTCGAGCCCGGTGACCTGGTGGTCGACGGCGGCAACAGCCGCTTCAGCGACGACGCGGTGCACGCCGAGCGGCTGGGCGCCCACGACGTCCACTACGTCGACTGCGGCGTCTCCGGCGGGGTCTGGGGGCGCACCGAGGGCTACGGGCTCATGGCCGGCGGCGAGGACGCCGACATCGAGCGCCTCATGCCGGTGTTCGACGCGCTGCGGCCGGAGGGTCCCCGCGAGGAGGGCTTCGCGCACGCCGGCCCGGTCGGCGCCGGGCACTACGCGAAGATGGTGCACAACGGCGTCGAGTACGGCCTGATGCAGGCCTACGCCGAGGGCTACGAACTCCTCAGCGCCGGTGGCCCGGTCACCGACGTCGGGGCCGTGATGAAGGCCTGGAGCCGCGGCACGGTGGTGCGCAGCTGGCTGCTCGACCTCATGGTCCTGGCCCTGGAGGCCGACCCGCACCTCGACCAGATCACGGGGTACGCCGAGGACTCCGGCGAGGGCCGGTGGACGGTCGACGAGGCGATCGTGCACGCGGTGCCGCTGCCGGTGATCTCGGCCGCGCTGTTCGCCCGGTTCGCCTCGCGACAGGTCGACTCCCCCGCGATGAAGGCCGTCGCCGCGCTCCGGGCCCAGTTCGGCGGCCACGCGGTGCACAAGGCGGGCGAGGCCGCGAACGAGCCGCCGACCGGGGGCTGACCCGCGACCCATGTACGTGCGGGAGCTGTCGGTCACCGACTTCCGGTCGTGGGCGCAGGCCGACCTGACGTTCGCGCCGGGGGTGTCGGTGCTGGTCGGGGCGAACGGCCAGGGGAAGACGAACCTCGTCGAGGCCGTCGGGTACCTGGCCACCCTGGGCTCGCACCGGGTGTCGTCCGACGCGCCGCTCGTGCGTCGCGGGGCGGCCGCGGCCTCGGTCCGGGCGACGGTGGTCAACGCCGGGCGGGAGCTGACCGTCCAGGTCGAGATCCAGCCCGGCAAGGCCAACCGCGCCCGCGTCAACCGCTCGCCGGTGCCGCGGGCCCGGGAGATCCTCGGCATCGTGCGCACCGTCGTGTTCGCGCCCGAGGACCTCGCCCTGGTCCGCGGCGACCCCGGTGAGCGGCGGGGCTTCCTCGACGAGCTCCTGGTGGCCCGCGCGCCGCGGTGGGCCGGCGTGCGGGCGGAGTACGACAAGGTGCTCCGCCAGCGTTCCGCCCTGCTCAAGACCGCCCGCCACGCCCGCGGCGACACCGGCACGCTCGACGTGTGGGACGCCCACCTGGCCCGGGCCGGGGCGGCGCTCACGGCCGGCCGGGTCCAGCTCGCCGCCGCGCTCGCGCCGCACGTCACGGCCGCCTACGCCGACGTCGCACCGGAGTCGGTGCCGGTGGGGGCGCGGTACCGCTCGCGGGTCGAGGCGGTCGACGCGCTGGCGGGCACGGTCGGCCCCGGCCCCGACGACGGGTGGCAGGACGTCACCGGCGGCGCCGCCCACGCCGAGCTGGCCGCGAAGGTGGAGTCCGCGCTGCTCGCAGAGATCGGACGCCGTCGCGACCAGGAGATCGAGCGCGGCGTGTGCCTGGTCGGCCCGCACCGCGACGAGCTCGACCTGACGCTCGGCGAGGGTCCGGCGAAGGGCTACGCCAGCCACGGCGAGTCGTGGGCGCTGGCCCTGGCCCTCCGGCTCGGGGGGTTCGAGCTGCTGCGGGGCGAGGGCAGCGAGCCCATCCTCGTCCTGGACGACGTCTTCGCCGAGCTCGACGCCCGCCGCCGCGAGGCCCTCGCCCGCACGGCCGCGCGGGCCGAGCAGGTGCTGGTGACGGCCGCGGTGGACGACGACGTCCCGGCGGTGCTGAGCGGTTCACGCTACGTCATCGAGGACGGCACGGTGCGTGACGAGCTGGCGTCGTGACGGGCGACCGGGGGTGGGCACTGGTGATCCGAATCGGTGAAGACGACGGCGAAGCTGGGGACAGACCTGTGGATGCTGTGGACAACTCGGGGTCCGGACGGTCCGGTCGGCCGCCGCGGCGCCCGGATCCGGCAGATGACCTGCAGGGGCTGTTCGACGTCGCCGGCCCCGCCGTCCACACCCCACCCACGGAGCGCGACCCGGTCGCGTTGCCGCCCGCGCGCCTCGGTCCGCGGCGCACCCCGGACGGCAGCCGGGCGGCGACGCAGGGTGCCCGCCCGGACGACCACATCGAGCCCCCGGACGCCGACCCGATGGAGTCGGAGCGCCCGGACTCCACAGATCCCGCGGACCCCGCGGCGCCCCGCGGCGCCGACATCGCCCGGGCCGCGCTCGAGGCCGCCCGCGCGCAGCAGGCCGAACGCGGCATCACGCGGGGCCGTCCCCGGCGCACCGTCCGCCGGGACTCCGGGGAGGCGACCCGGCGGCGCCGCCGCGGCTGGTCCGGCGCCGACGCCGACGACCGCGACCCGCAGCGGCTCGGCCGGATCGCGTCCCGGCTCTCCACGCAGCGCGGATGGGCGCCGAAGCTCGCCGACGGCTCGGTGTTCGGCCGGTGGGCCGAGCTGGTCGGGCCGGAGGTCGCCGAGCACGCCACGCCCACCGCCCTGCGCGACGGCGAGCTCACCGTCCAGGCCGACTCCACGGCCTGGGCCACCCAGCTGCGGCTGCTGCAGCGCCAGCTGCTCGCGCGGATCGCCGCCGGCCTCGGACCCGACGTCGTGAAGGCCATGCGCATCCACGGTCCGTCGGCCCCCAGCTGGCGCCGCGGACCGCGGCACGTGTCGGGTCGCGGACCCCGCGACACGTACGGCTGACCCGCCTGCGCCCTCTCAGCGCCCGTTGACCGCGCCCAGACGCCCGGCGAGCGCCCGGTCCGCCGTCGGGACCCTCCCCCGTCGTCGTCAGGCGCTCTGCGACGCGCTGAACATGCCATCCGGCCCCTTCCCGTACGAGCGGGGACGTAGACTGGATGGCGACGTCCGGGCGATCTCTCGCCCGCGCTGGAGGTAGGGAGACACCGACGCCCGTGGCTGCCGCGAAGAGCAACAACGAGTACAGCGCCTCGTCCATCACCGTCCTCGAGGGTCTCGAGGCGGTCCGCAAGCGGCCCGGCATGTACATCGGGTCAACGGGCGAGCGCGGTCTGCACCACCTGATCTGGGAGGTCGTGGACAACTCCGTCGACGAGGCCATGGCCGGCTACGCCACGGCGGTCTCGGTCACCCTGCAGGCCGACGGCGGTATCTCGGTGGTCGACGACGGGCGCGGCATCCCGGTCGACATGCACCCGGTGGAGAAGAAGCCCGCCGTCGAGATGGTGCTGACCATGCTGCACGCGGGCGGCAAGTTCGACGACAAGTCCTACGCGGTCTCCGGCGGTCTGCACGGCGTAGGCGTCTCGGTGGTCAACGCGCTGTCCACCCAGCTCGACGTCGAGGTGCACACCAAGGGCAAGATCTGGACCCAGCACTACGAGAAGGCCCGCCCGGGCACACTCACCGAGGTCGGCCCCACGAAGAAGTCCGGTACCACGATCACGTTCTGGGCCGACCCGGACATCTTCGAGACCACGACGTACAACTTCGAGACGATCTCCCGTCGGCTGCAGGAGATGGCCTTCCTCAACAAGGGGCTGACCATCAACCTGCGCGACGAGCGCAAGCCCGAGGGCGAGGCCACGGGCGACGGTCTCGACGACGTGCCCGACGCCGAGGGCTACGTCGCGAAGGTCAAGGAGCGGACCTTCCACTACCCCGGCGGCCTCGAGGACTTCGTCGCCTTCATCAACAACTCGAAGGACCCGATCCACAAGAAGCCGGTCGGCTTCACCGCCGAGGGCACCGGCCACCAGGTCGAGATCGCGATGCAGTGGAACTCCGGCTACTCGGAGTCGGTCTACACCTTCTGCAACACGATCAACACGACCGAGGGCGGCACCCACGAGGAGGGCTTCCGCTCCGCGCTGACCACCACGGTCAACCGGTACGCCCGCGACAAGAAGCTGATCAAGGAGAAGGACCCGGCGCTCACCGGCGACGACATCCGCGAGGGTCTCGCCGCGATCGTCTCGGTCAAGGTCGCCGAGCCCCAGTTCGAGGGCCAGACCAAGACCAAGCTCGGCAACACCGAGGTGAAGTCGTTCGTCCAGCGCGTGTGCAACGAGCACCTCGCGGACTGGTTCGAGCGCAACCCGGCCGACGCGAAGACCATCATCAACAAGGCCGTCGGGTCGGCCCAGGCGCGGATGGCCGCACGCAAGGCCCGGGAGCTGGTGCGGCGCAAGACCGCCGGCGACCTCGGTGGCCTGCCCGGCAAGCTGGCCGACTGCCGGTCCAACGACCCGTCGCGCAGCGAGGTCTACATCGTCGAGGGCGACTCGGCGGGCGGCTCGGCGAAGTCCGGCCGCGACTCGATGTTCCAGGCGATCCTGCCGATCCGCGGCAAGATCATCAACGTCGAGAAGGCCCGGATCGACCGCGTCCTCAAGAACAACGAGGTCCAGTCGATCATCACCGCGCTCGGCACCGGCATCCACGACGAGTTCGACCTCGCCAAGCTCCGGTACCACAAGATCGTGCTGATGGCCGACGCCGACGTCGACGGCCAGCACATCCGGACGCTGCTGCTGACGCTGCTGTTCCGCTTCATGCGCCCGCTGATCGAGAACGGCCACGTCTTCCTCGCGATGCCGCCGCTGTACAAGATCAAGTGGGGCGGACGGAACGCCGAGCCGGAGTTCGCGTACTCCGACCGCGAGCGGGACGCGCTGCTCGAGGCGGGCCGCGCGGCCGGCAAGAAGGTCAACAAGGACGAGGGCATCCAGCGCTACAAGGGCCTCGGCGAGATGAACGCCAAGGAGCTGTGGGAGACCACCATGGACCCCTCGACGCGCCTGATGATGCAGGTGACCCTGGACGACGCGGCCACCGCGGACGAGCTGTTCAGCGTCCTGATGGGCGAGGACGTCGAGTCCCGCCGCTCGTTCATCACCCGCAACGCGAAGGACGTCCGCTTCCTCGACGTGTAGTGCAGGTCCGAGGTTCCACGGGAAACGTCGGCGCTACCCTCCTCACCGCGCGTCCGTCCGGGTGTGCGGTGAGGAGGTGCACGGCGCAGTGGGTGCGACCGAGCGATTGAGCCGGACCCTCCGGGCCGCGGCCTCCCACGCGTGGTTCCTCGAGGACGAGGTCGGCGGGCTCGCGGAGTTCATCGGGCCCGGCGCGGTGTGCGTCGACGTCGGGGCGGAGTACGGGCTCTACACCTGGACCCTCGCCGGGCTCGTCGGCCCGGCCGGGCAGGTCCACGCCGTCGAGCCCCAGCCGGCGCTCGCCGCGTTCGTGGGCGCGGCCCGCCGGGTGCTGCGGGCCGGGCACGTCTCCGTGCACCGCCTCGCGCTCGGAGCCGAGGCCGGCGGCGGGGTCCTCTCCCTCCCGCGGCGGCGCCGGCTGCCGGTGCACGGCCGTGCGTTCCTCACGACGGGTGCGGTCGGCCTGGGCTCGAACGCGGAGTTCCGGCGGCACGACGAGGTGCCGGTCGAGGTCGGCACCCTGGACGACCTGGTGGCCGAGCTGGAGCTCGAGCGTCTCGACCTGGTCAAGGTCGACATCGAGGGCGCCGAGGCGAGCCTGCTCGCCGGCGCGCACAAGACGCTGGAGAGCTTCCGCCCCGTGGTGATGCTGGAGCTCGAGGACCGGCACCTGGGCCGCTTCGGCGCCACCGTGGCCGAGGTGGTCGACGACCTGGTGGCCCGGGACTACACGCCCCGCACCTGGGAGCCGGGGCGGGGGCGGTGGGTGCCGCGCCGTCCGGACGACCCCCGGCGCAACGTCCTCTTCCTCCCGGCGGAACGGGTCTTGACCATCCCTTGACCGACGCCGTACCACTGGTCGACCTGGCACCGACGCCCCGGGAGGCAGCCATGGTCGACGGTCCGGCCCTCCGGGTCCCCCGCAAGGTCGCCGCCGCGAGCCTCGTCGGCACGACCATCGAGTGGTTCGACTTCTTCATCTACGGGACCGCGGCGGCCCTGGTGTTCAACCGGGTCTTCTTCCCGTCCATCGACCCCGCCCTGGGGACGATCGCGGCGTTGGGCACGTTCGCGTCCGGCTTCATCGCCCGGCCGATCGGCGGTGCCCTGTTCGCGCACTTCGGCGACCGCGTCGGACGCAAGCCGATGCTCGTGTACTCGCTGCTGCTCATGGGCGCGGCGACCGTGTGCATCGGCCTGCTGCCCGGCTACGCGACGATCGGCGTGGCGGCGCCGGTGCTGCTGGTCCTCCTGCGCTTCTGCCAGGGGCTCGGCGTCGGCGGCGAGTGGGGCGGGGCGGCGCTGATGGCCGTCGAGAACGCCCCGGACCACCGGCGCGGCTTCTACGGCAGCTGGCCCCAGGTCGGCGTCCCGCTCGGCCTGGTCCTCGGCACCGGCTCGTTCCTGATCCTCGACCTCACCGTCAGCGAGGCCTCGTTCCTGGCCTGGGGCTGGCGGATCCCGTTCCTCGCCAGCGCCCTGCTCATCCTGGTCGGGATGTGGATCCGGCTCACGGTCGCCGAGAGCCCGGTCTTCCGGGCCGACGCGGAGCGCCGCGAGGCGAGCCGCCTCCCCGTGCTCGAGGTGCTGCGCGAGCACCCGCGGATCATCTTCCTCGCGGCCGGCTCCTTCCTCGCCACGAACGCCACGTTCTACGTGAGCTCCGTCTGGCTGGTGTCCTACGCGACCACCGAGCTCGGGTACGAGCGCTCCACGATCCTGGGCGCCAACACGTTCCTGTCCGCCTCGGACATCCCGATGATCCTGCTGCTCGGGCTCCTGTCCGACCGGGTCGGGCGGCGGCCGTTGTTCCTGGTCGGCATGGCGGTCCTGGCGATCACCGCGGTGCCGTACTTCCTGCTCGTGGGCACCGGGAACATCTGGCTGTTCATCCTGGGCGGCCTCGTCGTCCAGGCGTGCCGCAGCGCGGTGTACGGCCCGCAGTCCGCGTACTTCGCCGAACAATTCCCGACCCACCTGCGCTACAGCGGGGCGTCGCTGGCCTACCAGCTCGCCTCGATCCTCGGGGGGATCGCCCCGGCGGTGTGCGGACTGCTCGTGCTCTGGACCGGCAGCCTGATGTCGGTCGCGGCCTACGTCGCCGCGATGGCCCTCGTCTCGCTCGCGTGCTCGTGGGCGATGACCGAGACGCTGCGCCGCGACCTCGTCTCCGTTCCCGACGACGGCGCCGGGGCCGCGGTCCGCTCCTGACCCTCCGTCACCGGCCCGCACCGCACCTGACCGGCCACGACCTGTGCGGGGCGCCCACGAGATCGTCCGCGCGCTCGGTAGAATCGGGTGGTCGGGACCGGCGTGTCGGCTCCCGGCGGGACGGGCTCGCCCCTGACGAGTTCGACGCGGTGACCAGCCGTGTTCCGGGGGCGCCCAGAGTGGAGTGGACACCGCGTGACCGAGACGACGCTGCCTCCGGATTCCGGCGACCGGATCGAGCCGGTCGACATCCAGCAGGAGATGCAGCGCTCCTACATCGACTACGCCATGAGCGTGATCGTGGGGCGCGCCCTGCCGCTGGTGGAGGACGGCCTCAAGCCGGTGCACCGCCGTGTCCTCTACTCGATGTACGACTCGGGCTTCCGCCCCGACCGCAGCTACGTCAAGTGCGCGCGCGTCGTCGGCGACGTCATGGGCAACTACCACCCGCACGGCGACTCGGCCATCTACGACGCCCTGGTCCGCCTGGCCCAGCCGTGGTCGATGCGGTACCCGCTGATCGACGGCCAGGGCAACTTCGGCTCGCCGGGCAACGACCCCGCGGCCGCGATGAGGTACTGCGTCGTCGGCGACACCCGTGTCCGTCGCGCGACGGGTGGCAGCCCCCGCATCGCCGACCTCGCGCCGGACGCCGCACCGAACTCCGACACCCCGATCGACGAGAAGCTGCTCGACCGCAATGGCGATCCGGTCCGCGCGGAGGCGTTCTTCCACTCCGGCTCGCACCCGACCCTGACGATCGCCACGCGTGAGGGCTACGAGCTCACCGGCACGCACAACCACCCGGTGCTCTGCCTGGTCGACGTCGCAGGCATCCCGACGCTGCTGTGGAAGCTCGCCGCGGAGATCCGCCCCGGCGACCGCGTGGCGATGGCGCGCACCCCCGCGTTCGACCCCGGCGGTCCGGAGTGGAGCGAGGCCGCGGCGGCGATCGTCCTGGGCGCGTTCGTCGCCGAGGGCTTCGTCTCCGAACGCCGCGCCGGCTTCAACAACATCGACCCCGAGTACTTCGGCCTCGTCCTCGCCGCCTACGACACCGCCGTCGGCGGGCGTCGGTACGTCTCCTCCCGCACCATCGCCTCCGGCTCCGAGCTTCGCGAGATCGACGTGCACGACCTCGGCGAGGTCCGCACCAGCGTGCTCGCCGAGCTCGCCGGGCAGCGCAGCGCGCAGAAGCGGGTGCCGGAGTTCATCTGGCGGGGTGGCGCCGCACGCAAGCGGTTCTTCCTGCAGTCGCTGTTCACCGGCGACGGCTCGTGCTCGGCGCTCCCGCGCAACACGGTGCAGGTGTCGTACTCGACGCGCAGCGAGCAGCTCGCGAAGGACGTCCAGAACCTGCTCCTCGAGTTCGGCGTGGTCAGCAAGCGCTACCTCCACGCCGTCGGCGAGTGGAAGGTCGTCGTCACCAACCGCCGGGACGCCCGCCTGTTCGCCACGCGGATCGGCTTCCTCGGCGCCAAGCAGGAGAAGATCGCCGGCATCCTCGGGCCGGAGGCCCGGGCGACGCGGGCGATGGGCTCGGACCACGTTCCCGGGCTCGGTGCCTTCCTCCGCGCCCACGGGACGACGGACCGCCGCAAGCAGCAGTGGCTCGACAAGCACAACCTCGACCGGATCGAGCGCTGGGACCTCGGGCGGGAGGAGATCCTGGCGCACGTCGACGACCCGGACGCGCGCACGATCGCCGAGGAGCTCGCCGACGGGCGCTTCTACTACGCCGAGGTCGCCTCCGTGGCCGACGCGGGCGTGCAGGACGTCTACAGCGTGCGGGTGGACTCCGACGACCACGCCTTCCTCACCGACGGCTTCGTCAGTCACAACACCGAATGCCGGCTCACGCCGCTCGCGATGTCGATGCTCGCCGACATCGACGAGGAGACCGTCGACTTCGTCGACAACTACGACGGCCGCACCCAGGAGCCGGCGGTCCTCCCCGGCCGCGTGCCGAACCTGCTGATCAACGGCTCCGCCGGCATCGCGGTCGGCATGGCGACGAACATGCCGCCGCACAACCTGCGCGAGGTCGCCGACGGCGCCACCTGGGCGCTGGACCACCCGGAGGCCTCCGAGGAGGAGACCCTCGAGGCGCTCATGGAGCGCATCAAGGGCCCGGACTTCCCGACGGCGGGTCTGGTGGTCGGCAAGGACGGCATCGAGTCCGCCTACCGCACCGGCCGCGGCTCCATCCGCATGCGGGCCGTCGTGGAGGTCGAGGAGGACACGAAGGGGCGCACCACCCTCGTCGTCACCGAGCTGCCCTACCAGGTCAACCCGGACAACCTCATCGAGTCGATCGCGACGATGGTCCGCGAGGGTCGCGTCACCGGCATCGCCGAGATCAACGACGAGTCCTCGGACCGCGTCGGCCGGCGCATCGTCATCACCCTGCGCCGCGACGCGGTGGCCAAGGTGGTGCTGAACAACCTCTACAAGCACTCGCAGCTGCAGTTCAGCTTCGGCGTCAACATGCTGACGATCGTCGACGGCGTGCCGCGCACGCTGCGGCTCGACCAGCTGATCCGCCACTGGATCCGGCACCAGATCGAGGTCATCGTCCGGCGCACGCGCTACCGCCTGCGCAAGGCCGAGGAGCGGGCCCACATCCTGCGCGGCCTCGCGAAGGCGCTGGACGCACTGGACGAGGTCATCGCGCTGATCCGCGCCTCGGAGACCGTCGACCTCGCGCGCACCGGCCTCATGGAGCTCCTCGAGGTCGACGAGATCCAGGCGCAGGCGATCCTGGACATGCAGCTGCGGCGCCTGGCCGCCCTCGAGCGCCAGAAGATCATCGACGAGCTGGCCGAGATCGAGGAGACGATCCGCGACCTGCAGGACATCCTCGACCGGCCCGAGCGCCAGCGGCAGATCGTCCGCGACGAGCTCGGCGAGATCGTCGAGAAGTACGGGGACGACCGCCTGACCCGGCTCGTGGGGTACGACGGCGAGGTCGCCGACGAGGACCTCATCGCGGTCGAGGACGTCGTCGTCACCATCACGCGCACCGGCTACGCGAAGCGCACCAAGACCGACCTCTACCGCGCCCAGAAGCGCGGCGGGCGGGGCGTGCAGGGCGCGACGCTCAAGCAGGACGACATCGTCGCCCACTTCTTCGTGTGCTCCACGCACGACTGGCTGCTGTTCTTCACCAACAAGGGCCGCGTGTACCGGGCGAAGGCCTACGAACTGCCCGAGGCGACGCGCAACGCCCGCGGGCAGCACGTCGCGAACCTCCTCGCGTTCCAGCCCGAGGAGCAGATCGCGCAGGTCATGCAGATCACGAACTACGAGGCCGCGCCGTACCTGGTGCTCGCCACCAAGAGCGGGCTGGTGAAGAAGTCGAAGCTGACCGACTTCGACTCCAACCGCACCGGCGGCCTGATCGGCATCAACCTGCGCGACGGCGACGAACTCGTCGGCGCGGTGCTCTGCTCCGGCGACGACGACCTCCTGCTCGTCTCCGCCGAGGGCCAGTCGATCCGCTTCTCGGCCACCGACGAGGTGCTGCGCCCGATGGGCCGAGCCACGTCCGGCGTCATGGGCATGCGGTTCAACTCCGGGGACGAGCTGCTCTCCCTCGGCGTCGTGCGCGACGGGACGTTCCTGCTGGTCGCGACCGGCGGCGGGTACGCGAAGCGCACCCCGATCGAGGACTACCCGGTGCAGGGCCGCGGCGGGAAGGGCGTGCTGACGCTGCAGTACGACCGGCGGCGCGGCACCCTGGTCGGCGCACTGATCGTCGAGCTGGAGGACGAGCTGTACGCGATCACCTCGAGCGGTGGGGTCATCCGGACGACGGCCAAGGAGGTTCGCAAGGCGGGCCGCCAGACCAAGGGCGTCCGGCTGATGAACCTGGGCGAGAACGCGACGCTGCTGGCCGTGGCCCGCAACGCCGAGAACGCCACCGACCCCGACTCCGGGGGCCCGGACCAGGCGCCCGACACGCTGCTGTGACCCGCCCGGCGCCAGACGATCCGACGACGGAACGAGCGACGTGAGCACACCGACACCGGACGAGAGCACGGGCAAGGCCTCCGGGCCCGCGCCCGGGGCCGCCGAGGACACCGTGGTGACCTCCGCGGCCTCCGAGGAGCGCCCCTCGACGGCCTCGGGGGGCTCCGGTGGGCAGCAGCCCGCCGGGGGCCCGCCGCCGCCGTGGCAGCGCTCCGGGGCGCGGGGCGAGCCGGCGGAGGGACCCGCATCCCCCTCGCCGCAGCGGCCCCCGACGGGCCCGGTGCCGACCGGCGGAGCCCCGACCCCGGCCGCCGGGACCCCCGCGCCCGCGACACCCGCCGCCGGGACGCCCGCGCCCGGTGGCCCCGGCCCCGGGACACCGGCGGCGGGGACCGCCCGCCCCGGCCGGCCGGAGCCGGGACGCTCGTCGACGGCGCTGATCGACGCCCCGACCAACCAGCTCTCCCCGGAGCAGCTCGGCATGCGCACCGGCGGGCGGCCCGAGCCGGAGCCGGACTTCGACGCCCTCGACGAGGACGACGCCCCGAGTGCGCGTCCCTCGCGCGGCAAGGTCCCGCGGCGGGCGAGCCTGCAGGTCAAGCGGTTCGACCCGTGGTCGGTCCTGAAGCTCGCGCTCGTGCTCGGCGTCGCGCTGTTCTTCGTCTGGATGTTCGCGGTCGGTGTCCTCTACGCCGTCCTCGACGGCATGGGCGTCTGGGCGCAGCTCAACGGCACCTACTCCGACCTCACCTCGGACACCGGCGGGACCGGCGGCCAGCTGATCACCGCGGGTGGGGTGTTCGGCGTGGCGGCGATCATCGGGGTCGTGAACACGATCCTGTTCACCGCGCTCGCGAGCGTCTCGGCGTTCATCTACAACATCTCCGCGGACGTCGCGGGCGGCATCGAGGTCACGCTCTCCGAGCGCGACTAGGTGCCACCCCGGTGGCGGGGCGCCCGGACACCCTCCGGTAACCTCGTCACCGTTCGGGCCCATAGCTCAGTTGGTTAGAGCGCGTCGCTGATAACGACGAGGTCGATGGTTCAAATCCATCTGGGCCCACTCCCACCTCACGACGAAGGGCCCCGGAGCGTCTGCTCCGGGGCCCTTCGTCGTTCACGGGAGCGGTGGCGATCAGCCGGAGAAGGCGGCCGCGGTGCTGCCGTTCTTGCCGCGGGCCTCCCAGGCCTCCACGACGTTGTTCGGGACGCGTCCGCGGTCGGACACCTCGAAGCCCTCGGTCCGGGCCCACTCGCGGATCTGCTTGGAGGTCTCGCGGTCGTACCCGCCGGGCGAGGTGGCCCGCGGGGTGCCGGTGCCGGCTCCGCCGGAGGCACGCCGGCGGCCGCCACCGGTCGCGGCGCGGCGCCCCCCGGTGCGACGGGCGGCGGCGACGTACTGCGCGAGAGCGTCCCGCAGTTCGGCGCTGTTCTTGTCGTCGAGGTCGATCTCGTAGGTCACACCGTCGAGCGCGAACTCGACGGTCGTGATGTCCTCGGACTCCTCACCGGTCAGGTCGTCCACCAACGTGACGACGGTCTTCTGGGCCATCTGGCGGTACTCCTCGGCTCGCGGGGGAAATGCGACCGGAAACTGATCCGGTGTGTATTCACGCTATCAAGAATTCCCACGAACGCGAGCACCCGGGGTGATGTCACCCGACGGTGGCGCAGAAATGCGTCCCACGCCACTGTCGAGATGCGACGAGTGCGTCAGTTCCGCTTCGGCAGTCGGAGTCCGGTGAATTCGCGGGTCCGTGCCGTGAGGGCCTCCTCGGTGGGCAGGCGCTCCATGCTGCTCGCCCCGTAGAAGCCGTGACAGGTCCGGGCACGCTCGAGCACGTAGGCGGCGTCCTCGGGAGCGGCGACCGGTCCGCCGTGGACGAGCACCAGGACGTCGTCGCGGACCTCCCGCGCGGCGGCCGCCCAGTCGTCGGTCAGGGCCACGCAGTCGTCGAGCGACTTCGCGGTCTCGGCCCCGATCGACCCGCCCGTCGTCAGGCCCATGTGGCAGACGACGACGTCCGCGCCGGCCCGCGTCATCGCCCGCGCGTCGTCGGCGGAGAAGACGTACGGCGTGGTGAGCAGGTCGTGGGCCCGCGCGGCCGCGACGAGGTCGACCTCGTGGCCGTACCCCATCCCGGTCTCCTCCAGATTCGCCCGGAAGGTCCCGTCGATGAGCCCGACGGTCGGGAAGTTCTGGATGCCGGCGAATCCGAGGTCGGCGAGTTCGCGCAGGAATCGGTCCCGCAGCAGGAACGGATCGGTCCCGTTGACGCCCGCGAGCACCGGGGTGTCCCGGACCACCGGCAGGACCTCGGCGGCCATCTCGACGACGATGTCGTTGGCGTTGCCGTACGCGAGCAGACCGGCGAGTGACCCGCGGCCGGCCATTCGATAGCGGCCCGAGTTGTAGATGACGATGAGGTCGATGCCGCCCGCCTCCTCGCACCGGGCCGACAATCCCGTTCCGGCGCCGCCGCCGACGACCGGTTCGCCGCGGTCGACCTTGTCCCGCAGCCGCTCCAGGATCTCCTCGCGCCTCATGCCTCTCCGCTCTTCTGGTCGTGTCCGGTGAGCTCGTGCAGGTTCTGCACGAGCGTCCGGGCGAACTCCGGGTCGTTCACGTGCAGATCGGTCTCGATCAGCCGCCGGTCGGTGGTCGCGTGCAGTTCCGCGCGCAGGGTCTCGACGAGGGCCTCGGTCGCCGCGGGGTCGGCGAAGGGGCCGCCCTCGACGTCGAGGGCCGACACCCCCCTCGTCGGGACGACGAGCCGGACCGGCCCCTCGCACGCGTTCAGGGCGCCGGCGAGGAAGCGTGCCGCCGAC
Organism: Actinomycetospora aurantiaca; assembly: GCF_037401875.1. Lineage (NCBI taxonomy): Bacteria > Bacillati > Actinomycetota > Actinomycetes > Pseudonocardiales > Pseudonocardiaceae > Actinomycetospora > Actinomycetospora aurantiaca. The sequence continues at coordinate 17,226 of NZ_JBBEGN010000010.1, read as the reverse complement.
CGGCACTCGTCGGGCGTGGTGCGCATCAGGGTCACCTGGGCGTTGTGCTCGTAGAGCGTCCGGTCGCGGTAGTGCTCGGGCACCGTGTCCGGCGCGCCGAAGTTGACCATGTCGAGGGCCCCGACGCTGCCGACCCACGGGACCCGCCGTCGGGCGATCGCCCCGAGCCGGTCACGGTCCGCGGCCATGATGCCGCCCGCGACCAGGTCGGCGATCTCGGTCGTGGAGACGTCCACGACCGCCGAGATCAGCCCGTCGTCGACGAGCTTCTCCATCGCCCGCCCGCCGGTGCCGGTGGCGTGGAAGACCAGGCAGTCAAACTCGTCGGAGACCTGCTCGGTGACCGCCGTGACGCACGGCGTGGTCACACCGAACATCGTCAGGCCGAGGGCCGGACGGTCCACGGTGTCGACCGGCGGGGCCGACAGCGCCCCGGCCAGGGCGTGCGCGGCGTTGGACAGCACGACCCGGCTGATCCGGTTGAGCCCCGCCACGTCGGTCACGGAGTACATGAGCGTGATGTCCGACGACCCGACGTAGGGCGCGGTGTTCCCGGACGCCACGGTCGAGACGACGATCTTGGGGACGCCGACCGGGAGCCGCTGCAGGGCGGGCGTGACGAGGGCGGTGCCGCCGGAGCCCCCGAGCGCGAGCACGCCGTCCGGCCGGCGCGGCGGCAGCCACCGCTCCAGCGCCTCGGCCATCGCGGCCACCGAGGTCCCGCGGTCGCCCGTGAAGGCCTCCGGGCCGGCGACCTCGCGCGGGGTCACGTCGGCCCGCCGCGCGCCCGGGTCGGAGGTCCCGACGTCGACGGTGGTCACCTCGTGGCCCGCGGCGCGGACCAGGTCGGCGACGTGCGTGAGCTCGTCGCCCTTCGTGTCGAACGTGCCCACCACGTAGGCGTGCGCCATGGAAGGACCTCCTGACCTCGGTGTCGTGCCCGGAGTCCTATCGCACTCGGCGCTCCCGTGCGGCTGCTAGCGTGGGTGCGGTGAAGAAGCTGGTCGTGCTCGCCGCAGCGGCGTACGGGGTGGTCCACCTCGTCCGGCGCAAGCAGCAGGAACGTCCGGCCGCGGAGGTCTGGCGCGAGGCGACCCGCGCCTCGTAGGCCCTCCACCAGGGGACATAGCTCAATTGGCAGAGCACCGCCTTTGCAAGGCGGGGGTTAGGGGTTCGATTCCCCTTGTCTCCACCCCGTCGCCCCGCGCAGCACCGCGAGGGCCCCTGACTCGTCGAGGCCGGAGACGGCCGCCTGCAGCCACAGGCCGTTCACGACGGCGGCCAGGACGTCCCCCCGGCGGGGCGTGACCCGCTCGGCGAGGCCGCGCAGCGCCGCGTCCCAGCGGTCGACCTCCGTACGCAGGTCGTCGCGCCGGGCGGCCAGCAGGAACAGGTCGTACTCGGCGACCAGTGCCGCGCGGCCCGACGAGGCGATGAGCGCCGCCAGCCCGCCGAGGGTCGACACCGCCTCGAGCTCCGCGAGGTAGCGGTCGTTCACCTCCCGCAGCGTGCTGACGAGCAGGTCGTCCACCGACGCGAAGTGGTACATGACCGCGCTGGCCGGCACGCCCGCCTCGTCCGCGACCCGGCGCTGGCTGATCCCGGCGAGCCCGTCGCGGGCGATCACCCGCAGCGTGGCGTCCAACAGTTCCCGACGGCGGGTCGCGCCGCGGCGGCGCCGGCCGTCGGTGATGGTCTCAGGCACGGTGGACGCCACCGAGCTCCAGGGCGAGCACCCCGGCGATCACCAGGCCGATCCCGCCGACCTGCACCCACGTGAGCGACTCGCCCAGGAACAGCGCGCCGATCACCGCGATCGCCGCGACCCCGGTCGCGGCCCAGATCCCGTACGCGACCCCGACGGGCAGGCCGCGGGAGAGCGCCTGCGAGAGCGAGAAGAACGCGACGCCGTAGCCGACCACCACGACGACGGAGGGGATCAGCCGGCTGAAACCCTCCGAGACCTTGAGCGACACGGTCGCCGCGACCTCCGCCACGATCGCGACCGCCAACCACACCCACACGACGACCTCCTGGAGCGACTGCTCCACAAACTACCGGAGCGATCGCTCAGGAAGGTCGTGCGCGTCGTCACGCCGTCCGGCGCATCCGCAGTCCGCCGAGGGCGGTGAGCGCGACGATCACGGCGATCCCGAGGAAGCCGCCGCCCAGCCCGAAGCCGGCCGCGATCAGGCCGGTGAGGAACGGGCCGCCCGCCTCGCCGAACTCGCGCCCGATCTCGGCCGAGCCCATCGTCTGCCCGAGCCGCTCGGTCGGGCTCGACGCCGCCAGCACCGCGAACGCCACCGGCGTGATCACGGCCGTGCCCGCGCCGATGACGACCGCGGCGACCAGCAGCCCCACGAGGTGCCCGACGACGGCGGGCAGGGCCAGGCCGAGGGCCGTGAGCAGGGTCCCGACGACGAGCGCGGTGCGGTCCGGCATGCGGCCGGCGTCGCGCAGCCGCCCGACCACGGGTTGGGAGACGGCCGCGACGACCGCGAGCACCGAGACCGCCGCCCCCGTGGCGACCGGCGACAGGCCGTCGGCCGCGCCGACCAGCGGGAGGAAGCCGACACCGCAGGAGAGCGCCGCGGCGCTGGAGGCCAGCGCGAGGGTCGGGGGCAGGAAGCCGGGATCGGCCAGGCCGCGCAGCGCCTGGCCCAGTCCCTGGCGCCGCCGGGGGAGGGGTGGCGGCGACGGCACGACGACGACCGCCCACACGAACACCGCGACCGCGAGCACCGTCAGGACCGTGAACAGCACCGGATAGCCCCCGAGGGCCACCAGGACGCCGCCCAGCAGCGGGCCCGCCGTGTAGCCCAGACCCTTCCACGCCCCGTAGCTGCCGAAGGCCCGGCCCTGCCCGCGCTGCGGGGCGATCCGCCCGATGAGCGCCCCGGCCGACGGTGAGAACGCCGCGGCCGCGGCGCCCTGCGCGAACCGGGCGACACCGAGCAGGGCGGGGTTCCCGACGAGCACGAACGCGGCGGAGGCGACCGCGAACGCGAACAGCCCGCCGAGCAGCACCGGACGCAGCCCGACGTGGTCGGCGAGCGCCCCGAACACCGGCTTGAGCACGATCTCGGCGCCGTCGTAGAGGGCGAGCAGGATGCCGAGCGTCAGCAGCTGCTCGTCGAGGTCGCCGGTGAAGCCGAGGTTGGCCGCGATGCCGTGCGAGCCGAACGCCGTCACGAACCCGGCCGCGTAGAGCGGGACGAGCGCGGCCCGGGGTGCCGACGATGAGGTGCCGGTCGACCCGTGCGCGCCGTCGCTCACGGGCCCATCACACCAGGCCCGTCACCTCAGGCCGAACCCTGTGGCTGTGCGATGTTCACCAGCCAGGTGATCCCGAAGCGGTCGCGGCACTGCCCGAACTCGTCGCCCCACATCTGCTTCTCCAGCGCGACGTCGACGGTGCCGCCGTCGGCGAGCTTGTCGAAGTAGCCGCGCAGCTCGTCGCCCTGGTCGCCCGACAGGCTGATCGACACGGACGCGCCGTGCGGCGGGTCCATGCCGGGCGGGGTGTCCGAGCCCATGAGGACGAAGCCGCTCGGGGTCTCCAGCTGGCCGTGCATGACCTTGGTGGCCTCCGGGCCGTCGCTGCCCATGTCGCCGAAGGTCATGACGTTCAGCGTCCCGCCGAAGACGTCCCGGTAGAACTCCATGGCGTCGCGGGCGGAGTCGTCGAAGTGCAGGTACGGGTTGAGGTGGGTGCCCATGGACCGATGTTAGCCAGGTCACAGTCCGCGACGGAGGGCGGACGCGGCGTCGCCGGGGTGAACGACGCGGGAACGGCGGCCGGGACGACGACGGTGGCGGAGACCGGCGACGGTCCGGTCGAGGCCTGCCGCAGCAGCGCGAACTCGACCGCGGCGGCTGCGAGCACGAGGACGACCGCCACCACCACCAGGACGGTCGTGCTCCCGCGTCTCACGGTCCGGATTGTGCCCGATGGTCACCTTTGCGCGCGTGCGGGAACCGGTCGGTACGTGCCGAACGACCAGGTGTTGCCCTCCGGGTCGACGACGGCGAACTCCCGGGAGCCGTAGTCCTGGTCGGTCAGGCCCATCGTCACGTCGCCGCCGGCCGCCACGACCCGGGCGTGGTGGGCGTCCGGGTCCTCGAGGACGAGGTAGAGCACGGCGCGGCCGGTGTCGAACGGGTCGTCGGGCCGGCGCGGACCGAGCAGGATCGCCCCGTCGCCCCAGAACAGCTCGGCGTGCCCCGGGGAGACGTGCCCGGCCGTGAGGCCGAGGACGTCGGTGAGGTGGGCGGCGAGGGCGGGGACGTCGGCGCTGCGCAGGGTGGGGATCAACATGCGGCGATCGTGGCCCGGCCGGCCGGTGCCCGTCTTGGACGTCGGGGACATGCCCGTCAGCCGCGGACGACCTCCGCCGGGTCGACCGCCACCCCGGCCCACTCCGCCACGTACGCGCGCGGCGAGCAGCCGGCGAGGGCGGCGAACTCGCGGTCGAGGTGGGCGTGGTCGGCGAACCCGCACGCGGCCGCGATGTCGGCGATCCGCGGCGGGGACGGCCGGATGCTCCCCGGGGGCGGCACCAGCAGGTCGGCCGCACGTCGGAAGCGCAGCACGCGGCCCGCCGTCGTCGGGGACAGCCCGACCTGGGCGGTGAACCGCCGCGTCAGGTGCCGCCGGCTCCACCCGACGTCGGCCGCGATCCCGCCCACCGGGGCCCGGCCGGCCGATCGCTCCAGCAGTGACCAGGCGCGCCAGACCTCCGGGTCCGCGCCCCGCGCGCGGTCCAGCCGCCGGACGAGGGCGTCGACGACCGCGTCCAGTCGCACGGACCAGTCGGGCAGGGCGGCGAGCCGCGCGGGCAGGCGCCCCCAGTCCGGGTCGAGCGCATCGAGGGGCACGGCGCCGGGCAGCGACGTGCCGAACAGCCGCAGCGCCCCGACCGGCGTGAGGTCGGCCTGGATGCCGCGCTGGCGCCCGTGGAACTCGGTCAGCGCCGTGGCGTCGGTCAGGCCGCCGACGAAGGCGCCGAGAGCGTTCCCGTCGACGCGCAGCGGGTCGCCGAACCCCACGACGAGCGTGCACGTCGCGGCCGGCGCCTGCCGTCGCCGGACCGGGGCGTCGGCGGACTCGTCGTAGGCCACCAGCCGGCGCACGACACCGCGCAGGGCGGACGGCACCGGGGCGAGACGGAACACGGGAGGAGATGATGCCGCTACGGTGCGCCGCGTGTCCGCCCCCGAGCCGGTCCGCGACGCGGTCCGCCGCGCCCAGGAGTGCCAGCCGACGCTGAACGCCTTCGTCACGATCGGCGCGGACCTCCCGCCGGTACCGACGGGCGAGGCCCCGCTGCGGGGCCTGCCGATCGCGGTCAAGGACGACGTCGGGGCGGCCGGACAGGTCGCGGGCACGGGGAGCCGGGCCTTCACGACGCCCCGGACCGCCGACGACCCGTTCATGGCCGCGGTGCGGCGCGCCGGGCTCGTCCCGATCGGTCGCACCACGCTGCCCGAGCTCGCGGCGTTCGGCGTCACCGACTCGGCGGCGCACGGCAGCACCCGCAACCCGCTCGCCCTCGGGCACACCCCGGGCGGGTCGTCGGGCGGGTCGGCCGCGGCGGTGGCGGCGGGCGTCGTGGACCTCGCGACCGCGGGCGACGGGGCCGGCTCGATCCGCATCCCGGCGGCCTGCTGCGGGCTGCCCGGGTTCAAGCCGACCACCGGGACGATGCCGGGGTCCTGGACCGAGGAGCCGGACGACCCGTCGTCGCCGCTCCCCGGCGGCTGGTGCGGGCTCGCGACGACGGGCTGCCTCACCCGGGACCTGGCCCTGGCGGCATCGTTCTACGACGCGGTCGGCCGCTTCGACGAGCCGCTGCGACCGGCGCTCGACGCCGAGCCGGGACGCCTGCGGATCGGCGTGTCGGTGGATCCGCTGCCCCTCGCCCCGGCGGTGCCGCTGGACCCGCACGTCGGGGGCGCGGTCCGGCTGGTCGCCGACCGGCTCGCGGCCGCGGGCCACCGCGTCCGGCCGGTGCGCATCCGGGCCGACCGGGCGCAGGCCGCCGCGCTCGCCGTCACCACCCGCATCCTGCGCGGGCTGGCCGCCGCCGCCGCCGCGGCCGACCACCCCGAGCGGCTCGAGCCCCGCATCCGCGACCTCGTGCGCGCCGGGTCGCTGATCGGGGACCGGGCGGCCGTCGCCGCCGTGGCGCACGGCCGCCGGCTCGGCGGGCGGCTGCTCGACCAGCTCGGCGTGGACGTCCTGCTCACCCCGACGATGCGGGGGCCGGCGCCGCGGGTGGACCGCTGGGGCGGCCCCGGGCGCAACGGGCTGCGCACGCTCGTCTCGATGGGCCGCTTCTACGCGCACACCCCGCTCTACAACCACACCGGGCAGCCCGCGGTCTCCCTGCCGGTCGACACGGGCGAGCGTCTCCCCATGGCCGTGCAACTCGCCGCCGCACCCGGGCAGGACGCGCTGCTGATGTCCCTGGCGGGTCAGGTGCTCGCGGCGCACTCCGCGGGGTGGGACTCGCAGTAGGGCGTCATGCCGGGGAAGCGCCCGCGGTGGTCGGCGACCCAGCGGTACACCCGCTCCTGGAGCCCCGCGGTCGCCCGGTACACCGTCGACGGGACGCGCGTGCCCGTGACCGTGTCGAGCAGGGCGTTGACCGCGGCCGCCCCGCCGTGGCGGACGCCGTCGGGACCCCGGTACTGCACGGCGTCGGCGCAGGTCGCGGCGTCCGTCCCGATCGACTCGGGCACGCCCGGCTCCTGGTAGGGGCGCATCTCGACCCGACCGCGACGGTCGAGGGCACGGGCCCAGCCGACGCTGCGGGTGCAGAAACCGCACCTGCCGTCGAAAACCAACAAACCGTCAGCCATGACTCCTAGGATAGGTTGCCGACATGAGCAGGCGTGTGGTGATCATCGGCGCCGGGTTCGGCGGCATCGGGGCGGCCATCGAGCTGCGGGCCCACGGCTACACGGACGTCACGATCCTCGATGCCGCCGACGGCATCGGCGGGACGTGGCTCGCGAACACCTATCCGGGCGCCGCGTGCGACGTGCCGAGTCACCTGTACTCGTACTCCTTCGCCCAGCGGCGGACCTGGTCGCGGCTGTGCTCCCCGCAGTCGGAGATCCTCGCGTACCTGCGGGCCGTGGCCCGGGAGCACGGGGTCGACGGTCTCGTGCGGCCGAACACGAAGGTCACCGCCTGCGCGTGGGACGACGACGCCCGCCTCTGGCGGGTCACGACCGAGGCCGGCGACGAGTACACCGCCGACGCCGTCGTCATCGCGACCGGCCAGCTCGCGCAGCCCTCGATCCCCGGCATCCCCGGGCGGGAGGACTTCGCGGGCCGGGAGTTCCACTCCGCCGAGTGGGACCACGAGCACGACCTCACCGGCCGGCGCGTCGCCGTGATCGGCACCGGGGCGAGCGCCGTGCAGTTCGTCCCGGAGATCGCCCCCGTCGTCGGGAGGCTGTCGGTGTTCCAGCGGACCGGCAACTGGTTCCTGCCCCGCAAGAACCTGCGCTACCCGCGTTCGGTGCGGGCGCTGCTGAAGGTCCCCGGCGTGCAGCGGGTGCGCCGGTGGGGCCTGAAGCGGCTCTACCTGGAGTCGTTGACGGCCTCGATCCGCAACCCCCGCACCGTGGGGCCGGTGCTGCGCCTGAAGTCCCAGATCTTCATGCGCCACCAGCTGCGCGACCCCGAGGTGCGCCGGAAGGTGTGGCCGGACTACACCTTCGGGTGCAAGCGGGTGCTGTTCAGCTCGTACTGGCTGCCGGCCCTGCAGCGCGAGAACGTCGAGGTCGTCACGGACTCCGTCGAGCGCATCGAGCCGGAGGGCGTCCGGACCAAGGACGGCCGGCTGCACGAGGTCGACACCATCATCTGGGGCACGGGCTTCCGGACGACGAGCTTCATGTTCCCGATGGAGGTGACCGGACGCGACGGCCGGTCGCTGCGCGCGGAGTGGGCGAGCGGCCCGCACGCGCACCTGGGGATGACGGTGCCGGGCTTCCCGAACCTGTTCGTCATGTACGGCCCGAACACGAACACCTCGGGCGGGTCGATCATCGTCTACCTGGAGGCGCAGGCCCGGTACGTGCGCACCGCGCTCGAGGAGGCCGACCGGCGCGGCGCCGCGGCGGCCGAGGTCCGCCCCGACGTGGAGGCGGCCTCGGACGCCGAGGTGCAGGCCCGGTTCGGGGGCACGGCCTGGCAGGCGTGCGACTCCTGGTACCGCGACGAGTCCGGCCGCATCATCACCAACTGGCCGGGCTACATGATCGAGTACGAGAAGGCCACCGAGGCGATCGACCCGGACGAGTACGTGTGGCTGGAGCAGAAGGTGGCGCGCTGACCGGTCACATGCGGGGCTGGCCGTTGGAGGCGCCCAGCCCGCCGTCGACCGGGACGTGGGCGCCGGAGACGAAGCGGGCGTCGTCGCTCGCGAGGAAGGCGATGACGTCGCCGACCTCGGCCGGCTCGGCGGGCCGGCCGAACGGGATGCGGTCGCGGAACTTCGCCATGACCTCGTCGTCCGCGCGGACGCCCTCGCTCATCTCGGTGGCGGTGAGCGAGGGGTGCACGGCGTTGACGCGGACGCCGTCGGCGCCGTGGTCGAGGGCCATCGCGTTGGTCAGGTTGACCACGGCACCCTTGGCGGCGTTGTAGGCGGCCATGCCCCAGTCGCCGCCGGTGCCGGACACGGACCCGACGTTGACGATGCTGCCGCGGGTGGCCCGCAGGTGGTCGATCGCCGCCTTGGAGGCGTGGAAGACGCCGTCGACGTCGGTGGCCATCACCTCGCGCCAGGTGGCGGCGTCGAGGTCGGCGACGGTGCCCGGCCGGGCGATCGCGGCGTTGTTGACCAGCGTGTCGAGCCGGCCGAACTCGCGGGCGACCTCGTCGATCAGGTGCGTGATCGCCTGCTCGTCGGAGGTGTCGCACGTCCGCGCGACGACCGTCGAGCCCGCGGGGGCGTCCGCGACGGTCGTGTCGAGCTTGTCCTGCGAGCGCCCGGCGACGACGACGGTGGCGCCGTCCGCGGCGAAGCGGTGGGCGGCGGCGGCCCCGATCCCGGACCCCCCGCCGGTGACGATGACGACCTTGCCGGTGAAGCGACCCATGCCGGCGGGTCCCCGGCCGTCCGCGGGGCGGAACGCGGGCGCCGGTCACACGGCCCGTCCACAGGAGTTGTCCACAGTGGGGACCGAATGACACCCGTGTAGTTCATCCACAGGCGGCGTCCACAGTGTGGATGACACCGCTGTCGTTCGCGCCGGCGGCGCGCGGTCGGGCTACTGTCGCGCCGGTGAGGCGACGCGTGACCATCGAGCTCAAGTCCCCGGCCGAGATCGAGCTGATGCGCGAGGCCGGGCGGGTCGTCGCCCGGTGCCTGGCCGCCGTGCAGGACGCGAGCGCCCCCGGCGTGACCCTGAAGGAGCTGGACACGGTCGCGCACGACGTCATGAACGACCACGGCGCCAAGCCCGCGTTCCTCGACTACCACCCCCGGTTCGCCCCCTCGCCCTACCCGGGCGTCATCTGCGCGAGCGTCAACGACGCGGTCGTGCACGCGATCCCGGGCTCCTACCGGCTGGCCGACGGCGACCTGGTCAGCATCGACATCGGCGCCTTCGTCGACGGCTGGTGCGGTGACGCGGCCGTCAGCTACGTCGTGGGGACGGCCGATCCCGAGGACCTCGCGCTGATCGAGACCACGACGGAGGCCCTCCACGCCGGCATCGCCGCGGCCCGCCGCGGCAACACGCTCGGCGACGTCGGGGCGGCGATCGCCGGGGTCGCGCGGCCACGGGGCTACGGGATGCTCGCCGACCACGGCGGCCACGGGATCGGGCGCGCGATGCACGAGCAGCCGCACGTGCCCAACGAGGGCCGGCGGGGCAAGGGCCTCAAGCTCCAGCCGGGGCTCGTCATCGCCATCGAGCCGATGCTGCACCGGGGCGGGGAGGACGACTACCGGCACGACCCGGACGGCTGGACGCTCCGCACCGCCGACGGCAGCCGCGCCGCGCACGTCGAGCACACCGTCGCCATCACGAAGGACGGGCCGCGGGTCCTCACCGAGCCGTGAGCCCGGGCTGGTTCCACGTCCGGCCCGTCGCGCGGGGCGTGTGGCTCCTCGCCGAGCCGTCGCACGTCAACTCCTGGCTGGTCGCCGGGGACGACCGGGCGGTGCTGGTCGACTCGGGCCTCGGGATCGTGCCGATCCGGCCGGTCGTGGAGACCCTCTGCGCCCTGCCGGTCGACGTGGTGAACACCCACCGGCACCTCGACCACGTCGGCGGCAACGGCGAGTTCCCGCGGGTCTCGGCCTTCCCGTCGGCGACGACGACGGGGGTCGACCGGGCCGAGCGCGCGTCCTACCTGAGCTGGATGCGCGAGGTCCTCGCTGCCGCGGCGGCGTACCGGCCGCTCGACGACCGGTACTTCCACCTGCTCTCCGCCGACTCGGACCCCCGGCCGCTCCCCGACGGCATCGAGCGCTGGGTCGACCCCGGCCCGCCGTCGGGACCCGAGCCCTCCCCGCTGCGCGACGGCGACGTCGTGGAGCTCGGCGGCCGCACCCTGACCGTCCTGCACACGCCCGGCCACAGTCCGGACTCGATCTGCCTGCTCGACGACCGCGACGGCGTGCTGTTCGCCGGCGACACCGTCAACACCGGGCCGGTCTACGCCCAGGCCGCGGAGTGCGACCTCGCCGCCTTCGCCCGCTCCACCGCCCGCCTCGCGGCGCTGGCGTCGGACGTCTCGCTCGTCGCCATGGCGCACTTCGGCCGCGGGGTGGCGGAGCCGGCGTACCTCCACGAAATCGCGTCGGCGTTCCACCGGCTCGCGAGCGGTGACCCGACGGTGTCCTACCGGCCCGCCCGCGACTGCGAGGGCGACGAGGTCCGCGAGGCCGTGTTCGACGCCTGCTCGGTGTACCTGCCGGTCGTCGAGTGAGCCGTCACGACTGCGTGGCGCCCGCCCGCTCCCGGTGCGCGGACTCCCAGTCGGAGTCGTCGCGCCCGGTGTCCTGACCCGACCTGGACTGCGGACGGCGACGGACCCCGCGGCTCTCCACCCGGTGCAGCTGCCCCTCGCCGTCGCGACCCCAGTGTGTGCCGTGCGAGTCGGTGAAGCGCATCTCGGGAACGGCCGGGGCGGAGTACAGCTCCTCGCGCGACACCTCGTCGGCCCCGAAGGGCAGCGACCGCACGGCGTCGTGGTGCGGCGGCAGCAGCGCGAGCTCCACCGAGTGCTGGTCGTCGCTGGAGGGCAGCGAGAACAGGCAGCGCACGTTGAACACCGGCGAGTCTCCGCCGTTGTGCACGCAGAGCACGTAGTCCTCGTCGCGGTCGTGGTTCGCGCCGTCGTCGAGCCAGGACGCGACGCCCTGCGCCTGCTGCTCCTGGCGCACCTCCACGGAGTCCTTGCGGTTCAGGAGCATGATCCAGACGTAGGCGGCGAAACCGAGGAGCGATCCGGCACTGCCGATCGCGGACACCCACTGGGCGATGGTCTGGGAGCTCATGGGCGAGCAGGTGCCCAGCGCGCGGCCGATCTACCCACCGCTCGCCGACGCGCCCCGCATCCGGTCCTGCCCTAGTCTCCGCAGCCATGCCGACGACCAGCGCGGGCCCGCCCGCCCCCACCCCGCCCGGGGCCGACGCGACGCCCGGCACCGTCGTGCGCTGGACCTTCGACGTGCTCAACACCCACCACGCCGCGCCGCTGCGCGCGGTGTGGACCGACGAGACCCGGGAGCGCATGCCGGGCGCCACCTACCGCGGCGCGGACGAGATCGAGGCCTACTTCTCCGGCCTGTTCGCCGCGGTGCCCGACCTCACCCTGACGATGCAGTCGATGGTCGAGCAGGGCGAGGAGGTGTTCGTGCGCTGGACCCTCACCGGCACGCACACCGGGGCCGCGCTCGAGGGGATCGAGCCGACCGGGAAGCGGCTCGACATCGACGGCGTCGACCACTTCACCGTGCGCGACGGGGTGATCGTGTCGAACTTCGTGATCTACGACCAGATGCAGTTCGCGCGTCAGCTCGGGTTGTTGCCCGCGGACGGGTCCCGGCTCGACGTCGGGCTCAAGTGGGGGCACAACCTGCTCGCGCGCCTGCGGGGCTGAGCCCTACTCGACCTTCTTGCGTGTGCGCCCGTGTGTGCCGCCGCGCCCGCGGAACTCGACGCCCGCGTCGACGAGCAGCCGACGGACGCGGCCGATGCTGTAGCCGGTCTCGGCGCAGATCTCACGGATGCTGGCGCCCTTCTGGTAGCGCTTCAGCAGCTCGCCGGACAGCTTCTCGCGCTCGCTCCCGGTCACCCGCTGGTTGCGCGCCAGGTCGGGGGTCTTCGTCATGGCGGCATTCTCACCGAGCGTGGCCGTCGAGCGCCAGAACTCTTTGACACTGAGCTGACAAACGGTCGAGATAGGCGTCCGAACGACGCTTCGTGCTCACCGTTCGCGCAAAGGGGTGACCCTTCGTGTCAGCGTTCGGTCGGCGGGGCCGAGCGGTAGGCGGGGTACTGCCGACCGCGCGGCGTGACGTCGTCGGCCGACTCGGCGCCCCAGACGGTCCAGCCCGGCCGCGGGTAGCGGGCGAACATCTCCAGGTACGGCCCCGGCGAGCACTCCTCGATCACCTCGTAGGCCTCGTCCGGCTTGCGGGAGTGCTCCCGCTTCACCGTCTCGATCATGTTCACCTGACGCCGGGCCGGCGGCAGGGTCCGCATCGACCCGCGCACACCGAACAGGATGAGCTCGGTGACGTTGCGGAAGTAGAACCCGACCCCGCGTCCGTCGGGGCCGCCGTCCTTGCGGCGCTTGGCCCAGACGAGGTTCGAGACGTACCGGAAGCCCCAGCCCTGCATGACGGCGAGCCCCTCGGGCAGCAGGGCGTTCGGCACCCAGAGGTAGAGGTGCGCGTTGTCGGCCACGACGTCGGCGACGGGGAGGGCCGCGATCTCGGCGGCCGTCATCGTGTCGTAGCGGTCGAGCCGGCGGTGCTCGGGTGCGACCTTGCCGGTGCGGTTGGAGAACCGCCACGGCGGGTCCGCGTACACGCACGGCCAGCCGCCCTCGACCGTCGGCAGCGGGACGGCCTCGACCGGGGCGACGTCGGCGCGCAGCGGGTCGGCGCGGCGGGGGGCGCGGTCGAGCGGGGGAGCGGTCACGGGCGGCACGGTAGCGAGGGGGTCCGACACTCTCGGGGCGTCGCTCATCCGGACCACCCCTCGAGCACCGGCTGGTCGTCGCGCAGGACCGGCAGGGTGCTCCCTCCCGTCGACCCGGACCCGTCGTCGGGAACCCAGCAGCGGGCGCTGATCGCGACGGCGAGCAGCGGGCACCCCCCGGCGTCGCCGCGGGTCATGCGCGACTCCAGCTTGCCCAGGTGCGTCGTCGTGGACGTGGAGAAGCGGCTGCGCACCTGCTCGTCGGACTGGCCGGCCGCCCGGGAGAGGCGGCGGGCCAGCTCGCGCAGGTCGTCGTGGGTGCGCGTGAGCAGGACCGCCCCGTCGATCAGTCCGGCGTCGTAGAGGCTGCGGTAGGCGCCGATGTCACGGTCGAGGTTGCCGTCCTTCGCGTTCCACTCCACGTCGAGCGCGACCCGTCCCTTGACGTTGTCGACTTTGTACCCCTCGTTGCGCACCTCGTCGGTGCGCTCGACGATCTCGTGCTCCCCGGCCGGGGCCCACGGCTGGACCTGCAGCACCGACCGGACCACGGTGTCGACGCGACCCTCCCGCCAGCCCCGCCCGCGCAGGTCGGCGTTGAGCCGGGCGGCGAGCTTGGACTCGTTGCCCCCGGCCTCGATGAGGTCGACGGTGCCGAGGGTGAAGGCGGCCAGGACCGCGCACAGCTCGGCGAACTCCTGCGGCGCGGTCGCGGCCAGGATCGCGGCGGCGTTGCGGGTCTCCCGCAGCTCGAAGCGCCCGGAGAGCTCCGCGAGCACGGCGAGTGAGCCGCCGGGCACCGCCTGCGACCAGCTGTGCGTGAGCTCCACGGTCGGACAGTGTCCCAGGTGGGCCGTTCGCTACGTTCCCCGAGGACGCGCGGAGGACGGAGGGCCGGATGACCACGACGCCGGCCCGCGGACTCGCCCGACCCGTCGTCGCGACGGCGGGTGCGGCGCCGGTCGCGTGGCGGGAGGTCCTCGCGATCGCCGCGGCGGTCGGCGCCCTGCTCGCCGTCCTGTCCACCCGTTACGGGCTCTTCGGCGACGAGTACTACTTCCTGTCCGCGGGGGCGCGGCCGAGCGCGGGGTACGCCGACCAGCCGCCGATGCTGCCCCTGCTCGCGGCGCTGCTCGACCACCTCGCGCCCGGCGACCTGTTCGTCCTGCGCCTCCCCGCGACGCTGCTGACCGCCGCCGGCACGGTGCTCGCCGCGCTGATCGCCGCGGAGCTGGGCGGCGGACGGCGGGCGCAGGTGCTCGCGACCGCGGCGACCGCGATCAGCCCCTACCTGCTCGAGACCGGGCACCTGCTCGCCACCTCGACCGTCGACCCGTTCTGCTGGGCCGTTGTGTTGTGGTTGCTGGTGCGCTGGATCCGCCTCGACCGCGCCGGGACCCCCGACGACCGGCTGCTGCTCTGGCTCGGCCTCGTCGTCGCGGTGGCCCTGTTCGACAAGGTGCTCATCCCGGTGCTCCTCGTGTCGGTCGCGGTCGGGGTGTGGATCGCGGGTCCTCGGCGGCTGTTCGGCCGACCGCTGCTGTGGATCGGGCTGGCGGCCGCCGCCGCGACCACCGTCCCGACCCTGATCTGGCAGGCGCAGCACGGCTGGCCGCAGCTGCGGATGGGTTCGGTGGTGGCCGGGGAGTCGTCGCTGTTCGGGGACCGGTGGCAGTTCCTCCCGCGGGCCCTGTACTACGCCGGGCTCGCGCCGGGCGCAGTGCTCGTGGTGGTCGGGGGATGGGCGCTGCTGCGGTACGCGCCGTTCCGGCCGTGGCGGGCGCTCGGCTGGGCGGCGCTGCTGGTCACGGCGCTGCTGCTCGCGGCGGGCGGTCGCCCGTACTACCTGTCCGGGCTGTACGCCCTGCTGCTGGCGGCCGGGGCGGTGGCGGCCTGCGCGCTGCCGGCCGAGCGGGGTCGCTGGTGGCGCTGGACGCTGCGGCCCACCGTCGTCGTGGTGAGTGCGGTACTCACCCTGCTGTGGGTGCTGCCCGTCGGGCCGTCCTCCTGGAGAGCGGCCCACGAGTTCGCGACGATGGGTCAGGTCGGGTGGGGCGACCTGGCCGCCGGCGTCGCGCGCCAGTACCGGGCAGTGCCGCCGGGAACGGCGGTCGTCGCGTACTCGTACTGGTACGCCAGCGCACTGGAACGGGAGGGACCGGCCCACGGGCTCTCCGCGCCCGTCCACTCCCCCCATCGCGGCTTCGGGTACTTCGAGGTCCCGCCCGGGTCCGTGGACGCCCTGCTCGTGGGCGACGTGCGGTGGGCGGAGCAGTTCTGTGCCCGGTTGGTGCCCCTGCCGACGTACGTCGGGCCGCGGGTCACGCCGGTGAACGACCGGGTCCCGCTGGCTCTGTGCACGCCCTCCCGTCCGTGGGCGGAGGCGTGGCCGTCCCTGCGGTACCTGGACTGACCGGGGCGTGACTGTCGGGGGTTCGTACTAGTGTTCGAATCGTGACGGTGACCGAGCAGGGTGTCGGGGTGGGGTCGTTCGACGACCCGCTGCCCCCGGTCCCGCTCGGGAACCCCGCGGACTGCGTCGGGCAGGACGTCGAGCGGGGGCTTCTCGCGTGGCAGGCGCGGTTGAACCACACCGCCTGGCGGCGGCTGCGGTGGCTGTGGCACACCGCGCGGGCTCGGGCGGACCTGCTGGTGCGTGGGGAGCCGGACGCGCGGGCGGTCGCGGTGGCGGTGGGGTGGTCGGTGTCGATGGCCGCCGCGCGCCTGGAGCTGGCCGAGGGGGCGTTGGAACGGCTGCCGCGGCTCGGGGAGGCGATGCGGGTCGGGGACCTGGAGGAGCCCAAGGCCGGCAAGTTCGTCGTCGGGCTGCGCGACGTCACCGACGCCCAGGCCCGGACGGTGGTGGATCGGCTGGTCGACCAGGCCCCGCGGTTGGGGGTGTGGGAGCTCGAGCAGGCGATCGCCGCGGCGGTCAAGGACGTCGACCCGCTAGGGGCGGAGAACCGGCGCAACGCCGCGGTGGCCCGCGCGCGGGTGACCGCGCGGACCGCACCGTCGGGAGCGGTGGAGATCCACGGCTGGGATCTGGACCCCGTCCTGGCGGTGCCCGCCTACGAGCGGGTGGAGGCGCTGGCCGAGGAGGTCGCGCGCCGACTCACGGCGGCGGGGCAGGACGTGGCGGTGGGGCGGGTGACCGCGCAGGTGTTCATGCGGCTGCTGCACGGCTGCCCGGCCGGAGCCGACGACCTCGCGATCGTCGAGTACGTCACCGCCGAACTGACCACCCCACCCCCGTACGACCCCGACGACGGCACCGGCCCCGACGACGACCCGGACGACGACACCGGCCCCGACGACCCAGACGGCCCCGACGACGGCGGGCCTGGCGACGGTGGGTCGGACGGGCCCGATGCGGACGGCGGCCCCGGCGATGAGCCCGACAGTGACGACGGCCCCGGTTCTGGCGACGGCCCCGGACTGGACGGCCCCGGCCCGCGCGGTGCGGACGAGCCGGACGACCGCCGGGAGGACAGCCGGGACCGTGGGCCGGACCTCGACGACCTCGACCTCGGACGGGGCCCCGGCCAGCGCTCCGGCGTCGCTGCCTCGCAGGGCGGCTCGGACGGCTCGATTGGTGCCGGTGGCTCCACCGACGGTGGACCGGGCGGTGCCGATCGCCCCGCCGGACACCGGCCGGACCTCGACATCCCGGGCCACACGCCCCACACCAACGCAGGAAGCACGAGGACGACCCAGAGCAGCCGGCGTGCGGAGGACCAGCTGGACCTCGACCACGGCGCGGCCCCCGACCAGCCCGACCAGCCGGACCGGCCGGAGGACCCGGACCCCCCGCCGCCACGAGGGTGGCATCCCGGCGACCCACCACCCGACCCGCCGCCCCCGCAGACTCCCGACCCACCAACCGGCGGGCGGTGGACCCTACGCGGACTGAGCTTCGCCCCGCGGACCCTGCGTCTGCCGCTGGCGACCGTGCTCGGCCTGTCCTGGGCCCACGGCCGCCTACCCCTGGGCGCCCTGACCGGCCTCGACGCCCACCACCTCGCCTGGGCCCGCACGTGC
>NZ_JBBEGN010000009.1:0-234264 GCF_037401875.1 Actinomycetospora aurantiaca | reverse complement strand
CTAGGTCCGGGGCGCGACGCCGGCGGCCTCGCCGGCCTTGTTGCGCCGGAAGCGCATCTCCTCCAGCTGGGAGCGCACCGAGATGCGCCGCTGGACGAGCTCGCGGACGTAGTCGTCGCGGCCCTGGTCCTGCTTCTCGTGGATCTGGCGGGTGAGCCGCCGGTCGAAGTTCTCCAGGATCGTGACCTCGTTCGAGAGGCGGCGGTGCTGCGCCCGCGCCTCCTCCAGCCGGGCCCGCTCCGCCTCGTCGCGGGAGCCGAGGACCTGCTCGGGCGCCGCGTGGGGTCTGGTCATGGCGCGCCGTCCTTCCGTCGTGCGGATCCCCAGGGTGCTCCGAGTCACCGGGGGAGGAAAGCCCCTGAACGCACCAAAGGCGCGTCCCGCGGCCCCCGAGCGGGCATCTCCGTCGCGTCCCCACGACTCCCGAGAGGTTCCCCATGGCCGACCGCCACGTCCGCCCCAGCGACGACGGCTGGATCGTCGTCAAGCCCGCCGCCACCCGGCCCAGCGCCCACGCCCCCACCCAGGCCGAGGCGATCACCCGCGCCGTCGAGATCGTCCGGAACGACGGCGGCGGCGCCGTCCTCGTGCACGACCTCGCGGGCGAGCTCGTCGAGACCGGCGACGTCGCCGCGCATGCCCAGGACTCCGAGCGCATCGCCACCGAGCTCTCCGCCGCCGCTGCGGCGGCCGAGGCGAAGCAGACCGGCGAGGACGCCTCCCGGCGGGCCGCCGCCGAGGCCGCGCAGGCCGGGGTCGAGGTCGCCGACCTCGACCGGGCCCGCCTCGAGGCCTCCGGCCAGAGCAGCGCCGCCGAGCGCGACGCCGCGGCGAAGAACGCGTCCTCGGCCGCGTCCGACGGTGCCGAGGCGCCGCGCGAGGTCGCCGAGCGGGCCGGCCGGCGCGCCGAGGCCGTCGGCGACCAGGCCGCGGACTCCGCCCGGACCGTCGCCGACGAGACCTCGCGGGCCGCGGACGAGGTCGGCGACGACGTCGCGACGACCGCCAAGAAGGTCCGCGGGCACACCGAGACCGGCGCGAAGAAGGTCGGCCGCACCGTCTCGCAGGGCGCGGACCAGATCGCCGACGACGCGTCCGCCGCGGGCCAGTCGGTGGAGGCCGCCGCGCGGGACGCCGCGCAGGTCGCGGAGGCCACCGCCGAGGAGGCCGCCGAGCAGGTGCGGGGCACCGCCAAGGAGGTCGCGGGCGAGGCGCGCGCGGCCGCCCGGCGCACCGCCGCGACGGCGGAGGCCACCGCCCGGGACGCGAGCGACGAGCTCCGCAACACCACCCGGCGGGCCGCCCAGCAGGGGGCGCAGTTCCAGGAGGAGGCGATCAGCGCCGCCGACCGCGTCGGGCAGACCATCCACGCCTACACCGAGGCGGCCGCGGCCCCGATCGACCAGCTCGCCGCCGCGCTGAACCCCGTCCGCGTGACGGGCCGGCTCGTCAACGTGGTCGCCGTCCTGGGGCTGCGCCTCGTCGGTCAGGCCACCGGGCAGACCGCGCAGAAGGCCGACCAGGGCGCCCGGCGCCTGCAGGACGCCGTGTGACCTCCGGTCAGCTGAGCAGTTTTCCGTGTCCCGGCACGGACTACTGCTCACCTGCGCGGAGCACATTCTTCTGGATCTTGCCGGTCGAGGTCTTCGGGAGCTCGCCGAAGACGATCCGCTTCGGCGCCTTGAACCGGGCGAGGTGGGTCCGGACGTGCTCGACGAGCTCGTCCGGGTCCACCTCCTCGCGCGCCGACACGTAGGCCACCGGGACCTCGCCCCACTGCTCGTCGGGCGCCCCGACGACCGCCGACTCGATCACCGCCGGGTGGCTGTCGAGCACCCGCTCCACCTCGACCGATGCAATGTTCTCCCCGCCGGAGATGATCACGTCCTTGGACCGGTCGCGGATCTCCACGTAGCCGTCCGGGTGCACCACGCCGAGGTCGCCGGTGCGGAACCACCCGGCCGCGTCGACCGCCGCGGTGGCGGCCACGTCGCGGTAGTAGCCCAGCATCACGTCGTTGCCGCGCACCACCAGCTCGCCCAGGGTCTCGCCGTCGGCCGGCACGTCGGCGCCGGACTCGGCGATCACCCGCAGCCTCGCCGCCACGACGTTCCCGACTCCCTGACGGGCCTGCAACCGGGCCCGCTCGTCGTCGTCGAGGTCGTCCCACTCCGGGTGCCAGTCGTTCACGACGGCGGGTCCGTAGGTCTCGGTGAGCCCGTAGAGGTGGGTGATGTCCATGCCGAGGCGCGTCATCCGCGACAGCAGCGTCGGCGACGGCGGGGCGCCGCCGGTGGCCACGGTGACCCGCTGGTCGAGCGGCGAGGCGGCGGACGCGCCCGCGATCATCGTCAGGACCGTGGGGGCGGCACAGAAGTGCGTGACGGCCTCGTCGACCAGCAGCCGCCAGATGTCCTCGGCGTCGATCGCGCGCAGGCACACGTGCGTGCCTCCGGCCGCGGTGACGCCCCAGGGGAAGCACCAGCCGTCGCAGTGGAACATCGGCAGCGTCCA
The DNA here is from genome assembly GCF_037401875.1 of Actinomycetospora aurantiaca. Lineage (NCBI taxonomy): Bacteria > Bacillati > Actinomycetota > Actinomycetes > Pseudonocardiales > Pseudonocardiaceae > Actinomycetospora > Actinomycetospora aurantiaca. The sequence goes on along the minus strand of NZ_JBBEGN010000009.1, from coordinate 231,750 downwards.
CAGGTAGCGCGACGACGGGTCCAGCCGCAGGTGGAAGGCCATCGCGAGCGCCTGCAGGTAGGCCCCGCGGTGGTGGTACATGACGCCCTTGGGCAGGCCGGTCGTCCCCGAGGTGTAGTTGATCGCGAGCAGGCCGCGCTCGTCGGCGACCGGCACCACGCTCGGCGCGGCCCGGCCCAGCCGGTCCTCGTACTCGTCGCCCTCGACGAGCAGCGTCGCCCCGGTCCGCTGCGCGACCTCGGCGGCCCGGTCCGCGAGCTCCGTCGTCGCCAGCAGCACCCGGGCCCCGGAGTGCTCGACGATGTGCGCGAGCTCGTCGACGGCCAGCCGGGTGTTCAGCGGCACGAGCACGCCACCGGCGAACGGCACGCCGTGGTGGGCCTCGAGCATGACGTGGCTGTTGGTCGCCAGGGCGGCCACGCGGTCGCCGGGCTGGACGCCGAGGGCCCCGAGGGCGCCGGCCAGCCGTCGGGAACGGTCCGCGAACTCGGCGTAGGTGAACCGCCGGTCGCCGTCCACGATCGCCGTGCGCTCGGCGAAGGCATGCTCCGAGCGCTCCAGGAACGCCGTCGGGGTGAGCTCGGCGAAGGTGAACGCCGCGGGCATCGGGGTGTTCGCCACGAACGGACCGGTGGTCACGGGGGGCCTCCCACGGGCCGACGACAGTGTCCGAGCAGCGTAGATGCACCTCGGACGATCACGCCTGTTCGACGGTGCACCACCAGGTGGTCCGGCTCCCGACGGTGCCGCGCGCCATCGGGGCCCCGCAGCGCGGGCAGGTGCCGTCCTTCACCCGGTGCTCGATGACCTCGCCGGTGTGCACCCCGCCGCGCTCGATCGCCTGCCGGGTGGCGCGGCGCAGCACCCGGCGCAGCTCGTCGAGCGCCTCGGTGGACAGCTCACCGGCCGGCGTGTGCGGGTCGAGCTTCGCCTCCCACAGCGTCTCGTCGGCGAGGAGGTTGCCGACGCCGGAGAGGACGGACTGGTCGAGCAGCCGCGCCTTGATCGGCGCGGTGCCGCGGCCGACGCGCTCCCGGAACTGCTCCCGGGTGATCTCGGCGGCGTCCGGCCCGAGGGCGTCGAGGTCGGGCTCGAGGCGGACCCGCCCGAGCCGGCGCTTGTCGAAGAGCCGGAAGGTCCCGCCGTCGTCGAACGAGAAGGTCACCCGGTCCCACTCCGGCTTCTGCCTCTCCTCGGCCGACCTCGACGGCAGGCCGCCCGCGTACTCGGACTCGCGGTCGCCGTCGGGCCCGGTGACCCGGATGCGCCCGCCCATGCCGAGGTGCACGCCCAGGTTCGGCCCGGGCTCGCCGTCCGCCGTGCGGGTCTCGCACCACATCGTCTTCCCGAGCCGGTGCGCCGCGGTCAGCCTCCCGCCCACCAGCGCCTTCGCGATCTCGCCCGGCCGGTGCGGGCGGCACACGTACTCGTCGGAGTCGTCGACGTCGGTGATCGTGCGGTCGAGCGCCTTCTCCAGGACCTGGCGGGCGCTCTCCACCTCGGGCAGCTCGGGCACCCCACCGTGGTACCCCCACCCGGGGCGTTCACGCCGGTCAGCTCAGCAGCCCCGGCAGGAACGTCGCCAGCTCGGGGACGGCGATGAGCAGGCCCAGCAGCGCCGCCTCGATGAGGAGGTAGGGGGCCACGCCGCGGAAGATCTCGGCCATGTCGAGCTCGGGCACCACCGATTTCATCGTGTAGAGGTTCAGCCCGACCGGTGGGGTGATCACCGCCATCTCCAGGTTCACCACGAGCAGCACGCCGAACCAGAGCGGGTCGTAGCCGAGGTCGCTCACCGCCGGCTCGAGGATCGGGGTGACCACCAGCAGCAGCGACGCCGCGTCGACGAGGCAGCCCAGCACCAGCAGCACGACCATGATCGCGACCATCACGACCCACGGCGGCACGTCCAGGCCGACGACGAAGTCCGACACCGTGTCCGGGATGCGGGCCAGGACGAGCATCTGGGTGAAGACGTACGCGGCGCCGACGATGGCGAGGATCGACGCCCCGACCGCGGCGGTCGAGGTGAGGACCGACCGCAGCTCGGCCCAGCCGAGGGCCCGGTAGAGCACCGCGGTCATGACGAGGGCGGCGAGCGCGCCGACGGCGGCGGCCTCGGTCGGCGTCGCGAAGCCGGTGTAGATCGAGCCGAGCACGAGGACGACCAGGCCGAGGGCGGGGGCGACGGCACCGAGCGCCCGGAGGCGCTGCCCCCAGTCGAAGACCTCGGTGTCGCGGGGGGCCTCGGTCGGTCGCAGGCTCGCGCGCCCCACCACGTAGGCGATCATCATCGCGGAGAGCAGGAGGCCGGGGACGATGCCGCCGGCGAACAGGGCCGCGGTGCTCTCACCCGTGATCGACGAGTAGAGGATGAACATCAGGCTCGGCGGGATGAGCATGGCCAGGGCGCCCGAGGCCGCCACGGAGCCGCTGGCGAAGGCGGGCCGGTAGCCCCGCTCGAGCATCTCGGGCACGGCCATCCGGCCGATCACGGCGACCGAGCTGATGCTGACGCCCGACATCGCGCCGAACACCGTCGACGAGGCGACCGCCGAGGCCCCCAGCCCGCCGGGCACGCGGGTGAACCACCGGTGGGCGGCGGCGAACAGGTCGCGCCCGAGCCCGCTGACCGCGAGCGCCTCCCCGAGCAGGATGTAGAGCGGCGCGGCGACGAGGGCGTACTCCTGCAGCTGCGCGTTCAGGGCGAGCGGCACCAGCTCGATCCCGCGCCAGCCGTCGAGCGCCAGGAGGCCGAGCACGCCCGACAGGCCGAGCGCGACGAAGATCGGGGTCCGCAGGCCGATGAGGACGACCAGGACCACCACGGCGAGCCCGACGACCAGTCCGTCCGCCATCAGCGTGCCGCTCCCTCGTCGTCGTGTCCCGCCCCGGCCGGCTCCGGCGCCTCGTCGGGCGGCGGGTGGGCCGGGAAGAGCAGCGCGGCGGCGACCAGCAGGGCGCCCGAGACCGCGAGCACGAGGTCGGGGACCCACAGCGGGATGCTGAAGGTGCCGGCGGCCGTGAGCCCGCGCTCGATGCCCACGGCCGCGGAGCGTGCCGCCGTCACCGCGACGGCCAGCCCGAACAGGGCCGTCGCCGCACCGGTGACCACGTCGGCCCGCCGGCGGGCGCGCGGGGACAGCCCGCGGTGGACGAGGTCGAGCGCGATGTGGCCGCCCGTGGCGTACAGGTGCGGGATCGCGAGGACGGTCGCGGCGAGCACCCCGGACGTGTTCAGCGGGTAGGCCCAGTCGGTCGGGGCGGCGAACAGGTACCGGGCCAGCGCGTCGTAGGTGATCGTCAGGACCATCGCGGCGACGACGAGGGCGGCCAGCGCCGCCGCGGCCCGCGTCGTCGCGAGCACCGCGCGCCGGGCCGCGCCGAGGGGCCCGCGGTCGGTCGTCGGGGTCGAGCTCGGCTGCGCGCCCATCTCCGCCTCCGTCACGCGGTCCGCACGATCTCGGCCATCCGGGCGGACACGGCGGGCCTCCCGAGAGCGGCCTCCCACCGGGCCCGGACGGGTTCGGTGGCCGCGCGCAGCGCCGCGAGCTCGTCCGGCGTCGGGTCCACGATCTCGACGCCGCCCCGGACGACCTCCGGGAGGTACTGGTCCTGGTGGACCGCGACCATCGTCGCGGTGCCCTCGCGGTAGAGCGCCCGGCCGCCCGCGTCGAGGGCGGCGCGCAGGCCCGGATCGAGTGCGTCGTACCAGCTCCGGCGGCAGTACGCGTCGAAGGTGTACGAGCCGATCTGGCAGCGGGTCCCGTACCGCAGGATCGACTGCAGGTCGCGGGAGACCACGGTGCCCAGGTAGCTGAGCATCCCGTCGATGGTGCCGCGCTGGAGGGCCTCGAACACCTCGGCCGACCCCATCGAGACCGGCGCGCCGCCGAGCGCCTTCACCGTCTCGCCCTCGATCTCGCCGGCCACGCGCACCCGCAGCCCCGCCACGTCCTCGGGCCGCCGGACCGGCCGGTCGACCGTCCAGAAGTACTCGTAGGTCAGCGGCATCCCGCCGAGGAGCCGGACGTCCTTCTCGGCCAGCTGCTCGTTCACCAGCGCGACCAGCGGCCCGTCGGGGTCGAAGACCCGCCGGTGGCGGGCGTAGTCCTCGGTGCCGAACGGGAGCTCCATCGCGCCGAGGGCGGGGAAGCTCGACGACACGTAGGAGCTGGTCTGGAAGACGAGGTCGGCGGCGCCCAGGAGCAGGCCCGGCAGCAGCTGTTCCGCCCCGAGGAGCGTGCCGCCGTCGAAGAGGTCGAACGCGGGGCCGCCCGCCCGGCCCACCGCGTCCAGCGTCACCTCCACGCCGGGGTAGAGGTCGTCGTACGACTTCGGGATGTATGTGGCGGCCCGGACGGGGCCGTCGGCCGGGGAGCCTCCGCCCGCCGGGGCCGCACACCCGGCGAGGACGCCCGCGGCCCCGAGGGCGGCGGCCGTGAGGAAGCCCCGTCGGTGCATGCTCGAAGCTCCCTCCGTCGCGCCCGCCACGTCCCGGCGTGCGCGACCGGTGCGGACCGCGGGCAGTCTGTCCCACCGGAGTCGCCCACGGCAGGGGTCGGCGGCACTTTCCGGACGACGGGGAGGGTCCGTCCCGACGATGGGCGGCGTCACATCTCGGGCCTCGCGGAACAGGCGGCGGCGTGCCGCTCTTGTCCCCGGAGGCCCTCGGAGCAGCGGGCCCCGTCCGCTCGCCCCCCCCTTCCGGAAGGCCACCGTGACCTCCCCCAGTCGCACCGCCACCGGCCCGGCCGACCCGGGCTCCGGCACGTCGCCGAGCCGTCTCCGGATCGCCCTGGTGCTCGGAGCGCTCATCGCCCTCGGGCCCCTCACGATCGACATGTACCTCCCGGCGCTGCCGACGATCACCGCCCAGCTGGAGACCACGCAGGCCGCGGTGCAGCTCACCCTGACCGGCACGTTGATCGGCCTGGCCGCGGGGCAGCTGCTCATCGGCCCGCTCTCCGACGCCGTCGGGCGGCGCAAGCCCCTCCTGGCCGGGACCGCCCTGCACGTGCTGGCGTCGCTCGCCATCGTCGTCGCGCCGAACGTGGCGGTCCTCGGCGTCCTGCGGGTGCTGCAGGGCCTCGGTGCCGCGGCCGGCGCCGTCGTCGCCCTCGCCGTGGTGCGCGACCTGTTCACCGGCCGGCCGGCGGCGACGCTGCTCTCGCGGCTCTTCCTCGTCATGGGTGTCGCGCCGGTCCTCGCCCCGACCCTCGGTGGGGAGCTGCTGCGCATCACGTCCTGGCGCGGGGTGTTCGTCGTGCTCGCGCTGTACGGAGCGGTCCTGGTGCCGGTCGTGTGGCGCTCGCTGCCCGAGACGCTGCCGCCCGACCGGCGCAGCCGACCCGGAATCCGGACGACTCTGAGCACCTACCGCGGACTGCTGCACGACCGCGCCTTCGTGGGGCTGGTCCTGGTCGCCGGGCTCGCGATGGCGGGCCTGTTCAGCTACGTCTCCGGCGCGACGTTCGTCTACCAGGACCAGTACGGGCTCGACGAGCAGCAGTTCGGCATCCTCTTCGGCGCCGGCGCGGTCTTCCTCATCGCCGCCACCCAGCTCAACGCCCTGCTGCTGCGCCGCTTCGAGCCGCGACGCATCCTCGTCGCCGCCATCGGGGCGGGGACCGTCGCGGCCTTCGTCCTGCTCGCCCTGGCCGTGGTGGGTCCCGGGCTCGTCGGCGTCGTCGTCCCGATGTGTGCGGTGCTGTTCGCGTGCGGCCTGGCCCTGCCCAACGCCCCCGCCCTGGCGCTCTCCCGCCACGGGCGACACGCCGGGACGGCCGCGGCGCTCCTCGGCGCGGTCCAGTTCGGGGTCGGGGCGCTCGTCTCGCCGCTGGTCGGGCTGCTGGGGAACGACGCGGTCGCCCTCGGGCTCTCGGTGTCGGGCGCGCTGGTGCTGGCGTGTGTCGTCCTCGCTGCGGTCGTCCGCCCCTGGAGCCTGGGCGACGTCGACGCGCCCACCACGGCAGGAGCGCACACTTAACGCCGACGTCACCCGTGCCGAATCCCCACGTATGACGCTGCACCCCGTGCCGACCCCGACCGAGATGCTCGCCGTCGCCCTCGCGGCGGCGCGCACGGGCTACGACGAGGGCGGTGTGCCGGTCGGCGCCGCGCTCTTCGGTCCCGACGGCGAGCTGCTCGGGTCGGGGCAGAACCGGCGCGTCCAGGACGGCGACCCCGCCACCCACGGCGAGACCGCCGCCTTCCGCGCCGCGGGCCGGCGCCCCGACTACGCCGGCACCACCATGGTCACCACCCTGTCGCCCTGCTTCTTCTGCGCAGGCCTGATCCGCCAGTTCCGCATCCCGCGGCTGATCGTGGGCGAGGCCCGCACCTTCGGCGGGCAGCACGCGTGGCTCGCGGAGCACGGCGTCGAGGTCACGGTGCTCGACGACCCGGAGTGCGCCGAGCTCATGAGCCGGTTCGCCACCGAGCAGCCCGACACGTGGCTCGAGGACATCGGCGGGCCGGAGTGAGACGCAGCGCAGCGGAGCTCGAACCAGCAGGCGGAGTGAGACCGAGCGCAGCGGAGCTCGAGCCGGCAGGCGCAGTGACTCGTCGTCATCGGACCCCGACGGCGCCGTCGGGTCCCCCACCGCAGGAGGGGCCATGTCGGTCATCGAGGAACCAGCGGACGTCGTCCTCCGGGAGGGCGTGTACGGCGACAAGGTCGTCGCGGTCGAGCCCGGGGGCGCGGAGTTCATCCCGCTCGCGGAGCGCCACGGGCGCCCGCGCCAGTTGTTCTGGACGTGGTGCTCACCCAACCTGGAGTTCGCGACGATCTTCGTCGGCGTGCTCGCGGTGGGCGCGTTCTCGCTCTCGTTCTGGGGGGCGTTCCTCGGCATCCTCGTCGGGACGGCGCTCGGGTCGCTGACCCACGGGCTGCTCTCGGCCCGCGGCCCGGCCGCCGGCGTGCCGATGATGGTGCTCTCGCGCCTCGGGTTCGGGTTCACCGGCAACGCGCTGCCGGCGGCCCTGAACGCCGTCGTGGGCGGGATCGGCTGGTTCGCCGTCAACAGCGTCTCCGGGGCACTCGCCCTGTCGACACTGACCGGGATGCCGGGCTGGGTCGCGCTGCTGATCGTCGCGCTCGTGCAGATCGGGGTGGCCCTGCTCGGGCACAACCTGATCCACGGGTTCGAGAAGGTCGTGCTGCCGGTGCTCGGCGTGGTCTTCGCGATCACGTCCGTGGTGATCCTGACGCAGGTCGACACCACCTTCGTCCCGACCGGCGGGCAGCCCGCGGGGACGGTCGCCGGCTTCCTGCTCACCGTCGGTGCGACCTTCGGCTACGCGGCCGGCTGGAACCCCTACGCCACGGACTACACCCGCTACCTGCCCGCCGACGCGAGTCCCCACGCCGTCGGCTGGGCCGCCGGCCTCGGGGTGTTCGTGCCCTGCGTGGTGCTCGAGACCGTCGGCGCCGCCTCGGCGACGATCGGCGGCATCGGCGGCGGCGCGCTCGACGATCCGACCGGGGTGTTCACCGGGCACCTGCCCGGCTGGCTCGCGGCGTTGACCCTGCTCTGCATCGCGGTCGGGGCGATCGCCGCGAACGCGATCAACATCTACTCCGGGTCGATGTCGTTCGTCGCGCTCGGCATCCGGCTCCCGCTGACGCTGCGCCGCGCGCTGGCCGTCGGGGTCTTCGGCGTGCTGGGCTTCGTCGTCGCCCTGTTCGGCCTGGCCGATGCCGGGCATGCGTACGAGGGCTTCCTGCTGATCATCGCCTACTGGATCGGCCCGTGGCTGGCGGTGGTGTTCGTCGACCGGTGGCTGCGGCGCGGCGACGGGGAGCACCTGCTCTTCGACACCTCGTACCGCAACCACGCGGGGCCGGTCGCGATGCTGGCCGGGATCGTCGTGTCGATCCTGCTGTTCGCGAACCAGACCCTGTTCACGGGCGTCGTCGCCGCGGCGGTCCCGCAGATCGGGGACATCGCCTTCATGGTCGGCTTCCTGGTCACCGGGACGATCTACTGGCTGATGCGCCGCGGCGCCTCCGCGTGACCTGACCGATCGGTCGAGGCGCACCCGGGGGCGCGGGGGCACGATCGCGGGCGTGATCACCTCCGACGACGCCCGCCGGTCCCGGTCCCGGGGCCGACGGGTGGCGTTCGCCGCGGAGGGCCTGCTCTACCTCGCGAGCCTCGCGGGCTTCACGGGCATGTTCGGGCTGCTGTGGACCTACCGGCTCGGGCCGCCGTTCCTCGAGCCCGGCGGGCTGTGGTCGCTGGCGGCGGTCGTGCTGGCGGCCGGGACCGCGGGGGCCGCGGCGCTGCACCGCTACCGACGCCCCGGGCGCACGGTGCCCATCGGGCTGTCCGTGCTCGCGGTGCAGCTGGTCACGCTCGTCGCCCCGCTGGGCCCGTCCCCCGTCGGCCTGCTCGGCTGGATGCTCGAGTGGGGGCCCGGGCCGGTGCTGCTCGGCGCCGTCGTCCGGCGGGCCCGCCCGTCGGTCGCGGTGCTCGCGACCGGGGCGATCCTCGCCTTCGCCGTCGTCCACGGGTCCTTCGTCCCGCGGGCCGAGATCGCGGGGCAGCCGGTGCTGGGGGTCCTCGACCTGCTCCCCGCCGTCGTCATCGTGCTCCTCCCCGCCGCCACCGGGGTGGTGCTGCGCAGCCTCGACACCGCGCGGCGCACCGCCGACCTCGCCCGCGTGCGCGCCGAGGAACGGCTGCAGGTGGCCCGCGAGCTCCACGACGTGATCGGCAACCACGTCACCGGCATGACGATGTACGCGCAGGTCGCCGCCGCCGATCCGGGGACGCCGGAGCGGACGCGGGAGCTGCTCGCCGCCATCGAGGCCACCGGCGGCGACGCGCTCGACGCGATGCGCCGGATGGTCGGCGCGCTGCGCAGCGACGACCGCGTCGGCGACCTGGACGCGATGCCGCCCGCGGCGACCACGCTCGCGGGCGCCGTGCAGGAGGCCGCCGCGTCGACCCCGCACGTGACCGTGGCCATCGACCCCGCCGTCGAGGACGGCGGAGCCCTGGCCCCGGACCTCGTCGCCACCGTGCACCGGGTGACGGTGGAGGCGCTGACGAACGTCCGGCGGCACGCACCGCGTGCGACGGCGGTCCGGATCGCCCTGGACGTGCCGAAGCCGGGCCGCCTCGCGGTGGAGATCGTCGACGACGGGCACGGCGACCTGCGGCCCGGCGGCTCCGGATACGGGCTCGTCGGCCTGCGCGAACGACTGGCCGCGGTCGGCGGGACGCTCGACGCCGGCCCGCGCGCCGACGGGGGCTGGCGGCTGCGCGCGGAGCTCCCCCACCGTCCGACCACGGGGCGGAGGAGCACCGCCGGACTAGGGTGATCACGTGGACGGCCTGCGCGTGCTGCTCGCCGACGACGAGCCCATGGTCCGCTCCGGCGCGCGGATGATGCTCGAGGCCGACGGGCACGAGGTCGTCGGGGAGGCCGGCGACGGCGAGGAGGCCGTCCGGCTGGCCCGGGCGCTGCGGCCGGACGTCGTGCTCATGGACATCCGGATGCCGCGCGTCGACGGGCTCCGGGCCACGCGGCTGCTGGCCGGGCCCGACGCCGCCGACCCGCTGCCGGTGATCGTCCTGACGACGTTCGACCTCGACGAGAACGTCCACGCGGCGCTGCGGGCCGGAGCGCGCGGTTTCCTGCTCAAGAACGCCGGTCCGCGCCTGCTCACCGAGGCCGTCCGGGCCGCCGCCGACGGCGGGTCGCTGATCGCCCCGTCGGTGACCACCCGGCTGCTCGAGCACTTCGCGACGACGGGTCCGTCCGCGGGGGGCGGCCGGCTCGTCGACCCGCTCACGGACCGGGAGTCCGAGGTGGTCCGGGCCGTGGCGTCCGGGGACACCAACCCCGAGATCGCGGAGCGGCTCGTCATCAGCCTGTCGACGGTGAAGGTCCACGTGGCCGCGGCCCAGCGGAAGATCGGTGCGCGCAACCGCACCGAGGTCGCGGTGTGGGCGTGGGAGACCGGTCTCGCCCGACGCGGCTGACGCCGGCTCGGCCGATCGGCCAGGTGTCCGACGGCGGATCTCGTGCTTCCGCCCGATGGCCGGAGCGTCTGCGCCCAGCAGGGTCGATCGGTGCCAGCGAGACGACGAGACCCGAGGAGCACCGCATGACCGTGACGACCGACGCCGCCGGCCCGTCCCCCTGCCGTCCCGCCCAGAGCGAGGGCTACTCCGTCGCGACGGTGCTGCTGCTCGTCGTCGGCGGGTTCGTGGTGCCGGTCGCCGGCTGGTTCGCGGGCGTGGTGATGCTGTGGGCCGGTCCGCGCTGGACCGTCGCCGACAAGTGGCTGGGCACCCTCGTCTGGCCGGCCGTGGTGGTGGTGCCGCTCGCCGCGGGCCTCGCGACCGCGGCCGTCGCCGGCCGCGACCTCGGGCCGGGCGTGCTGGCCGGCGGCGTCGTCGGCGTGGTCGCCGTCCTGGTCGGCCTGCCCTGGGCGTTCGTCCACCTGCTGCGCGCCGCCCGCCGGTGAGACCCTTGCGTGCCGATCATGCGAGCGGGCAGCGTGTGCTCCGGGCCCGACCCCGACGACGAGGAGGCACCCGGTGACGGCGGTGGCCGCAGCGAGCAGCCCGTGGGACACCGACGAGCGCCGGGAGCTGCGCGCCCTGGTCCGCCGGTTCACCGAGCGGGAGATCGTGCCGTCGCTCGACGCGTGGGAGGACGCGGGCGCGATGCCGCGGTCGCTGCACCGTCGGGCCGGGGAGCTGGGGCTGCTGGCCCTGGGGTTCCCGGAGTCGGCCGGCGGCGAGGGCGGGCACGTCGACAGTGCGATCGTCACCGAGGAGCTGATCCTCGCCGGCGGCTCCAGCGGCGTCGTCGCGGGCCTGTTCACCCACGGCATCGCCGCACCGCACATCGCGCTGCACGGCTCACCGGAGCTGGTCGACCGGTTCGTCCGGCCGACCCTGCGCGGGGAGCTGATCGGCTCGCTGGGGATCACCGAACCGGGCACCGGGTCGGACGTCGCGGCCATCACCACACGCGCGGTCCGCGACGGGGACGCGTTCGTCGTCGACGGCGCGAAGACGTTCATCACCTCCGGCACCCGTGCGGACTTCGTGACGACGGCCGTCCGCACCGGCGGTCCCGGCCACCGCGGCATCTCGCTGCTGGTGATCGAGACCGACCGGCCCGGCGTGCACCGCACGGCGCTGCGCAAGATGGGCTGGCACTGCTCGGACACCGCGACGATCTCGCTGGACGAGGTCCGGGTGCCGGCCGCGAACCTGGTCGGCGCCGAGGGCAGCGGGTTCCGGCAGATCATGGAGCGCTTCGGGTCCGAGCGGCTCTCGCTGGCGGTGCAGGCGGCCGCGACCGCCCAGCGGTGCGTGGACCTGACGATCGCGTGGGCCCGGCAGCGGGAGACGTTCGGGGCGCCGCTGGCCTCCCGGCAGGTCGTCCGACATCGGATCGCCCAGATGGCGCGGCGGGCGACGGTGGCCCGCAGCTACGTGCGGGACGTGCTCGTGCGCTGGGAGGCGGGCGAGGACGTCGTCACGGAGCTGGCCATGGCCAAGAACCAGGCCGTGGAGGCCTGCGACCGGGTGGTCGACCAGGCCGTCCAGCTGCACGGCGGCGCCGGCTACCTGCACGGGGTCGAGGTGGAGCGGCACTACCGCGACGCGCGCATCCTCGGGATCGGCGGCGGGACGAACGAGATCATGGACGAGGTCATCGCCGCACGGCTCGGGCTCGACTGACGGGTGGGGCGCGCCGGAACGGGTATGCCGGTCCCATGACCGAGCCGCAGGACGACACCGTGCGCAGCCTCATCGCCCAGGCCCGCGAGGAGATCCTCGACGACCAGGCCGACGCCGCCGAGAAGGCCACCCAGGAAGCCGCCGAGTGATCTAGCTTGCACGGTGTGACCGCACCGTACGGACCGGGCGACCCGCAGCAGCCGGGTCCCGGCCGGCAGTACCCCCAGTACTGTCAGTACCCCCAGCACCCCCAGCAGCCGCCCGGCTACGGGCCGCCGCCCGCCGAGCCGTCGTCGGTGCGCACCGCCTTCGGACTCTGGATCGCCGCCCTCGCGCTGTACCTCGTCGGCCAGCTCCTCGCCGTGCTCCTCCCGCCGACCGCCGAGGACTACGCCGCGTAATTCTCGAGTCTCGGCCTGCCCGCCGACCCGCAGCTCCTGCAGACCGTCGAGTCGACGTCCGGGATCACCTCGATCGTCGGGTTCGTCGTCACGCTCGTCTTCGTGGCCCTGTTCGCCTGGTTCGGGCTCAAGGTCCGTGCGGGTGCGACGTGGGCCCGGATCACCACGGCGATCCTGGCCGGGCTCGGGATCCTCGGCGCGCTCGGCACCGGGGCGGCCTCGCTGGTCAGCGCGCTGCCGGTGGCGGCCGGCGGGGTCGGCACGATCCTGCAGGTCCTCGCCGGGCTGCTGCTGATCGGCTACCTCGTGTTCCTGTTCCAGCGGCCGTCGAACGAGTACTTCGCCGCGCATGCGGCGCGCCGGTGATCGTGTAGAACGGCGGACGTGGAGAAGGCGGAACGTCCCTGGGGCTTCGCGACGCGCGCGGTCCACGCCGGCGCGGTGCCCGACTCGTCGGTGGGCGCGCGGGCGGTGCCGATCTACCAGTCGACGAGCTTCGTCTTCGAGGACACCGCCGACGCCGCGAACCTCTTCGCGCTGCAGAAGTACGGCAACATCTACTCGCGGATCGCCAACCCGACCGTGGCGGCCTTCGAGGAGCGCATCGCGAGCCTCGAGGGCGCACTCGGGGCGGTGGCGACGGCGTCCGGCCAGGCCGCGGAGTTCCTGACGTTCGCCTGCCTCGCCGGGGCGGGCGACCACGTCGTCAGCGCCGCGAGCCTCTACGGCGGCACCGTCACCCAGCTCGACGTGACGCTGCGCCGCTTCGGGGTCGACACGACGTTCGTCGCCGGGGACGACGCGGAGGCCTTCCGCGCGGCGATCACCGAGAAGACCCGGTTCGTCTTCGCCGAGCTGGTCACGAACCCGTCCGGCGAGGTCACCGACGTCGAGGCGCTGGCCGAGGTCGCGCACTCCGCCGGCATCCCGCTGATCATCGACGCGACCACGGCGACGCCGTACCTGTGCCGGCCCATGGAGCACGGCGCGGACATCGTCATCCACTCCGCGACGAAGTTCCTCGGCGGGCACGGCACCACGCTCGGCGGCGTCGTGTGCGAGTCCGGCCGGTTCGACTGGGGCAACGGCCACTTCCCGCAGATGACCGAGCCGATCCCGTCCTACGGCGGGCTGAGCTGGTGGGGCAACTTCCAGGAGTACGGCTTCCTGACGAAGCTGCGCTCCGAGCAGCTGCGCGACATCGGCGCGTCGTTGTCGCCGCACTCGGCCTTCCTGCTGCTGCAGGGCGTGGAGACGCTGCCGCAGCGGATGGCGGCCCACGTCGGCAACGCGCAGCGGGTCGCGGAGTGGTTGGAGGCGGACGACCGCGTCGACTGGGTGCGCTACTCCGGCCTGGCCTCCCACCCGCACCACGAGCGCGCCCGGCGCTACCTGCCCCAGGGTCCCGGCGCGGTGTTCGCCTTCGGCGTGCGCGGCGGCCGGGCGGCCGGGCAGCGCTTCATCGAGTCCGTGCAGCTGTGCAGCCACCTCGCCAACATCGGTGACGCGCGCACGCTCGTCCTGCACCCGGCGTCGACCACCCACCAGCAGCTCTCCGAGGACCAGCTGCTGCAGGGCGGCGTGCGACCCGACCTGATCCGCATCAGCGTGGGCATCGAGGACGTCGACGACATCCTGTGGGACCTGGACCAGGCCCTCACCGCCGCTGTGAAGGAGGCCTGATGGCCTGGGACGGCCCCACCGCGCTCGACCGGCAGCAGATCCTCCGCGACACGAAGACGGTCGCGATGGTCGGGGCGTCGGCGAACCCCGCCCGCGCGTCGAACTTCGTCGCGACCTACCTGCTCTCGAGCACCGACTTCGACGTCTACTTCGTCAACCCGAACGCCGACGAGATCCTGGGGAAGCCGGTCTACCCGTCGCTGGCCGACGTCCCCGTGGCGGTCGACCTCGTGGACGTCTTCCGCCGCCCGGAGGACCTGCCGTCCGTCCTCGACGCGACGATCGAGGCCGGGGCGTCGACGTTCTGGCTGCAGTTCGGGCTCTACGACGAGGAGCTCGCCCGCCGCGGCGAACAGGCCGGGCTCACCGTGGTGATGGACCGGTGCCTCAAGGTGGAGCACGCCCGGTTCGCGGGCGGGCTCCACCTCGCCGGCTTCAACACCGGCGTGATCAGCGCGAGGCGGCGGGGCCGGGCCTGAACGCCCAGACGGCGACGACGACGGCCCCGATCGTCAGGACCGACGCGCCCGGCACGTGGATCCACATCGTCGAGCCCATGCCGAAGTACGCCTGGACGAAGCTCAGGGCGAACACGACGAGCGCGGTCACGGCCGGCCACAGCGCGGCACCGCGCAGCCGCCACAGGGCGAAGGCGGCGATCATCGCGAGGCCGGACACGACGTGCAGCACGATCGCGCCCGCCGCGTGCGGGGCCTCCCAGGCCTCGTCGCCCGCCGGGCCGATGAACTCGCCGGCCGTCACGAACTGCCAGAGCAGGGTCACGACCGTCAGGACGGCGAAGACCCGGACCGTGGTGAGGATCGGGTCGGAGGTCCGCTGGGCGGACAGGGTGCCCGTGGTGTGGGCCATCGGGAGAGTCCCCTCGTCGGTGGATGGTCGCGCGTACCCGGGGACCCCGGACCACGACACTTGAAAGGACAATATGCGTCAGGACGTGCTGGCCCGGTGTGAACCCGGTGAGAACTCCCTGTGCCTGCGGCGCGCGGCCGCCGACGACGTCCCCGCGCTCGCGGCCCTCTTCGGCGCCGACCCGGTGTCCGCGGCGCGGGGCGACTCCGGCGACGGGGACCTGGCCGACTACGAGGTGGCGTTCACGGCGATCGACGCCGATCCCCGCCACCTGCTCGTCGTGGCGACCGAGGGCGACGGCGGACCGGTCGTCGGGACCCTGCAGCTCTCGTTCCTGCCCGGCCTCGCCCGACGCGGGGCGTGGCGCGGGCAGATCGAGGCCGTGCACGTCGCGGCGTCGCAGCGCGGTCGCGGGGTCGGCGCGTGGATGATCGGGTGGGCGGTCGACGAGTCCCGACGACGGGGGTGCGGGCTCGTGCAGCTCACGAGCGCGGTCGAGCGGCACGACGCGCACCGGTTCTACGAGCGGCTCGGCTTCACCGCGAGCCACGTGGGCTTCAAGCGCGCCCTGTGACCTGCTGCCGGGCCCGGCCACTTTCGAGCGAAGGGGCCCATCGCTCGATCTACCGGGCGAAGGGCGCCCACTGCCGGGACGGGCACCCGTCGGCCGTGGGCGCCCACCGCCCGTCTACCCGACGGAAGGGGCCCTTCGCTCGGAACCGGGTCGCGCGAGAGGGGACAATGGAATGTCGGGTCCGCCGTCAACGCTGATGCTCAGGACTACCGATCGACCCCCGGGACCGGAGTGACCACAGCGACCACCGCCACCGCCGACCTCCCCGAGCTGCAGCGCCGCGTGCGCGCGCTCGGTGGCGCGGACTCCCATCGACTGGCCCGCCGCCTCGACGGGGCGCGGAAGATCGGCGACGAGGAGAAGCGGGCCGGGACGCTCGGGAAGATCGCGGGCGACGTCGAGCGCGCCGAGCAGCGCCTGGAACGACGACGCGCCTCCGTCCCCGCCGTCTCCTACCCCGAGCAGCTGCCGATCTCGACCCGCGTCGACGACATCAAGGAGGCCCTCGAGAGCCACCAGGTCGTGGTGGTCGCGGGCGAGACCGGCTCGGGCAAGACGACGCAGCTGCCGAAGATCGCCCTCGAGCTCGGCCGTGGCGTCACCGGCACGATCGGCCACACCCAGCCGCGGCGGATCGCCGCCCGCACCGTGGCCGAGCGGGTCGCCGAGGAGTTGGGCACCACCGACTCCGACGTCGTCGGTTACCAGGTCCGTTTCACCAGCCGCGCGAGCGAGGACACGCTGGTGAAGCTGATGACCGACGGCATCCTGCTCGCCGAGATCCAGCAGGACCGACTGCTGCGCCGCTACGACACCCTGATCATCGACGAGGCCCACGAGCGCAGCCTCAACATCGACTTCCTGCTGGGCTATCTCGCCCAGCTGCTGCCACGCCGTCCCGACCTCAAGGTGATCATCACCTCGGCGACGATCGACCCGGAACGCTTCTCCGCGCACTTCGACGACGCCCCGATCATCGAGGTCTCCGGGCGCACGTTCCCCGTCGAGATCCGGTACGAGCCGCTGGTCGACCCCGACGATCCCGGCGCCGAGGAGCGCGACCAGCTCGACGGCATCCTCGACGCCGTCGAGGAGCTGCGCCGCGAGGGCCCGGGCGACGTGCTCGTCTTCCTCGCCGGCGAGCGCGAGATCCGCGACACCGCCGACGCCCTGAACGCGCTACCGGACTCCCCCACCGACCCGCTCGACGTCCTGCCGCTGTTCGCCCGGCTCTCCGCCGCCGAGCAGCACCGGGTCTTCGAGCCGAGCCGGGGCGGCAAGCGGCGCATCGTCCTCGCCACGAATGTCGCCGAGACGTCGCTGACGGTGCCGGGCATCCGCTACGTCATCGACCCCGGCTACGCCCGCATCTCGCGCTACAGCCAGCGCACCAAGGTGCAGCGGCTGCCGATCGAGAAGATCTCGCAGGCGTCGGCGACGCAGCGCGCCGGCCGCTGCGGACGTGTCGCGGACGGCATCTGCATCCGGCTCTACGCCGAGGACGACTTCGACGCCCGCCCCGAGTTCACCGACCCCGAGATCCAGCGCACCAACCTGGCCTCGGTGATCCTGCAGATGGCCGGGGCCAAGCTCGGGCCGGTCGAGGAGTTCCCGTTCGTCGACCCGCCCGAGACCCGCGCGGTCCGCGACGGGGTCCGGCTGCTCACCGAGCTCGGCGCGATCGTCGACGGGGACGCGACGCGGCTGACCGACGTCGGGCGGAATCTCGCGCGCCTCCCGGTCGACCCGCGCATCGCCCGCATGATCCTGGCCGCCGACCAGCTCGGCTGCCTGCACGAGGTCACCGTCATCGCCGCCGGCCTCTCCGCCCAGGACCCGCGCGAGCGCCCGACGGAGAAGACCGCGGAGGCCGACGCCGCCCACGCCCGCTTCGCCGACCCGCGCTCGGACTTCCTGTCGTGGCTGCACCTGTGGGAGCACATCCGCACGCAGCGCCGGGAGCTCACCGGCAACCGGTTCCGCAGGCAGTGCGCCGCGGAGTACCTGAACTTCCTGCGCATCCGCGAGTGGCAGGACCTCGCGGCGCAGCTGCGCCAGCTCGGCGACGAGCTCGGCCTCACGCGCAACCAGCCGAGCGAGGAGATCACCAAGGACCTCGCCGACCGCGTCCACCAGGCCCTGCTCACCGGCCTGCTCTCCCAGCTCGGGCTCGCGGTGGAGCCGCCGAAGCCGAAGCAGGGTCAGCCGAAGCCCAAGCGGCGTCCGATCACGGAGTTCGAGGGCAGCCGGGGCGCGCGGTTCGCGATCTGGCCCGGATCGTCGCTGGCGAAGCGGCCCCCGACGTTCGTCATGGCCGCGGAGCTCGTCGAGACCTCCCGCCTGTGGGCCCGCACCGTCGCCGGGATCGACCCGCGCTGGGCGGAGGAGGCGGCGGGCGACCTCGTCACGCGGACGTACTCCGAGCCGCGGTGGTCCAAGCGCCGCGGCTCCGCCGTCGCGACCGAGCGCGTCACGCTGTTCGGCGTCCCGCTCGCGATGGACCGCAGCGTCGACTTCGGCCGGATCGACCCGGAGCTCTCCCGCGAGCTGTTCATCCGGCACGCGCTGGTGCAGGGCGAGTGGACGAGCCGGCACGACTTCGTCCGCCGCAACGCCGCCGAGCTGGAGCGGGTCGCGGAGATGGAACGCCGTGCCCGCCGCGAGCTGCTCGTCGACGAGGAGACGATCTTCCGCTTCTACGACGAGCGCGTGCCCGCCTCCGTCGTCTCGGTCCGGCACTTCGACCGCTGGTGGCAGAAGGAGTCCCGCCGGGACCCGCGCCTGCTCGACCTCGACCCGGCAGCGCTGCTCGCGCACGAGGCTCCCGACGCCGGGTCGTATCCCGACTCGTGGCAGGCCGGCGGTCTCACACTGCCGCTCTCGTACGCCTTCGACCCCGGGACCGACACCGACGGGGTCACGGTCACCGTGCCGCTCGCGGTGCTGGGTCAGGTGCGCGCCGAGGACCTCGCCTGGCAGGTGCCGGGCCTGCGCGAGGAGATGCTGACCTCGCTGGTCCGGTCGCTGCCCAAGCCGCTGCGCCGCTCGCTGGTGCCGGCGCCGGACACGGCCCGCGCGCTGCTCGCCCGGCTGGCCGCCGACCGACGCCCCGCCGAGGGCGAGTCGCTGCTGCGCGCGCTCAGCGAGGCCGTGAAGCGGATCTCCGGGGTCGACGTCCCCGTCGACGCCTGGAACGTCGCCGGCCTGCCGTCGCACCTGCGGCTGACGTTCCGGGTCACCGACGACGACGGGGCGACCGTCGCCGACGGCGGCGACCTGAACGCCCTGCGCCGCCGCTACGCCCGGGAGACGAAGGCCGCCGTCGCCAAGGTGGCCGACGGGCTCGAGCGGCGCGGGCTGACGTCGTTCGCCGAGGTCGGGGAGCTGCCGCGCACGCGCGAGCAGTCCCGGGCGGGCGGCACGGTCACGGCACACCTGGCCCTGGTCGACGAGGGGTCGACGGTCGGGGTCGGGGTGTTCGACTCCGCGCTGGAGGCGCGCGACGCGATGCGGGCCGGCACGCGGCGGCTGCTGCTGCGCTCGATCCCGTCGCCCGCGCGGTCGCTGGTGCGCTCGCTGGACAACCGGGCGACGCTGCGGCTGAAGAGTGCGATGGCGGAGTCGGACTACCGGGACGTCGCCGACCTGGCCGACGACTGTGTGGCGGCGGCGGTCGACGGGCTCGTGGTCGCGCTGAAGGGCCCGGTGTGGACCGCGCAGGCGTTCGAGAAGCTCCGCGGCGACGTCGCGGCGCGGCTGCCCGCGGGAGCCGCCGAGGTGCTCACGCGCGCCGAGGCGGTCCTCGCCGAGGCGGGCACCGTGCGCGGGACGCTGGACCGGCTCCGCGCCCGGCCGGGCAGCGGCCTGCTCGACCCGGCACTGGAGGACGTGCGGGCGCAGCTGTCGACGCTGGTCGGGGGCCGGTTCGTGACGCGGTGGGGGGTCGCGCGCCTGCCGGACGTGGCCCGGTGGCTGCGGGCGGCGGCCAGGCGGCTCGACAAGCTGGCCGAGGCCCCGCGGCGCGACGCCGAGCTCATGGACGGCGTCCACGCGGTCGAGACCGACCACCGCGCCCGCCGTCGGGCCGCGGAGCAGGAGCCGCGGACCTTCGACCGCGACGCCTGGGACGCGGTGGGCGTGATGCTCCAGGAACTGCGGGTCAGCCGGTTCGCCCAGGAGGTGGGCACCGCCGGCTCGATCTCCGAGCAGCGGATCGCGAAGGCGCTGGCCGCACTCGCCTGACCCGGAGGTACGACACACTCCGGGTCATGGTGGACCCGACCGAACGCCAGATCGTCCAGGACCAGCTCGAGGAGTTGCACGCCCGGCACGGGAGCAGCCCCTTCGACGACGTGGTCAGCTACTACCCGCCCGAGGCCGAGGCCGACCGCGACCTGTTCGGCGTCGCGGGCACGAACGTCGACGGCACCTGCTGGTCGATCGGCGACTGCAGCGTCCGGTTCCCCCTGCACTCGGTGTCCAAGGTGTTCACCTACGCGCTGGCCCTCGAGGACCACGGGCGGGCCGAGGTGATGCGCAACGTCGGCGTCGAGCCCTCCGGCGACCCCTTCAACTCGATCACCTTCGACGAGGCCAACAACCGGCCCTACAACCCGATGATCAACGCCGGCGCCCTGGTGGCGGCGAGCCTCGTCGACGGGTTCGACACCCGCGACCAGGTCGGCCGCATCGTGGAGCGCTACCGGCGCTACACCGGCAACCCCGACCTCGACGTCGACCGCGCCGTCCTCGACGAGCAGCTCGCGAACAACGACCGCAACATCGGGCTCTGCTACCTGATGCGCTCCCTCGGGATGCTGCACGGCGACATCGACCGCACCGTCGAGGTGTACCTGTCGGCCTGCTCGATCACGGTCACCGCGGCCGAGCTCTCGGTCATGGGGGCGACCCTGGCCAACGGCGGCGTCAACCCGCTGACCGGCGAGCGCGCCGTGGAGCGCAGCCACGTCCGCGACGTGGTCAGCGTGATGATGTCGTGCGGCATGTACGACGCCGCCGGGACGTGGGCCACCGAGGTCGGCATCCCGGCCAAGAGCGGGGTGTCCGGCGGCATCGTCTGCGTCCTGCCCGAGTACTTCGGGCTCGGGACCTTCTCCCCCGGGCTCGACGTCCACGGCAACTCGGTCCGGGGGGTCGCGCTCTGCCGCGAGCTCTCCGAGACCTTCGGGCTGCACGTGTTCGCCGACCCCGGGGAGTCGACGTTCGGGCGGGTCGCCCAGCCCGATCAGCGGACCTGACCACCCGGCTCCAGCTCGACGGCGGCGCGGAACGACCCGTCCATGTGGAACGGCACCGACTCGTGCTGGTGGACGACCCGCCAGTGCCCGTCGACGCGGCGCAGCCCGATCGTCGACCGGAACCACAGCGTGAACTCGCCACCCTTGTCGCCCGACATCGAGGTCAGGGTGTGCACGAACGCGAGGTCGCCGTCGACGTGGACGACCGGGTCGTGGTGGGCGAGCTTCGGCGGCGCGGTGAACGACGCGATCCACTCCGCGAGGCCGGACGCGTCGTCGTCGGTGACGGTCTGCACCAGCGGGGGTGCGAGGTTGTAGACGACGGGTTCCGGCGCGTACGTGGCGATCGCGCGCTCCGCGTCGCCCGCCGCGATGGCGTCGTGCTGTTCGGTCAGGACGGCGAGAATCTCCGAGGTACTCATGCCCGGGTGTCGAGGCCGGTGGGCACGGTCTCGACACCCGGCCAGAAGAAAATTGCCGCCCGGAGGGACCCGTCGTCGTGAAGTTCATGATCCTGCTGCACTCGAACGCCCACTTCGCGCAGCGCTGGGAGGCGCTGACGCCCGAGCAGCGCACGGGGTTCGGCGCCGACCACCTGGCCCTGACGCGCGAGCTGGCGGGGTCGGGCGAGCTCGTCGCGTCCGAGGGGCTCGCCGACCCGTCGCTCGCGCGCTGGGTGTCGACCGCCGAGGGCAGCCCCGTGGTCGCGGACGGTCCGTTCGCCGAGACCAAGGAGCACCTCGCGGGCTTCTACCTGGTGGACGTGGCCGACGCGGAGCGCGCCGAGGAGATCGCGGCCCGCGTGCCGGACGCGGTCTGGGGACTGGTCGAGGTGCGGCCGGTGCTCGACATGAGCGGCTGGGACATGTGAGCGGGGCGGGCGCGGGCCCGGCGGTCGTCGAGGCACTCCGCGCGGCCGCACCGGCCGCGCTCGGGACCCTGGCGCGCCGGCACCGCGACTTCGGTGCCTGCGAGGACGCCCTCCAGGAGGCCCTGGTGGCGGCCTCGCAGACCTGGGCGGCCGACGGGTTGCCGACCAACCCGACCGGGTGGCTGGTGACGACGGCGACCCGGCGCCTGGTGGAGGGCCTCCGGCGCGACACCGCCCGCCGTCGTCGGGAGGAACTGGACGCGCGCCGCGAGCCGCCGCCGGCCGAGGTGGCGCCGGGCGACGACACCGTCGCGCTGCTGCTGCTCTGCTGCCACCCCGCGCTGCGCACGCCGAGCCAGGTGGCCCTCACGCTGCGGGCCGTCGGCGGCCTGACGACGGCGGAGATCGCCCGCGGGCTGCTGCTGCCGGAGGCCACGGTCGCGCAGCGGATCAGCCGGGCCAAGGCGAAGCTCACCGAGGTCGGGCGGACGTTCGCCGACCCGGACGACGACGAGCGCCGCGCCCGGCTCCCGGCCGTCCTCGCCGTCCTGTCGCTGGTCTTCACCGAGGGCCACACGGCGAGCGCGGGCGACGTGCTGGCCCGGACCGACCTCACCGAGGAGGCCATCCGGCTCACCCGCCGGCTCGCCGACGCCCTTGCCGACGCGCCCGAACGCGGCGAGGCACTCGGCCTGCTGGCCCTCATGCTGCTCACCGACGCCCGCCGCGCCGCCCGGACCGGCCCCGACGGCCGGCTCGTCCCGCTCGCCGAGCAGGACCGCACCCGCTGGGACGCCACCCGCCTCGCCGAGGGCACGGCGCTGGTCACCGAGGTGCTCCGCGAGGGCGTGCCGGGGCCGTACACGGTGCAGGCGGCCATCGCGGCGGTGCACGCGGAGGCCGGCCGGGCGCAGGACACGGACTGGCCGCAGGTCCTCGCGCTCTACGACACCCTCGTCGGGTTCTGGCCGGACCCGATGGCCCGGCTCGGGCGCCTGGTGGCCCTCGGGGAGGTCCGGGGCCCGGAGGCCGCGCTGGCCGCCCTGGACGCGCTCGACGAGCCCGGACTGCGCGACCACCACCGGGTGCCCGCCGTCCGCGGGCACCTCGCGGAGGCCGCCGGCCGGAGCGACGAGGCGGTCGCGGCCTACCGGGAGGCGGCGCGCCGAGCCCTGTCCGACCCGGAACGGGCCTACCTGCTGGACCGGGCCTCCCGGTTGCGCACCGCCGGTCCCGTCACGTGATCACCGGTCCCTCATCGGGCCCGGACCGGGTCCGCGAGCCCCGTGAGGGACCGGTGATCGTGCCGGACGTCTCTCCGCGGACACCCGGCAGAATGGGGGGATGACCGACGGGGTGCGCGCGTCCGACGCCGAGCGGGGCCTGGTCGTCGAGCGGCTCGGCCGGGCGATGGAGCACGGTCGGCTGTCGGCCGTCGAGTACGACGAACGGGTCGCCGCGGCCTACGCCGCGACGACCCGTGGTGAGCTCGCCGATCTCACGAAGGACCTGCCCGGTCACCTCTGGTGATTCGCCTCCGGCGGCGTCAGCGCCGCCCGGGGGAGCTCCTCGAGCTCGGTCCCGGTCGGCCCGTCGGTCGTCGGGGTGGCGGGTGCCGGGGTGGCGGGTGCCGTGGTGGTCCCCGCGGCGTCGGTGCTCCCGCGCTCGAGGAAGCGCAGCAGTTCGACCGGCAGCGGCATGACGAGCGTCGAGTTCTTGTCCGACGCCACGTCGGTGACGGTCTGCAGCAGCCGGAGCTGCAGCGCCCCCGGCGCCGAGCTCATCCGCTCGGAGGCCTGGGTCAGCTTCTCCGAGGCCTCGAGTTCGCCCTCGGCGCTGATGACGCGGGCGCGGCGGTCCCGCTCGGCCTCGGCCTGCCGCGACATCGACCGCCGCATGCCCTCCGGCAGGGCGATGTCCTTGATCTCGACCCGGTCGATGCTCACGCCCCAGTCCTCGGTGGGCGTGTCGATCACGGCGCGGAGTTCGGCGTTGATCTGCTCGCGGTCGGCGAGCAGGGTGTCGAGATCCGCGCGGCCGATGACCGAGCGCATCGAGGTCTGGGCGACCTGCGAGGTGGCCCGCAGGTAGTCGTCGACGTTGACCACCGCGCGCACCGGGTCGGTCACCTTGAAGTAGACGACCGCGTCGACGCCGATGGTCACGTTGTCGCGGGTGATCGCGTTCTGCGACGGGACGTCGAGCACCGTGGTCTGGACCGGCACCTTCGTCATGCGGTCGACGAACGGGACGATCAGCCGCAGCCCGGGCTGGCGCACGGTCGGCAGCAACCGACCGAACCGCAGCACGACCCCGCGTTGGTACTGCTGGACGGAGTGCACGGCGGCACCACCGGTCGTCAGCACGACCAGTGCCACCACCACCAACAGGACGACCAGGATCTCCATGGGCGTCTCTCCTCTCCCCGTGCCGCCGGTGGACACCCGACGGCGAACGTCATCGGTCGCTACGCGCGGTCGGGGTCCGCGGGCGGGTCGGGTCGCGACGACGGGCCCTGCAGCCCGCCGTCGCGCAGGGCCTTCACCACGAGGTAGGTGGGGCCGACCACCAGCGCGAGGGTCAGCACCAGCGCCACGGTCCACGCGACCGGCAGCAGGAGCGCGACGACCACGCCGAACACCGCACCCTGCACCATCCGGTCCCGACGACGGCCGCGGGCGACGGCGCCCTCGACCACGCCCGGCGCGGAGTCGCCGGCCGGTGCGTCCTCCCGCCCCACCGGGGCGTTCATCCGCAGCACGTAGCCGGGGTCGGACGCGTTCTCGTGGGCCGCCAGGTCGTCGAGCACCTGCCGTTGCGACGCGGTCAGGTCGGTCGGCTCGGGTGTCGGTGCGGTGCTCACGGAAGACCTCCCCGGGTCGGACGGCGTCCTCTCCGACGATCCGGACGAAACCGGCACGGAAGCTGGCCGCAGCCTGATGATCGGCTGAGAATCCCGACCCGGGGAGCGGGGATCAGCGACGCGGCATGATCACCCACAGGGCGATGTAGATGATGAACTGCGGGCCCGGGAGCAGGCAGGACAGCACGAAGATCAGGCGGACGACGTTCGCGGACAGGCCGAAGCGCTGGCCGAGTCCGGCACACACCCCGCCGATCATCGCGCCGTCGCGGGGACGGGTCAGAGCAGCCATGGCGGTTCCTCTCGGTCGATGTCGTGGTGCCACCACACTCGTCCAACGTGCGGGGCCCGGCCTCCGTGCCCGACCCTGGGATCCACTCGGGGTCACCCCCGAGACACCCGCCGTGTCCCGAACTGAGACAGGCGCCCGCCCCGTCCCTCCCTATCGTCGGGTGCTGTGAGCGAGGACACCTCCGGCGCGCGGTCACTGAAGACGGCGGCGATGGTCCTGCGGGCGCTGCGGCTGCTCGGGGACCATCCCGAAGGACTGTCCCCGTCCGAGATCGCGGACCGGCTGGGCAAGAGCGCCGCGACCGCGCGCTACGTCGTCAACACCCTCTGCGAGGGCGGCTACGCCCGCCGGGACGACGCCGGGCGCTGCCGGCTCGGGGCTGCTCCGCCCTGGGGTGCCTGGGCCCCGGCCACGACCACGGGTCCCGACGACGGGTCGACCCCCGTAGGCGATGACCCGGTCGGACCGCTCGCGCTCGGCCCGGAGGACCCGGCGCCCGGCGCGGTGCTGGCCGAGGCGGTCACCGAGCTCTACCGGCGCACCCGGCAGCGGGCCTACCTGGTGCGGCGCACCGGCACCCTCGTCGCCAGCGTGTGCGACGTCCGCGGGCACCAGGGTCTCGCGCGGCTCCCCGGGCTGGACACCCACGTGCCGCCGGAGCGGGCGCACGGCCTCGCGTTCACCAAGGTGCTCCTGGCCGCGTCGCCCACCTACCGCGACGCCGTCACGGCGGAACCGCTCGCGGCACTCACCCCGCGCACCGTGACCTGCCCCGTCCGCTTCGGCGCCGAGCTCGACGCCGTCGCACGGCGTGGGTGGGCGAGCGACGAGGAGGAGTTCGCGGGCGGGTTCGCCACCCTCGCGGCCCCGATCCCCTCGCCCTCGGGCACCTCCACGGTAGCGGTCGGGCTCTCCTGCTCCTCGCGGCGGTTCGCCGCGCACGGCGACGACCTGGTGGCCCACGTCCTGGCCGTCGCCCGGGACGCGGCGCGCGAGTGGGCCGGGGCGGGCCACGACGCGGCACGGTGCACGTGTCCGGACTGCGGGCTCGGCGACGTCGGCGCCGACATCGAGACCGGGCCGGCCGGGAAACCCGCCGTCGAGCCGAGGCGCCCGGTCGGGCGCGCGACCCACCGGCGCCGCGCCGGCCGGGGGGTCAGCGCCCGACGTCGGTGATGCCGAAGGCCCGCAGCCGGCGGTAGAGCGTCGCGCGTCCCATCCCGAGGGCGGCGGCCGCCTGCACCCGGTTGCCGCGTGCCTCGATGAGCGCGGACACGATGAGGTCCCGCTCGGCGGTCTCCAGCGGGGTGAGCCGGCGGCGGGTGCCGTGCACGGCGACCTCGGCGGGGAGGTCACCGGCCTCGATGTCGCCCGCCGGCCGGACCGCCAGGGCGCGCCGCAGCACGTCGGAGAGCTGCGCGACGTTGCCGGGCCACCGTGCGCCGCCGAGCAGCGCGAGCGCCTCCGGGGTGCACCGGACCCGGCGGCCGGGCGCGAGGCGCGCGAGCAGGGCGTCGACCAGCGGGGCGACGTCCTCCGGGCGGCGCCGCAGCGGCTCGACGACGAGCGAGCCGGCGAAGCCGCCCAGCACGTCGTGCACCGGCCGCCCCACCGGGACCGCGTCGCCGGTGACGAGGCCGACGATCCACACCTCCGCCGGGGTGTCGGCGAGCAGCTCCGCGAGGGCCTCCGCGCCGGCGTCGTCGAGCGACTCCAGCCGCCGGACGACGACGGTGGCCGGGTCCGCGAGGTCGTCGGCCACGGCGAGCAGGTCCTCGACGGCGTCCGCCCCGTCGCCGTCGACGACGACGAGGCGCGCCGCGGGCCGGATCTCGCGGTGCGCCGCCCGGACGGCGGCCAGCTTGCCCACCCCGGTCTCGCCGAGCACGAGCGTGCTGCGGACCGCGGTGGCGGCGGTGCGCAGCGCCGCGCTCGTCGAGCGCCAGGACCGCGTCGTCCCCGCCAGGCCGGCGAGCGGCCGCTCGCGCGTGGTCGCGGGCGCCGGGGACGGGCTCGCCGTCACCGTCCGGGTCAGCGTCGCGGCGGCCCCGCCGGCGAGGCGCAGGGTGCTGGTACTGCGGACGACCTCGACGACGACCCCGGCGGGCCGCTCGGCCGGCGCGGGGGTGATCAGCAGCCGCACCGGCCCGTCGTCGAGCAGTGCCCGCTCCTCGCTCGGGCCGCGGCGGCGGAGCTCGGCGGCGTACCGGGCGATGAGCTCGCGGTCGGCCTCGGTCAGCGTGTCGTCCGCGGCGCGGTTGGCGATGACGAAGTCGTCGGCGAGGGCGAGCACGGGGCCGCGCACGCGGGCACAGGCGGCCCGGAAGGCGGCCATGACCGCGCGCGACCCGACGCTGCCGCGCTCGCGCAGCACCTCCTCGATGTCGCGGGCGGCCTGGCGCGCCAGGAACCGCATGAGGTCGTTCGCCTCGGCGGCCAGGCACGTGACGTCCAGGATGCCGGCGAGGTCTCCGCCGGGACGGTGCACGGGGGCGCCCGCGCAGGCGAACGGGCGGAGCCGGTCGGTGTAGTGCTCGGCGCCGATGACCATCGCGGGGCTGTTGCCCTCGAGGGCGGTGCCGACGCCGTTCGTCCCCGCGAACTCCTCGGCGTAGCTGAAGCCGGGGGCCAGCGAGATCGCGTCCAGTCGGCGCTGCAGCTCCCCCGCGCCCACCCGCCGGTCGAGCACGTGGCCGTCGGCGTCGGAGAGCACGACCGCCACCGACATGCCCGAGAGCCGTTCGGAGAGATCGTCGAGGACCGGCCGCGCGCAGTGCACGAGGCTGCCGTCGAAGTCGAGGTCCGGGTCGTAGGGCAGGGACAGCTCGTCGGCGTCCACGCCGGCGCGCAGCGACCGCTCCCAGGACTGCACGATCTCCGGCCGGACTCCGGTGTCGAGGCCCGAACCGCCGAGGAACCGCTCCCGCGCACGATCGAGACGGACACCCGCGTGTTCGTCCATCGGCCACCTCGCCATCGCGCTCATCGCCGCGACCGCGCCCGGCCGAGGTCGTGGGATGCGCAACCGGCGATGGTAGAGGTGATCCGCGCCACGGAGAAGCGTCGCGGAGCGCTCGCGCGACATCCGGCGTCTCGATCCGAGACACCGGCCGGTCAGCCGGCGAACGTGTCCACGATCAGGACGACGTTCAGGGAGATCACGATCGCGCTGATCACCCCCAGCAGGACCGTCATCGGGCGCCCGATCGCCTCGGCACCGAGCAGCGATTCGTCGCGGGCCACCCGCATCAGCGCGTAGAGCGCGAACGGGATGCCGAAGCAGAGCACGACCTGGCTGCCGACCAGGGCGGCCGTCGGGCTGGTCCCGAGCGCGAGCAGCACCAGCGCGGGCAGCATCGTCACCGTCCGGCGCACCAGCAGCGGCAGCCGGACGTCGACGAAGCCCTCCATGACGACCTGCCCGGAGTAGGTCCCGACCGCCGCGGACGACAGGCCGCTGGCCAGCAGCGTCGCGGCGAACGCGAGCGCGACGGCCCCGCCGGCGAGCTGCCCCAGCCCGGCGTGGGCGGCCTCGAGCCCGTCGACCCCCTCCGCGATCGGCGACCCGCTGAACACGCCGGCCGCGACCAGCAGCATCGACAGGTTCACCAGGCCCGCGATCGACAGCGCCACGATCACCTCGGTGCGCTGGAAGCCGAGCAGCCGGGTCCGGCCCGCCCGGCCGACGCCGCGGGCGCGGCCCGCCGTCAGGGCCGAGTGCGCGTAGATCGCGTGCGGCATCACGGTCGCCCCGACGATCCCGACGGCGAGCACGAGCTGGGTGGAGTCGCCGATCCCGGGGACCAGGCCCGCCGCCGCGGCCCCGGGGTCGATGCCGACGGAGAACAGCTGGAAGGCGACCCCGACGACGATGAACGCCAGGAAGGCGACGATGCCGACCTCGAAGGGCCGGTGGCCGCGCCGTTGCAGCGCGAGCACCCCGAAGGACACCGCGGCCGTGATCAGCCCGGACTCGAGCAGCCCGAGCCCGAACAGCAGCTGCAGCCCGACCGCGGCCCCGAGGAACTCGGCGACGTCGGTGGCCATCGCCACGACCTCGGCCTGCAGCCACATGAACACCCGGGTCGGCTTGTTCATCACCTGCTTGGCCGACCGCGGGACGCTACGGCCGGTGGCGATGCCGACCTTGGCCGCCACGTACTGCACCGGCATCGCCATCAGCCCGGCCCCCACGACCACCCAGGCCAGGGCGTAGCCGGACGTCGCGCCGGCGACCGAGTTGGTGGCGACGTTGCCCGGGTCGACGTAGGCGACCGACGCCACGAAGGCGGGGCCCGCCAGGACCACCGGGGAACGTCGGAACATCAACCCTCGCCGCTCTCGGGGCGGAAGTCGTCCGGTGTCACCTGGTCCAGGAACGCCCGCATCTCGTCGACCTCCACGCTCTGCGGGTGCGGCTGTTCGCCCTGCAGCTCCCGCCAGGACTGCCCGGCCTCGGCCATCACATGATCGGCGACGGAGATCGGCAGCGCATCCCGGACCGCGACCGCGAGCGCGTCGCTGGGCCGCACCGGCACCGTGGTGCCGTCGTCGAGCCGCAGCACGGCGCGGAAGCGCTCGTCGACGAGGTCGGTGATCTCCGCGCCGGTGAGGAACCGGCCCAGGGCCGCCGCCACGTCGGCGACGAGGTCCTGGGTCAGCCGGGCGTCGTCGTCCCGGGTCGGGTGCGGGCCGGTGGCCATCACCTCGGCCTGTGGCCGGCGGACCGCGACGACGAGGCACCGGTCCTCGTCGGCGTCGGCCAGCACGGCGAGCGGTTCCCGCGTCACCCGGTGGACCACCAGGGTGACCAGGTGGAGCTCCTCCACGGCTAGCGCTCCCCCTGGACAGGGTCGAACAGGGCCCGGATCTCCGCGAGCTGGTCCTGGATCTGCTCCGCGTCCTGGCCCCGCGCCCACGACGGGTCACCCGGGGTGATCCCGAGCGCGCGCAGCAGCTCCGCCGCCGCCGCGGACGGATCCCCCGCCTCCCCGAGCACCGGGTGCAGGCCCTGCCCGGAGAGGTGGTCGAAGACGAGGTTCACCACCGTCCAGGGGTTGAACTTCTCCTCCCCGCTCACGACGTCCCCTCCGCGTCGTCCTCCGGCCGCGGCGGCGGGGCACCGTCGCCGGTCACCTCGATCTCGTCGAGGGTCTCGAGCTCCTTCGCGGTGAGGGCCTGGGCCCCCTCCAGCACGGTGGCCTGGTGCTCGGCGATCCGGGAGTCGACCAGCTTGGACAGCGCGAACGCCAGCGCGCCGGTCTGCCGGACGGTCTGCTCGTCCACCGGGTCCTGGTGCGCCGAGGTGATCGCGACCCCGGCCGGCACCCCGTCGGTGACGGCGATCCCGACGGTGAACGTCTCCCGCGGGTTGGCGGCCGGGTCCGCGTAGTGCTTCTTGATCCGCCGCAGCATCCGGTGCCAGGCGAGCTTCTCGCCCTTGAGCTCGAGGCCCTCGACGTCGTCCTCGGTCAGCCCCATGCCCCGCTCGCCGCCCGCGAAGCAGCGCGAGTACGAGATGAGGGCGGTGGTCCACAGCGACTCGACCACGACCTCGTCGAACTGTTTCCCGACACCGGGCCGCACCGCTGGGATCAGCCGCTCGCAGCAGAGCAGGACGGTCTGCAGGTCGTCGAAGATGGCGGCCAGGTCGGCGAGGGCGGCGGCGGCGGGGGACCCGATTCGTCGCACGGTGCGTGGTGGTGCCACGTCGGTCATGGCGCGTTCCCTCCCGGGTGGTGATGGTGGGCCCACGGGACGAACGACCCGTTCGTGGCCTCTTCCTGCACGAACGGGTCGTTCGTTCCGCCGGGGCTGGCGGCGCGGGCGACCTACAGGCCGTAGCGGACCGCGAGCTGGCCGCGGCAGATGCTGGTGTTCGCGTCCACGCCGACCTGGTAGGAGCGGGCCTTGCGCAGGTGCAGCGGCAGGGCCTCGACCCCGACGGTGCGCCCGCTCGGGTCGACCACCAGCGGGTCGGCGTCGCCGGCCGGGATCCCCAGTTCCCGACGGCGGGCCCGCAGGCGGCGCAGGTCGTCGGTCGCCGGGGCGTCGCCGAGGGTCATGGCGGCGACCTGCTCGGGCGTCGCGCCCTCGCGCACGAGCGGCCGGACGACGAGGTCGGTGCCGGCCATGAGGGCGCGTTCGGTGAAGGTGCGGCGCAGCTCGTGGAGCTCCGCCACGGCCTCCCCGACGTCGGTCCCGGCCATCGAGTGCACGAACCCGGCGCGGGCGGCGACCCCGGCGTTGATCGCGTCCGAGGCGAAGTGGTCGACGAGCGTCACCTCGACGTCGGTGAGGCCGTCGACGCCGGACACGGCGTCCCAGGCGTCCGCGACCATGAGGAACGCGAAGTTGGGCGCGCAGAAGTAGGTGGGCAGGCGCAGGGAGACACGGGCGACCCGGCCCCGGTCGTCATCGCTGTCGATCTCGACCGACCCGACGAAGTCCAGCGAGACGATGTCGGTGTCGAGCTCGGGGTCGCGCACCGTGCGCAGCGCCTCCCACACCCGCCCGACGACCTCCTCGGCCGTCGGACGGGTGAGGAAGGAGATGCTCATGCCTGGGCCACCTCGCGCTCGACCAGCTCCGCGTCGTCCTGCGCGGCCGGGGTGCCGGAGACCTGGCACTCCGCCGGCACCTCGATGCCGTAGAGCTTGGCGGCGTTGAGGCCGAGGATCTTCTTCTTGCCCTCGGTGCCGAGACGCGGGTAGTCGGCGAACTCCTCGCCCTCGGGCATGCTCCAGTCGACGAGGCCCTCGACCTGCCACTTCGGCGTCCAGATGTTGTAGTCCGAGCCGAAGGTCATCTTGTCCTCGCCGACCCAGAACAGCAGCTCGCCCATCACCTTGGCGAAGAACCGCGGGCGGGCGTGCATCAGGCCGCCGACGACCACCGAGAGGCCCGCGTAGACGTTGGGCTCCTGCGTCGCCATGAAGCAGAAGTCCTCGATGCGCGGCAGGCCGACGTGCTCGACGATGAAGTTCAGGCCCTGGAAGTCCGTGGCCGCGTGGTCGACGTCGGAGACGTCGAAGGCGTCCTTGTCCAGCGGCCAGATCGTCGGGCCCTTGTGGACGTGGATGTTCTTGATGCCGAGTTCCTGGGCGCGCTCGAGGAACCGGTAGCACTCCGGGTCGGAGAGCTTGTAGCCGCGGGAGTCGCCGTTCCACTCCGCGGTGTAGAGCTTCGCGCCGATCGAGCCGAAGCGCTTCTGGTTCTCCTCGAACTCGCGCATGCCGGCGTCGCCGTCGCGCGGGTCGAAGCGGGTGTTGACGATGAACTTGTCCGGGTGCTTCTCGAACAGCGAGCCGTTGCGCTCGGTGGTGTTGAAGCCGTTCTTGTACCACTCGCGCAGGTAGGTCGACTGGAAGATCGCGACGTCGACGTGGCCCTCCTCGAACTCCTCGCGCATCAGCTGTTCCTCGGAGACCTTCTGGAACTCCTCGATCGGCTGGTGCGTGTCGGCGGGGCCGAGGCCCTGGTAGGCGTGGAAGCACTCGATCCAGCCCTTGGCGTACTGCTCCGCGCCCTGGACCCAGTTCTCCGGCGACGCGTCCCAGTAGTGCATGTGGGAGTCGACGACGAAGTACTTCTCCCCGTCCTTCTCGTACATGTGTGGTCCCTCCGCAGTTCGTGGTGGTTTTCTTGCGGCTGTCTTCAGGGCACGAGAATGGCTCGGCCGCGGACCTTGCCCGCGTCGAGGTCGTGCAGGGCGTCCAGGGCCTGGTCGAGGCGGTACTGGACGGTGTGGAGCGTGACCTTCCCGGCCTGGGCCAGGACCATCAGTTCCGCGAGGTCGTTGTAGGTCCCGACGATGTTGCCGATGACGTTCTTCTCGCCGGCCACGAAATCGAGCGTGGGCGCCCGGAACTCGCCGCCGTAGCCCAGGACGAAGCAGTAGCCGGCCGGGCCGGTCATGGCCCAGGCGTCGATCTCGGCGCCCTGCTCGGCGACGAAGTCGAAGACGACCGTGGCGCCGCCGCCGGTGAGGTCCTGCACCGCCTGCACGTGGTTGCCGTCGGCGACCACGGTCTCCTCGGCGCCGATCTTCTTCGCCAGCTCCAGCGCGGCCGGGTTCCGGTCCACCGCGATGATCTTCGTCGCGGTCAGCGCGGCCAGGGCCTGCACCGCGATGTGGCCCAGCCCGCCGACGCCCTGCACCACCGCCGTCGTCCCCGGGTACAGGTAGGGCACCGACTTGCGCACCGCGTGGTAGGCGGTGATGCCGGCGTCGGCGAGCGCGGCCACGTCGGCCGGGTTGGTGTCCGGGTTGAGCTTCACGCACGCCCGCGCGGTGGTGCGCAGGTACTCGGCCATCCCGCCGTCGTTGTTCGACAACCCCGGGAAGAACGCGTCGCCGGTGCACTGCATGTCCCGCCCGGCCCGGCACGCCAGGCACAGCCCGCACGAGGGCTGCGGGTGCAGGATCACCGTGTCGCCGACCTTGACGTTGGTGACCGCGTCCCCGATCTCGTGGACCCAGCCGGCGTTCTCGTGCCCGATCACGTAGGGCAGGTCGGGGTTCTGGATGTCCTTCCAGTCCCCGTTGACGATGTGCAGGTCGGTACGGCACACCCCGGCCCCACCGATCTTGACGATGACGTCGAGCGGGCCCTGCAGCTTGGGCTCGGCGATGTCGTCGAGTGACGGGTCCTGCTGGTACTGGTGGACGCGGACGGCCTTCACGGATCTGCTCCTTCGACGACGCTTCGGGGACTGTTCGGTCAGCCCATCGACGGGCCGAGGCCCAACGACTGGGGCGTGCTGGAGTCCGGCGAGGGCTGCGGGATGCCTTCGTCGAGGGGGCCGTACTCGGTCATGAGCGCCTTGTTCCAGGGCGTCTGCTCCTCGGCCACCAGCGAGTTGGTGGTGAGGATGAGGCCGGCGACCGAGGCGCCGTTCTGGAGGGCGGAGCGCACGACCCGCAGCGGGTCGATGATGCCCATCTCGACCATGTTCCCGAAGCGCCCCTCGAGGGCGTCGAAGCCTTCGTCGACGGCCATGTCGCGGGCCTGCTTCACCACGTCGTGGCCGTCGTAGCCGGCGTTGGCGGCGATCAGGTAGGCCGGCTCGGAGAGCGAGGCGCGGACGATCTCGGCCCCGGTGCGGTAGTCGCCCTTGAGCTCACCCAGGTCGCCGAGGGCACCCTCGGAGTGCAGCAGCGCGGCGCCACCGCCGGCCACGATCCCCTCGGCCATCGCGGCCCGCGTCGCCTGCAGCGAGTCGTCGACGCGGTGGCGGATCTCCTTGAGCTCCGCGTTGGTCGGCGCGCCCACCTGGAGGATCGCGGCCTTGCCGGAGAGGCGGGCGATGCGCTCGTTGAAGAAGTCCTCGTCGGTGCCGATGGTGCTGCGGTCGCGCTCGGCGGTCAGCTGCTGCACCCGGATCTCGCGGGCGGCCTGGTCGCCGAGGCCGCCGATGATCGCGGTCTGGTCGCTCGTCGCACGGACCTGGGTGGCGCGGCCGAGGTGCTCGGGCCCCATCTGCTCCAGCGCGAACGCCGAGGCCTTCGAGTGCACCTTGCCCCCGCACAGCGAGGCCATGTCCTCGAGCAGGTGGATGCGCTTCTCCCCGAAGCCGGGCGCCTGGATGCAGGTGACCTTGAGGTGCCCGTTGACGTGGTTGTGCACGAGCATCTGCAGGGCGGAGCCCTCGACCTTCTCGGCCACGATCACCAGCGGGCGGGGGTCGCGCATGATGCGCTCGAGCACCGGCATGATCGACCGGACGTCGGAGATCTTCTCGGCACTGAACAGCAGGTACGGGTCGTCGAGGACCGCGAGCATGGAGCCCGGGTCGGTGACGAGGTAGGGCGAGACGTAGCCGTTCTCGAACTCGAAGTCCTCGACGAAGTCGACGGCGAGACCGTGCACGGGGCCGTCGTCGACGGTGATGACGCCGTCGTCGCCGACCGTGTGCAGGGTCTGGGCCACGACGCGGCCGATCGACTCGTCGTCGTTGGCGGAGATCGAGGCGACCCGCGACAGCGACTCGACGTCGTCCACCGGGTGGGCGACGGAGGCGAGGTGGGCCACGATCTTGCCGACCGCGAGGTCGATGCCGCGCTTGACGAGCACGGGGTTGCCGCCCTGGCCGATGGCCTTGAGGCCCTCGCGGACGATCGCCTGGGCGATGACGGTCGCGGTCGTGGTGCCGTCGCCGACGACGTCGTTGGTCTTGACCGCGGCTTCCTTGAGGACCTGCGCACCCATGTTCTCGAACTGGTCGCGGAGGAAGATCTCCCGGGCGATCGTGACGCCGTCGTTGGTCACCTCGGGAGTACCGGTGATCTTCTCGAGGATGACGTTGCGACCTTTGGGACCCAGCGTCGACTTGACGGCTTCGGCGAGCTGGTCGACTCCCGCCTGCAGGGCCTGACGGGCGTCGGCTCCGAATCGCAGTTCCTTGGCCATGGCCTCTCTTCTCCTCCGAGGTGGGGTCGGGCGCGCGGGATGGTCGTGACGAGTGCCGGAACCGCCGCCCACGGAACTCCCGCGACAAAGTCCGCGGGCGGCGGTCCGACGATCTGGTGCGCGGTGAGGACTACTTGTTCACCACGGGCGGGAGCATGTCGCCGATGAACTCGGCCGCCTCCTCCATGTTTCCGAACATGACCGTCCGGTCGTCCATGTGCACCATCTTCCCGTAGTGCGTGGACATGTTCTCCTCGAACTCGGCGGCGTCGTAGAAACCCTCCTCCTCGCCGAGCGCCTCGGAGATCTCGTCGTAGACGAAGTCCATCCGGCCCTTGCAGTCCACGCGGATCATCGCGGGCAGGTGCGTGACCGTCACGTTCTCCTGACGGTCCATCACCTCGGCGACGACCACGCCGATCTGGTTGTTCATCAGGGTCACGCCGGCCATACCGGACTCGGTGCTGTCGACCTTGAAAGGGCTTTCGCCGCCGAAACTGGGTCGCGTGGTGGACTGGGTCACTGGGAGAGCTCCTTCGGTGCGTCGAGGCCGAGGTCGGTGAGAATCCCGGCGAAACGGTTCTTGGCGCGGTCGAGGGAGTCCTCGAAGCGGGGCGGCTTGGCGTCGGGCTGCGACCACAGCGGCTGCAGCTGGCGGGCGGCCTCGAGGCACTGCGGCACCCAGTGCGAGAGCCAGCCCTGCATGATCTGCTTGTTGTGGTCGGCGAACTCCCGGTCCTGGGTCAGCAGGCCCATGCAGGCCTGCGTCCAGCGGAGGTCGCGCTGGGCGAAGTCGTACTCGCCGGCACCCATGACGGTCGGGGTGACGTAGTCGCCGTTCCCGGGCGCGGACTGCTGCACGAGGTTCGACCGGAACAGCTCGCCGAGCAGGGGCTCGAACACGATGTTCGTGCCGAAGATCATCTCGCCCCAGTCGTCGTCGACGGCCGTGAGCGCCTCGGCGACCTTGCGGACGCCCTGCCACTCGGCGTCGTTGTTCCACGCGTCGAGGTGCGCGGCGCCGTCGAAGCCGTCGATCTCCTCGGTCAGGGTGAGGTTGTAGAGCGCGAGGTCCTGGGCGAACCGGATCTTGTGCTCGCTGTTCACCGCCATGGCGGTGTTGTGCATGTTCGTCGGGCCGGAGCGGTTGCAGGCCGCGAAGATGTAGAGCCCGAAGATGTGCTCGATGTGCATCCACGCGCCGACGTGGCGCTCGACGAAGCGCACCCAGTTCTGGGTCCACTGCGCGAAGGCCTTGTTGTTGCGGGCGTTCTCGACGTTCTGACCGATCTGGCGCTCGACGTTCGCGTTGTAGCGGAACATCGTGAGTTCCCATTCCTCATTGGGATCGCGGAACTCGTGCCAGCCGTGGGCGGGCCAGTCCTGGACCGGCTTCCCGCCGGAACCCGGGCCGCGCTCGGGCTCGGGGTCGTCGACGCCCCACGCCTTGAGCTTGGTCCAGTTCAGCGGGTAACCCCGCGAGCCGTCGGCGAAGCCGTAGATCCACCCCTGGGTCAGGTAGTGCCGCGGGTCGGGCTGGACCTCGACGGTGACGTCCTCGTAGTGGGTCTGCTTGCGCTTCGCCGGCTTGAAGTAGTTGTAGCGCCGCGCCGACGGGCCGGAGTCGGGGAACTCTTTCGCCCCGGCTTCCGCATCGGTGAATGTCGGCTTAGGTACGCTTCTCGCGGTGTTCTCGGTGGTGGTCATGTGTCGCCCTACTCCTCCGGCTCTCCGGTCGTGGTGAACTTGTCAAAGAAGATGTTGCGTTCGTCGACCCCGCGTTGGGCTAGCAGTGCGATGGCCGCGTCCACCATCGGCGGCGGCCCGCACACATAGGCATCCCTTCCCTTCAGATCGGGTTCCTGGCCCCGGACGGCCTCGGTGACCAGACCGGTCAGGCCGTCCCACCCGTCGCCCTCGTGGTCGGAGAGCACGGGGATGTAGCGGAAGCCCGGCAGCGTCGTCTCGAGCTCGCGCAACTCGTCCTCGAAGCACAGGTCGTCCTTGGTGCGCGCGCCGTAGTAGAGCGTCGCCTTCCGGCCGGTCTCCTTCTCCTGGAGCGCCCGCAGCAGGCCGAGCAGCGGCGCCATGCCGGCCCCGCCGCCGATGAAGACGATCTCCGAGGTGCGGTTCTCCCGGAGGGTGCAGGTGCCGAAGGGCGCCTCGACCTCCAGCTTGTCGCCGGCCTGCACGTCGTTCTTCAGGAACTGCGAGAACAGCCCGTCCGGGTAAATCTTGATGACGAACTCGAACCGCCCCTCCCGGTTCGGGGTGTTCGCCATCGAGAACGACCGGCTCTCCCCGGACTCGGGCAGGATGAAGTCCATGTACTGGCCGGGGAAGAACTTGATGTCCTCGCCGGCCACCTGCTGCACCACGAGGTGGCGCATGTCGTGCGTGACGGCCTCGTTCGAGATGACCTCGACGGTGCCCTTGCGCACGGGCAGGCCGGAGCGCAGGACCTCCTCGTCGTAGTTCAGGAGCTCGATCGTGAGGTCGGTGTAGGCGTGGGCGCGGCAGAGGAGCGTCTGCCCCTCCTCGCGCTCCATGTCGGGCAGGGCGAAGGTCGAGTAGCGGTCGAGCTCGATCTCGTCCATGTCGCCCTCGAGGACGAAGGACTTGCAGGCGGCACACTGGCCTTCCTTGCACCCGTGCATGAGTTGGACACCCTGCTCGAACGCGGCGCGCAGGATCGTCTGGTCCTCGTCGACCTCGATCTCGATGCCCACCGGTTCGAAACGGACGAGGTGCTTGTCACCCATCGACTCAGAACTCCTCGTAGGAGGGGATTCAGGACACAGCACGGCCGTGACCGGAATTGCTGGAAAGCGGGAGAATGCCGCCGGGAATGAATTCGACCGGCGGCGGGCACCGCGGGGGGCCGGGATCGCCGGCCCCCCGCGGGTCTGACTCGTCCTAGGAGATCAGGACGTCGCGCCGGCCGGCCGGCCGGCCGGGCCCTGGGCGTTGTAGTCTGCCACGAACGCCTCGCGCTCCGAGTCGCTCATCTCGTTGAGGATGACGTTCGGGCTGGCCACGTGCGGCATGCGCCGCATGTGGTCGAGGGTCCACATCTTCTTCGGGTCGAGGTCCAGGTGCGGCTGCGCCGTGAGCGTCTTGCCGTCGTCGCGCACGAAGCCCATGTCCTGGATGACGTCAGCCCAGTTCCAGCCGTGGTACAGCGTCTCCCACTCGCGGTGGCCGACGAGCTTGCCCATGTTGGGCGTGTCGCGACCCTCGTAGGTGGGCCGGAACGCCACGGCGTCGGTCCAGCGGCAGGCCTCGTGGCAGTAGGTGCGCCACTGGCCGTCCACCTTGTCGACGACCATGTCCTCACGCACCAGGCACGGGACCATGCAGGTCCAGCAGCGGTGCGGGTACACGTAGTCGACGTCCTCGGCGACGATCGCGTGGTGGCCGTTCGGCCGCGAGAGCCGGTTGTAGTTCTCCCACCACTTGCCGTACCGGTCGTACCAGCCCGGGTACTTATACTCGAACCACTCGAAGTCCTCGTCGGTCATGCCGTCGATGCGCCAGTAGTTGGCGAGCCAACCGGTGGCGAAGAACTGCGCGACCTCGTGGACGTAGCCCTTGTTCCAGATCTGGTTCCACGACTCCTCGATGAGGTCGTGGGGGATCACCAGGCCGTACTTCTCGAGCGGCAGGAGGTAGGCGCGGTAGTAGTCGTCGTAGATCCACCGACGCCACATCTCCGCGTAGGACTCGCGGTCCTTGCGGCGGTCCTTCGTGCCGTACTCGATGAACGTCCCGATCGCGGCGTCCACGACGCGGTGGTTGTTCCACCACGCGTAGCGCAGGTCGCGCTCGAGCAGCTGGCGGTTGTCCTCGTCCGACAGCGCCATGAGCAGCGTGGCGTAGCCGTTCGAGATGTGGCGCGACTCGTCGGACTGGACCGAGTGGAACACCGTCGGCAGCAGGTAGTCACCGTTGGCGGCCGCCTCACCGGGCATGGCCACGAACAGGGTGTTCGTGAAGGCCGTCTCGGCGACGATCGTCAGGTAGATGCTGGCCGCGGTGATCGCGTCACCGGTGATGAACCCCTCGGCGAACTGCCGGCCGATGGTGCCGCAGTAGTCCGAGTGGAAGTTCCGGAGGGTGTTGTTGAACCCCGCCGGGTCGATGTAGTTGTTCATGTACAGGCGCTTGAGGTTCTGCTGGATCGTCGAGTGCCTGACCTCGTCGATCATCTGGATCGCCTGGCCGTTGTGCAGCTCCGGGTTCGGGACCGCCTGGAACAGCATCGGCATCGAGCGCGCCGCCGAGATCTCCGGCAACGGGATGATCGACAGGAAGAGCTTCTGCCACTCCAGCCAGCGCTCCTGCACCTGGCGGAACATGTTGCCGCGGATCGCGCCGTCGGACGCGCCGTAGACGCGGTTGTCCTTCTCCTCCTGCATGGGGAAGTAGGACCGGAGGACCTGCTTCAGCGGGTCCTTCTTCGCGGCCTTGCGGAAGGTGTAGTCCGTGCCGTATTTCATGTACGGCTCGTGGTACTGCGGCTCCCAGGAGAGTTCCTGG
The DNA here is from genome assembly GCF_037401875.1 of Actinomycetospora aurantiaca. Taxonomy (NCBI): domain Bacteria; kingdom Bacillati; phylum Actinomycetota; class Actinomycetes; order Pseudonocardiales; family Pseudonocardiaceae; genus Actinomycetospora; species Actinomycetospora aurantiaca. Next base: position 192,273 of record NZ_JBBEGN010000009.1, on the reverse strand, counting down.
ATTTTCTGGTGAGCCTTCGCCAAGCTCTGACGGCTCATGCTTTCCTCCTCGGAAAGTGTCTGCTGTGTGTTCTGGTGGTCGTGCTGGTCGTGCCGGTGACTAGGCGGGCCTCACCTCCTCGGCGGTCGGATCGCGGGTCGACGCGACCCGGGCCCGCCACTCGCGCATGGCGGTGGCGGCGACCTCCCGGACCGCGCTGGTCAGGGCGGCGGAGTCCTCCGCGAAGCGCCGCGCCGGGCTGGAGACCGCGATGCTCGCGGCCACCCGGCCGTCGGGGGCGACGATGGGCGCCCCGACGCAGCAGAACCCCTCCGCGAACTCCTCGCGGTCGACGGCGATCCCGTCGCGCCGCACTCGGGCGAGCTCCTGCTCCAGCCCGGGGGTGGTGGTGATGGTCGTGGCGGTGAACGCCGTGCGCGACGGCTGGGCGAGCAGCAGCTCCTCGATCTCCGAGGAGGTCGCGACCAGGGCCTTCGTGACGGCGAGGGCGTGGGCCTGGGCGACCGGGATGCGCTCGCGCAGGTCGGGGATCCGCGCGAGGCCCTGGTGGCCGCGGGCGTCGACGATGACCGTCGCGTCGCCGTCCCACCGGGCGAGGTAGGAGCGCTGCCGGGTGCGCCAGTACAGCTCGGTCACCGCGTCGGCGAGGCTCTCGGGGAGCTCGTAGCGCGAGACCGGGTCGTCCTCGCGGCGCAGCGGGCGCAGGGCGTCCTCGACCCCTGCCGGGTCCTCCTCCGGCTCCTCGTCGGGCGCGACACCCCAGGCGCCGCCCCACGGCGGGGCGTCGCCCAGGCGGTAGACCCCGGTGCGGCCGTCGCGGCGGGCGTAGCCCTCCTGGCAGAGGGTGTTGAGCAGGTAGCGCGCGGTGGCGGAGCTCTTGCCGATGGCGGTCCCGAGCCCGTCGGCGGTCAGACCGTCGGGGGCGTCGGCGAGCAGGCGGAGCGCGGCGAGGGCCTCGGCGGCGGTCTTGAGCGACCGGCCCCCGGCCTGCGAACGGTCCGCCATGCTTCGCCTCCTCCCGCCGGTCGCGTGCACGCCCAGGTCCGAACGGACCCGTGCGAGGGGGCCTGAGTGGTGGTGTGGCCCCGGCCTCGCGAGAGCCGTGCTCGTCGGCGAGACGTGGGTCACTGAACGCGCTCCGGAGGCTTGTGGTCAACATCACCGTTTCGATGTGCAGATGCTGCACATCGCCGCTGAACTCCACCGAACGACCGTTCGCCGCTGGTCAGGACGGTATGGACGACAGTTCAGCGGGTAGGCGACCGGTTCGCTGTCTCAGACGGAGACACCATGAGACAGGTTTCGGGCTGTTCCGGAGCGGGTTCCCACGGCGCCACCGAGTGCGACGTGACGCAGGTCCGGCGGCCACGGGACCTGCCGGGTGTCGCGCTCGGCGAGCGTCGGCACCGCCCCTCCCCCGCGAGTGCGACGTGGCGCAGGTTCCGCGGCCACGGGACCTGCCAGGTGTCGCACTCGCCGCGGGGCTACTCGTGCTCGGGCAGGACCGGGACCGAGATGCCCGGGTCGCGGCCGAGCTGGGTCGCCCGGCCGACGGCGGCGGAGCCGAAGCGGGAGTGGATCGCGTCCAGGGCCTGGTCCAGGGCGGCCGGGCTCCGCTCGACCTCGGCGCCGGCCAGCGCGGTCGTCGGCTCGTCGCGGGAGTCGAGGGGGAGTTCGAGCTGCTCGCGGCCGTCCCGGTCGAGGTTGGCCAGCGACAGGCCGATCAGCGTGATCCCGCGGTCGAGGATCATCGACATCGCCTCGGTGAGCAGCTCGCGGGCGGCGGCGTCGATCGGGGCGGTGCGGTCGGTGGCGGTCCGCAGCGTGTGGGAGCGGGTGACGCGCGTGAAGTCGCCGAAGCGCAGCCGCAGCACGACCGTCCGGCACGTCCGCCCGCCGTCGCGCAGCCGCCGGGCCAGCCGGTCGACGATCCCGGCGAGGATCGTGTCGAGCTCCTCGGGGCTGCGCCGGCGGTTGCCGAGCGCGCGCTGCGAGCCGATCGACCGGCGACGCACGCCGGGGGTGACCCGCCGCGGGTCGGAGAAGGTCGCGAGCGCGTGCAGTTGGTGGCCGGCGGCCGGCCCGAGCAGCGACACCAGCGCCGGCTCGCCGAGGTCCGCGACGTCCGCGACGGTGTGGATCCCCATCCCGTGCAGCTTCGCGGCCGTCACCGCGCCGACGCCCCACAGCCGCTCCACGCGGAGCGGGTGCAGGAACTCCCGCTCGCGGTCAGGGTCGACCACGAGCAGCCCGTCCGGCTTCGCGACCCCGCTCGCCACCTTCGCGAGGAACTTCGTCCGGGCGACGCCGACCGTGATCGGCAGCCCGACCTCGGCCAGCACGCGGCCCCGCAGGCGCGCCGCGATGTCCCGGGGCGTGCCCACGAGCCTCGCGAGCCCCCCGACCTCGAGGAACGCCTCGTCGATGGAGATGCCCTCCACCAGCGGCGTCGTGTCGCGGAAGATCGCGAACACGTCCTTGGAGGCCGCCGAGTAGGCCTCCATCCGCGCCGGGACGACGACCGCGTCGGGGCACAGCGTCCGCGCCTGCCGCCCGTTCATGGCCGTGCGGACGCCCGCGCGCTTCGCCTCGTAGCTGCACGCGAGCACCACGCCGCCGCCGACGAGCACCGGGCGCCCCCGCAGCGCGGGGTCGTCCCGCTGCTCGACCGAGGCGTAGAACGCGTCGAGATCGGCGTGCAGGATCGTCGCGCCCCCCTCACGACCCCCCTGCACGAACACATGTTCCCACGGCCGACCGGCTCAGCGCCCCGCCAGTTCCAGCGCGATGTCGACGATCATGTCCTCCTGGCCGCCCACGAGCCGGCGGTCCCCCGCGGCGACGAGCAGCTCGCGCACGTCGACGCCGTGCGTCGCCGCAGCGCTCTCCGCGTGGCGCAGGAACGACCCGTAAACCCCGGCGTACCCGAGGGTCAGCGTCTCCCGGTCCACCCGCACCGGGCGGTCCTGCAACGGCCGGACCAGGTCCTCCGCCGCGTCCTGCAGGGCGAACAGGTCGCAGCCGTGCTCCCAGCCGTACAGGTCGGCGACCGCCACGAAGGCCTCGAGCGGGGTGTTGCCCGCGCCGGCGCCCTGGCCCGCGAGCGAGGCGTCGACGCGGACCGCGCCCTCCTGCACCGCGGCGACCGAGTTCGCCACCGACAACGACAGGTTCTCGTGTGCGTGGATGCCGATCTCGGTGCCGGCGTCGAGGACGTCGCGATAGGCCCGCACCCGCTCCCGCACGCCCTCGGGCAGCAGCCGCCCGCCGGAGTCGGTGACGTAGACGCAGTGCGCGCCGTAGGACTCCATGAGCGCCGCCTGCCGGGCCAGCTCGGCAGCGGGCGCCATGTGGCTCATCATCAGGAAGCCGGACACGTCCATGCCCAGGTCCCGGGCGGCCGCAACGTGCTGGGCCGCGACGTCGGCCTCGGTGCAGTGCGTCGCCACGCGCACCGACCGGACCCCGAGCGCGTGCGCCCGCCGCAGGTCGGACACCGTGCCGATGCCGGGCAGGAGCAGCGTCGTGAGCCGGGCGCGGTCGAGCACCCCGGCCGCGGCGGTGATCCACTCGCCGTCGGCGTGGCTGCCCGGCCCGTAGGTCAGCGAGCCACCCGCCAGCCCGTCGCCGTGCGCGACCTCGACGGCGTCGACCCCGGCCGCCTCCAGCGCCGCGGCGATCGCGGCCACCCGCTCCGGCGCGAGACGGTGCCGGATGGCGTGCATGCCGTCCCGCAGCGTGACGTCCTGGACGAACAGCCTCATGCGACGACCTCCCGTCGGACCTGCCCGGCCGCGAGCGCCTCGGCCACCCGCAGGGCGGCGCTGGTCATGATGTCGAGGTTCCCGGCGTAGGCCGGGAGGTAGTGCGCGGCGCCCTCGACCTGCAGGAACACCGACACCCGGTGGGTGGCGGGCGCAGCGGTGAGGGTGTGCACCGGCAGGTCGGCGGGCAGCGGGTCGATCTGCACCCGCTGCACCAGCCGGTAGCCCGGAACGTACGCGGCGACCGCGTCGACCATCCTCGCGACGGACGCGCGGATCGCCTCGTGCGCCTCCGGCGACGGTGCGTCGACCAGCGCCAGCACGGTGTCGCGCATGATCACGGGCGGCTCGGCCGGGTTGAGCACGATGATCGCCTTGCCGCGGCCGGCGCCGCCGACCGTCTCGATCGCGCGGGCCGTGGTCTCGGTGAACTCGTCGATGTTCGCCCGCGTGCCCGGACCGGCCGAGCGGGAGGCGATCGACGCGACGATCTCGGCGTAGGGCACCGGCGCGACCGCCGAGATCGCGGCGACGATCGGCACGGTCGCCTGGCCACCGCAGGTCACCATGTTGACGTCGGGGGCGTCGAGGTGGTCGGCGAGGTTCACCGCCGGCACGACCATGGGCCCGATCGCCGCGGGCGTCAGGTCGATCATCCGGACGTCGTGCGGCGCGAGCACCGCGGCGTTGTGCCGATGCGCGCCGGCCGAGGTGGCGTCGAGGACGACCCGGACCTCCTCGAAGCCGGGCAGCGCGACGAGCCCCTCGACGCCCTCGGCGGTGGTCGGGACCCCGAGGCGGGCGGCGCGGGCCAGCCCGTCGGAGCCAGGGTCGATGCCGACCATCGCGCCCATCTCGAGCGACGACGACAGGCGCAGAATCTTGATCATCAGGTCGGTGCCGATGTTGCCGGAGCCGATCACGGCGACGCGGGTGGTCACGGGCGTCCTCCGAGGGTGACGGTGGCCTCGCCGAGGCCGTCGAGGTGGGCGGTGAAGACGTCGCCCGGCGTCGCGGCGACCATCGGGCCGAGGGCGCCGGAGAGCACGACCTGCCCGGCGCGCAGGGGGTCGCCGAACGCGCGGGCGGTGCGCGCGAGCCAGGACAGGGCGGCGAGCGGGTCGCCGAGGCAGGCGGCGCCGGTCCCCGAGGAGACCTCCTCGCCGTTGCGGGTCAGCGTCATCGTGACGTCGACCGGTTCGACCTCGGCCAGGGTGACGGTCCACGGCCCGAGCACGTAGGCCGCGCTCGAGCCGTTGTCGGCGACCGTGTCGGCGACGGTGATGTCCCAGCCGGCGATGCGGCTGTCGACGATCTCGAGGGCCGCGACCTGGTGCGCGACCGCGCCCCGGACGTCGTCGGGACCCAGGGGGCCGTCGTCGAGGTCCGCGCCGAGCACGAAGGCGATCTCCGCCTCCACCCGCGGCGCGAGGAGCCGGTCGAGCGGCAGGGTGCCGCCGTGCGGCACCGCCATGCCCTCGAGCAGCACCCCCAGGTCGGGCTGGTCCACCCCGAGCTGGGCCTGGACGGCGGGCGAGGTGAGGCCGATCTTGCGGCCGACGGGGCGGCCGCCGAGCCCGGCGACCACGCGCCGGGCGACGGCGTAGGCGGCGTCGAGGTCGGCCGCGCCGATCAGGTCGCGGACCGGGGCGCACGCCTCGCCGGTCCGGGCGGCGCGCAGCAGCCGGTCGGCCGCGTCGGCGACCGCGGAGGGGGTCGGGGGGCTCATGGGAGACACCCTCGGGGACCACCCCCGCGGGGACCGAGCGCCGAGTTCCGCCGGACGGAACTCTCAGGAGGACCGGCGGCGGGCCAGCATCGCCGCGATCCCCGCCCCCGCGGCGCGGACGGCCTCGACGTGCCGGCGCGGCTCGAACCGGTGCACCGGCCCCGTCACGCTGACGGCCGCGTGCGCACCGCCGGGCCCGGCCACGATCGCCGCGACGCAGGTGACCCCCACCGCGGACTCCTCGTGCTCGAGCGCCACGCCGTCGGCGAGCGCGCGGTCGAGCTGGCGGCGCAGGACGTCGGTGTTGGCGATGGTGCGCGGCGTCCGCCGTGGCAGCGGGGAGCCCAGGACCTGCTCGCGCACCTCCTCGCCGGCGTGGGCGAGCAGGACCTTGCCGATCGCGGTCGCGTGCAGCGGCATCCGTCCGCCCACCCGGCTCGGGGCGTCGACCTGGCGGTGACCGCCCGTCTTCGCCACGTAGACCACCTCGGTGCCCTCGCGGACCCCGAGGTGCACGGTCTCGTGGGTGCGCTCGTAGAGGTCCTCGAGGTAGGGCGCCGCCACCTCGAGCAGGCTCCGCTCGACGGCGGCCCGCATCCCGAGCTCGAACACGAGCCCGGAGAGGCGGTACCGGCCGTCCGGCCGCTCCAGGAGCCGGTGCTCCACCAGCTCGGCCAGCGTGCGGTGCAGCGTGGCCTTCGCGAGACCGGTGCGCCGGCCCAGCTCCGCGAACCCGAGCTCGGTGTCCTCGACGGTGAAGGCCTGCAGCACGGCCAGCGCCTTGCCCAGCACCGTCGCGGGCACCATCGCCCCAGGCTAGACCGGCGACGTCCCGAGCCGGGCGAGCAGCCGCGGGGTGACGTCGCGGTAGGCCGCGGGGTCGACCGGGTTCAGCCACTGCGCCGCACGGACCCGGGCGGGGATCTGCAGGTCCAGGTCGCCGAGCACCTCGTCGACGTTGTGCAGCGAGAACGGGATGATCTTCGTGCCGCGGCAGTGGTGGCCGTCGGTCGCGTCGTCCATGAACGCCACCTGCGCGTCGACGTGCGCCCGCATCGCCTCCTTCTCCGGCAGCGCGAGCCGGCCCGCCAGCCGTGCCGCGATCCAGACCGCCGCCATCTCGGCGTTGAGCGGGCTGAAGAACGACGAGTTGTAGCCCGCGAACGACAGGTCCTCCACGTCGACCGGGAGGATCTGGCGGTAGAGCCGGTAGTTGCCCCGCTCGTCGAGCAGCCGCGCGTGCAGATCGGGGTCGAGGAAGCCGACGCCCTGCCGGAACCCGGTCGCGCACAGCAGCAGGTCCGCGCGCAGGACGGTGCCGTCGTCGAGCTCGACGTGCGGCGCCCCCTCCTTCTCCAGCAGCCGGACGACGACGCGGTCGCGACGCACGCGGATCGCCCCGGAGCGGACGCGCTCGAAGAAGCCCTCCGTCGTCAGGCCGATGGCGCCGCGCACGATGTCCTCGAAGCGGCCGCGCGGGAGCAGGTCGAGCTCGCGCAGCCGGTCCTGCCGGGCGGCGATCGCGCCGACCGAGGCCATCATCCGGGCCCGCACGTGGCGACCGGGACCGTGGATGACCTTCTCGAAGCCCTGCAGCCGGATGTAGCGGAACAGCGCCTCGCCCATCCGCGTCAGCAGCAGGTGCTTGAAGTTGAGCACGCCGCCGATGTGGCGCGGCACCTTCCACAGCAGCTGCCGGGCGATCACGTCCGTGCTCGCGGCGGAGTCGGCGACCGCCACGGCGACGTCGCACGCGGACTTGCCGTAGCCGACGACCACGACGTGCGCGCCGTCGAGCGACCCGGCGTCCGCGAAGCCGCTCGAGCTCGCCACGCGCCCACCCGCCGTCGTGAAGTCCTCCAGGCCGGCGAAGGCCGGCAGCGCGGGTTCGGAGAAGACCCCGTTCGCGACGACGAGGTGGTCGACCGTCTCGGTGAGCTCCGGCCCGCCGTCGACCGGGCGCGTCGTGATGCGCCAGCCCGCGTCGAGCTGCTCGGCGCGGACGACCTCCGTCCCGAGTCGCAGCAGCCGGTCGACACCGAAGCGCTCGGCGTAGGAGGCGAGATAGGCCTGCACCTGCTCGCCGTCCGGCCACTCCGGGAACTCGGCGGGCATCGGGTGGTCGGAGAACGCGTAGGTGTCCTTCGCGCTCTGCGTACACAGGCCCGGGTAGCGGCGGGTGGCGCTCCAGACCCCGCCCACGTCGGGCGTCCGGTCGATCACGACGACGTCGTGGCCGGCCGCGGCGAGCACCTTGGCGGTGCACAGCCCGGCGACCCCGGCGCCGACGACGGCGATCCGCACGGCGCGGCCCTCAGCCCTGCGTCGCCGGGAGGCGCAGCTCGATGCCGAAGCGGCTCATCACCGACTCCATCACCGAGATGTCCTTCGGCCCGGGCGGGAGGTCCGCGAGCGCCTGGTAGTACGCCTCGAGCCCGGCCGGGGAGACGACGGAGATGACGCGGGCCTCGTCGTCGAACGGGTTGCGGAAGGTGTGCACCACGTCCCGCGGGAGCAGCAGGTAGTCGCCGTGCGAGAGCACGAACGTCTCGCCGCCGAGCATGACCTCGAGCTGCCCGGCGAGGCAGATGAACGACTCGTCCTCGCGGGTGTGCACGTGCGGCGGCGGACCGTTCACGCCGCCCGGGACGGCGTACTCGAACAGCGAGTACGCCTCACGGGTGGACTCCCCGGTCGCCTTCGCCGTGATGCCGATGCCGATCGCCGGGATCTGACGCCCCTCGCGCGAGGACAGCATGTAGCCGCCGCCCAGTGACATGACGTGCTCCTTCGTCCGTGCGGAGCCGGCGCGGAGCCGCGTCGGCGTGCTGCGGGTCACAGTGCGTGGCGCACCGCCCACCCTCCAACGGGGCGTCCCGGTGAGTGGGACGCGAGCCCTACCGCCGGGCCGAGTAGGCCCGCGAGGCGGCCGCGGCGGCCATCTGAACGGCGGGCCCGGCCCGCTCCGCCCGCACGGCCCCGGTCGGGCCGGTCACCGAGATCGCCGCGACGACCTCGCCCAGCGGCCCGAAGACCGGGGCGGCGACGCAGGAGATGCCGACGTTGCCCTCCTCGCGGTCGGCCGCCCACCCGCGCGGAGGGATCGTCGCGAGCTCGCGGCGCAGCGCCGTCGGGCTCGTCAGCGTGCGTGGCGTGCGGGCGGGCATGCCCGCGGCGACGACCTCGTCCACGACCTCCGGCGGCGAGTGCGCGAGGATCGCGCGCCCGAGCCCGGAGCAGTACGTGGGGATGGTCCCGCCGACCTGGGAGAGCATCGGCAGCGGCCGGTGCCCGGTGATCTTCTCGACGACGAGGATCTCCGGCCCGCGCAGGACGCCCAGCTGCACCGCGACCTTCGTCGCGGCGTAGAGGTCCTGCAGGAACGGCAGGACGGCCTCGCGCAGCTCGTGGCGCACCGGCGCCAGGCCGGAGATCTCGAACAGGCGCTCCCCGATGCGGTAGCGGTCGCCCGGCTTGTCCAGCCAGCCCAGGCGCAGCATCCGGTCGGCCGTGCGGTGCGTGGTGGAGCGCGGGAGCCCGCAGCGGACGACGAGCGCGGCGAGGGTGAGCTCGCGGTGCTCGGCGTCGAACGCGTCGAGGATCGCCGCGGCCCGGTCGAGGGCGGCGGCCGGCCCGGCATCCCGCTCGGTGGGACTCATCCTCACCTCGCTCTGGACGCGGCGGGCACGCTCCGACCCGGGAGCTCCCCCGCCAGCGTAGTGCGGGGGCCCGACGGATCGGAGGGACCGATGAGCGAGCTGGCGGTCTGGGCCACCATCGACGTGCTGCCGGGGCGGCAGGCCGAGGCCGAGGAGGTCTTCGCCCGGTCGCGCCGGGTGCTGGAGGCCGAGCCCGGCACCACGAGCTTCTTCGTGGTGCGCATCGACGACACGACCTACGGCATCTTCGACACCTTCGCCGACCGGGCCGCCCTGGAGGCGCACATCGAGGGCGACTCCGGGCGCGACCACGTGAACTCCCTGGTCGGGTCGGTCTTCGCCGCCCCGCCGGTCATCACGACGGCGACGCTGGTCGAGCGGGCCGCCACCGGGTGAGCTCAACGCGCGGCCACCGCACGCGCGCCGCTCCAGCGCGCGAGGGCCGCGCGCCACCCGTCGTCGTGACCGGCCCAGGCGACGTGGCCGTCCGGCCGGACCAGCAACGACGGGCCGGGGCCGCGCCGCTCCGCCTGGGCGGGCACGCCCGGCGCCGGACGGGTCCCCTCGGCGCGGACCAGCAGGAAGCCGAGGTCGTCGCGGTCGCCGACGGTGCCCTGCTCGAGGGCCACGCGGCTCGCCCGGGTGCCGACGAGGTGGTGCTCGCCGGGACCGGACCGGTAGCGCAGGCCGGTCCCGGCGAAGCTGCCCGCGATCGCGGCGTTGCCGGCGCGGGAGGCGAGCAGCCGCGTGCTCACCACGTCGCGGACGGCGCGGGCCGGGCGGGGGTGGAGCGTGATCGCCCGCATCATCAGCCCGCTCTGGAGCAGCACGCGGCGGCCGATCGGGTGCCGCTCGTCGTGGTAGGTGTCGAGCACCGCGTCGTCCGCCCCGCCGAGGACCGCGTCCAGCTTCCACCCGAGGTTGACCGCGTCCCCGATGCCGGTGTTCATGCCCTGCCCGCCCATCGGCGAGTGCACGTGCGCCGCGTCCCCCGCGAGCAGCACCCGGCCGTGCCGGTAGCGGGCCACCTGGCGCTCGTCGCAGTGGAACCGGGAGCGCCAGTCGATCCCGGTCACGCCGACGTCGCGACCGAGCGCGCGGGTCAGGACCGGGCCGATCTCGTCGTCGTCCACCGGGGCGTCGTCGGGGAGCTGCCGCGACCGTGACCAGGTCATCGAGCGGTACCGGTCGTCGCCGTAGGGCGCGAGGAACCCGAACTCCTCGCGGGTGCCGCCGAGGGTCAGGCCCTCGCCCGCGGGCGGTGCCGCGAGCCGGACGTCCGCGAGCACCACCGACGAGAGCACCGACCGGCCCGGGAACGCCACGCCGAGCAGGTCGCGCACCGTCGAGCGGGAGCCGTCGGCGGCCACCACGTACCGGGCACGCAACGAGCGCACCGGCCCGCCGTCGTGGGGAGCGGTCCGCAGCTCGACCTTCTGGTCGTCCTGTGCCAGACCCACCACCTCGTGCCCGCGCAGCACCGTCGCGCCGGCCTCGCACGCCCGGTCCTCGAGCAGGCGGTCGACGTGGGTCTGCGCGACGACGAGGCCGTGCGCGTGCGCGGTGTCGAGCCGGTCGAGGCGGATCGCGGCGCCGTGCCAGAGGCGGACCCGGGGGACCGGCGTTCCGATCCCGAGCAGCGTCTCCGTGATCCCGCGCCCGCCGACCCGACGGTGGTCCAACAGTTCGAGGGTCCTGGGCATGACCGCGAAGGCGCGGCTGCCCGGGTGCCGGGACGGCCAACGCTCGACGACGGCGACCCGGCGGCCCCGGCGGGCCAGGTCCCCCGCGACCGTCGACCCGGTCGGACCGGCCCCCACCACGACGACGTCGAACTCGTCCATGTCCGCCTCCCGCGAAGTCAATGCTCGGTGACTTGGACGGTAGACCGGCCTCCGACGACCGGTCAACGGTCGGTGACTTAGGCTCCGGCGGTGCCTCCACCCCGTGGCCGGGACGCCGCCCGCACCCGCGCGGACCTGCTCACCGCCGCCCGCACCCTGTTCGCCCGCGACGGGTACGACCGCGTGACGCTGCGGGCGGTGGGGGACGTGGTCGGCGTCGACCCGGCGCTGGTGGTGCGCTACTTCGGCGGCAAGGCCGCGCTCTTCTCGGAGGCCGCGCGCCTGGAGATCGACCTGCCCGACCTGCGCGGACTGGACCCGGAGGCGATGGCGGACGCGCTGGTCGACCGCTTCGTGGCGCTGTTCGACTCCGGTGACCACCTCCTCGCGCTCCTGCGCACCGCCGCCACCAGCCCGGAGGCCGCCGGGGCCCTCACCGAGGCCCTGCTCGACCAGGCCGGCCCGGCCCTCGCGGCGGTCGCCCCGGACCACCCGGAGGAGCGGGCCGCCCTGGTCGGTTCGCAGGTGGTCGGGCTGGCCTTCGCCCGCCACGTCCTCGTCGTGCCCGCGATCGCCGCGATGGACCGCGACCGGCTGCGGGGCTGGCTCGGACCGACGCTCGTCGGCTATCTGACGGGGCCCGCCCCGGTCTGATCGTCCTACTCAGTGGGACCGCGTCTCGGGGTTCGTCGCATCCGGGGCGACGCTCCGGGGCATGGACGGTGGACCTGCCCTCGTCGGGGGCGCGGGCAGTGGCATCGGGCGCGCCGTCGCCCGACGGCTGGCGGCCGACGGCCGGGACCTCGTGCTGGTCGGGCGCACCGCGGCGACCCTGCGCGAGGCCGCGGACGAGATCGCGGCACCGACCGGGCGGGCCGTGGCCACCCTGGTCGCCGACCTCGCGGACCCGGTGGCCGTTCCCGAGCTCGCGGCGGCCGCCGAGGCGGCGCACGGGCCGCTCGACGTCGTCGTCCTGAACGCCGGCGGACCGCCGCCCGGGCGCGTCCTGGACGTCGACGACGCCGGGTGGGCCGCCGGCGCCGACCTGCTGCTGCGCGGCCCGCTGGCCCTCGCGCGGGCCGTGCTGCCCGGGATGCGGGCGCGCGGCCACGGGCGCCTCGTCGTCCTGACCTCGACCGCGGTGCGCCAGCCCCAGCCCGACCTCGCGGTCTCGGTGGTGCTGCGCGCCGCGATGACGGCCGCCGCGAAGCTGCTGGCCGCCGAGGTCGCCGCGGACGGCGTCACGGTCAACTGCGTCGCCCCCGGCGCCACCGCCACCGCCCGCCGTGCCGAGATCCTCGACCGCCGTGCCCACGCGACCGGGACCGACCGCGCGGAGCTCGACCGGGCCGACAGCGCCCTGGTCCCCGCGGGCCGGCCGGGCACGCCGGAGGAGGTCGCGGCGGCCGTGGGGTTCCTGGCGTCGGACGCCGCGAGTTACGTGACCGGGACCGTCCTGACCGTGGACGGCGGACGGACGGAGACGATCTGACGTGAGCACCTTCGACATGGCGGCGTTCCTGGGCGGCCTGCGCGACGAGGTCCCGCCCGGCCCCGGACGACCGCTCGTGGTGCACGACGCCGACCTGCAGCCGCTGCCGGCCGACCAGGTGCACAACCCGACGACGCTGCGGGTCGCCGGCGACCTGCCGACGCTGACGTTCGAGCTGTTCAAGCAGGTGTTCCCGCCGGGCGGCAGCTCGGACATGCAGCGCCACCACCACGAGACGGTCCACTACGTCCTCTCCGGCGACGGCCACTCGGAGATCGAGGACGAGACGGTCACCTGGACCACCGGCTCGTTCGTCTACACCCCGCCGTGGACCTGGCACCGCCACCACAACGACGCCCCGGACCGGCCCGTCGAGTTCCTGACGATCGAGAACTCGCGGCTGCTCGGCCTGCTCGGCGTCGGCCGCCGCCAGAGCGCGGGCGTCGTCGACATGGACACCGCCCGGTCGAGATTCGGAGGAGATCGCCCATGACCGCACCCACCGCCGCCCCGCCGATCCCGGACCACGTCAGCATCTGGGGCGAGCTCGCCGACGTCGACCACGAGCTGCGCCACGTGGACGTCGGCGGCGTGCGCACCCGCGTGCTGCGCGCCGGCTCCGGGCCGGACCTGGTGCTGATCCACGGCACCGGCGGGCACCTCGAGGCCTACGCGCGCGACGTGGCCGGGCTCGCCGCCCACTTCCGGGTCACGCTCTACGACATGGTCGGCCACGGCTGGTCCGACCTGCCGGACGTGCCGTACACCGTGGACGTCCTCTCCGACCACCTCGTCGGCCTGCTGGACGTCCTCGGGATCGCCCGGGCACACCTCTCCGGGGAGTCCCTCGGCGGATGGGTCGCCGCGTGGACCGCCGCGCACCACCCGGAGCGGGTCGGACGCCTCGTCCTGAACACCCCGGGCAACATCGCGAACAAGCCCGAGGTGATGGCCCGGCTGCGGGCGTCCACGACGACGGCGGTGACCGATCCCAGCGACGAGAACGTCCGCCGGCGGGTCGCGTGGCTGTTCCACGACACCTCGATGGTCACCGACGAGCTGGTGAACCTGCGGCGCTCGGTGTACTCGCGGGAGGGCTTCGTCGCCGCCATCGGGAACACGCTCGTGCTGCAGGACCCCGTGACGCGGGCCCGGTTCAGCTGGGACCCGTCGTGGGTCGGCCGGATCACCGCGCCGACGCTGCTGCTCTGGACCGACCACGACCCGACCGGTGGGCTCGACGAGGCCGAGATGCTGCGGTCGTGGCTGCCGGGTTCGGAGCTGCACGTGATCCACGGCGCCGGCCACTGGCCGCAGTGGGAGCGGCCCGCGGAGTTCGTCGCCGAGCACGAGCGGTTCCTGCTGGGCGGGGCGTCGTGAGCGAGATCGTCGGCGTCGTCGGGATGTCGCACTCCCCCTTCGCGACGCTGCTCGACCCGCCGGCTCCCGGCGCTCCCGGGGCGGGCTTCCTGGCCGACGCCGAGCGCGTCCGGGCGGCGGTGGCGGACCTGGCCCCGGACGCCGTCGTGGTCGTCGGCCCCGACCACTTCCACGGCAACTTCTACGACGTCATGCCGCCGTTCGTGCTGGGCGTGGAGGAGGTCGTCGGGTTCGGCGACTTCGGCAGCCGCGCCGGCCCCCTCCCGGTGGCGACCGAGCTCGCGTGGGCCGTGCGCGACGGGCTGACCGCGGACGGCGTCGACGTCGCGATCTCGTACTCGCTGACCGTCGACCACGGCATCGTGCAGGGCTACGAGATGCTGCTCGGCGGGACCGGTGTGCCGCTCGTGCCGCTCGTGCTGAACACGGCCGCGCCGCCGCTGCCCACCCCGCAGCGCTGCCTCGTCGTCGGGAGGGCCCTGGGTGCGGCGCTGCGGACGGCCCCGACCGGGCGGGTCCTCGTCGTCGCCTCGGGCGGGCTGTCGCACTGGCTGCCCTCGAACGACCCGCGGGACCCCGCCGTCGTCGGCGAACGCCGGGCCTCGCTGATCCACGGGCGTCAGGACCCGGTCGCCTTCGCCGCCGCCCGCGAGCCGCGGGTCCGCGCGATGGCCGGCAACCCGGACTCGCCGGTCAACGCCGGGTGGGACCGGTGGTTCCTGGAGCGCCTGGCGTCGGACGACCCGGAGGCGGTCGCCGCGCTCGGGCACGAGGGCATCGAGGCGGCGGCCGGCAGCGGCGGCCAGGAGATCCGGACGTGGCTCCTCGCGCACGCGGCCGTCGGGCGGCCGACGGTCTGGTCGAGCTACGAGCCGGTGCCGGAGTGGATCACCGGGATGGGGATCGCGACCAGCTTCCCGGTCGCGGACGAGCCGGCGCGCGACCGGGACGCGGTGGCCGCGGGCGGAGCCGGGTGACGGAGGTCGGCCTCGGGTCGGGGCGGCGCACCGTACGCTGTCCGGTCGAACGCCCCGCCCGAGTCCTGGAGGATCCGTGCCGCCACGCCGGCGCCGAGGCAACGACCCCTCGGGACTGACCGCGGACCGGATCGTGGACGCGGCCCTGGCCATCGCGGACTCCGAGGCCGACCTCGACCGCCTGACGGTCCGGCGGCTGGCCGCCGACCTCGACGTCGGCGTGATGACCCTCTACGGCTACTTCCGCAACAAGGACGAGATCCTCGACGCGATGGGCGACCGGATCCTCGGCTCGATGGCTTTCCCCGACGAGGTGGACACCGAGCCGGCGGCCGCCCTGCGCACGCTCGGCCTCGCGTTCCTGGCCATGATGCGCGAGCACCCCAGCGTCGTGCGCCTGCTCGCGACCCGGGTGACCGACAGCCCGGCCGCGCTGGTCGGTGCGATGGAGGGGGTCCTGCACCGGCTCGCCGCGGCCGGGATCACGGGGCCGCTCGCCGTACGGTGCTACGGGTTCCTCATCACCTACGCGCTGGGCTTCTCCGCCTACGAGACGCCGCGGACCTGGGGCCGGGCCGGGGACGCCGGGGACGCCGCCGAGGCCCGGCGCCGCCGGTCGCACTTCTACGCCGGGCTCGACCGCGACCGCTTCCCGCACACCGTGGACCTCGCGGCGGAACTCCCGGCACTGCCCACCGACGAGCAGTTCGCGGACGGTCTGGACGCGTGGATCGCGGGCGTCGTCACGCGGGTGCCGTCCCGCCGTGGTTGAGCGAAGGGCTCCATCGGTCGGATAGACGGGCCGTGGGCGCCCATCGCCCATCCGGCACCGCACGAGCGAAGGGCCCCCTCGGTCGAGTAGATCGACCGAGGGGGCCCTTCGCTCAACCCGTCAGCTGCCCGCCGCGGGGACCGCCGGCCCGGCGGCCGCCGGGGTCACCGGGGCGTCGGTGTGGTCGGCGGGGAACCGCAGCGCCAACCCGGCCAGCAGGGAGACGACGGCGCCGACGGCCATGTAGACCGCGATGGCCCACCACGAACCCGTGGACCCCTGCAGCGACGCGGCGATCGCGGGAGCGAAGCCGTTGCCGAGGATCGTGCCGATCGTGAAGCCGATGCCCATGCCGCTGAAGCGCAGGGCGGGCGGGAAGACGCCGGAGAAGTACACCGGGAAGACGGCGTAGTTCGCCGAGTAGGCGAGGAACACGATCACGAAGCCGAGCAGCATCAGCCCGTAGTTGCGGGTGTCGAGCAGTGCGAACCAGATGAACGGAGTGACGATCAGGCCGACCGCACCGGTGAGGAACACCGCGCGGGCCCCGAGCCGGTCGGCCAGGCGCCCCGCGACCGGGATCGCGATGAGCAGCACGACGGCGGCCGGCAGCAGCACCGAGAGCATCGTCGAGCTCGGCAGGCCGAGGGCGGTCCGGCCGTAGGAGATGGAGAAGACGGTCGTCAGCGTGAAGACCATGCCGGCCGAGATGGTGGCCAGGGCGACCAGGACGACGGCCCGACCGCTGCCGCGCAGCACCTCGACCAGCGGGAGCCGGCGGACGGCACCGGCCTGCTTCGCCTCGACGAAGTCCGGGCTCTCCTCGAGCGTCCAGCGCACGACGAGGCCGACGACGACCAGGACGCCGCTCGCCAGGAACGGGATGCGCCAGCCCCACGAGAGCAGCGCCGGCTCCGGCAGGGTCAGCACGGCCAGGAACACGAGGTTGGAGAGGATCATGCCGGTCGAGGTCCCGGTGTTGACCAGGGCGCCCCGGACGCCCCGTCGGGACTGCTCGGAGTGCTCGACCGTCATCAGGACGGCCCCGCTGTACTCCCCGCCGACCGAGACGCCCTGCAGCACGCGCAGCGCCACGAGCAGGATCGGCGCCCAGATGCCGATGCTGGCGTAGCTCGGCAGGAGGCCGATCAGGAACGTCGACCCGCCCATCAGCAACAGGGTGATGACGAGGACGGTGCGCCGGCCGACGCGGTCGCCGAAGTGCCCGAAGACGAGCGCACCCAGGGGGCGGGCGACGTAGCCGACGCCGAACGTCGACAGCGCGATGAGGGTGCCGGCGAGCGGGTCGAAGGTCGGGAAGAACAGCTTCGCGAAGACCAGCGAGGACGCCAGCCCGTAGATCGCGAAGTCGTAGTACTCGATGGTCGTGCCGATCCAGCTGGCGATCACGGCCTTCGCCGGGCTACGGCGAGGTCCGGTGGTGACGGACATGCGGACTCCGGGGGGAGGGGCGGGGACGTCGCCGGACGGTGCGCCGAGCGCGTCGGGATGATCCGGCCGTGATCGCGGAGCGTGCAACCTCACTGGCGCTGACACCGTCCGACCGGGTGTTCGTACTTTGTATGGTGCGACGCACGGCCGTCAAGAACCGAGTTCGCGGTCGCGCTCGGTCGTCACGCAACGGAAACAGAACGGCTCGTGACAACGGCCCGGCGGTGTGTCATCTTCCGTACCGTACTTAGTACGAGCAGGAGGCTCCGATGGACGACGACGTGATGGACCTCGAGGTCGTGGGACTTCGTCGGGAGGCCGACGGCGTCCTCTCGGTCGAGCTGCGCGACCACGCCGACCGCGTGCTGCCGCCCTGGGAGCCCGGGGCGCACGTCGACCTCGCCGTCGGCGGGCACGTCCGGCAGTACTCGCTGTGCGGCGACCCCGCCCAGCGCCGGCGCTACCGCGTGGCGGTGCTGCGCGAGCCCGCGTCCCGCGGCGGCTCCGCGCACGTCCACGAGCGGCTGCGCCCCGGCGACGAGGTCGAGGTCGGCGGGCCCCGCAACCACTTCGCGTTGCCCGGGGCCCCGCGCCACCTGCTCGTCGCCGGCGGCATCGGGATCACCCCGGTGATGACGATGGCCGCCGGCCTCGCCGCCCGCGGCGCGGACTGGCGCCTGGTCTACCTGGGCCGTTCCCGGCGCGGCATGGCCTTCCTGGACGACCTGGCCGTGCTCGACGGCGGGTCGGGCCGGCTGACGGTGCACGCCGACGACGTCGACGGTGCCCCGGACCTCGACGCCCTGCTCGCCGGTCTCGACGCCGCGACCGCGGTGTCGGTGTGCGGACCGGCCGGGCTGATCGCGGCGGTCGAGGCGCACTGCCGCGCCCATGGGCTGCCCGCCCCGCGCTCCGAGCGCTTCGCCGCCGCCGCCCGCGACGACGAGGAGGACCTGACGCCCTTCGACGTCGTCGTCGCGAGCACCGGCACGCGGATCACCGTGCCGGTGGACCGCTCCGCGCTCGAGGTGCTCGACGAGGCCGGCCTGACGCTGCCGAACGCCTGCCGCGACGGCGTGTGCGGCAGCTGCCTGGTCCGCGTCGTCGCCGGCGAGCCGTGGCACCGCGACGCCCTCACCGAGCCCGACCGCACCGACGTCCTCGCGCCCTGCGTGTCCCGCGCCCGCGGCGCGGAGCTCGTGCTCGACCTCTAGACGCTCCCACCACCACGCAGGAGAACCACTGTGACCACCGAGGCCACTGCACCCGACGAGACCGTCCCCCGCCGCGCCCGCCGCCCTCGGCGCGCCCCCGTGGCCGAGCCCGGCCCACCGGTCCAGGCCGGCTCCGACTGGTCGACCTGGAGCACCTACGACCGGGCCGAGCTGGGGTTCCGCAACCACTGGTACCCCGCGGTCTGGGCCCACGAGGTGGGCCGCAAGCCGGTGCCGGTGACGATCGCCGGCGAGAAGGTCGTGCTGGTGCGCGACGACCGGACCGGCGCGATCAAGGGCCTGCACGACCGTTGCCCCCACCGCGGCGTGCCGCTCTCGCTGGGCCGCCGCCAGTTCTCCGGCACCATCTCCTGCCCGTACCACGGCTGGACCTACGACCTGGAGAACGGGCGCCTCGCCGCCGTCATCACCGACGGTCCCGACTCCCCGATCTGCGGCAAGGTCTCCGTCGCGACGTACCCCGTCGAGGAGCGCCTCGGCCTGGTGTTCGTCTACATCGGCGAGCTGCGGGAGGACGGCACGCCGCCGCCGGTGGAGGACGACATCCCCGACGAGCTGACCGGCAACACCCTCGTGCTCGGCGGCCGCAACGAGATCCGGGACGGCAACTGGCGCTTCGCGGCCGAGAACGGCTTCGACGAGGGGCACGCCAAGTACCTGCACAACACCGCGCTGTGGCGGCTGTTCAAGGTCATGCCGACCTGGAACAAGACCCGGATCGTGGAGCGCGACGGGTGGCTCATCCGCGTCCAGGACGAGGTGCACTGGGAGGCCGAGTTCCCGGGCGTCGGGCGCTTCAGCAACAAGCGCTGGTGGAAGCGGATGCCGCTGCCGGACCGTCCCGGCAAGAACGGCGACGCGAACCCGGTGATCGCCGCGCTGGACCTGCCCGGCTTCGTCAGCATCCGGCTGCCGGGCATCCTGCGCGTCGCCTACCCGCAGTTCATCCACTACGAGTGGTACGTCCCCGTCGACGCCGACCACGTGCGCTACGTGCAGCTGATGGTCCGCTTCGAGTCCGGCTGGAAGGCCGCGGCGTTCAAGGCCAAGTACCTGACGGCGATCCGCTGGCTCTTCCACGGCCAGTTCACCGCGCAGGACGCCTGGATGGTCGACGTCATGGACTCGCCGCCGGAGCGCCTCTACCGCCCGGACCTGTCCCTCACCGCCTGGCGCAAGCACATCGAGGACGCCGACGTGGTGGTGCAGACGGTGGCCGGCCGTGGTCACTGAGACCGCTGCTCCCGCCCACGAGCGGGTCGGGACGAGGACGGGGCCCGTCACGGTCGTGCTGCACGGCGGCGGGCCCGGCTGCCACGCCGCGGGCGACTTCGCGGCCGTGCTCGCCGCCCGACCGGACCGGAACTGGCTGCTCGTCGACCTGCCCGGCTACGGCGCCTCCCCGACGGCGGGCGAGGGGCCCCGGCTCGCGACGGCGGCCGGGGCACTGCGCGGTCTGCTCGACGGACTCGGGCTCGACCGGGTGGACGTGCTCGCCCAGTCCTACGGCGGCCTGGTGGCGCTGCACCTCGCGGCGGACACCCCGGAGCGCATCGGGCGGATGGTGCTGCTCGGCAGCGTCCCGACCCCGGCGCCCGGCGGGGTCACCGGCCTGCCCGTCGACGCCGGGCTCGGGGCGCGGCTGCGCGCGGACTACGCCGGCGACGGCCGGCCCGACCCCGCCCGGATGCGCCGGCTGATCGCGACCGCCGAGTGGCACGACGGCGGGGCGGTGCCGGACGCGCTCGTCGCGGCCCGATTCCACACCGATCGCGCGGCGCACGGGGCCGTCGGTGTCCCGGAGGACCTCGGTGACCGACTCGGTGCGGTCAGCGCCCCGGTGCACCTCGTCTGGGGACGCCACGACCCGTTCGCCGGCCCGGCCTACGCCGACGCGCTCGCCGCGGCCCTGCCCCGCGCCGACCTCACCGTCCTCGCCGCCACCGCCCACCACCCGCAGTCCGAGCGGCCCGACGCCGTCGCCGCCCTCGTCGACGCCCATCTGGGGAGCTGACCGATGTCCCGCACCACCACCACCGCCGCGGCCACCCTGCTCGGTGCCACTGCCATCGCTGCCGCCACCGCCGTCGCCGCCCGCACCGGGCTCCTCGCGAAGCTCGGCCGCCGCACCACCGTCCGCACCGTCCGGCCCGTCCGATGAGCGCCCCACCACGGGCCGACACCCTCTCCGAGCAGCAACGACGCTGGGTCGACGACGCCTGCTCGCAGCTGTCCGCGACCCGGCTGAGCGAACTCGTCGTCGGGATGGTCGACATCCCCAGCCCCACCGGCGAGGAAGGACCGCTGGCCGCGTGGCTCGCGGAGCAGCTCGACGCCGCCGGCCTCGCCGGACGCGTCCAGCCCCTCGACGACCGGCAGGCCAACGCCCACGGCCGCCTCGCCGGCGACGGCACGGGCGAGAGCCTCCTGCTCTACGCGCCGATCGACACCTTCACGGTCGGCGACGCGGCCGAGGACGTGCCCTGGATCGGCCCCGAGCTGCGCGCGGACATGCAGCCGCGGGCGCAGGTCCACGGCGACCACGTCCTCGGGCTCGGTGCGAGCAACCCGAAGGGACACGGCGCCGCCGTCGTCGCAGCGGCCGAGGCGATCGCCGCGGCGGGCATCCCGCTGCGCGGTGACCTGCTCGTCGGGCTCGGCGCCGGCGGCATGCCCACCAACGGCCGCGACGCGCGCGGGCTCACCCGCCGCAACACCGGCCAGGGCGTCGGCTGCTCCTACCTGCTCGAGCAGGGCGTCTGGGCCGACCACGCCGTGATCGCCAAGCCCGGCTGGGCGGTCGCGTGGGAGGAGGTGGGCCTGTGCTGGTTCGAGGTGCGGGTCCGCGGGGCCTTCTCCTACGTCGGCTCCCGCCACCGGATGCCCTACCGCAACGCCGTCGCCCACGCGGCCACGGTGATCACCGCGCTGGAGGAGTGGTTCCCGCGGTACGCGGCGGCGCACACCGACGGGCTGGTCGCACCGCAGGGCATCGTCGCCAGCGTCGAGGGCGGCTGGCCCCGGCTCGCGTCGGCCACCTCGGCGCTCGCCCGGATCACCGTCGACCTGCGCACCAGCCCGCGCTCCACCCCGGCCGACGTGCGCCGCGAGTTCGCGGCCGCGATCGCGACCATCGTCGCCGAGCACCCCGAACTGGACGTCGACTGGGAGATGACGCTCGCGATCCCCGGCACCCACACCCCGCCGGACGCCCCGGTCGTCGCCGCCGCGGTCGCCGCGTGGGAGGACCTCGAGGGCCGGGAGCACGCGCCGATCGTCGCCAACAGCGGCGCGACCGACGCGAACATCCTGCGGGGCCGCGGCCTTCCCACGGCCCGCATCGGGATGGACCGCATCGGCCCCGACGCACCGATCCCGCTGGACTTCCCGGCCGGGATGAACGTCGTCGACATCCGGGAGGCGCTGCGCCTGGCCCGGCACCTCGTGCACACCGCCGTGTCGCTGTGCACCCGAGAGAGGACACCGTCGTGAGCGAGATCGTGCTCGGCCTGGGGGCCTCGCACAGCACGCTGATGAACACCCACTGGGACGAGGTCGACCACCTGCCGGAGGCCCACCGCTTCCGCGACGGGCTCGGCGTCGCCCGCGACGCGCTCGCCGCGGCCGCACCGGACGCCGTCGTCGTCGTGGGGTCCAACCACTTCCGCGGCATGTTCCTCGACCTGATGCCCGCAATCACCGTGGGCGTCGGCGAGGTCCTCGGTGCCGGCGAGGCGGGGACCCCCGGCGGGCCGCTGCCGGTCGACCCCGACCTCGCCCGGACCCTGGTCGACGGGATGGTCGACGACGGCTTCGACCCGGCGTTCTCGCTGCGCCTGACCGTCGACCACGGCATCAC
This sequence comes from Actinomycetospora aurantiaca, assembly GCF_037401875.1. Classification (NCBI taxonomy): domain Bacteria; kingdom Bacillati; phylum Actinomycetota; class Actinomycetes; order Pseudonocardiales; family Pseudonocardiaceae; genus Actinomycetospora; species Actinomycetospora aurantiaca. Next base: position 170,110 of record NZ_JBBEGN010000009.1, on the reverse strand, counting down.
GCACTCCCTGCAGCACCTGGTGCCCGCGCTGGACGTGCCGGTCGTTCCCGTCGTCGTGAACATGTTCGCGCCGCCGCTGCCGCCACTGCGCCGGTGCGCGGCCCTCGGGGCGACGATCGGCCGGGTGCTGCGCGCCGACGGCGTCGACCGCCGGGTGGCACTGATCGCCTCGGGCGGGCTCTCGCACCGCCTGCCGTGGCCGAAGTGGTTCGAGACCCTCTCCGACGACGACCGCTTCCTGGTCGAGGCGTGGCTGAACGGCCGGGACTCGTGGGCGCAGTACGAGGTCCGGCGCCGCCAGATCATCCGGGCCGCAGAGCCCGACATCAACGCGGACTTCGACGCCCGCTTCCTCGCCGCGCTCGAGGCGGGCGACCTCTCGGAGGTCCTCGGGATGTCCGACGCCGAACTCGAGGCCGAGGCCGGCAACGGCGCCCACGAGATCCGCTCGTGGATCGCCGTCCAGGCCGCCCTGCACGGCCCCGACGGCCCCCCGCGCACGACGACGGCCGCCTACGCCGCCGTCGGGCCGTGGCTCACCGGCATGGGCGTCTCCGTCATGACCCCCGCCCACCTCCCCCTCCCCACCACCACCCTGGAGGCCGCACGATGACCCTCTGGACCGACCTCGCCGAGGTCTCCTACTCGATCACCCACGAGCCCGTCGGCGGCGCGACCACCCGCGTCCTGCGGGCCGGCCACGGCCCCGAGCACGTCGTCATGCTGCACGGCACGAGCGGCCACCTCGAGGCCTTCGTGCGCAACGTGCCCGCGTTCGCGGAGCGCTTCTCCGTCCACGCGCTGGACATGCTCGGCCACGGCTACACCGAGAACCCGGGCGGCGACCTGCGCATCCCGCGCTACGTCGAGCACGTGCTGGCGTACCTGGACTCCCGTGGCATCGAGCGCGCGCACATCCTGGGCGAGTCGCTCGGCGGCTGGGTCGCGGGCCGGCTCGCCGCGGACCACCCGGAGCGCGTCGGCCGTCTCGTGCTGGTCGCGCCGGGCGGAACCGTCGCGAACCCCGAGGTAATGGAGCGCATCCGCACCAGCACCCGGCGCGCCGTCGAGACCGACGACCGGGCGCTGACCCGCAGCCGCCTCGAGCTGCTGATGTTCGACCCGGCGAACGTCACCGACGAGCTGGTCGACGTCCGCCACCGCATCTACCACCGCCCGGCCTTCGTCGCGGGCATCGACCACCTGCTGTGCCTGCAGGAGATGGAGAACCGCACGCAGGACCTGCTCACGCCGGAGCAGATGGCCCGGATCGAGGCGCCCACCCTGATCGTCTGGGGCGCGCAGAACCCGTTCGGCGACGTCCCCGAGGCCCACCGCATGCAGGAGTCGATCCCCGGCGCGAAGCTGGAGACCCTCGGCGAGTGCGGGCACTGGCCCCAGCACGAGCACGCCGCCCGGTTCAACGACCTCGCGCTGACCTTCCTCTCGTGAAGGTCGGCCTGCGCATCCCGCCGTGCGCGCCCGTGCCCGACCTCGTCGCCTTCGCCCGCGAGGCCGAGGCGGCCGGGCTCGACCAGCTCTGGTTCCCGGACTCCCAGCTGCTCTGGCGCGACGTGTTCACCGTCTGCTCCGCCGTGGCCGGGGCGACGGAGCGGGTCGGGCTCGGTACGGCGGTCACCAACGTCGCGACGCGGCACCCGTCAATCGTCGCCTCCGCGGCGCGGACCGTGGCCGAGGTCGCCGACGGCCGCTTCACCCTCGGCGTCGGGGTCGGCAACAGCTCCGTCGGGCCGGTCGGGATGGCCCCGTCGACGGGCCGGGCGCTGCGCGAGGGCCTGGCGACGGTGCGGGCGTTGCTCTCGGGCGACGAAGTGGGGTTCGGTCCAGTGACGTCGCGCCTGCGTGACCCGATCGACGTCCCGCTGCACCTGGCCGCGAGCGGGCCCCGCAACCTGCGCCTGGCCGGCGAGGTCGCGGACGGTGCGATCCTGCTCTCCGGGGTCGCCCCCGGGCCGCTGGCCTTCGCCACCGCGCGGGTCGCCGAGGGCGCGGAGGCAGCCGGGCGGAGCCCGGTGCCGATCACGGTGTCGGCGTTCTGCCGGGTCACCGACGACGTCGAGCGCGACGCCCGCGAGCTCAAGCCGGTGTGCGTGGAGATCGCCCGCAACGGCGGCGGTGCGGCCCTCGCGGCCGCCGGGATCGAGGTCACGGCACCGGCCACGGTGGAGGGCGTCTACCCCGACCTCGTGCACGCCGAGGACTGGGACGCGGCCGTCCGGTTCTGCGACCCGTACGTCGACGACGCGTCGGTGGTCCGCTTCGCCCGGGAGTTCTGCCTGGTCGGGAGCGCGAAGGAGATCGAGGTGCGGGTGGCCGAGCTCGCCGCGGCCGGCGTCGACGGTGTGTTCCTGCAGCACGTCGGCTCCTACGACCTCCCGCACCGGCTGCTCGGCGACCTGTCCGACGACCTGCTGGGGCGGCTCCGGTCGTGACCACGCTGGACGAGCTCGCCTCCCGGGCGCGCGCCGCGGCGGACGACGCGGACGCCGCGACGCGCCGGGAGGCGGGCCGCCAGGTCCTCGACGTACTCGGCTGCCTCGCGTCGGGGGCCTCGCACCCGCTGGCGCGGGCCTGGCTGCCGCTGGTCGGCGAGGACCCGGACGGGGTGGCGCTGCCCGGGGTGCCCGGGCGGCGCCGTCCCGAGGACGCCGTCGAGGTGGGCGGCGTGCTCGCCCACCTCGACGAGCTGGACCCGCTGCACGGGCCGTCGGCGATGGCGTCGGGGGCGGTCGTCGTCCCGACGGTGCTGGCCCTGGCCGACGGCATCACCGGCGAGCAGCTGGCCCGAGCCGTCGTCGCCGGCTACGAGGCGGGGGCGGAGGCGAGCCTGCGCTTCGGCGGGCCCGCCCTGTACGCCACCGGGCGCTGGCCGACCGCGGTGTTCGGCCCGCTGGCCGCGGCCGCGGCGGCCGCGGTCCTGCTCGACCTCGACGAGGCGGGCACGACGACGGCGCTCGCGCTGGCCTCCACGTCGCTGGGCGGGCTGCTCTCCGCCGACGTCCTCGGCCACGGCCACTACCTGCTCGGCGGCACCGCCGCCCGCGCCGGGCTGCGGGCCGCCCTCGGGGCCCGGGCGGGCCTGACCGCGTCGACGACGCTGCTCGACGGTCCCGGAGCGGTCGCGCTCGGCCGCGTCCCGGACCCGCCGTCGGGAACGGGCCCGCACCTGGCCGCCACCGGATCGAAGCGCTGGCCGTGCTCCCGCCCGCTGCAGTCCGTGCTGGCGGCGCTCGACGAGCTCGCCGACCGGGGTGTCCGACCCGACGACGGCGACGTCGTCACCGTCGCCCTGCCGACCGCCGCCCGCGCCTTCGTCACCGCGACCGAGACCCCCGACGACCCCACCACCGCTGCGGCCAGCGCGACCGTCGCCGTCCGGGGACACGCACTCGGGCGGGCTGACGACCCCGGGTGGTTCCGCGAGGTGGCCGCCGGGCTCGCCCGGGGCCCGCGCACCGGCGTGCAGCTCACGGGGTCGGCCGACCTCGACGCCGCCTTCCCGGCCCGGTGGGGCGCGCACGTCGAGGTGCGCGGTGCGACCGCGACCTGCCTCGTCCCTCCCGGCCACCCGGACCGGCCGCTGTCCGACGACGTCCTGCTCGCGCGGACGGCGGCGCTCACCGGGTCGGCGCGGGACGCCCTGGCCCCCTGGCTGGACCTGGACGCCGTCACGGACGTCGGACGCCTGGTCGGGCCGTAACACGACGGTTGCTTGACGTCGGCCAGACACCGGTCGTTCACTGTCCCGTACAAAGTACGAGCATCGGAGGTCGTCGTGGTGCCACCCCGTTCCGCCGACTACGTCGTGGTCGGCGCCGGCTCCGCCGGCTGCGTCCTCGCCCGCCGCCTGCTCGAGACCACCGACGGCACCGTCGTCGTGCTCGAGGCCGGCGGTTCCCCCGACGATCTCGGGTCGTCCACCGACCCGACCCGCTGGGTGGAGAACATCGGGGCGGGCCACGACTGGACCTACACCTACGGCCCGGAACCCGGCCTCGAGGGCCGCACGCTGCTGCTCTCCCGCGGCCGCGTGCTCGGCGGGTCGGGCAGCACCAACGCGCTGGTCTGGGTGCGCGGGCACCGGGCCGACTACGACGGGTGGGCCGCCGGCGGCGCCACCGGGTGGGGCTTCGACGAGGTGCTGCCCGCGTTCCGCCGCAGCGAGGACTGGCAGGACGGCGCGTCCGAGGTGCACGGCGCGGGCGGGCCGGTCCGCATCGAGCGGTGCACCGACCTGCACCCGGTGGCGCAGGCCCTCGTCGAGGCCGGCATCAGCTCGGGCATGCCCTACCTCGACGACATCAACATCCCGGAACCGCTCGGGGCCGGCCCGATCACCATGGACGTCCACGACGGGGTGCGCACCAGCACCTGGACCGGGCACCTGCGCCCGGTGCTCGACCACGAGCGCCTCACGGTGGTCACCGGCGCGCAGGTCACCGGGCTCACGCTGCGGGGCGGACGCTGCGTCGGGGTCGGGTTCCGGGTCGACGGGGAGACCCACGAGATCCGGGCCGGGCGGGAGACCGTGCTGTGCGCCGGGTCGATCGGCAGCGCCCGCCTGCTCCTGTCCTCCGGCATCGGCCCGGCCGAGCACCTGCGCGCCGTCGGGGTGGAGCCCGTCCTCGACCTGCCCGGGGTGGGCGAGAACCTCCAGGAGCACCCGATCCTCGCCGGGCTGTGCTTCGAGGCCGCCGAGGAGCTCCCGCCGCTGCGCGACAACCTGGAGGGCTCGATGGCCTTCTGGCGCAGCGCACCCGACGTGGCGGTCCCCGACCTGACCTTCGTGTCGGTGCAGATCCCCTACGTGTCGGCCGAGGTCGCCGCGGCCCACCCCGTGCCCGCGAACGCCTTCGTCCTCGCCCCCGGCGTCATGGGCGTGCGCAGCCGCGGGCGTCTGCGGCTCACGGCGGACGGCGGCGTGGACCTCCGGTCGAACATGCTCACCGACCCGGCGGACGTCGACGCCGCGGTCGCCGGGGTGGAGATCGGGCTCGAGCTGGCCGACCAGCCCGCCTTCCGCAAGCTCGTGGCCCGGCGGGTCGCCCCGGGCGGCACCGACCGCGCGTCGCTGGAGCAGTTCGTCCGGCGCGCCGCGCTGCCCTACTTCCACCCCGTCGGCACCTGCGCGATGGGCACCGGCGACGACGCGGTCGTCGACCCGCAGCTGCGCGTGCGCGGGATCGAGGGGTTGCGGGTCGCGGACGCCTCCGTGATGCCGACCATCACCTCGGCCAACACCAACGCGCCGACCGTCATGATCGCGGAGCGGGCCGCCGAGCTCATCGCCTGACGCCCGCCCTCCACCCGTCCACCACCGGGAGGCCCCGTGCCCCACACGCTCGTCGTCGACGGTCGACCCCGCGAGGTCGACGTCTCCGGGCTGCCCTCGCTCGCGACGGTGCTGCGCGACCAGCTGCAGCTCACCGCCGCCAAGATCGCCTGCGGGCGCGGCGAGTGCGGTGCCTGCACGGTGCTGGTGGGCGGGCGTCCGACGATGTCCTGCATCACCCCGGCGGTGCTCGTGCACGAGCCGGTGGAGACGAGCGAGGGCCTGGCCGAGGAGAGCCGGGACCTGCGGGAGCACTTCGCCGACACCGGGGCGTTCCAGTGCGGGTTCTGCACGCCCGGCCAGGTGGTGCACGCCTGCGCGCTGCTGCGCACCGGGCTGCCCGACGACGACGGCGCCCGCCGCGAGCACGTCCGCCACGCCCTGTCCGGCAACATCTGCCGCTGCACCGGCTACCAGGCGATCGTCTCCTCCGTGTGCGCCGTCGCCGACGAGCGGGCCGAGCGCGCGACCGAGGTGGCGTCGTGACCTGGGTCGGGGCCCGCGTCCGCCCGATCGACTGGGACGCGCGCAGCGCCGGACGCACGCTCTTCACCGCCGACCTGCCCGGCGAGCACCTTCTCGGGGCGGTCCTCCGCTCGCCGCACCCGTACGCCGAGGTCCGCGGGATCGACACCCGGGCCGCGCGCGCGATGCCGGGGGTCCACGCGGTGATCACGGCCGCGGACTTCGCCCCCGGCGCCCGCTACGTGCACCGCGGCGGCCCGCTCTCCGACCGCCCGCCGCTGGCCGACGGCGTGGTGCGGCACGTCGGGCAGGAGGTCGCGGCGGTCGCCGCGGAGACCCCCGAGCAGGCCCTGGCCGCGGTGCGCGCCATCCGGGTCCGCTACCGGGTGCGGCGGGCCCCGCTCACGACGACGGAGTCCCGCGCATCCGGCGCCCGCCGGCTGCACGTGCGCACCACCGACGAGCCGAACGTGTCCATGCGGCTGGACACCGTGTGGGGCGACGCCGACGCGGGGCGGGCGGCGGCGTCGGTGTCGGTGACCGGCGGCTTCTCGTACCCGAGCGTCTCGCACGCCTGCATGGAGCCGAACACGACGCTCGCCGTCTGGCACTCCGACCACGTCGAGCTGTGGACCTCCACCCAGTCGCCGTGGTTCCTCGCGAAGGAGGTCTCCCAGCTCCTCGGGATCGCCCACGACGACGTCGTCATCCGGGAGGTCGCGACCGGCGGCGGGTTCGGCAGCAAGTCGAAGGCCTCCGAGCACGAGGTCCTCGCCGCGGCCCTCGCCCGGGCCGCCCGCCGTCCGGTCCTGCTCGCGCTGTCCCGCGAGGAGGAGCTGGGCGCGAACAAGCCCCGCCACCGGTTCGCGACGACGCTCGCGACCCACGCCGACGCCGACGGCGTGCTGCGCGCCCTCGACGCGGACATCGCCGTCGATAACGGCTCCTACAACCACATGGGGACCTCGGTGATGCGCGTCGGCGTGATCACCCTGGGCTCGATGTACCGGCCCGACGGGGTCGCGTTCACCGCGCGGCTCGTCGACACCGCCACCCAGCCGGGCGGGCAGTTCCGCGGCTACGGCACCCCGCAGGTCTCGCTCGCGATGGAGTCGCAGGTCGACGAGATCGCCGAGCGCCTGGGGATCGACCCGATCGAGCTGCGGCTGCGCAACCTCGCCCCGGAGCACGCCGAGACGCTGTGCGGCTACCGCGTGGGCACCAACCGGCTCGGCGACTGCCTCGTGGCGGTGCGCGACGGGCTCGACTGGGAGGGGGCGCGCCCGTCGTCGGGACCGGTCTCGCGCGGCCGCGGTGTCGCCGCGGGCTCGCACGGCAGCGGCGCCTACGCCTACGAGTTCGCCAACCGCAGCGACGCCGCGATCGACCTGTCCGACGACGGGCGGGTGCAGGTCCGCCACGGCGGCTCCGACGCCGGGACCGGCCAGAACACGATCCTCGCCCAGATCGCCGCGGACGAGCTCGGGGTGGACCTCGCGGACGTTTCCGTGCTCTCGATCGACACGGAGCGCACCCCGTTCGAGCTCGGCGCCTGGTCCTCGCGCGGCACCCACATGACCGGCTCGTCGGTCGGGCAGGCCGCCCGCGAGCTGGGCGACCGGCTCCGGGCCCTGGCCGCGGACAAGCTCGGCGTCGACGCGGACGCGGTCACGCTGGCCGGCGGCCGTGCCCGGGCCGGGGACGAGGACGTCGAGCTCGGCGACCTGGTGGGGCTCGCCGACGACGCCTGCGACGGGGTGCTCTCGCACGAGTCGAGCTACGTCCTCGAGGGCACCGAGATGCTCACACCCGACCGCGACCGCGCCAACCTCTCCCCCAGCTACGCCTTCGCCGCCCACGGCGCCGTGGTCGACGTCGACCGCCGGACCGGCGCGGTGCACGTCGTGGACTATCTCGCCGCCCACGACGTCGGCCGGGCGATCAACCCCACCGCCGTCGAGGGCCAGATCGTCGGCGGCGCCGTGATGGGCCTCGGCGCCGCGCTCGGCGAGGAGCTCGTCCGGGAGGGCGGGCGCGTGGTGCCGACCAGCTACCTGCACTACGCCCTGCCCCGCAACGCCGACGTGCCGCGGGTGCGCGCGCACGTCGTGGAGAACCACGAGGCCGCCGGGCCCTACGGCGCGAAGTCGGTCGGCGAGATGTCGATCGTGCCGCCCGGCGCCGCCGTCGCGAACGCCGTCGCGGACGCGGTGGGCGTGCGGATCCGCGACCTGCCGATCACCCCCGACAAGGTGCTCACCGCCCTGGCCGAGCAGCAGGGCCGGCGGCGGCGCCACGGGGTGTGGCGGCGGCCGTCGCGGTGGTGGATCGCCGCGATCCGGGCGCTGTACCCGCTCGGCCTGCACCACGTCCTCGACCGGTACGGCACCCGGCTCGGATCCGCCCGCCGGGCCCGCTCCCGCCCGCCGGCCCCCGCGCCGGCCGTCCACCTGGCCACCGGCCTGGACGACGCGCTCACCGCCCTCGCCGCACCGGACGCGCAGGCCCTCGGCGGCGGGACCGACGTCCTGCCCGACCGCGCCCGCCAGCCCCGGCCGGCCGCGGTGCTCGTCGCGACCTCCGCCGTCACCGAGCTGCGCCGCCTCGCCGTCGTCGGGGACGACCTGCACGTCGGCGGGGCCGTGACGCTGACCGAGCTCGCGGCGCACCCCTCCGTACCCACCGCGCTCGCCACCGCGATCGACACGATCGCCTCCCCGCAGATCCGCAACACCGCCACGGTCGCGGGCAACCTCGTCCAGGCCAAGCGCTGCTGGTTCTTCCGCAACGGGTTCGACTGCTACAAGCGCAACGGCCCGACCAGCCCCTGCTACGCGGTCCTCGGCGACCACCGCTTCCAGCACGCGGCCGTCGACGGTCACCGGTGCCAGGCGGTCACGCCGTCCGACCTCGGCACGGTCCTGCCCGCGCTCGACGCCGTCGTCGTGCTGGTCGGCGCCGGAGGGGCGCGTCGGGAGGTGCCGGCGGCGGCGTTCTGGTCCGGGCCGGGCGAGACCGTCCTGGCCGACGGCGAGCTGGTGCAGGAGGTCCGCGTCCCGCTCGTCGCGGGCCGCCGCAGCGCCTACACCAAGCTCGGCCTCTACACCGGCGACTTCGCGACGGCGGCCGCGGCGCTGTCCGTCGTTCCCGCGCAGGACGGCACCTGGCGCGACGTGCGCCTCGTCCTCGGCGCGCTGGCGCCGACGCCGTGGCGGCTGGCCGCGGTCGAGGCGGCCCTGCAGGGGACCCGGCCGGACGTGGCGACGGTGCGGCGCCTCGTGGACGCCGAGCTGGACCGCCACGCCCACCCCCTGCCGCGCAACGCCTGGAAGCTCGACGCGGCCGCGGGCCTGGTCGAGCAGGCCGTCGAACGGATCCTGGAGCCCTGATGCAGCACCGGTTCGCCCCGACGCGGTACGGCCAGATCCACTACGCCGAGGAGGGCACCGGGGAGCCGGTGCTCCTGCTGCACCAGACCCCGCGCTCGTGGGACGAGTACCGCGACGTGCTGGGGCTGCTCGGCACCACACACCGCGCGGTCGCACCCGACACGCCCGGCTTCGGCCTCTCCGACGGGCCGGCGGAGCGGTGGACGATCGAGGCGTTCGCGGCCGGGATCCTCGACCTGCTCGACGCCCTGGGCCTCGACGCGGTCACCCTCGTCGGGCACCACACCGGAGCTGTCGTCGCCGTCGAGATCGCGGCCGCCGCAGCGGACCGGGTGTCCGCGCTGGTGCTCTCCGGGATGCCCTACGTCGACGCGGCGCGGCGCGAGCAGGTCGCCACCGGCCGGCCGCCGATCGACCACGTCGAGCGCGCCGCCGACGGCAGCCACCTCCAGCGGCTCTGGGACAACCGCGCGCCCTACTACCCCGCCGACCGCCCCGACCTGCTCGAACGGCTCGTCCACGACGCCGTCGCCGTGCTCGACCGGGTCGAGGAGGGCCACGAGGCCGTCAACCGCTACCGCATGGAGGACCGGATCGGCCTCGTCACCGCGCCCGCGCTGGTGCTGTGCGGCGAGCTGGACACCTTCTCCCGACCCGACGTCGGGAAGATCCTCGACGCGATCCCGGGGTCGGAGAGCGCGCTGCTGCCCGGCACCGGGGTCCCCTCGGTCGACCACCGCCCGGAGCTGTTCGCGGACACCGTGCGGACGTGGCTGTCCGCACGGTGAGGTCCCGTGCCGTGGTGCCGGGTTCCACCTAGGGTGACGGGATGTGACGACCCGTCTGCACGCCGACCGGGAGTACCCGCACCCGGTCTCGGCGTTCGCGCGCGCGCTCGCCGACCCGGACTTCCACCGGGCGCGGCTGGACGCGGGCGGCGGCGGCGAGGTGGAGCGGCACGAGGTGTCGGGCTCCCGGGTCGAGGTGGTCGTCCGGCAGCCGGTGCCCACCGGGCAGGTGCCGCCGGCGATCGGGCGCCTGCTCACCGGCGGGCTCGTGCTGCGACGCACCGAGCGGTGGAGCTTGTCCGACGACCGCTGTGCGGGCACGGTCGAGGTGACCGTGCCCCTCGCCCCGGTGCGGGCGGAGGGGACGATGGCGGTGCGGAACGGTGCGGGGCACGGAGGCTGTGTGCTCGAGGTGGACGTGGACGTGACGGTGACGATCCCGCTGGCGGGGATGTTCGTGGAGGGCGCGGTCGCCGACGGGGTGCGGCAGCTGACCCGCGTCGAGCACGACAACATCACCCGCTGGCTCGACGCGCGGGTCGACTGATGCCCGCCCGACGCAATCGTCTCGGTCGCGGCGACAAGGTCGTCGTCATCTCCCCCTACGGCAGCCGCCTCGGGACCTACGACCTGGAGACGGGGACGGTGTCCGACGTCCCGCCGGCCTTCCGGGCGACGTTCGTCGCCGAGCTCGACGAGTGGCTCACCGCCCACGGCCTGGACCCGTTCCCCGGGTTCGGCCCGGACGGCGCGCCGGTGGCGCCGTCGCGCCGGCAGCGCGGACGGTCCCGGCTCGGCCGCCCCCGCGAGGCGGACGGCGGGGCCCCCGCCCCACCCGCGCGCCGGGAGGAGCCGCGGGCCACGGCGGCCCTGGAGGCCGGGGTGCCGACCCCGGCCGGCGGCTGGTCCGCGGACTCCGCGGACGGCTACCGCTTCGACGCCTTCGACGACGGCGGGCCCCGCGCACCCGGCCACGAACGCACCGGGCAGCGGCTCGAGGAGACCTGGACCGACCTCGCCCGCCACGCCCCCGACCACGGTCTCGCCCGCCGGGCCGCGGACGCGCGCCGGGCCGGGCGGCGGGACGACGACAAGGCCCTGCGGCTGCGCGCGGACGCCCGCCTCGAGGTCGCGGGGGCGCTCAGCCGCGAGCTGGCCGCGCCCGTGTCGGCCCGGCTGGCCCGCGCCGCCCGGTGGCGCATGCTCCACGGGGTCGACGTGCGGGTCGGCGGCGAGATCGCGACCGTGGACCACCTGGTCATCTGCCCGAGCGGCGTGTTCGTCCTCGAGGACCGCCCGCAGCCCGGGGGGAAGGTGCACGCGTCGACCGAGGGCCTGGAGATCGACGGCCAGCACCTCGACCTCGCCCGGATCCGTACGGTCGCCGAGGAGGTCGCGGACCGGCTCGCGGAGGGGATCGCGCTCGCCGCGGGCTTCGAGGAGGTGCTCAACCCGCCCGGCGTGACACCCGTCGTCGTCGTGGTGGGGGCGACGATCGTGAACCACAGCCGCCCGCGCGGCGTCGTCGTCACGCGCGCCGGCGACCTGGCGCGCGAGCTGCGTAGCCGCGGCGACCGGCTGACCGCGGCGGCGATCGAAGAGACCTACGTGGTGGCGCGCCGGTCGGACACGTGGCTCTCCTAGACGTCGGGACGATCTGGGCCGAGCCCGCCTCGCTGGTGTCGATGCGGGGCCAGGAGGTGCTGGCGCGGTTCCCGGACGCCGAGATCCGCGAGGTCGACTCGCACTGGGCGATCCCCGAGCTGCACGGCAACGCCGGCAACGTGTCCCGGTGGGTGCGGGTGAAGGCCGAGAACCTGGTCCTGGGCGAGAAGAAGGCGCTGACCGTGCGGCCGAACGGTCGCTCGGCGGACTTCATCGCGCCGTCGTCGGCCAACGGCTGCGCGATGGCGTGCGCCTACTGCTACGTCCCGCGCCGCAAGGGGTACGCCAACCCGATCACGGTGTTCACCAACGTCGACGACATCCTCCGGGCGGTCAGCCGGCACCTCGCCCGCACCGGTCCGAAGCCCGAGGCGAACCAGTGCGACCCGGTCGACTGGGTCTACGACCTCGGGGAGAACTCGGACTGCTCGGTCGACGCGACGATCAGCGACGGGGTCGCGGACGCGATCGCGCACTTCCGCGGGCTCGCGGGGGCGAAGGCCTCGTTCGCCACCAAGTACGTCAACCGCGACCTGCTCGACCTCGACCCGCAGGGCTCGACCCGCGTGCGCTTCTCGCTGATGCCGCGCGAGGACGCCCAGCTGCTCGATCTGCGCACCTCCTCGATCGACGAGCGCATGGGCGCGATCGAGGACTTCCGGGCGGCGGGCTACGAGGTGCACCTCAACTTCTCCCCGGTCGTCCTGCGCGAGGGCTGGCAGCGCCGCTGGGCCGCCCTGCTCGACGAGCTCACCGACACCCTCACGCCCGACACCCGCGCCGCCACCGCCTGCGAGGTCATCCTGCTCACCCACAACGAGGGCCTGCACGAGGTCAACCTCGGCTGGCACCCGAAGGCCGAGGACGTGCTGTGGCGTCCCGAGGCGCAGGAGGCCAAGACCTCGCAGAACGGCCAGGAGAACGTCCGCTACCGGGTGGACGTGAAGCGCCGGGCCGTCGCGCGGTTCCGCGAGCTCGTCGGCGTGCACGCCCCCTGGCTGACGATCCGCTATGCCTTCTGAGGTGACCACGGCGGTCGACCGCCGCGCCCGCGGGGCGGTCATGGCGCTGTTCGTCGTCAACGGGGCCACCTACAACTCCCTGGTCCCGCGCTTCCCCGCCCTGCGCGACGGGCTCGGGCTCTCCAACGCCGAGCTCGGGACCGCCATCGCGGCGTTCCCGGCGGCCGCGCTACTGCTCGGGGTGCTCGCCGGGCCGCTGGTCGCGCGGTTCGGCAGCGGGCGCGTGGCGGCGTCGGTCTCGCTGCTCGGGGCCCTCCTGCTGCCGCTGGTCGCAGTCGCCCCCGGGTGGTGGGCCCTCGCGGCGGCCCTGTTCGTCCTCGGGGTCACCGACGCCTGGACCGACGCCGCCATGAACGCGCAGGGCCTCGTCGTCCAGGAGCGCTACGGCCGGTCGATCATCAACGGGCTGCACGCCACGTGGAGCATCGCCGCGGTCGGGGCCGGCCTGCTCGGGGCGGGCGCCGCGGGCCTCGGGGTGCCGATCGGCTGGCACCTGACGGCGGTGGCGGTGGTCCTGGTGGTGGTCTCGGCGCTCGCGTGGGTGTTCGTCGTGCCGGACCCGCCGCACGCGCCGGAGTCGCCCTCCGGGTCGGGGGGTGTGCGGTCGGTCCTGCGCTCGCGGCCCGCCGTGGTGGGGCTGCTCGCGATCGCCGGGCTCATGGTGTGCTCCGGCGCGGTGGAGGACTCCTCGGCGTCGTGGGGCGCGGTGTACCTGCGCGACGACCTCGGCGCCGGCGCCTTCGTCGCGGGCCTCCCGTTCGTCGCCTTCCAGGTCTTCATGACGGCGGGTCGGATCGGCGGCGACCGCGTCGTGGACCGGTTCGGGGCGGCGCGGGTGGCGCGCCTCGGAGCGCTGGTGGCCGCGGTGGCGCTGGCGGTCGCGCTGCTGGTGGCGCACCCGGTGGCGGCGGTCGTCGGGTGGTCGCTCGCGGGGCTCGGGGTGGCGACGCTGTTCCCGCTCGCCTTCGCGGCCGCGGGCACCGTGCCGGGGGTCCGCCCCGGCGACGGCATCGCCGTGGTCGGCTTCCTCGCCCGCCTCGGGTTCCTGGTGACCCCGCCCGTGATCGGGGCGATCGCGGACGCCTCCTCGGTGGGCACGGGGCTGCTGCTCGTCCCGGTCGCGGCGCTCGGCGCGGCGGTGCTCGCACGATCGTTGCGGGCGCGGCCGTCCTCCTGACGTCAGCACTGCGGCCATGCTGACGCTGGACGTCATGATCGGACGTCATATCGGACAATCGTCGAATGATCGAGGACGCCGTCGCCGCCCTGCTCGCGCCCCCGAGTGACCTCGACGAGACCGTCGCGGGGCTCCCGGGCGCGCCGGGGCTGTACGCGTGGTGGACGGCGACCGATCTCGGCCTCGGCGGCGCGGAGCACGACGGCCGGGTACTGCTCGACGTCGGCTCCGCCCGCATGCTGCGCAACCGCATCCGCCGTCAGGACCTCTACCGCACCGGCGTGTCCCGCCTCCGCCGCGTCCTCGCCGGACTGCTGCTCGACGACCTCGGACTCGCCCCCACGTGGGCCGCGGAGGTCGTGCTCGCGAAGGCCGACGAGGAGCGGCTCACGGACTGGATGCGCGAGCGGCTGCTCCTCACGGCTCTTCCCGACGACGGGGCGGCGGAGCTGGTCGGTCCGGTCGTCCAGCGGCTGGGTGCGACCGCGCTGTCCTCGGACGCCGCGGTCGACGCCGAGCAGCGGTTCCTCGCGGCCGCCGGCGAGAAGCCGGTGCGCCCGGCGGGCGAGGTGTTCCGGCGCCCCTGAGGGTGCCGCCTTTTCTGGCACTAAGTGCAAGGAGTGACGCATTGCTGGCACCGGGAGGTGCCCGTACCGCCCACGTATAAGACGTCCAGTGTCAGCATGGCCGCAGTGCTGACGTGGAGAGGCCGGGACGATCAGGCGTGCCGCACGCACCGGCGCGCGGCGGGCCGGGCCTCGAGGCGCTCGCCGGGGATCGTGCGACCGCACACCTCGCAGATCCCGTAGGTGCCGGCGTCGAGCCGGGCGAACGCGGCGTCGATCTCGGCCAGGTCGGCGCGCGAGCGGTCGAGGAGGGCCTGGGCCTGCGCGCGGTCGTAGGCGATCGTCTGGCCCTCGGGGTCGTGCTCGTCGTCGCCGGAGCTCGCCGAGGCGGTCTCGACGATGCTGGCGACCTGCGCCTCGAGCGCCGCGATCCGCGCCCGGGTCTCGTCGCGGGCCGCGGCGAGATCGTCGGCCGCGCTCACCGCAGGGTCGCCAGGGCACCAGGGACGAGCTCGACGGCCACCGAGGTGTCGGCCGGCAGCGTGATCACCTCGCCGTCGAGCTGCAGCGGGAGCTCGCCGAACGTGCGGAACCGCAGGTGCTTCGCGCTCGGCTGCCAGCCC
Source organism: Actinomycetospora aurantiaca (assembly GCF_037401875.1). Taxonomy (NCBI): domain Bacteria; kingdom Bacillati; phylum Actinomycetota; class Actinomycetes; order Pseudonocardiales; family Pseudonocardiaceae; genus Actinomycetospora; species Actinomycetospora aurantiaca. The sequence goes on along the minus strand of NZ_JBBEGN010000009.1, from coordinate 155,062 downwards.
AGGCCCTGCCACGCCGCCCGCAGCCCGGTGAACAGCAGGCGGACCCGGCCGCGGTGCGGGATCGACACGATCTCGAAGCGCCCGTCGGCGGGGTCGCCCTCGGAGAGCACCGCGTACTTCGCCATCTCGGACAGGTTGGCGACGATCAGGCTGTCGTAGACGTGCCGGCCCAGGTAGTCGCCGACCCCGACGCCGTCGCGGGACTCCCCCTCGAACGCCTCCAGCTCGATCTCGAACGGGCTGAAGCGCAGGAACTCGCGGAAGGTCGTGACGAGCTCGCGCAGCGACCCCTTCCCGCCCTGTTCCAGCGCCAGCGCGACGACCGGCGTGATGCCGAGCCCGATGTAGGAGTGCGCGTAGCGCGGCCGGTTGGTGCCGATCGTCAGCCGCAGCACGTCCAGGTACTCGACGTGGCCCTCGGCGATCGCCTCGGCGAGCGGGCGGCGGCGGGTCACGCGACGGAAGTCGTTGGCGTTCCCGGCCGACGTCACGGCGACCACGGTGCCGGTGCGGGTGCCGTCGCCCCCGGCCATGGCGCCGTCGACGACCTCGTTGTACCCGCCGTCGCCGGACACCGAGACGACGACCGGCTTGTACGTGCGCGCCGCGCTCTCGGCGATCGTGCGCGCGTGGCCGGCGTACTCGGTCGGCACGAGCTCGACGTCGAGCCCCGGCGTCAGTTCCTTGAGCTCGCGGGCGAGCGTGTGGGCCTTGCCCTCACCCCCGCCGGTGCTGTTCGGGTTGTAGACGAGCAGCACGCTGCGGATCGGCGGGGCGTCGGGGACCGGGCCGGCGGCGGACACGAAACGGACAGTACCGCCGCGTCCGGTCGCACGGACGGAGGAACGGCCTGCTCAGGGGGTGACGAGCACCGCTCGCACCGCATCAGCGACCACCCGGGTCCACGACTGGGCCGGACGGCCCAGCAGGCGGGCGAGGTCGTCACCCGGGGCGGCGAGCAGGCCCTGCGCCGCGCCGCGGTCGCTGTCGGCGAGCACCGCCGCGAAGGCCTCGGGCAGGCCGGCCTGGACGAGCGCAGCGGTGAACTCCGCCTCGGACAGGTCGGTGTAGGTGATTGGGCGCCCGACCGCCCGCCCGATCTCGGCGGCCAGCTCGGCACGGGTGAAGCCCGGGCCGCCGAGCTCCAGGATGTCGCCGGCCGACGCCCCGCCGGTCAGTGCCGCCACCGCGGCCGCCGCGTAGTCCGCGCGGGTCGCCGCGTCGAAGCGGCCGTCCCCGGAGGCACCGATCATGCCGTGCTCGAGGTCCGCCCCGACCGCCGTCAGGAAGTTCTCGACGTACCAGCCGTTGCGCAGCAGCACGGTCGGCAGCCCGGCCTCGGCGAGGCGGCGCTCGGTGTCGGCGTGCTCCTGCGCGAGGACCACGTCGGACTCCTGCGCGTGCAGGATGCTGGTGTAGGCGACGAGCTCGAGGGTCGGCGTCGCGGCGAGGGCCTCGACGACGGCGCGGTGCTGCGGGATCCGCTGCCCCACCTCGCTCCCGGACACGAACAGCACGCGGGTGGCGCCGTCGAGGGCGTCGCGCAGCGACGCGGGGTCGTCGTAGTCGGCGCGGCGCACGTCGACGCCGCGCGCCGCGAGGTCGTCCAGCGTCGCGACCCGCCGTCCGGTCGCGCGGACCTGGTCCGTGGGGACCCGCTCCAGCAGGATCTCGACGGCGAGGCGGCCCAGCGCTCCGGTGGCTCCGGTGATGACGTACACGGCGTGCTCCTTCGGGTGAGGCGGTCGCCGGAGCCAACCCGGCTCGCCGTCGATCACTTCCCGACGGAGAGTGGGCACCTTGAAGTGCGGTAGGTACCTGACGGATAGTGAACGGGTGAGAGGCGATCTGTACGCGGCGGACTGCCCGAGCCGTCAGGTCCTGGACCGCATCGGCGACCGGTGGAGTGTCCTCGTCGTGAGCACGCTGGCCGACGGCACGTTGCGGCACGGCGGGATCGCGGGGCGCATCCACGGGATCACGCCGAAGATGCTCACGCAGACGCTGCGCGGGCTGGAGCGCGACGGCCTGGTGCACCGGACCGTGTACGCGGAGGTGCCCCCGCGCGTGGAGTACGGGCTCACCGACCTCGGCCACGACCTCGTCGGGCTGATGCGCCGGCTCGAGGACTGGGCCGAGACCCACATCGGCGACGTCGAGTCCGCGCGGTCGGACTACGACGCGCGGGCGACGGCCTCGAGGAAGTAGTAGTCGGCGTAGACCATCCCCACGTCGACCTCGCTGTCCTGCGGCTTCCCGCCGACCGCGTGCGCGAGCAGCGCCGGGCCGGACGGCGCCACGTCGCGGGTGGCCAGTTCGTCCAGGGTCTCGACGGCGGCCTGCCGGTAGCGGGCGTCGCCGGTCTGACGGCCGAGGTCCATCAGCCCGGCCGCGGCGACGGCGGCCGCGCTGGTGTCGCGCTCCTCGCCGGGCTTCGAGAAGTCCCAGGAGGGCACGCGGGCGCCCGGCGCGGTGTGGGCGAGCCACCAGTCGGCCGCCTTCACCGCCGCCGCGCGCAGCTCCGGGTCGCCGCTCACGCGCGCCTGCTCGGCGAACCCGTGGATGGCCCAGCCCTGCCCGCGGCTCCACGTCGACTCCGGGTCGGCCCCCTGCCAGGTGTCGCGCTTGACGAAGGCACCGGTGTCCGGGTCGAACACGGCGACGTGCGCGACGCTGCCGTCGGGCCGCATGTTCGTCGTCGACGCGGTGCGCGCGTGCTGGGTGGCCAGGTCGCGCCAGGCCGGGTCGCCGCCCGGCAGCGCCGCCGCCTGGTCGAGCAGCGGCAGGTTCATCATCGTGTCGATGATGACCGGGAAGCGCCACGAGCCGCGCTTGTCGTCGTCGCCGTCGGTGTCCCAGCTCTTGATCGCCTTTACCGCCGGCGAGTAGCGGGTGGCCAGCGAGCGGGCGGCGGTGACGACCTCCTGCGCACCCTGCCCGGTCTGCTGCTGCTGTTCGCCGAAACTGTCGCCGACGACGAAGCCGAGGTCGTGGGTGTCGGTGCGCGTGACCTGCCCGGCGATCGGGGCGGTCCAGCGCTGCGCCCGCGCGACCCAGGCCGGGTCCTTCGTGAGCGTGTGCGCCAACCACAGCTGGCCGGGGAAGAAGCCCGACGTCCAGTCGTCCACCGGCTTGGTGGTCCACGTGCTCGCGCCGCCCTCGACCGAGCGCGGGTAGCCCTGCGCGGGGTCGAGCCGGTCCGCGCTCGCGGCGAGCCGCTCCCACGCGGTCGGGAGCACCTTCCCGACGGCGGGTGTCACCGCCTCCGCGGTCGGCGCCGACGCCTGCTCAGCGGCCGGCCCGCTCCCGCAGCCGACCAGCAGCGCACCCACCAGGACCACAGCTGCCACACCCGTCACACGGCGAGCCTGCCCGCCACCTGCCCCCATGGCGCGGCACCGTAGCCCGATCGTGCGATCACCGGGAAGGACGAACGGGCTCTACGGCTCCCCGCCCGCGGCGACCCGCAGCAGGACGTCCGCGTGGCACGGCTCGTCGGGAGCGCACCAGCAGGCGAGGTGGTGGCCCGCGAGCTCCGACCGCGCCCGCTCCACGAGCTCCGGGTGCTCGGCGAGCCACCGCCGGTAGAGCGCGATCATGAGGTCGCGGTCGAGCGTGACCCGCTCCCCGCCCACGTCGACGGTCTCCCCGAGCTTGAACGGGTTCCCCCACGCCGACGGACGCGCGACCGTGATCGTCCCCTCCGGCTTGCGCCACCCCTTCGTACGCCTCAGCTGGACCCTGTCCGGCACGCCTCCCCCAACGAGTTCAGCAGCCGGTCGACGTCGTCGTCGTCCGAGTAGGGCGCGAGGCCGATCCGCAGGGCGCCGTCGTCGCCGAGGCCGAGCCGGCGCGACGCCTCCAGCGCGTAGAACGAGGCGGCCGGGGCGAAGACGCCGTGCCCGGCGAGGAAGGCGGCGGCCCGCTCGTTCCCACCGGGGACCTCCACCAGCAGCGTCGGGGTCCGGTGCGCCGCGCGGCTGCGCACCACCACCCCGGGCAGGGCCGCGAGGCCCTCCTCGATCCGCACGCGCAGCCGGTCCTCGTGTGCCTCGACGGCTGCCATCCCGACGACGAGCCGCTCGCGGCGTGGGCCCTCGGAGGCGCCGAGCGAGGCCAGCACGTCCACCGCCGCCGTCGTCCCGGCCAGCAGCTCGTAGGGCAGCGTGCCGAGCTCGAAGCGCTCGGGGACCGCGTCGGTGGACGGCAGCAGCTTGTCCGGACGCAGCGTGTCCAGGAACGCCGGGTCGGCAGCGAGCACGCCGCAGTGCGGGCCGAGGAACTTGTAGGGCGAGCACAGGAAGACGTCCGCGCCGAGGGCGGCGACGTCGATCGCCGCGTGCGCGGTCAGGTGCACCCCGTCGACCACGAACAGCGCGCCGACGGCGTGCACGTGCTCGGCGATCGCGGGCAGGTCCGGGCGGGTCCCGACGAGGTTCGACGCGCCGGTCACCGCCACGACCCGGGTGCGTTCGGAGAGGACCGTGCGGACGTCGTCCAGCTCCGTGGTCCCGGGGTCGAACTCCAGCCACCGGACCGTCGCGCCGGCCCGCTCGGCGGCGATCACCCACGGCCGGATGTTCGCGTCGTGGTCGAGGCGGGTCACGACGACCTCGTCGCCCGGCCCCCACCCGCGGGCGAGCGTGCGCGCCAGGTCGACCGTCAGCGCCGTCATCGACCGGCCGAACACGACGCCGGACGGGTCCACCGCGAGCAGGTCGGCCACCGCCTGCCGGGCGTCGAGCACGACCTGCTCGGCGAATCGGGCGGCCGCGGTGACCGTCCCCCGGTTCGCGATCGGCGCGGTCAGCGTCTCCGCCACCGCCCGCGCGACCTCGACCGGCACCTGCGACCCGCCCGGACCGTCGAAGTGGGCGTGGCCGGCACCGAGCGCCGGGAAGCGGGCGCGCAGGGCGGCGACGTCGTAGAAGGGTGCCGACACGTCGGCCACGCTAGCCGCGCCGATCACCCGTTGTGAGGACCAGGAGGTTTCGAGGTAACGATTCATGACGAATCTGCGGATACACGCACGACGAACGGCGCGATGGTCGCGCCGAACGGGAGCGGGGTGGACGAGATGGACGCGGGACTCGTGAGGGACGGCCGGGCGACCTCGACGCCGACCACGCAGCGCACGCTGTCCGCGGTCGGTTCGCGCACCGCACCGACCGAGCGGCCCCGGCCGCGGTGGCGCGAGGACGTCGGCGCCGCCGTGCTGCTGTCGGTCCTCAACACCGTCCGCGACGAGGAGACCGCCGCCACCGCGTAGGCGCGGCCCGCAGCGGGCACCACCGTCGTCGGACCGAGGCCGAGCGACGGGAGCCCGTCATCCGCACCACCACAGCCCGACGCGGGCGCCGGGGACCCGGGGCACTCCGTGGCCCCACCGCCGCCGTCCTCGTGGCACTCGCCTTCCTCACCACGATGATCGGCACGACGATGCCGACGCCGCTCTACCCCCTCTACGAGCGGGAGCTGGGCTTCGGCCAGGTCGTCGTCACGCTGGTCTTCGCCACGTACGCCGTCGGGGTGGCCGCCGCCCTGGTGCTCACCGGGCGGCTCTCCGACCAGCTCGGCCGCCGGGCCGTGCTCCTGCCCGGCCTCGCCCTCGCGGCCGTCTCCAGCGCGGTCTTCCTGATCCCCGACAGCCTCACCGCGCTGTTCGTCGGGCGCCTGCTCTCCGGGCTCTCGGCCGGCATCTTCACCGGCACCGCGACCGCCATGCTGGTCGACCTCGCGCCCGCGGGACGGCAGGCCCGCTACAACCTCCTCGCCGCCTGCGTGAACATGCTCGGGCTGGGCCTCGGCCCGGTCCTCGCCGGGGCGCTCGCCGAGTTCGCCCCGCTCCCGCTGGTCCTGCCCTACGCCGTGCACATCGTGCTCGTCGGGCTCACCGCGGTCGGTCTCCTCCTCGTCGCGGAACCGACCGACCCGCCCGACGGGCCCGTCTCCTGGGCGCCGCAGAAGTTCGGAGTGCCCACCGAGGTGCGCGGGGTCTTCGTCGGCGCCGCGATCGCGGGATTCGCGGGATTCGCGGTGCTCGGCCTCTTCACCGCGGTCTCCCCCGCCTTCCTCGGCCAGGTCCTGCGGGTGGAGAACCACCTGGTGAGCGGCCTCGTCGTGTTCACGCTGCTCGGATCCTCCACGCTCGGCCAGGTCGCCTCCTCGCGCCTCGCCCTGCGGCCGGCCCTGCTCGTCGGGTGCGGCACCCTGGTCGTCGGCGTCCTCGTGGTCGGGTCGTCCCTGGCCCTTGCGTCGATGGCCGTCCTCCTCGCGGGCGCCGCCGTCGCCGGCGTCGGCCAGGGTATGTCGTTCCGCGCCGGGCTCGGGGCGGTCACCGCCGGCGCGCCGCCCGAGCGGCGCAGCGAGGTGGCGTCGAGCTTCTTCCTCGTGCTCTACGTCGCCCTCTCGCTGCCGGTCATCGGCGAGGGCATCGCCTCGGCCGCCCTGGGGCTCGTGACGGCCGGTGTGGTCTTCTCCGTGGTCGTCGCCGCCATCGCCGCGGTCGCCTTCGTGGCGCTGTACCGCCGGACGATGGACTGACGCTACGCAGAGTGACAGGATGCCGGGATGAACCCGCAGCAGCCCTGGCAGGCCGTCCCACCACCCGCGGCTCCGTACCCCGGTCCACCGCCCGGCCCGTACGGCCCGTACGGCCCCTACGCGCCGGTCGCGCCCACGAACTCCCTCGCGCTGGCGGCCCTGCTGTGCGGGATCTTCGTCGCCCCGGTCGGGATCGTCCTCGGCATCATGGCCCGCAAGCAGATCCGGCAGACCGGCGAGCAGGGCGACGGCATGGCGCTCGCCGGGCTCATCATCGGTGCGGCGCAGACCGCGATCATCGTGCTGGTCTTCGCGATCTGGCTCGTCGTGATGCTCATGGTCCTCGGGACGGTGGCGACGACGGGTTAACGCGCCGCGGCGAGCACCTGCTCCGCGGTCGGACCGTCCCACGCCACCAGGTCACGCAGCTCGTCCGCGTCCCGCCGTCCCGCGAGCAGCAGCACCAGGGCGACCGCCTCGGCCTCGAGCGTCTCGGCCGCCCCGGAACCCGTCGTCGGGAAGGAGCGGTCGATGACGGCGGCGCCCTCGCCCGCGCGGACCACCACCCGCAGGCAGGAGGCCCGCGGGTGCGGGGTGCACGCGAGCAGTCGCGGGAGGGTCCCGACGACGAGCCGGCACGCCTTGAGCGCGGCGGGCCCGGCCTCGTCGGGGTCGAGGTCGCGGTCCAGGGCGGCGAGCAGGTCGTGGGTGTGCAGGCACATGTCGAGGCACTGCGCGGCCAGGTCGTCGCCGCTCGGGGCCGACCGGGTGAGCTGCCGGTCCGCCCGGGCGTGCGCGACCGCGAGCGCCTCGCGCATCCGCCGCGGGTCGGCGGGGTGGCCGCCGCCGAGGTGGGTGACCAGATCGGCCACGTCGGCGCCGTCCCCGCCGCCCGTGTCCAGCGCGGCGCAGGCCCGGGCACGGTCGGTGCGCCCGAGCGGCCGCCCCCAGTCGGCGGCGGCGAGGCCGTCGACGGCCTCCTCGGTGGTGTCCCAGAGGTCCAGCAACGCCCGCGTGGCCTCGTCCATGGCGGTCGCCCCCTGCTCGTCGGCGAGCCCCCACGGTAGGTGACCCACGCCATAGTCGACAACGGTCCGGTTCCCGCCTTGCCCTCGCCGCGGCGCCGTGTTGTGGTCGGTCGGTTCCCGCGACGAAGGAGTCCGCGTGCCCGTGCGACGCCAGCGCCCCCGGTACTCCGACCTGAGTCCGCTGCTGCGCGTCCGCCCGCCGCGGCTGGACCCGACCCGCCGTCGGCTGGAGTCCTCGTTCACCGTTGCCGACCTCCGTGCCGCGGCCCGCAGGCGGGCGCCGCGGGCGGTGTTCGACTACGTCGACGGCGCCGCGGAGCAGGAGATCGGGCTGCGGCGGGCGCGCGAGGCGTTCTCGCGCGTCGAGTTCTCCCCGCGGGTGCTGCGCGACGTCGGGACCATCGACACCACGACCACCATCCTGGGCGAGTCCGCCGCGATGCCGGTGATCCTCGGACCCACCGGCTTCACGCGGATGGCGCACCACGAGGGCGAGCGGGCCGTGGTGCGCGCCGCCGAGTCGGCGGGCGTGCCGTACGCCCTGTCCACCATGGGCACGACGTCGATCGAGGAGTTCCGCGACGAGGCCCCGCTCGCCCGCCACTGGTTCCAGCTCTACCTGTGGAACGACCGCGACGCCTCCGGCGAGCTGGTGGACCGCGCGCGCAAGGCGGGCTACGACACGCTCGTGCTCACGGTCGACACTCCCGTGCCCGGGGCCCGCCTGCGCGACAACCACAACGGCCTGACGATCCCGCCGTCGCTGACCGCGCGGACGCTGCTCGACATGGCGCGCCATCCCGCCTGGTGGGCGAACGTGCTGACCACCGAGCCGCTCACGTTCGCGTCGCTGAACTCGTGGAACGGCACCGTCGCCGAGCTCGTCACGCACATGTTCGACCCGACGGCGGTCGCGAAGGACGTCACCTGGCTGCGCGAGCAGTGGCCCGGGCACCTGGTGGTCAAGGGCATCCAGCACCCCGACGACGCGAGGGCGGTCGTCGACCTCGGCGCGGACGCCGTCGTGGTGTCCAACCACGGTGGGCGCCAGCTCGACCGGGCGCCGGTGCCGCTGGAGATCCTCCCCGACGTCGTCGCCGCCGTGGGCGGCCGCGCGAGCGTCTTCGTCGACACCGGCGTGATGTCGGGTGCGGACGTCGTCGCCGCGAAGGCGTTCGGGGCGCAGGCCGTGCTCGTGGGACGGGCCTACATGTACGGGCTGATGGCCGGCGGCGAGGCCGGGGTGACGCGCGTGCTCGACATCCTGCGGGCCGAGATGGAGCGCACGCTGGCGCTGATGGGCGTGCCGCGCATGGACGACCTCGATCCCTCCCGGGTGCGGCTGCGCCCGGCGTGAGCGCCGACGTCTGGGTGGTGGCGGGGCCGCCCGGGTCGGGCAAGTCCACGGTCGCGGCCGCGCTCGCGGAGCGGCTCGACCCGCATCCCGCGCTCCTGGACAAGGACACGCTCTACGGCGGGTTCGTCGGCGCGACCCTCGCGGCGGCCGGTCGCGACGACGGCGAGCGCGAGGGCCCCTGGTACGACGAGCACGTCAAGGTCCACGAGTACGGCGGGATGACGGCGGCCGCCCGCGAGATCCGCCGGCACGGGTGCCCGGTGCTGCTGGTGGCCCCGTTCACCGGTCAGATCCGGGACCCGGAGCGGTGGTCGGCCTTCGTGGACGCGCTCGGCGGTCCCGCGGTGCACCTGGTGTGGGTGCGGGTCGACCCGGCGACGCTGCGGCAGCGCCTCGTCGACCGCGGCCGGAGCCACGACACCGGGAAGCTGGCCGACTTCGACGCCTTCGTCGCCCGCATGCGCCCGGACGTGCCGCCGCCGGTGCCGCACCTGGTCGTCGACACCCTGCACGATCTCGCCGGACAGCTGCGGCTCATGGCGGACCGGAGCTGACCGCCTCACTAGTCAGAGTGTCCGGTATGACCGTTCTCGTCACCGGAGCCACGGGCCAGGTGGGCCGCCACCTCGTCCACGAGTTGCTCGCCGCCGGCCGCCCCGTTCGCGCCCTCACCCGCCGTCCGGAACGCGCCGACCTGCCCGGAGAGGTCGAGGTCGTGCGCGGGGACCTGTCCGACGTCGCCACGCTCGGGGGAGTGTTCGACGGCGTCGAGGCCGCCCACCTCATCACCTTCGGCTCGGAGAACGAGCCCCTGACCACCGGCCCGGAGATCGTCGCGCTCGCGAAGCGGGCGGGGGTCCGGCGCCTCGCGGTGCTGTCCGGGGACGTGGAGCGCACGCCGCTGGAGGAGGCCGTCGCCGCGGGACCGGTCGACTGGACCTTCCTGCGCGGCGTGGAGTTCATGGCGAACATGCTCGAGTGGGCGCCGTCGGTGCGGGCGGAGGGCCTGGTGCGGGCGCCGTTCGTCGACGCGGGCGGGCCGACCGTGCACGAGGGCGACATCGCCGCCGTCGCCGCCGCGATCCTGACGACGGGTGGGCACGCCGGGGAGTCGCTCGTGCTCACCGGGCCGGAGGTGGTCACGCCGCGGGACAAGGTCCGCGCGCTGGGCGCCGTGCTCGGCCGGGACATCACCCTGGTCGAGCAGAGCCGGGACGAGCTGCTCGCGGAGTACCGCGCGCAGGGCTGGCCGGACGCCGACATCGACTGGTTCCTCGCGATCCTCACCGACCCGCCCGCCGAGGCCCTGGTCGTGCACCCCACCGTCCGCGAGGTGACCGGCCGCGAGGCCCGCAGCGTCTCGGACTGGTTCACCGAGCACGCCGCGACCTTCGGATGACGCCCACGGACCCGTCGTCGGCCTAACGTCCGGGGCATGGACGCACGTCGGGTCGGAGCCCTGTGCCGGGCGACGCAGCCGCTCTACATCGTGGTGGAGCTGCTCGTGGCCGCGGCGGCGGTGACGTCCTACGACCTCGTCTCGAGCACCATCAGCGAGCTCGGCGTCGCCGCGCTCTCGCCCGGCCACGTCGTCATGAACGGGGCGTTCGTGCTGTTCGGGGTGACCCTCGTGCTCGGCGCCGTGCTGGGCGACCCGCCGTCGCCCACCGCCCGCGTGCTGTGGGTGGTCGCCGGCCTGTCGTCGGTCGCGACCGGCCTGGCCCCGCTCGACACCGCCCCGGTGGCCCACCTCGTCGTCTCCGCGCCGGTCTTCCTCGCGCAACCGGTCGCGCTGCTACTCACGGGGACGGCGTTACGCAGCCGGATCGCGATCGCGCTCGGGGCGGTGAGCATCGTCGCCTCCGCGGTCTTCCTGCTGGGCCTCGCGCCGGACCTGGGCGGGCTGCTCGAGCGGCTCGCCCTCTGGCCCGGCTACCTCGTGCTCGGCGTGCTCGGACTGCGGACGCTGGCCAGGGCGTCGGCGACGAGTGCGGGGTAGGCCGTGGCGAGCCCCGGGTCGTCGTGCAGGTCCTGCACGAGCTGGGCCTGCGCCTCGAGGTTGAGCGCGGCGAACCGGTCGGTCCCGGCGGCACGCCAGTCGTAGCCCGTGCGGGAGTACTGCGCCCGGATCGCGTCGAGGACGTAGCGGGCCCCGAGCCGCCGGTACTGCCACACGTGCACGGCCTCGTGCACGAGCAGGCCGGGTCCGGTCCGCCCCTTGAGGTGGATCGTCGTGCCCAGCGTGACCGGGCGCCGGTTCAGCCCGAGCGGCCCCGCGCGCTCGGGCACGACCCGGATCGCGTCGAGGTCCAGGCCGTCGCGGAACACGGGTGCGAGGACGGACCGCTCGGCGACGGTGAGCCCGCGTCGGGCGCGGCCGCCCAGGAGGTCCCCGGCCCGGATCAGCAGCCCACCGACGGCATCGCGCACCCGGACAGTCTGACCGGCGCACACCTGCCGTAGGGAAGTTGAAACCTGCCACAATGAGGTCGGACACGGCGGGACTCTGGCGGGAGCAGCACCGATGAGCATCGAACGGCCGGCCTCACCCAAGGCCCCGGCCACGATCGACCGGACCCGGGCGAGCATCGCGCGGGTCTACGACTGTGCGCTGGGCGGCAAGGACAACTTCGAGGCCGACCGCGAGGTCGTCGAGAAGCTCAAGCTGGTCGCCCCCGAGGTCGAGCAGTTCACCGTCGACCACCGCCAGTTCCTCATCCGCGTCACCCGCTTCATCGCCGGGCAGACCGGCATCCGCCAGTTCCTCGACCTCGGGTCCGGGCTGCCGACCGCCGAGAACACCCACCAGGCCGCGCAGCGGATCGCCCCCGAGAGCCGCGTGGTCTACGTGGACAACGACCCGTCGGTGGTCGCCCACGGCCGGGCCCTGCTCGAGGAGAACGAGCTCACCCGGTTCTCCCCGGCCGACCTGACCAAGCCGGAGGAGGTGCTGGCCGACCCGATCGTCCGCGACCTCCTGGACTTCGGCCAGCCGCTCGCCCTGCTCCAGCTCGGCACGCTGCACCACTACGTCGGCGAGCGTCCCCCGGCCGACATCATGAAGACCTACATCGACGCCCTGCCCTCGGGCTCCTACGTCGCGCTCTCGCACTTCTACGACCCGCAGGACGAGAACTCCGCGCTGGCCCGCCGCATGGAGGACGTCTTCGTCCACAGCCCGCTGGGCAGCGGCGTCTTCCGCACGCAGGACGAGATCCTGGAGATGATGGCGGGCCTCGAGCTCGTCCCGCCGGGATTTTCGCTGGTCAGCGAGTGGTGGCCGGACGGCCCGCGGCTCAACCCGCTCTCGCCGGCGCAGAAGTGCCTCGCGGGTGTCGTGGGTCGCAAGCCGTAGCCCGGTCCCGACGACGGGTGCGAGGCTCGCCCCGAGCCGTCCGACGACGGCCTCTCCGGACGAGAGTGACGCCGTACCCGGACCCCGACAAGACGGCGCTTCTCCCCTGAGCGAGGTGTCGTCATGGCGTGGGTCGTCCTGGTCGTGTCCGGGGTGCTCGAGGCCGTCTGGGCCACGGCGCTGGGCAAGGTGCAGGGCTTCTCGAAGCTGACCCCGCTGGTCGTGTTCGCGGTCGCGGTGGTCGCCAGCATGGTCGGGCTGGGGTTCGCGATGCGGGACCTGCCGACCGGCACCGCCTACGCGGTCTGGGTCGGGATCGGCGCCGTCGGCACCGTCGCGTACGCGATGGCGACCGGGGACGAGCCGTTCACGGTGGTCAAGGCCCTGCTGCTCGGCGGCATCGTGGCCTGCGTGATCGGGCTGAAGATCCTGCACTGACCTGATGTCATCGTTCGCTGGGCCGAACGAGTTGCTGAGTTCGTCCGGGTCCGGCGCATGGTTGCTCTCCGTTCACGACCTGCTCCACCATCGGGCGTGACCCACATCACGGCCACAGAGGAGCAGGACGATGGATCGACGAGTCATCAACCCGTGGGAGTGGTCGGTCGCCTACGGGTTCCAGCAGGCCATCGAGGTGACCGGGGGCCGGCGGACGGTGTATTGCGCGGGGCAGACCTCGGTGGACAAGGACGGGCACCCGCAGCACGAGGGCGACATGACCGCGCAGGCCCACCTCTCGCTCGACAACCTCGAGACGGTCCTCGCCGAGTCCGGGATGACGCCCGCGAACATCGTCCGGCTGAACGTCTACACCACCGACGTCGACGCCTTCTTCGGGGCGACGGAGAGCCTCGGCGAGCGGATGGGGCGCGACGGCTACGTCGTGTCCATGACGCTGCTCGGCGTGCAGCGCCTGGCGTTCCCCGAGCTGCTCCTCGAACTCGAAGCGACCGCGGTGGCCTGACCGTGGAGCGGACCGGCACGGGCACGGCGGCCCTCGCGCTGCTCACGCTGGCGAACCTCGCCGACCTGGTGAGCATCGGGTTCGTCGGCACCCCGGGGAACCCGGCCTGGTTCATCGTCCCGGGCTTCGTGCTGTCGGTGGTCGGGCTCGTGGCGACCGTGCCGGCCTGGCGCGGCCGCCCGGCGGGCGTCGCGGTCGTGTTCGCGACGCGCGCCATATCGACGCTGATGGCGCTCCCCTACTACCTCCTCGGCGAGCAACCCGGATACGTACGTACCGGGCTGGCCGTCGGCATGCTGGTCAGCCTCGTGGGGCTGGTCCTCGTCGTCGTGTGGTGGCGGCGGGCCGCCGTCCCGGTGTGACGGTCCCCTCGCGTCGGCGGTGATCGCCGGGCAGGGTGGCCGATGTGTACCTCGAGATCGCCGACGACGGTGTCAGCCTCCACCAGCCCGAGCACGTGAACGACCTGTACGCCTCGTACAAGCAGCGGCTCACGCCCGCCCGTCTGCACGAGGTCATGACCGAGCACGCGGGCGGGGAGCTCCTGCCCGACGGCAACCACGTGATGATCCCGGTGGAGACCCTCCGCCGGCTCGCCGCCGGGCGGGTGCCCGAGGGCTGGGAGTCGGACTTCGAGGGCATGCTCTCCTACGCCCGGTCCAAGGACTGGATGAACGACGACGGCACCGCGGTGCGCGCGCACCTCGAGCGGGAGATGTGACTGTCGCGGCGGTGACACACGGAGTGTGACGACGACGGCGGACGGCGCCGCTCGCGTCCGCGACGCTCCTCGTACCGGCCGCACAGGGTGGCCGCCGCACCGAGGAGTCGTCATGACCGCTTCCGTCACGCCCGAGCCCGCCGCCCCGATCAACGGCGTCACTCCCGGGCCCGGCCCCTCGGAGGCGCCGCCGCCGAAGAAGTCGAAGGCCGGCCCGATCGCCGTGCTCGTACTGAGCATCGTCGGTGTCCTGTTCTCGCTGATCCAGTTCGTGGGCGGCGTCGGCGCGCTCGCCGGGGACCTGTTCGGGCCCGGGGTCGTCGAGTCGTCGACGGTGCAGGGCGAGATCCAGAGCCGGATCGTCGGCGGGGTCGCCATGTGCTCCCAGGACCTGCGTGCCGAGGTCGGCGCGACCATCACCTGCTCCGTGCTCGGTGGGCCGGAGCGCTACGACGTCCGCGCGACCGTGACCGCGGTCGACGGCGACGACGTCCGCTACGACCTCGAGCAGGTCGACTGACGCACCCTTCCCGACGGCGGCGCGCGCGGCCCGCCGTCGGGACGGCGAGGCTCTTGCGCCGCGCACACGGCGGGCGGAGGTCGACCTCGGCGACGTGGGCGTTGCGTCCCGCAACGCGCTCGTCGGGCAGGGCCGCCCGGCTCGGCCGTGTGCGGGCCGCAGCCCCGTCCCGGTGATCTCGGCCGCGCCCGGCCCGTCGCCACGGCCGTCGGGGTCGGGACGGATTTAGCGTCGTGGAGTGCTCGAGTACCCGCGCCCCGAACCTCGCCCCGCCACCCTGCTCGAGCGGTTGACGGGCGCGGGGATCGGCGAGGAGCGGGCCCGGGCGGTGATCACGGCGAGCCAGGTGCGGGTGGCCGGGTACGAGGACCCGATCACCGACCCGGAGGCGTCCGTGCCGTGGCCGACGGCGTGGGAGCTGCTGCCGGTGTCGTGATTCAGACGCCGAAGGCGCGTGGGTAGGTGACCGTGCCGCTCGGGGTCGGGCGGCCCGGATCGAGGGCGAGCGCCAGGAACGCCTCGTCGGACACGTCGAACGGGGCGCGGACACCGTGGGTAGACGCCTTCGTGAACCCGAACCGCGGGTAGTAGTCCGCGTGCCCGAGGACGACGACGAGGTTCTCGCCGCGATCCCGGGCGGCGTCGAGAGCCGCGCGGATCGCCGCCGAGCCGGCGCCGCGGCCCTGGTGTTCCGGCAGGACCGCGCAGGGGGCGAGGGCGAGCGCCGGTCCGCCATTGATGTGGCAGCGGGTGAGCAGGGCGTGGCCGGCCAGCTCGCCGTCCGGACTCGTCGTCACGAAGGAGAGGTCGACCCAGGCGTCCGGGTCGGCGCGGAGGGAGTCGACCAGGTCGGCCTCGGCCGGCGTCGGGAAGGCCTTCTCGATGACGGCCCGGATCGCGGGTTCGTCGCCCGGCCGCTCCGCACGAGTGCTCCACATCGCCGGAACATGATCGCGACTTCTGTGGCGACACGCGCAAGAGACCGTGCGACACGCCCCAGAAGTCCGGATCTTCCTGCGGCGCTCCGCGGACTCCGGGATCTGTCGTCGCGCTGACACTGCGGCTGTGTCGCAGGTGGCGGTGGGCGGCGTGATCGACGGAGACGCTGTGAGCACCGGCCGCGACCTCTCGGCGGCCCGCCCGAGGAGTCCGCGTGTCCCGATCCACGACGCCCGCCCCGAAGCGCTCCTCGACGAGCCGGTGGGGATCGACCCTGGCGCTCGCCGGCGCGGCCGCCTACCTCCTGATCTGCCTCGCGCAGGTCACCGGGCTCGACGAGCTCGTGGCGACACACACCGTCCCGGCGGCCGTCGTCGCCGAGGACGCGGCCGGTCTCGTCCCGAGCGGCTCCGCGACGTGCGCCGACGACCTGACCGCCGAGGTCGGCGCGACCATCGACTGCTCCGTCGTCGGTGCCGAGACGCCCCTGTTCGTGGTCCGGGCGACGGTGACCTCGGTCGACGGAGAGGACGTCGCCTACGAGTTCCGCCGGCCCGAATGACGGCGACGTGGATGTGGGCCCCGTGGGACTCGAACCCACAACCAGCGGATTAAAAGTCCGATGCTCTGCCCATTGAGCTAGAGGCCCGCTGGTCATCGAGCGTAGCGGGGTCGTCGGGGGGCCGGCACACGTCGGGCTCGGGCGTCGCCCACCTCAGGCCGACCCGGTCCGGCGGACACGGTTCGCCGGCAGCCCTTCGGGCTCCGGCCCCGCCGCACCGCGCCGAGCGCCGCGATCACCCGCGGCACCACGACGGCACCTCGCGACACGCCCCTGCCCACTCGGCGCAGTCGTGGCCCCGCTCGGCGCCCGCGCCGACCCGCCGTCGCGAACCCGGATCCGGACACCGCACGCAGGCCGTCCCGGACTGCTCCACCCGAGCGCCGCGCCCTCCCCACCGCTCGGCGGAGACCGGGCTCACAACGGCACCGCGGACGGCCGTTCGTGCAGGTCAGGCGACCAGCAGCCGCCCGGATGCCGCACGCCGCCACACCACGGCCCGTGATCCCACCGATCGCGATCGGTGACCTGACCGCGACGTATGGTCACGCCGCAACGACCGCCGCGACCGTCGGGGAAGGACACGAGTTGGGTCGTCATCAGGGGCACTCCGAGCGCCGCCGCCTCGTCCGGGTGGCCCTCGCCGCCGCCGCCATCGGCGTCGGGGTGCTGTCGGCGGCCGTGCCGGCCCTCGCCGCGCCGGCCCCCGGGGCGCCGCCCTGCGCGGTCACCGCCAAGGCGTGCGTCAGCATCTCGCAGCAGAAGGCGTGGATCGGCGACGGCAAGGGCACGCTCGCCCGCGGCCCGGTGCCGGTCACGACCGGCGGCCCCGGCAACGAGACCCCGACCGGCGTGTTCCACGTGATGTGGAAGGACCAGTTCCACCACTCGCGCGAGTACAACCAGGCGCCGATGCCCTACTCGGTGTTCTTCGCGCCGGGCGACGCCTTCCACGGCGGCAGCCTGCAGCGCGCGTCGGCGGGGTGCGTGCACCTCGGCGACGACGACTCGAAGGCGTTCTTCGACTTCCTGCAGGTCAACGACGAGGTCCAGATCCTCCCGTAACGCGATAGGAGGCCACGCATGTCGATGGCCACGGTCATGTCCGAGATGCCCGACCTGGTGCGCCGGGTCCTGGCCGAGCACGTTCCCGACGGCGGGGGCCGTTGCGGCGGGTGCCGCGACACCGCGGGCCGCACCGCCTCGTGGCCCTGCCAGACCTACCGCATCGCGCAGGAGGCGGAGTGGGTCGGGCGCGGCAACCTGCCGGGCACCGGCCCGCATGCACCCGTCGTCACGACCCCGCCGCGCCGGGAGCGGCGCGCCGAGCGGCCCTACGACCTCGAGACGCCGCTGACCGGCGACACCCCGAGCATCGTCGGGACCGGCGGGCGCCGCCGCCGTCGGGACGACGACGCAGCCTCCTTCGGAGCGCAGATGGACGCGCCCTACGGCTCCTCGTTCGGCGTCGACGACCGGCCGCGGCACGCCGCCCGGTAGCTCGTACCCCCCACGAATGTGACGTCCGGTGTCAGCATGGCCGCAGTGCTGACGCCCGGAGGGCGGCACCGGTTGACGACGCCTCGCACCGCACCAGCTCGCGCGGCGGCCCGCTGAACACCACGGTGCCGCCGTGCCGGCCGGCGCCGGGCCCGAGGTCGATGACGTGGTCGGCGCGGGCGACGACGTCGAGATCGTGCTCCACGACGACCACCGTGTGGCCCGCGTCGACGAGGCGGTCGAAGACGCCGACGAGGCGGTCGACGTCGGTCGGGTGCAGGCCGGTCGTCGGCTCGTCCAGCACGTAGGTCCCCGACGACGCGCCCCGCGCGAGTTCCAGCGCCAGGCGCAGCCGCTGCCGCTCCCCGCCGGAGAACGTGGACGTCGGGCGACCCAACGTCAGGTGCCCGAGCCCGACGTCGGCGAGCGCGCCCAGCATCGTCGGGAAGTCCTCGCGGGCGTCGTCGACCGTGCGGTCCAGCTCGTCGGCGATCGACCGGCCGTCGACCGTCATCGCGAGCACCTCCTCGGAGAAGCGGCGGCCGCGACAGGTCGGGCACGGCGTCGACACCCCGGCGAGGAACGCCAGATCGGTGTACTGGACGCCGAGCCCGTCGCAGTCGGGGCACGCGCCGCCGGAGTTCGCGCTGAACCGCGACACCGGCACGCCGTGCGCCCGGGCGAACCGCTTGCGGAGGTCCGTCGCGATGCCGGTGTAGGTCGCCAGCGACGAGCGCCGTGACGTCGTCAGCCCCGACTGGTCCAGCCGCACGGCGCCCGGGTGCTGCTCGACCAGGACGTCGACCAGGCTCGACTTGCCGGACCCCGCGACCCCGGTGACCGCCGTGAGCACCCTGGTCGGCACGTCGACGTCGACGCCCCGCAGCGTGTTCCGGTCCGCCCCGCGCACCGGCAGCCATCCGGTCGGTGTCCGGCTCGTCCCGACGACGGGTGCCGGCCCGGCCCGCAGGGCCCGTCCGGTCGGGGTGTCCGCGGCGCGCAGGTCCGCGACGTCCCCTCCGACCAGCACCGACCCACCGTCGGGACCCGCTCCGGGACCGAGGTCGACGACGTGGTCGGCCACCGCGACGACGTCCCGCGCGTGCTCGACGACGAGGACCGTGTTGCCCCGGTCGCGCAGCCGCCGCAGCAGGCCGACGAGCCGTTCGACGTCCCGCGGGTGCAGGCCGACGGTCGGCTCGTCGAACACCACCAGCATCTCGATCAGGCTCGACGCGAGGTGGCGGACCGTCTTCACCCGCTGCGCCTCGCCGCCGGACAGCGTGCCGGTCGGGCGGTCCAGCGTCAGGTAGCCGAGCCCGACCTCGTCCAGCGCGGCCAACCGGTCCGCGAGCGACTCCACCACCGGGGCCGGCTCGGCGACCGTCCGCACCAGGTCGACCAGCTCGGCCACCTCGACCGCGCACCACTCCGGGAACGTCCGCCCGGCCACCGTGACGGACCGGGCACGGGCGTTCAGCCGGGCTCCGTCGCAGTCCGGGCAGCGCACCCGCGTGCTGAACCGCTCCACCGTCGCCTGCTTGCGGGCCGACATCTCGCCCTCGGCCTGCAGGTAGATGCGGGTGAAGTGCTCGACCAGCCCCTCGACCGGCAGCTCCGGCCCGCCCTCGAGCAGCAGCGCGCGGCGCTCGGCCGGCCAGTCCTGCAGCGGCCGGTCGACGTCGAAGCACCCGGTCTCGGCGTACTTGCGGTACCAGTAGCGCGCCTGCCCGGGCGTGTTGCCGAACCCGGGCAGCCGGATCGCGCCCTCGGCGAGGGTGGACCCGTCGTCGAGAAAGGTCTCGGGGCGCGGCGTGACCACCTCCCCGAGCCCGCTGCACCGCTCGCACATCCCCGCGGGGTCGTTGAACGAGAACGCCGTCGATTCGCCCACCGTCGGCGTCCCCGCGCGCGAGAAGAGCAGGCGCAGCAGCGGGGCGATGTCGGTGATCGTCCCGACCGTCGAGCGCGCGTTCGCACCGAGCCGACGCTGGTCCACGACCACGACCGGCGAGAGGTTCTCGACGAGGTCGACGTCGGGTCGGCCGTAGGAGGGCAGGCGGTTCCGGACGAAGGCCGGGAACGTCTCGTTGAGCTGCGACTGCGCCTCCGCGGCGATCGTGTCGAACACCAGCGACGTCTTGCCCGAGCCGGAGACGCCGGTGAACACCGTGATCGCGCGGCGGGGGATCTCGAGGTGGAGGCCGCGCAGGGTGTGCTGGCGGGCGCCGACGATGCGGATGTGGTCGGTCATGCGGCCATCGTTGACCGAGTTGTGGTCGTATCGTGGCCACAATGACCAGTCCGTCGGTGCGGATGCTCGAGCTGCTCTCGGTGCTGCAGGACGGTCGCGAGCACACCGGGGCGGACCTGGCCGCGCGGCTCGGCGCCTCCCCGCGCACCGTCCGCCGCGATCTCGACCGGCTGCGGGAGCTCGGCTACCCGGTGGAGTCGCGGCGGGGTCCGGGCGGCGCGTACCGGCTCGTCGCGGGGTCGGCGGTGCCGCCGCTGCTGTTCACCGACGACGAGGCGGTCGCGGCGGTCGTCGGGCTGCGGCTCGTGGCCGGGACGGGCGCCGCGGACGGGGCGCTGCGCAAGCTGGAACAGGTGCTCCCGTCGCGGCTGGCGCACCGGGTGCGGGCGGTGTCGTCCTCGCTCGACGCGGTGTCCCGGGCGGCCGTCCCGCTGGAGGTGCTGCAGACGCTCGGTGCGGCGATCGGCGCGCGGCAGGACGTGCGGTTCACCTACGTCGCGCGGTCCGGGGAGGGGTCGCGACGGCGGGTCGAGCCGGTCCGGCAGGTCGCGCTGGCCCGGCGCTGGTACCTGCTGGGCTGGGACCGCGACCGCGAGGACTGGCGGACCTTCCGCCTCGACCGGATTACCGGGCTGGACGTCCCGGGCACCACGTTCGCGGAGCGGACGCCGCCCGACGACCCGGTGAGCTTCGTCCAGGCCTCGGTGTCGGTCCCGCTCTCGACGACGCGGGCGGTGGTGCGCTTCGCGGCGCCGGCCGCGGTGGTCTCGGAGCGGCTGATCGCGGAGGCGGGTGCGGTGGAGGCGCTCGGCGACGACGAGTGCCGCTTCGTCTCGGCCCCGGACTCGTGGGAGTGGCTGGCGATCACGCTCGCGATGGTGGGCGTGCCCTACGTGATCGAGGGCCCGCCGGAGCTGATCGAGCGGTCGCGGGAGATCTCGTCGGCGATGTGGCGTGCCGCCACGTGAGCAGAAAGTGGGGCCATAGGCCCAGTAAGTGCACACGTGCGGCGGAGCCGCACATGAAAGACCCCCGGAGCATGCTTCCCGCGAGCGGCGCTCACGGGGCTCGGATGGACAACTCCGAGCGCTCCGGGGGTCCGGTGTCCGCCGTGGATTCACCAGCTGACGTGTCCGCTACGAAGGAGCGGAGCCGGTCAATTCCACGACCTGACGTCGGCTAGCTGACGGACACCTCACGAGTCCTGTCGTTCATCAACGTCGGACCACCTCCTCTCCCATGTACCGACCACGCTAAGCGCGGATCCGCTGATCCGCAAACGAGATCGAATCCCCTGGTCAGAGGCGGGTTCGCCACTCCAGCAACTCCGGCACCGGGCGGGTGTTGACGATCTTGTCGACCGGCACCTCGCACTCCACGGCGCGCTCGCAGCCGAAGGGCTGCCAGTCGAGCTGGCCGGGCGCGTGGGCGTCGGTGTCGATCATGAACTCGCACCCCGCCTCGACGGCCTGGCGCAGCAGCGTCCGCGGCGGGTCGAGCCGCTCCGGCCGGGAGTTGATCTCGACGGCGACCCCGTTCTCCAGGCACGCCTCGAACACCGCCTCGGCGTCGAACGTCGACGGCGGCCGCGTCCCCCGCCCGCCCGTGACGAGCCGGCCGGTGCAGTGCCCGAGCACGTCGACCAGCGGGTGCGACACCCCGCACACCATCCGCGCGGTCATCTCCTCCGACGGCGTCCGCAGCTTCGAGTGCACGCTCGCGACGACGAGGTCGAGCTCCTCGAGCAGGTCGTCCGGCGCGTCGATCGACCCGTCCTCGAGGATGTCGACCTCGATCCCGCGCAGGAGCCGGAACGGCGCCAGCTCCTCGTTCACCTCGGTGATCACGTCGAACTGCCGGCGACGGCGCTCGGGCGAGAGCCCGTTGGCCACGGTCAGGTTCTGCGAGTGGTCGGTCAGCACCATCCACTCGTGCCCGAGGTCGCGGGCCATGCGCGCCATCTCCAGGATGTCCGACCCGCCGTCGGACCAGGTGGAGTGCGTGTGCGAGTCGCCGCGCAGCACGGCGCGCAGCTCCACCCCGCCGGCGACGGGCGCCTCGTGGGCGGCGGCCAACTCCTCCAGGGAGGCTGCCGTCCCGGTCGACACCACCTCGGCCACGACCCCGGCCGTCTTCTTGCCCACCCCCTTGAGATCGGTGAGCGTCCCGGCCCGCGCCCGCTGCTCGACCTCGTCGCGGTCGAGCTCCGCCAGACGGTCGGCCGCCGTCCGGTACGCCTTCACCCGGTAGGTGTCGGCCCGCTCGCGCTCGTAGTAGAAGGCGATGGCGCGCAGTGCGGCGATCGGGTCACCGTCGACAGGGACTCGGGTCACGTGGTCAGGGATACCCCACCCGGGCAGCCGACGTGTCGCGGCGACGCGGACAATCGGGTCGGCGGTCGAGTTCGAGGAGGTCTGCTGGTGCGAGTCACCGGAGTCGGGCACGCGGGGATGCGTTTCGAGACGACGGGCGGCAGCGTGCTCTGCGACCCGTGGACCAACCCGACGTTCTTCGCCTCGTGGGTGCCGTTCCCGGACAACACGCAGCTCGACTGGGCCGCGCTCGGGCAGTGCGACTACCTCTACGTCTCCCACCTGCACCGCGACCACTTCGACGCCGAGAACCTGTCACGTAATGTCAGCAAGGACGCCCGCGTCCTGCTGCCGGACTACCCGACCGACGAGCTCGAGCACGAGCTGCGCGACCTGGGCTTCCGGCACTTCATCCGCACCCGCACCTCCGAGCCGGTCGAGCTCGACGGCGGGCTGCGCATCATGATCACCTCGCTCAAGGGCCCGGGCGACGGGCCGATCGGCGACTCGGCGCTCTCCCTCGACGACGGCACCGCCCGCGTGGTCAACCAGAACGACGCGCACCCGCTCGACATCCCCGAGCTGCTGGAGTTCGGCGCCTACGACGCGCACTTCACGCAGTTCTCGGGCGCGATCTGGTGGCCGATGGTCTACGACCTCCCGAAGGCCGCCAAGCGCGAGTTCGCCCGCCGCAAGCGCATCGGGCAGGAGGACCGCGCGATGCGCTACATCCGCGAGGTCGGCGCCCCCAACATCTTCCCGACGGCGGGTCCGCCCTGCTTCCTCGACGACGAGCTGTTCCGGTGGAACGGCCTGGGCTACGACGGTGTCGAGGGCGAGTCGATCTTCACCGACCAGTGGGAGTTCCTCGGCCGGATGCGCGAGCTCGGCCACGAGGGCGGGCACCTGCTGCTCCCGGGGACGACGGCGGAGATCGACGGACCCGTCGTCCGGAACCTGACGCACCCGATGCCCGACGACGAGGTCGAGCGCATCTTCGTCGAGAAGGAGGACTACCTCCGGGAGTTCGCCGAGCGCGCCCGGCCGGCGATCGCGGCGCAGCGCGCGTCCTGGTCGGCACCGCAGCCCGACATCCTGCGCCAGCTCAAGGAGTGGATCGAGCCGCTGATGAAGCGCGCCGACCACATGTGCGACGGGATCGGCGGGCCGGTGCGGATGGACCTGCACGGCATGCCGGACTCGACGCCGGGCGTCGACGCCGACGGCACGCTGTCGCTGGTCTTCGACTTCACCGGCCGCGAGATCCGCACCTACGACGGCGAGCAGTGCCGCTACCGCTGGGGCGTGCCCGGCACGCTGGTGCAGACCAACGTCGACACCGGCGAGGTCGACTGGTCGAACTCGCTGTTCCTCTCGGTGCGGTTCACCGCCACCCGGGTGGGCCAGTACAACGAGTACCTCTACACGTTCTTCAAGTGTCTGTCCGAGGAGCGGATGGACTACGTCGAGAACTGGTACGACGCCGCGAACGACGACGGCCGCGACATCGAGCTCGACGGCTGGAAGGTCCAGGCCCGGTGCCCGCACCTGTCGGCGGACCTGTCGAAGTTCGGGGCGGTCGACGGCGACGTGCTCACCTGCACGCTGCACAACTGGAAGTTCAACCTCGCCACCGGACGCTGCCTCACCAGCGCCGGCCACGAGATCCGCGCGGAGAAGCTGGGCGATTGAGCGAAGGGCCCCTTCGGTCGGGTAGATCGCCGAAGGGCGCCCATCGCCAGAGCGCCGTCGTCCCGGCGAAGGGCGCCCACGGCCCGTCTACTCGACTGATGGGGCCCTTCGCTCAACCGGCGGCGGTGCCCGGCGCACAATAGAGACCGTGAAGCCCCTCCACATCGGACCGCACGAGCTCCCGACCCCGGTCGTGCTCGCGCCGATGGCCGGCGTCACGAACCCGCCGTTCCGCCGGCTGTGCCGCGAGCAGGGCGCGGGGCTCTACGTCTGCGAGATGATCACGGCGCGGGCGCTGGTCGAACGGCACCCGGGCACGGCCGAGATGATCGCGTTCGACGACGACGAGTCGCCCCGTTCGATGCAGCTCTACGGCGTCGACCCGGAGACGATCGGGCGGGCCGTGGAGCGGATCGTCGCCGAGAACCTCGCCGACCACGTCGACCTCAACTTCGGCTGCCCGGTCCCCAAGGTGACCCGGCGCGGTGGGGGCGCGGCACTCCCCTACAAGCGGCGGCTGTTCGAGCAGATCGTGCGTCGGGCGGTGCACGCCGCGGGCCCGCTGCCCCTCACGGTGAAGATGCGGATCGGCATCGACGACGACCACGTCACCTTCCTCGACGCCGGGCGCATCGCGGCGGCCGAGGGAGCGGCGTCGATCGCCCTACACGCTCGCACCGCCGCCCAGCGCTACTCCGGCCAGGCCGACTGGAGCCGGATCGCGGAGCTGCGCGACGCGGTCCCCGCCGAGGTCCCGGTGCTGGGCAACGGCGACATCTTCGCCGCCGAGGACGCGCTGGCGATGGTCGAGAAGACCGGGTGCGACGGCGTCGTGGTGGGCCGGGGCTGCCTCGGGCGCCCGTGGCTGTTCGGCGAGCTCGAGGCGGCCTTCGCGGGGCGGCCATTGCCGACCCCGCCGACCCTCGGGCAGGTCGCCGGCGTCATGCGCCGGCACGTCGAGCTGCTGATCGCCCACCACGGCGAGCGCAAGGGCGTCCGCGACTCCCGCAAGCACATGTCCTGGTACCTGCACGGCTTCGCGGTCGGCTCGGAGGTCCGCCGCGAGCTGGGGATGATCGACGGGCTCGAGCGCCTCGACGAGCTCCTGGCCCGCCTCGAGCACGACCAGCCCTTCCCGCCGGACGCCGACGGCCCGCGCGGCCGCCAGGGCTCCCCCGGGCACGTCACCCTGCCCGAGGGCTGGCTCGACGACCCCGAGGACGCCACCGTGCCCGCGGGCGCGGACGTCATGCACTCCGGCGGCTGAGTCCCTTGCGTGCGGCCGCCCTCGTCCTCGGGCTCGTCCTGACGGCGGGTGTGGCCGGGTGCGGCGCCGTGGTCCCCGGGACCGCCCGCGTCGCCGCCGTGCCGAGCACGGACCGCGCGCTCATCGCCGCCTACGTCGACGCGTCCAACCGGGCCGGGACGGCGGGGCCGCGAGCGCAGACGGACTTCCTGCGGGCGAGCCAGGCCGAGGGCACCCCGTTCCCGCCCGACCGGTGTTTCGGCGAGCTCACCCTCGACACCCGGCTCGTCGCCCGCACGCTGCGCCCGGACGCGGACTGGACCCCGCCCGCGACACTCCCGGGCGCGGCCCGGCCGGTCGGCGCGATCTACGTGGCCGCGGCCGCGGTGACCGTGCGCCGGGGGTCGACAGAGGTCCGCGAGGACGTCGGGTCGAAGCACTTCGTCGTCCGCGACGCGCGGGTGTTCAGCTACGCTCCGTGCGCTGACTGATCCCTCACACCACGAGGGGTCACGGCGTCCGGGCTTGAGCACCCGGTCGGGCAGCGATCTGGGGCCGAACGAGCAGCAGGCCGGATTCTCCACGCAGAGTCACGTCGACCGGACGGTGGATTCGGTTGGCGGGCGGGGAACGGACGTTGCGCCTGCGCGGTCGACGGCCACACTGGAGGGGTCGCAGCAGTGCGGACGCGAGGGAGCGGCGGGTGTTCGTGAGGGGCTCCACGGCCGGCAGGTCGCCGGGCCGGGTGTCGGCGGGTCCGCCCGCCCCGGTGGCGACCCCACCCGCGCCCGAGATCTCCGGATCGTCCCGCCCCACGTCCGCTGCCAGCACGTTCGATACCGCACCGATCGTCGGGATCGACGAGGCCCTCCGCCTCGACGCGGCGACGGACGACGACGGGATGGCCCGCGCCGCCCAGGCGCGCGCCCACGAGGCCGCGGCCGAGGTGCTCGCCGACCGCGGTGACTGGCGGAAGGCCTACCAGCACCTGCGCGCCGCGATGGCCCTCGTGCACCTCGGCGACACACCGCCGGTGCGGGTGC
This sequence comes from Actinomycetospora aurantiaca, assembly GCF_037401875.1. NCBI lineage: Bacteria > Bacillati > Actinomycetota > Actinomycetes > Pseudonocardiales > Pseudonocardiaceae > Actinomycetospora > Actinomycetospora aurantiaca. The sequence continues at coordinate 129,026 of NZ_JBBEGN010000009.1, read as the reverse complement.
CCGAGCAGTTACGCCGTGAAGTCGACCGTCTCCGGCGCGAGCGGGCCGAGGCGCGCGAGCAGAGCCGGCGCGACAGCCTGACCGCCACCTGGAACCGTCGGTACCTCGACGAGCGCCTGTCGACGCTGCGTGACGAGGGCCACGACGCCGTCTGCGTCGCCCTCGCCGACGTCGACCACTTCAAGCAGGTCAACGACACCTACGGGCACGCCGTCGGGGACACCGTGCTGCGCACCCTCGTCGGCCTGATGCGGGCCGGGGTCGACGACGTCGTCCCGGACGGGTTCTGCGCGCGCTACGGCGGCGAGGAGTTCGCGCTGGTGCTGCCCGGCTCGTCCGACACGGACGCGGTCGCGGTGTGCGAGGCGGTCCGGGCGCGGATCGAGGAGCACGACTGGTCCGCGCTCGCCCCGGAGCTCCGGATCACGGTGAGCGTCGGGCTCGGGTGCGTCGACTGCGGCGGGACCCGCGCGGAGGGCCCCGGCCTGCTCGACGACGTCGACGAGCTGCTCTACGTCGCGAAGCGCACCGGGCGGAACGCGGTGGCCTACCGCGACAGCACCGGCGAGGTGCGGCTCGCGGGCCCGGCGGCGGGCCGGCGGGGCGTCCCAGGGGTCGCACGGGCGGTCGCGGGGACGGCACGCTCCGGCCGTTGAGCACCGGACCGATCACGATCGGGTGACGGGTCTTGTCCGGGAGGTGACCGCGGAGTAGTCCCGCGCGCGAGGTCCGGTGACGGGCTCTATACGATCCGTGCACCCCGGACGGACTGCCCGGTCGGGTCCCGTCCCTGACCGACCGGGGGGTCCCGTGGCCGACGACCGTGAGCGCGGCGTCGGTCCCGACGTCCCCACGGTGCGGACCGGTCCTCCGTCGGTGCCGACCCGGGTGGTCCCGGAGCGTCCCGACCCCGAACGTCGGGGCGGGATCGCGCCCACGATGGTCCCGCTCGCGCGGCGGCCCGGACGGCAGGGCCGCCGCGGCCTCCGTCCGGCGGGCGCCGCCGCCGAGACCGAGCCGATGCGGGACCTGGTGGCCGCCGCCGCGGAGGCCGAGCCCGTCGCGGACTCCGCGGCCCCGCTGGCCCCGCCGGCCCCGGTCGCGCCGCCGACCGTGCGGACGGAGCGCCCGGCCCCGGCCGCCGAGGCGTCGCGAGTGCCACACCAGGCAGCTCCGCTCGCCCCGGAACCTGCCCCACGTCGCACTCGGGACCCCGAGCCCGCCACGCCGCCGCCCGCCCCGCCCCGAGTGCCACACCAGGCAGCTCCGCTCGCCCCGGAACCTGTCCCACGTCGCACTCGCGAGCCCGAGCCAGCCGCGCCGCCGCCCGACCCACCCCGAGTGCCACACCAGGCAGCTCCCGACGCCCCCGAACCTGCCCCACGTCGCACTCGGGACCCGGAGCCGGCCGCGCCGCCGCCCGAGCCACCCCGAGTGCCACACCAGGCAGCTCCGGCAGCTCCGGAACCTGCCCCACGTCGCACTCGCGCCGTCGCCGTCACGACCGACCCGGAGCGCGCCGACTTCGCGGCCACGTCGGCCGTGCTCGCGGGCGTCGGCGCGCGGATCGGGCCGTGGACCTGGCCGCGGACCCTGCGGCTGCTGACGGCGGCGATGTCCACGGTGATCGTGCTGGTGTGCGGGGTCGCGTGGGGCGCCACGTCGTGGTTCGAGGCCGCCGTCCGCCAGATCGCCGCCCTGGACCCGACGTCGTCGGCGATCATCGACCCGGCCGCGCAGGCGGGGGACCAGAACTTCCTGGTCGTCGGGTCCGACACCCGGGTCGGGGCGACCCCCACGGAGGAGGTCGGCGACGCGGACGACGTGCCCGGCGCCCGGTCGGACACGGTGATGGTCGTCCACGTGCCGGCGGACCGCTCGCGGGTCACGGTGGTGTCCTTCCCGCGCGACCTCGAGATCGACCGGCCGAGCTGCGAGCGGTGGGACTCGGTCACCGGCGCCTACACCGGTCAGACCATCCCGCGGACGGCGCGCGCGAAGCTGAACACGGCCTACCAGGTCGGCGGCCCGCGGTGCGTGACGAAGGTCGTGCAGGAGCTGTCCGGCCTGGCCGTGAACCACTTCCTCGGCGTCGACTTCTCCGGGTTCAAGGACATGGTGGACGCCGTCGAGGGCGTCCCGGTCTGCCTCGAGCTCCCGATGCGCGACACGGTCCTCGGCACCGTCGTCGACCGCGCGGGCACGTCGGTGCTCACCGGCGAACAGGCCCTCAACTTCGTCCGCGCCCGCCACGTGGTCGGCGACCCGACCAGCGACTACGGGCGCATCCACCGCCAGCAGCTGTTCCTGTCCGCGCTCCTGCGCCAGACGCTCTCGGCGGGCACCCTGCTCGACCTCGGCCGGCTCCAGGGCCTGGTCGACGCGGTCGGGCGGTCCACCTACGGCGAGAACATCGACGCCTCGCAACTGCTGGGGCTCGGCCAGTCGCTCTCCGGGCTCGACGCGCGGAACGTCGCCTTCACGACGGTGCCCACCACCGGCGTCGCCAACGGCCGCGGCAACGAGGTGCTGCGTGCCGCCGACAACCAGGCGCTGTTCGACGCGATCATCGGTGACCGGCCGCTGCCCGGGCAGCCCGGAGCCGCCCCGCCGGCCCCCGCTCCCGCCGTCCCGGCCGAGCGGGTCGCCCTGCGGCTGGTCGACGCCCGCACCACGTCGACGTCGTCCGACAGCTCCGCCGGTGCGGGCACGGGGGACAGCGACGACACCGGGGAGAGCGACGACACCGAGGTCTCCGCCTCCGGCGACACCGGCGACCAGGTCACCGACGAGAGCGGCGGAGACGGCGGCGACGGGGAGGACACCTCCGGCTTCCGCCGCGACGTGGCCACCCAGACCTCCACCTCGGCGGGATCGGTCGCCGGGTCGTTGCGCGGGCACGGCTTCACGGTCACGACCGACCCGTCCGCCCCGCGCGCCGACGGCCGCACCGTCATCACCTTCACCCCCGACCAGGCCGGTGCCGCCGCGACGCTGCAGAAGGCCGTGCCCTCGGCGGTCCTCGACCCCCGCACCGGCGCCGCCGGGGTGCTCACCCTGCAGCTCGGCGACGACTTCGACGGCCGCATCGTCGACCCCACGGCCCCGCCCACCGCGGCCCCGCTGCCCGCGCTGGTCAACGCGGCCGACGCCGCTTGCCGCTGAGCAGGGTGATCTTCCCGCCGTTCATGCGCGGTTCACGTATCGGTGGGGTGTCCGACCGCGCGTCCGCCTAGTCTGCGGCCATGCGCGCGGCCTATCACGAGAAGCTCTCGGCGCTCAACGACGAGCTCGCACAGATGTCCCTGTTGGCCGGCGAGGCCATGAAGAAGGCGACCACCGCCCTGCTGGAGGGCGACCTCGACCTGGCCGAGGAGGTGATCTCCTCCGACACCGAGATCGACGCCCTGCGCACCTCCGCCGAGGACCAGGCGTTCGGGCTGCTGGCCCTGCAGGCCCCGGTGGCGGGTGACCTGCGGTCGGTCATCGCCGCCATCCACTCCGCGGGCGACCTGGAGCGCATGGGCGACCTGGCGCTGCACGTCGCCAAGGCCGCCCGGCGGCGCCACCCCGACCTCGTGCTGCCGCAGGAGGTCTCGCCCTACTTCGCGGAGATGGGCCGGGTCGCGCTCGACCTCGCCCAGGACGCCCGACGGGTGATCCTCGACCGCGACATCGAGCTGGCGTTCACCATGGAGTCCGACGACGACGCCATGGACGACCTCCACCGGCACCTGTTCACGGTCATGATGAACCGCGACTGGCCGCACGGCGTGGCCCCGGCGGTCGACGTGACCCTGCTCGGGCGCTTCTACGAGCGCTTCGCCGACCACGCCGTGGCCGTGGCCCGCCGGGTCGTCTTCATGGTCACCGGCAAGATGCCCGACCCGCCCCTCGCCTGATCCGACACCCCGGAACGACGACGGGCCCTGCCGCACCTGGAGAGGTGCGACAGGGCCCGTCGTCGTCGGGGTGCCGGATCAGCCGAAGCGGCCCGAGATGTAGTCCTCGGTCGCCTGCTCGGTCGGGTTCGAGAAGATCTTCTCGGTGTCGTCGATCTCCACGAGGTGCCCGGGCTTGCCGGTGGCCTCCAGGTTGAAGAACCCGGTCTGGTCGCTCACCCGCGCCGCCTGCTGCATGTTGTGGGTGACGATGACGATCGTGTACTCCTTCTTGAGGTCGGCGATCAGGTCCTCGATCGCCAACGTCGAGATGGGATCCAGCGCCGAGCACGGCTCGTCCATGAGCAGCACGTCCGGCTGCACCGCGATCGCCCGGGCGATGCACAGGCGCTGCTGCTGACCACCCGAGATGCCGCCGCCCGGCTTGTCGAGGCGGTCCTTCACCTCGTTCCACAGGTTGGCGCCGCGCAGCGAGGCCTCGGCGACCTCGTCGAGCTTCTTCTTGTCCTTGACGCCCTGCAGCTTCAGGCCGGCGACGACGTTGTCGCGGATGGACATCGTCGGGAACGGGTTCGGCATCTGGAAAACCATGCCGATGGTGCGGCGGACCGCCACGGCGTCGGCGTTCTTGTCGTAGATGTTCTCCCCGTCGAGCAGGATCTCCCCGTCGACGCGCGCGCCCGCGATCTCCTCGTGCATGCGGTTGAGCGTGCGGAGCACCGTCGACTTCCCGCAGCCCGAGGGCCCGATGAAGGCGGTGACGCTCCGGGGGGCGACCGTGAGGTTGACGCTCTGCACGGCGTGGAAGGCGCCGTAGTAGATGTCGACGTCCTTGAGGTCGATGCGCTTGGCCATCGAGGATCAGCCGCCTTCTATTTCTGGATCGCCGAGAAGCGCGAGATGACGCTCGCGCCCAGCTGGAAGATCATGACGATGAGGATTAGGGTCAGCGCCGCGCCCCAGATGCGGAACTGGCCCGCCGGCTCCGGGTTGGAGAACTCGCTGAACATCAGCAGCGGCAGCGACGCCATGTTGCCCCCGAAGGGGTCGTAGTTGATGGCGCGGGCGTAGCCGACCAGTACCAGCACCGGGGCCGTCTCGCCGATGACGCGGGCGAACGCCAGCATCACGCCCGTGACCGTGCCGGAGAGCGCCGTGGGCAGCACGATCCGCAGGATCGTCTTCCACTTCGGGATGCCCAGCGCGTACGCCGACTCGCGGAGCCGGTCGGGCACCAGCCGCAGCATCTCCTCGGTGTTGCGGATGACCACCGGCAGCATCAGCAGCACGAGGGCCAGCGACACCATGAAGGCGGACTGCTCGGCGCCCAGGATCGAGATGAAGAGGGCGAAGATGAACAGCGCCGCGACGATCGAGGGGACACCCGAGAGGATGTCGACCATGAAGCTCGTGGTCTTCGCCAGCCGTCCGCGGCCGTACTCCACCAGGTAGATCGCGGCGAGGATGCCGATGGGCACGGCGATGACCCCGCAGAGCAGCGCCTGGATGATCGTCCCGTAGATGGCGTGGTAGACGCCGCCCGCGTACTCCTCGGGGTTCACGCCCGACTGCGACCGGCCCCACCAGTCCGCCGAGAAGATCGCACCGGCGCCCCGGATCACGACCTCGGCCAGGATCCACACCAGTGGGACACAGGCGATGAGGAAGGCGAGGGCCACGAGCACCGTCGCCGAGGTGTTCTTCACCCGGCGTGCCGTGCTGATCGGCTGGAAGGGCGGGGACGACGCCGGCCGCTCCGGCGACTCGAGGGCGGTACTCATCAGCCGTTCACCTTTCCGCCGGCGACGACGCGCGCCAGGGCGTTCACGACGAAGGTCAGGACGAACAGGACCAGGCCCGCCGAGATGTAGGCGCCGGTCGGCAGCGGCTGACTGAACTCCGAGGCCGCGGACGCGATCAGCGAGGCGAACGTGTACCCGCCGTCGAACAGGCTCAGGGTCTGGGCGTTCGTCGAGGCCGAGATCACCAGCAGGATCGCGATCGTCTCACCGAGCGCGCGGCCCAGGCCGAGCATCGAGCCCGCGATGTACCCGCTGCGGCCGTAGGGCAGGACGGCCATCGTGATGACCTCCCACCGCGTCGCGCCGAGCGCCTTGGCGGCCTCGATGTGGAAGCGCGGCGTCTGGGCGAAGACCTCGCGGGCGACGGCGGTGATGATCGGCAGGATCATGACGGCGAGGATGACGCCGCCGGTGAAGATCGTGCCGCGGACGCCGACCGGCAGGTTGCCCTGCGAGAACAGGGGGAACCAGCCCAGATTGTCGACCAGCCACTGGTTGACCGGGAGGATCACCGGCGCGAGCACGAGGATGCCCCAGAGCCCGTAGACGATCGAGGGCACGGCCGCCAGCAGGTCGATGACGTAGGCGAAGGGCCGGGCCACCCGCTTCGGGGCGTACTGCGTCAGGAACAGGGCCACACCGAGCGCGATCGGCATGGCGATCACCAGGGCCAGGATCGACGTCTTCAGCGTGACGACCAGCAGGTCGAGGATCCCGAAGCGCAGGTTGTCCGGGTCGCCGGTGGAGAACTCCGTCGAGGTGAAGAAGTTGGCCTGGTTCGCCAGCAGCGACGGGATCGCCTGGATCAGCAGGAAGAGGCCGATGAGCGCGATCGACGCGACCACCAGGACCCCGGAGCCGGTCGTGAGACCCCGGAAGACCGATTCGCCGCGCCGCGATGAACCCCACATGCTCCTGCTGTTACCCGACTCGGGACCCGGGGACGACTGACTGGTTGCGGCCTCCCGCGCCGGGGCGTCCTCGGGACGCTCCGACCCGGTCCGTGCCGTGGTGCGTTCACTCACAGCGGGGTCTGCCCACCCTCGTCTCGTACGGAGGCCGGGGCCCGCGGTGGCGGGCCCCGGCCGGGGTCATCACTGGATGGCGTTCACGGCGTCGGTCAGACGCTGCTTGAACTGCGCCGGCAGCGGGACGTAGCCCGCCTCCGGGAGACCCTGCTGGGCCTGGTCGGTCAGCGAGGCCGACAGGAAGGCCTTCACACCCTGGGCGGTCGCGTCGTCGGCGTAGTTGGAGCAGACGATCTCGTACGTCGCGAGCGCGATCGGGTAGGCGTTCGGGGCGCTCGCGGTGTAGAGGCTGTTCAGGTCGAGCTTGAGGTCGTTGCCCTGACCCGACACGCGGACGCCGTTGATGGCGTTGCCGACCGTCTCCGGCGACAGCGGGACCGGCTGGCCGCCCCCGGAGTTGACGACGTTGGCGATCCCCAGCCCGCCGCGCTGCGCGAAGGAGGCCTCGACGTAGGTGATCGAGTTCGGGGTGTTCTTCGTGGCGTCCGCGACACCCTGGCTACCGCGCGCACCGGCGCCGACGCCGCCCTGGAAGGTCTGCTCGGCCTCCTTGCCGTAGGTGTTGTTCGATGCGGCGTTGAGGTAGCGCTGGAAGTTCTGCGTGGTGCCGGACTCGTCGGACCGGAAGTTCACGACGATCGGGGCCGCCGGCAGGGCCGCGCCGCCGTTGAGGGCGGCGATCCGCGGGTCGTTCCACGTGGTGATGGTCCCGTTGAAGATCGCGGCGATGGTGGCGCCGTCCAGGTTCAGCGCCTGGAGACCGGGGACGTTGTAGGCGACCGCGATCGGGCCGAAGACCAGCGGCAGGTTCCACGCCGGGGAGGCGCAGCGCGCCTGCGCGGTCGCGACCTCGGCGTCGGAGAGCGCCGAGTCGGAGCCGGCGAAGTCGGTCTGGCCGCCGATGAACTCGTTGCGGCCCGCACCCGAGCCGCTCGGGGTGTAGTTCAGGGTCTGGCCCTCGCAGGCGCCCTCGAAGTTGGTGACGAAGCGCGTGATGGCGTTGGCCTGCGCCGACGATCCGCTGGCCCGCAGGGACTCCTTGCCGCCACACGCGACACCGCCCGGTGCGGCCTGGCCGCCCTGGCCCTCGCCGCCTCCGTCGCTGCCGCAGGCGCTGAACACGAGTGCCCCGGCCGCGATCAGACCGACCGCCGCTGCGCGCCGCTGGAACCTCACAGAGATCTCCTGTCTCGTCCTGTGACCCGGCACCGTCGTCGGTGATCCGGGCATTCCGGGCCGCGGTACGGAAGAGCACGGCGACCGGACGCGGAGATTAGGCAGCCGGAATGGACGACCGACGCTGAGCGGGTGAACGCGAGGTGAACAGGCCCCCGGCGCCCGGCGGGACGGTGTTGAGCCTGATCACATGCCTGCGAGCGCCGACGGAGCGTGGTTGAACGCTCACCCATCGACGTCGGATGACGCGGAGATGGACAGCAGGTGTCGCCTCTCAGGTGAGGCGGTACGACACGTCCGTGCCGTCGACGGCGAACCCGAGCCGACGGTACGTGGCCACGGCCGGGGCGTTGTCCGCCTCGACGTAGAGGACGACCTCGTCGAGCCCGCGTCCGGCGAGGTGGTGCAGCCCCGCGAGCGTGAGCGCCCCGCCGAGCCCCCGGCCCTGGGCGTCGGGGTCCACGCCCACGACGTAGACCTCGCCGACCGGGCCGCCGTCGAGGGCCCCGTCGGGGTGGCGCTTGGTCCAGTGGAAACCCCGGAGCGGGCCGTCCGGCCCGTCGTCGCGCGCGAGCAGGAACCCGGCGGCGTCGAACCAGGGCTCCCGTTCCCGACGGCGGACGTCGTCGGCCGACATCGTCCCCTGCTCCGGGTGCCAGGCGAAGGCGCGGGCGTTCACCGCGACGACCTCGTCCTCGTCCACGCCGGGTCGGAACGGCACGATCGCCACCCCGTCGAGCGCCCGCTCCTCGGGCAGCGGGCCCGCCCCGGCCGGGCGGCGCATCATCCACAGCTCGCGCTCGCGCTCGAGCCCGAAGGCGCCGGCGAGCTCCGCGGCGCCGTCCCGGCCGCCGTGCGCCCACGCCCGGGCCCGCCCCGGCCGGGCCGCGTCGTCCGCGGCCAGCACCGTCGCGAGCGCCCGGCCGTACCCCTGCCGGCGGACGGCGGGGGCGACGGCGAGCTCGACGACGACGTCGTCGGGGTCGGCGCCGTCGACGTGCGCCCAGGCCAGCACGGCGCCGTCGTCGCCGTCGTCGCCCCGCACGACCAGGTGCCGCCCGTGTCCGGTCGGGGTCGCGAGGTCGAGCATCGTCGGCTCGGAGAACGCGGCGACCCCGTCGGCGTGGGCGACGTCCGCCGCGAACCGCTCGAGCTGCGCACGGTCGGCCGCGGAGGGCTCGATCCACACCGGGGTGATCACCTGCGGGACGCTACGCCCTCCTCAGGCGCGCCCGGCCCACACGGCGGGACGGACCACCCGGTCGTCGCGGGACCCCGGACTGCCGGGCTCCTCGTCGTCGTCGGGATCGTCGAGCGCGACCGGGGAACGGCCCTCGCCGCCGAGCACGCCGCGCACCGGGCGGACGAACTTGTAGCCGACGTTGCGGACCGTGCCAATGAGCTGCTCGTGCTCGGCCCCGAGCTTCGCGCGCAGGCGCCGGACGTGCACGTCGACCGTGCGCGTGCCGCCGAAGAAGTCGTAGCCCCAGACCTCCTGGAGCAGCTGCGCGCGGGTGAACACCCGGCCCGCGTGCTGGGCGAGGTACTTGAGGAGCTCGAACTCCTTGTAGGTGAGGTCGAGCGGCCGGCCGCGCAGCCGCGCGGTGTACGTGGCCTCGTCGATCATCAGCTCGCCGAGGACGAGGGCGCCCTCGGCCCCGACCGCGTCGGTGGAGCGGCGGGCGCGCAGCAGGCGCAGCCGGGCGTCGACCTCCGCGGGGCCCGCGCCCGGGAGCAGGACCTCGTCCACGCCCCACTCGACGGACACGGCCACGAGGCCGCCCTCGGTGAGCACGGCGACCACGGGGACGTCGAGCCCGGTGGAGCCCAGGAGGCGGCACAGGCTCCGGGCGGCGGCGAGGTCGTGGCGGGCGTCGACCAGGACGGCGTCGTGCGGTCCGGCGTCGAGCAGGGCCGCGACCTCGGGGGCGGCGGTGCGCAGCCCGTGGGGTAGCAGGGACAGCGACGGCAGCACTGACGTCGGTTCGGGGTCGGCGGTGAGCAGCAGGAGCTCCACGCGAATCTCCCTCCACAGTGGTGGGGAGACCTTAGCCCCGTTCACCGCGCCGTCACCCCGTCGCGCGTCGGATGTCACGTGGACCACGGCCCCCGACGGCCTGGAGACCCGCCCCGCGGCGCGCCCGGTGCCCTGCCTACCGTGGTGACCCTCGTCGGTGGTGGGAGGAGGACCGCGATGACGGCGGCCGTCGTCACCCTCGTGGTGATCCTGGCGCTGGGGGCGATCGTGACCGTGGTCGGTCTCGTCGTGCGCCGGCGCTCCCGGTCCGCGCGGCCCGCGACCCCGGAGCCGGTCGGGACGATCCCCGCCCCGCGCCTGCCCGCCGACCTCACCGCGCGCGACGGCGGCCTGGTGCTGCTGCAGTTCTCGTCGGCGTTCTGCACGCACTGCCGCGACACGCGCAGCGTGCTGGGCGACGTCGCCGCGGAACTGCCCGGCCTGGTGCACCGCGACGTCGACCTCGCCACCCGCCCCGAGCTCGTCCGGCTGCTGGGGGTGGCCCGCACGCCGACGACGCTGCTGGTCGACGGCGGTGGCCGGGAGCTGCTGCGGGTGGACGGGGTGCCGCGCCGCGCGGCGCTCGTCACCGCCATCGAGCCCCACCTCGGCCGGGCCGCCGGTCACGGGTGACCCCGACCGGGACGTTTCGGTAGCGTGGCGCGCGTGGACGAGGGCCTGACACGGCGGCGCGCGGTCGACCTGTGCCGTGTCGACAGCTGCCTGTGTCCCGGCGCCCGTCGCGCGGCCTGACGCTGCACGCCTCTCGAGCCCGTCCCCTCGCCGGACGGGGCCGTCGCGACGCCCGGTGTGTCCAGTTCCCCCCGCGGCGCCGCGTGGCGCCGTCCATCCGATGAGGAGTCATCCATGAGCCGCCAGGACGCCCTGGTCACCGCCGACTGGGCCGAGGAGAACCTCGACGCGCCCGGCGTGGTGTTCGTCGAGGTCGACGAGGACACCAGCGCCTACGACGGCGGGCACATCCCCGGTGCCGTCAAGATCGACTGGAAGACCGAGCTGCAGGACCAGGTCCGCCGCGACTTCGTCGACAAGGCGGGCTTCGAGGCGCTGCTCTCCGCCAAGGGCATCTCGAACGACGACACCGTGGTGCTCTACGGCGGCAACAACAACTGGTTCGCCGCCTACGCCTACTGGTACTTCAAGCTCTACGGCCACACCGCGGTCAAGCTGCTCGACGGCGGCCGCAAGAAGTGGGAGCTCGACGGCCGCAAGCTCGACACCGCCGTCCCGGAGCGCCCGCGGACGACCTACTCCGCGCAGGAGCAGGACCTCTCGATCCGCGCCTTCCGCGACGAGGTCGTCGACGCGATTGGCACGAAGAACCTGGTCGACGTCCGCTCGCCCGACGAGTTCTCCGGCAAGCTCCTCGCGCCGGCGCACCTCCCCCAGGAGCAGGCGCAGCGCGGCGGCCACATCCCCTCGGCGCTCAACGTGCCGTGGTCGAAGGCCGCGAACGAGGACGGCACCTTCAAGTCCGACGACGAGCTGCGCAAGCTCTACGAGGCCGAGGGCCTCGACTCGTCGCGGTCGACGATCGCCTACTGCCGCATCGGCGAGCGGTCGTCGCACACCTGGTTCGCCCTGCACGAGCTGCTGGGCGAGTCCGACGTCAAGAACTACGACGGGTCGTGGACCGAGTACGGCTCGCTGGTGGGCGTGCCGGTCGAGACCGGGGATGGGAAGTCCTGATGTGCGGTGCTCCTGAGCAGACGGCCGAGCTCCCCGCGGGGACCGACCTGACCAGGGAGTCGGTGCTGGTCGGCAAGGTGACCAACGGCGGCTCGCCCGTCGGCGGCGCCTTCGTGCGCCTGCTCGACTCCACCGGCGAGTTCACCGCCGAGGTCGTCTCGTCGGCCTCCGGTGACTACCGGTTCTTCGCGGCCCCGGGCAGCTGGACCGTCCGGGCGCTCTCGCGCTCGGGCAACGGCCAGGCCGACGTCGCGGTGCAGGGCCCCGGGCTCTACACCACCGAGGTGCCGGTGGGCTGAGCCCCGCCACCGACCCGGACACCCGTCCCGCCCCTCCCGGGCGGGGCGGGTGTTCGTCGTTAGGGTGGTCGGGTGGCCTGGGTCTACACGGTCCTCCTCGCCGCGACCAGCGCCGGGATCCTCTCCTACGCGCTCGTGCTGACGAGGCGGCTCTTCCGCGACGAAGCTCCCCGCGACGCCTCCGGGGGCGCCTCATGAGCGAGGAGGTCCCCGAGGGTCTCGCGGGCAACGAGGCCATCCGCGCCGCCGAGGAGCGCGCGGAGCACACGCGCGACGCGAACCGGCCGCAGTGGACCGACCTCCCGATCCCGGACGACACGGCCAACCTGCGCCTCGGGCCGGACCTCGACGACGCCCTGCTGCCGGTGCTCCCGCTCGTCGGGGTGTGGCGCGGGGAGGGCGAGGTCGTCTACCCGACGATCGACGGGCCCTTCCACTTCGGACAGCAGATCACCGTCGCCCACGACGGCCGGCCCGTCCTGGCCTGGGAGGCCCGGGCGTGGCTGCTCGACGGCCCGGGCGGCGCCGTCGTGCGGCCCGCGGCCCGCGAGACCGGCTTCTGGCGGCCGCAGCCCGACGGCACGATCGAGATGCTCCTCGCCCACGCCACCGGGATCGTCGAGATCTTCTACGGGTCGGCCCGCACCCAGACCTCCTGGGAGCTCTCGACCGACGCGACCGTGCGCACCGCGACCGCCAAGGACGTGCAGGGCGCCAACCGGCTCTACGGCATCGTCGACGGCGACCTCTTCTACGTCGAGGAGCGGGCGATGATGGGCCAGGAGATGCAGCCGCACACCTCGGCCCGCCTGCGCCGCATCGTCGGGTAGCCGCGGGTCGGGCGAGCCGGCGAGCGCCGGCCCCGGAGCGCAACGAACGACTCGTTCGTGCAGATGGAAGCCACGAACGGGTCGTTCGTTCCGTCGGCGCCCGTCAGTTCTCGGCGGCGAGGTCCGAGGTGTCCTCGATGTCCTGCGGCGGCGCCGGGCGGGGCGGGGCCGGCGGCGGGAACGGCGGCGGGCCGTAGGGGCCCCGGCGCGGCGGCTGGTGCTGCCAGGGACGCGACGGGCGGCCGGAGTTGGCCACCAGGTCGTCGAGGTGGCCCTTGACCTTGACGAGCTCGTCGAACACCGCGTCGCGCTGCGCCCGCAGGTCGGCCAGCGCCGCGCGGGACTCGGCGTGCTCGGCGAGCAGCGACTCCGCGGCCTTGCTGCGCACCAGCGCCGCCTCCTGCTCGGCGGCCTGCAGGATGCCGCGCAGCCGCTCGTTGAAGGCGCCGACCTGGTCGGGGTCCTGGGCGGGCCGGTCCGGCGGCGCCGGCCGGGCGGCCGCCGCGGCGGGCGAGCCCTCCTGGAGCGTCGCCGCGAGCTCGCGGCGGGGCGGTTCGGGATCCGGGGTGACGCGGCGTCGTTCGCGGACCGCGAGCTGCGCGCGCAGCTGCGACACCATGCGCCGCAGCCCCGCCACGTGCTCGTCGACCTGGCCCCGGTCGTAGCCCCGCAGCACCACGTCGAAGTGCGGGCCGTCCGCCTCCTCCGGCGCGTCCGGGAGATCCAGGTAGTGCTCGGCGTCGGGGGGAGTCCGCCCCCGCTCACCCGTCGTCATACATCACCTCGTCGCCGTCCGGTCTCGGTGCGTGACCGGGCAGCACCGATGGTAGGGATCGATGCCGGGAGGGGCGAGACGCCGAACGGCCGCCGACTCCGCGGCGCGCCGGATCCGGACCCGGCGTGTCGGCCTACCATCGGGGACGTGGACACCGAACTGCGGCAGACGCTGCACCGCCGCGGCCTGCGCATGACGCCCCAGCGCCAGCTGGTGCTCGACGCCGTGTCGGAGCTCGGCCACGCCACGCCGGAGGAGATCTGCACCAAGGTGCAGGAGATCGCCCCGGCGGTGAACATCACCACGGTCTACCGCACCCTCGACCTGCTCGAGCAGCTCGGGATCGTGCGCCACACGCACCTGGGCCACGGCGCCCCGACCTACGCCACCGGTGAGCACGAGCACGTCCACCTCGTGTGCCACCGCTGCGGCGACGTCGACGAGGTCGACGCGGACCTGCTCGACGGTCTGGCGGGCGTGCTCGCGGCGAAGGCCGGGTTCGTCCTGGACCCGACGCACGTGGCGCTGTCCGGGCTCTGCTCGCGGTGCGAGACGTCGGACTCGGAGGCGCACGCATGACTCGTTCCCCCCTGCTGGACACCCCCGGCGCGATCGGGCACCCCGACGGCGAGGGGTCGGACGCCCTCGACGCCGACGTCGCGAGCCACTTCGGCGACCCGTTCGCCGAGCAGCGCGCGGCGAGCCGGCACGCGGTCGTCGTCGACCGCTCGCACCGCGGGCTCGTCGTCGTGACCGGGGCGGACCGCCTGAGCTGGCTGCACCTGCTCGTCTCCCAGCAGGTCGCCGACCTGCCCGACGGCGCCGGGACCGAGGGCCTCGTCCTCGACGTGCAGGGACGGGTGGAGCACCACGCCGTCATCAGCCACGTCACCGGGGTGAGCGCAGCGGCGGGGGAGGCGGAGCCGGCGATCTGGCTGGACGTGGAACCCGGCACGGCGGCGGCCCTGGCGACCTACCTGACGTCGATGACCTTCTGGTCCGCGGTCGAGGTGCGGGACGCGAGCGACGAGTTCGCACTGCTCTCGGTGGTCGGCCCGCAGACCGCGGAGGTCCTGACGGCGGCCGGGGTGGAGATCCCCGCGACCGACGCCGGCCCGCTGTCCGGGGGCGGCATCGTGCGCCGGAAGGAGTGGCCGGCCGACGCCGTCGACCTCGTCGTGCCGCGGGGCGCGCTGACCGACTGGTGGGAGCGGCTGCGCGGCGCCGGGGCCACGGCCGCGGGGCTGGACGCGTTCGAGGCCCTCCGGGTGGCCTCGCTGCGGCCCCGGCTGGGATTCGACACCGACGACCGCACCATCCCCCACGAGGTCGGCTGGATCGGCTCGGCGGTGCACCTGTCGAAGGGGTGCTACCGCGGCCAGGAGACCGTGTCGCGGGTCGCGAACCTGGGCCGGCCGCCGCGCCAGATGGTGCTGCTGCACCTCGCGTCCGGCGACGACGCCCTGCCGCCGCCCGGCACGCCGGTGCTCGCCGCCGAGGGCGGGCGCTCCGTCGGACGCATCGGCACCGCGGTGCGCCACCACGAACTCGGATCGGTCGCGCTGGCGCTGGTCAAGCGCTCGGCCGTCACCGGGGGCGCGGAGCTCTGGGTCGCCGACGACCGCGACGAGGGCGTGCCCGGCCCGGCCACGGTCGACCCCGACTCGGTGCCGCCGGACAGCGGCGAGCCGCCCGGCCGGGCGGCCGTGCGCCGCCTGCAGGGATGACCCCACCGCTCGTCGCGCGCCGCGACGTCGAGGCCGCCGCGGCGGTCCTCGACGGGGTGGCGGTGCGCACCGCGCTCGAGCCGCTCGACGCCGTGCCCGGGCTGCTGCTCAAGCGCGAGGACGCCCAGCCGATCGGTGCCTTCAAGCTCCGCGGCGCGTTCCACGCGGCGGCGCGCCTGGACCCGGAGGTGCGCGCCCGCGGGCTCGTGACGCACTCCAGCGGCAACCACGGCCGCGCGCTGGCGTGGACCGCGGCCCGCCTGGGCGTGCCCTGCACGGTCGTCGTCCCGGACGACGCGGTGCCCGCCAAGGTCGAGGCCATGGCGGCCCTGGGCGCCCGCCTGGTGCCGGTGCCGCCCCCGGAGCGCCTCGCCCGGGCCGAGGCGGTCGTCGCCGAGACCGGAGGGGCCCTCGTGCCCCCGTTCGACCACCCGGACGTGGTGGCGGGGCAGGGGACGGTCGGGCTGGAGCTCCTGCACTCCGGCGTCCCGGTCGACCGCGTGCTCGTCCCGGTCGGCGGCGGCGGTCTGATCTCGGGGATCGCGTCGGCACTGGCCGGGTCCGGGATCCCGGTCGTCGGGGTGGAGCCCGAGCTCGCCGGGGACGCCGCCGAGTCCAAGCGGGCGGGGCACCTGGTCGGCTGGCCGGCCCGCGACGTCGCGCGGACCGCGGCCGACGGGCTGCGGGCGCAGCGGCTGGCGTACCTGACCTGGCAGCACGTGGACGCCCTCGTCGAGGACGTGGTGACCGTGTCCGAGGACGCGATCGCCGAGGCCGCCCGGGTGCTGCACGCCGCCGGCGTGCCCGCGGAGGCCAGCGGGTGCGTGGCGACGGCGGGCGCGCTGACGTGGCCGTCCCTGGTGGGCGGGCACACCGTGGCCGTGGTCAGCGGCCGCAACGTGGACCCGGCCTGGCTCACCCGCGCCCTCGCGGCCTGACGCCGATCCGACACCGCCCCGACGCCGACCCGCCGCCGACGACGACCGGCGCCCGCGCCCCGGTGCCCGGTCGACGCCTGCCGGGCCCGGCCGGGTGACAACGGACGGGTGTGTCCCGCACCATGGAGTCATGATCGAGTTCCGGCAGGGTGGTCGGCGGCGGCTCGACCGCGTGCTCGACCCGGGGTTCCTCGCCGCGATCGGTGACCGGTCGCTCGACGAGCTGCGGGCCATGCGCGACGACGCCGCGCAGGAGGAGACCGACCTGTCCTACCTGCGGCGGCTGCTGCACGCCCGCATCGACATCGTGCGGTTCGAGGAGCAGCGCCGGGCGCATCCCGACGGGTCCGCGGAGTCCTCGCTGGTCGAGGCCCTGCCCCGGATCCTCGCCGACAACGCGATCGGCCCGGCCGCCGGCCGCGGCCGGCACCAGACCGTGCAGCCGTCGCGGGCCGAGTCGCACCGCCGCCACGTCGAGGCGCTGCTGGCCGACACCGGCCTCTCCGACGTCGCGACCCTCTCCGACGCCGAGCTCACCGAGTCCGCGGAGGCCTACGCCGCCGAGGAGGGGTCGGTCTCCGACCACCGCATCCGCGTGCAGCAGGTCATGGACGCGTGCAACGACGAGATCGGCCGCCGCTACCGCGACGGCTCCGCGAGCATCGACGAGCTGCTGCGCCGAGAACGCGAAGGTGCCTAGGTGCCTGACGGCTCGTGAGCACTAATAGGGGCTATAGCCCCAGAAAGTGCTCACAAGCCCGCGGACCCTCGAGGGCGACGACCCCCGCGACACGGCGTGTGTGAGCACTTTCGGGGACTATAGCCCCTGTTAGTGCTCACGTGGCCGCAGGCCACCTAATTGGCCCGCTCCCGGATCGCCCGGCGCGCCCAGAAGTCCCGCAGCCGGCGGTAGCTGTCCATCGCCTTCTCCGCGTCCCCCTCGCGCAGGGCCGCCAGCGCGGCGGTGACGTCCTCGGCCGAGGTGTCCGCGGCCAGGGTCTCGTCGTCGACCAGCTGGACCAGGCCGCCGTAGTCCAGCTCCACCACCGACCCGCCGTCGAAGTGCCGCAGCCAGCGCGCCGTGTCGCGCAGCACCTCGGCCGGGCCGCCCTCGCCGAGCGTCGAGCCCAGGAGCTCCGCCGCGGAGTCGGCCCGGGCCAGGGCGTCCGCCATCGGCACCCGCCAGTAGCACCGGCGCCGCAGCCCCGGCCCGTCCGCGGTCGCGGCGTCGTCGTGGTCCAGGACGAGCACGCGGTCGGCCGCCTCGACGAGCACGAACCACGGCAGCGGCACCGTCCAGGTGGCCGAGACGACGTGCGTGGCGCCCTCCCCCAGCTCGGCGACGACCGCCTCCGCCCGCGAGCGCACGGCGGACTCCTCGTGGTGCAGGGCCGCGGTGCGCAGGACGGGCGCCTCGGTGGACAGGAAGCCGACCAGGGCCGCCGCGGCGCGGGGCCGGGTGTCGAGGGGGCACACGAGCGTCGTCGGGCCGAACCGGGTCGGCGCCGGGGAGCCCTCGGAGGCCGTCGGGGCGTCCGCGCCGTCGGCCAGCAGGACGTCGGCGGGACCCTCGGCGGGCGTGCCGTCGCCGCGCTCCCCGGGCAGCAGACGCTCCGGGACACCGAGCTGTGCCCTGAGACACACGTCCCGTTCGCGCACCCCCGCCTGGGTGACGGGGATCGCTCCGCGCGCCAGCCCGGCCCGCACACGCTGGGCCAACGGTCCCGGGAGCGACCCCAACGGTTCGTAGACGCGCAGGTAGCAGACGAAGGGGGCGGGCACGGGCGCGATGGTGCCACGTCACGTCGCACGCGCGTTCGGACACACGGTATGGTGGTGTCACGAGCATTGCTATGAGATGAGGGGGGCCGCCGGGACCACCGGCCGCCCCCCGCCCTGGTCTAGGGGGTCATTGCCCATGGGACGCGGACGAGCCAAGGCGAAGCAGACGAAGGTCGCTCGCGAGCTCAAGTACAGCTCCCCCAGCACCGACTTCGACGCCTTGCAGCAGGAGCTGGCAAGCGGCGACCCGTTCTCGCGGAGGACGGTCGACGACGACGATCAAGTCGACTCGCGGTACTCCGAATACAGCTACGACGAGCGCTGAACACCCCGGGTGGGTCCCCCACCCCGCGCTTGATCTCCCGGACGCCCGGGCATCCCGCCCCGTCCGTCACCCCACACCGGGGTCGCGGGCGGGGCGTGATCGCGCGCGCCCGGAGATCGGACGGGAGACGGGGATGACGAAGGCGTTCAGCAAGGGTGACCACGTGAAGTGGAACTGGGGCAACGGTGAGGGCGAGGCAGAGGTCGCCGAGGTCCACACCGAGCGCGTCGAGCGCCAGATCGACGGCAAGAAGCAGACGCGCAACGGCACCGACGACAACCCGGCGTACGTGCTGAAGCAGGACGACGGGCAGAAGGTGCTCAAGCTCCACAGCGAGCTCAAGAGCGGCTGAGGGCTTCGCGACGACGGGTCCGCCACGCGGACCCGTCGTCGCGAAGGCTCAGAAGCGCGGGTGGTCGCCGTAGAGCGTCGCGCCCGGGATCTCGCCGCGGACGACCTCGCCGAGCACCCAGGCGGGCACGTGCTTCGCGGTCAGCACCGCGAGCGCCCGGTCGACGTCGTCCGGTGGGACGATCGCGACCATCCCGACGCCCATGTTGAACGTCGCCTCCATCTCGGCGCGCTCCACTCGGCCGCGGCCGGCGATGAGCTTGAACACCGGCGCCGGGTTCCACGTGGTGCGGTCCAGGTCGGCGTGCAGCCCCTTGGGGATGACGCGCGCCAGGTTCGCGGTCAGCCCGCCGCCGGTGACGTGCGCGAACGTCCGCACGTCGGTCTCCGCCGCCAGCGCGAGGCAGTCGCGCGCGTAGATGCGGGTCGGGACGAGCAGCTCCTCGCCGAGGGTGTGGCCGAACTCCTCCACGTGCCCGTCCAGGGACATCCGCCCGATGTCCAGCAGCACCCGCCGGGCCAGCGAGTAGCCGTTGGAGTGCAGGCCCGACGACGCCATCGCGATGACCTGGTCGCCGGCCCGCACCCGCTCCGGACCGAGCACGCGGTCGGCCTCGACGACCCCGACGCCGGTGGCGGAGAGGTCGTAGTGGTGCGGCTCCATCACCCCGGGGTGCTCGGCGGTCTCACCACCCAGCAGCGCGCAGCCCGCGATGCGGCAGCCGTGCGCGATGCCGGACACGATCGCCTCGACCTTCGCGGGGTCGAGCTTGCCGATCGCCAGGTAGTCCTGCAGGAACAGCGGCTCGGCCCCGCACACCACCAGGTCGTCCACGACCATCGCGACGAGGTCGAGTCCGACCGTGTCGTGCTTGTCGGCCGCCTGGGCCACCGCGATCTTGGTGCCGACCCCGTCGGTGGAGGCCGCGAGCAGCGGCTCGGTGTACCGGCCGGTCTTGAGGGCGAACAGGCCGGCGAACCCGCCGATCCCGCCCATCACCTCCGGACGCCGGGTGGCCGCGGCGAGCGGCTTGATCCGCTCCACGGCCCGCTCGCCGGCGGCGACGTCGACCCCGGCCTCGGCGTAGCTGGCCGGGCCGTTCCCCGCCGCGCTCACGGACGCGAGAGGGCGTCCTCGGCGCCGTAGCCGTGTGCGGTCCGCGAGAGCGGGAGACGCAACGGCGCCCCGTCCGCGGTGTCGGGTACGGGGACGCCCGCCCGGGTGCCGTTCTGGTGGACGACGTTGCCCGAATCGCCGCAGGCGGTGCCCGCCACGTCCTCGAGCAGGTGCTTGCCCACCATCGCCTCCTCGGGCAGGGGGATCGGGTACTCACCGGAGAAGCAGGCCGTGCACAGGCGGGACCGCGGCTGCTCGGTGGCCGCGATCAGGCCCTCCGAGGAGACGTAGCCCAGGCTGTCGGCGCCGACCGAGCGACGGATGCCCTCGTTGTCGAGGCCGTTCGCGATCAGCTCGGCCCGCGAGGCGAAGTCGATGCCGTAGAAGCACGGCCAGCGGACCGGCGGCGAGGCGATCCGCACGTGGACCTCCACCGCACCCGCCTCGCGCAGCATCCGCACGAGCGACCGCTGGGTGTTGCCGCGCACGATCGAGTCGTCGACGACCACCAGGCGCTTGCCGCGGATGACCTCGCGCAGGGGGTTGAGCTTGAGCCGGATCCCGAGCTGGCGGATCGTCTGCGACGGCTGGATGAAGGTGCGGCCCACGTAGGCGTTCTTCACCAGGCCCATGCCGTAGGGGATGCCGGAGGCCTCCGCGTAGCCGACGGCGGCGGGGGTGCCGGACTCCGGGACCGGGATCACCAGGTCGGCCTCGGCCGGGTGCTCCCGCGCGAGCTTGCGGCCGATCTCCACGCGGGTGGAGTGCACCCCGCGCCCGCTGATCGAGGTGTCCGGCCGGGCGAGGTAGACGTACTCGAAGACGCAGCCCTTGGGCTCCGGCGCCGCGAACCTCGACGAGCGCAGCCCGTCGTCATCGATCGCGAGCAGCTCGCCGGGCTCGACCTCGCGCACGAAGGAGGCGCCGACGATGTCGAGGGCGGCGGTCTCGGAGGCCACCACCCACCCGCGGTCCAGGCGGCCCAGCACCAGCGGGCGCACGCCGTGCCGGTCGCGGGCGGCGTAGAGGGTGGTCTCGTCGCAGAACGCCAGGCTGAACGCACCCTGCAGGTCGGGCAGCAGCCGCAGCGCCGCCTCCTCGACCCCGAGGTCGGCGGCCGACTCGGCGAGCAGGCCCGTGACGACGTCGGAGTCGGTCGTGGCGCTGATCCGGCCACGCGACGGCACGGTCTCGCCCCGGCGGGCCACCAGCTCGGCGGTGTTCACCAGGTTGCCGTTGTGGCCCAGCGCGATCCCGGTGCCCGCGGGCGTCGTCCGGAAGGTCGGCTGCGCGTTCTCCCAGGTCGTCGAGCCGGTCGTCGAGTAGCGGGTGTGGCCGACCGCCATGTGTCCGCGCAACGAGGACAGCGTCTGCTCGTCGAACACCTGGCTGACCAGACCGAGGTCCTTGAAGACCACGATCTGGCGCCCGTCGGACACCGCGATGCCCGCTGCCTCCTGACCGCGGTGCTGCAGGGCGAACAGGCCGAAGTAGGTGAGCTTCGAGACCTCCTCGCCCGGGGCCCAGACGCCGAAGACGCCGCACTCCTCGTGCGGGACGTCGTCGCGGGGGGCTGTGTCTGCCGACGGACCGGGATCGGCTACGACCACCGAGGGGCTCCTCGAGACGGGGGCGGGACGCGCCCCCAGACTACGTGGGAGACGGGCCCCGGCGGGGCCTCGGCGCCCGCCGCGCCGTGAGTCCGGCGACACCTGCCGTTCACGAGGAGGACGACGACGCCCGGTCCGCGTCGGGTTCGGCGGGCCCGGGCCACGACGGCGCGTCCGGATCGCGCAGGACGTCCCCGATGTCCTCCCGGGGCAGGGCCGCGGCGAAGAGCCAGCCCTGGCCCTCGTCGCACCCGAGCCGGCGCAGCCGCCCGGCCTGCGCCGAGGTCTCCACGCCCTCGGCGCACACCGTCATGCCCAGCGCGTGTCCGAGGTCGACCAGGGTCGCGACGATGCGCTCGTCGACGGTGTCGGAGACCTCCTCCGCACGAAGCCGCTCGCCGAAGGACCCGTCGAGCTTGATGACGTCGACGGGGAGCGTGCGCAGGTAGGACAGGCTCGAGTAGCCGGTGCCGAAGTCGTCGATCGCGATCCGCACGCCGAGCGCCCGCAGCCCGTCGAGCGTCTTGAGCGGGGCGCCCTCGTCGGTGGTCAGCGCCCGCTCGGTCAGTTCGATCTGCAGCAGGCGCGCGGGGAGCCCGGTCTCGGCCAGGACCTGCTCGACGTCCGCGAGCAGGGACGGTTCGTGCAGCTGGCGCGGCGCGACGTTGACCGAGACGAACGGGGCGTCCTCGCCGAACTCGTCGTACCAGCGCCGCGCGTCCCGGCACGCGCGGGCGAGGACCCAGTGCCCGAGCGGGACGATCGCGCCGGTCTCCTCGGCCAGCCCGATGAACCGGCCCGGGCCGAGCACGCCCAGGCGCGGGTGGTGCCAGCGGACCAGGGCCTCGACGCCGCGCATCCCGTGGTCGGCCATGGACACCAGCGGCTGGTAGAGCACGAAGAACTCCTCGCGCTCGATGGCCGCCGGCATGGCCGCCGAGAGCGCGAAGCGGGTGATCTCGGCCTCGTCGCGGTGGGGGTCGTGCAGGGCCCACCGCCCGCGGCCGTCGGCCTTCGCCGAGTAGAGCGTGATGTCGGCGGCGCGCATCAGCTCCGAGGGGTCCCCGCCGACGACGGGCCGTTCGACGATCCCGATGCTCGCCGACACCGTGAGCTCCTGGCCGGCGAGCTCGAGGGGCACCGCGAGTGCGGCGAGGATCCGCTCCGCGAGCGCGATCAGCTGCTCCACGCCGCGCGAGTTCTCCACCAGCACCACGAACTCGTCGCCGCCCATGCGCGCCACGAGCTCACCGTCGGCGGCCTGCTCGGCGAGCCGGTCGGCCACCGCCTGCAGCATGGAGTCCCCGACCTCGTGCCCGAGCGAGTCGTTGACCGCCTTGAAGCCGTCGAGGTCCAGGAAGCACAGCCCGACCCGCCGGGTCGAGCCCGGCGGCGTCGTCGCGAAGATGCGGTCGACGCGGTCGGAGAACAGCGCGCGGTTGGGCAGCGTCGTCAGGGTGTCGTGGTAGGCCTGGTACTCGAGGTGGGACTGCAGCTCGTGCCGCTCGGTGACGTCCTCGAGCATCGCGACCTGGTAGGAGGGCCGCCCGCGCTCGTCGCGCACCAGCGAGCACGTCAGGTTGCAGATGATCTCCTCGCCGTCCTTGCGGTAGAACCGCTTCTCGACGCGGAAGTTGTCCACCTCGCCGGCGAGCAGCCGCTCGTAGAGCACCCAGACCGACGGCAGGTCCTCCGGGTGCGCCATCTCCCCGACGGTCAGCCGCCGCATCTCCTGGGCGGTGTAGCCGAACATCTGGGTCAGCGCCGGGTTCACCTCGACGATCCGGCCCTGCATGTCGCCGAGCCCGATGCCGATCGCGGCCTCGTAGAACATCGCCCGGAACCGGGCCTCGCTGGCGTGCAGCGCCTGCTCGGTCTGGTGTCGGGCGACGATCACCGCGCGGCGGATCGCCTCCTGCTCGTCGAGCGTGCGGTCGCGCAGCGTCGTCGCGTAGCCGGCCGCGAGGGCCCCGACGAGGGCCAGGACGTCCGCGCGCACCGCCTCACCGAGCAGGTCCGGGATCCGGGCCGCGAGCAGCATCAGCGTCCGCTCGACGGTGGAGGGCCCGGTGAAGTGCGCGTGCACCAGCCGGCGGCCCGCGTCGTGCCCGACCTCGGTGCGGATCGGCCGCGCCCGCAGCGCCGCGACCAGGTCGGCGGTGATCTCGGTCAGGTACTCGACGAGCTCGTCGGAGCCCATGGGCACGTAGCTCGTGCCCTCGACCTCGGCCGCCCACTCCCGCGCGAGGACGTCGACGGCGTTGGCGTCGGCGGCCGTGACGACCGCGCCGGTGGCGGAGAACGTCCGGATCTCAGTCACGGCGGCCCACGCCCGCGTAGCCGGGGGAGCGCTCCGGGCGGTCCCCGACCGGGTCGTCCGGACGCCACAGCGCGAAGTACACGAGCCCGGGCTCGACCAGGGAGAACCCGTCGAAGAAGCGCAGCACCTCCGCGTGCGAGCGCATCGACATGGGGGTGTCGGTCCGGCGGTAGAGGGCGACGTGGTCGTCGACGCGCTCCGGAACGCCGTCCGCGGTGGCGTGGCTGAGGACCAGGTGGCTGCCGGGCGCGAGGGCGTCGCGGTAGCGGGCCAGGACCTCCGCGGGCCGGCGGTCGTCGCCGACGAAGTGCAGCAGCGCCACGGCCAGCAGGGCGACCGGCCGGTCGAGGTCGAGGACCGCGCGGACGGCGGCGTCGTCGAGCACGGCGTCGACGTCGCACAGGTCGGCCCGGACCACGCCGGTGCGCTCGTCGCCCTCGAGCAGGGCCCGGGCGTGGGCGACCGCGACGGGGTCGACGTCGACGTAGACGACGCGGGCCTCCGGGTTCTCCTCCCGGGCGACCTCGTGCACGTTGCCCGCGGTGGGGATGCCGGAGCCGATGTCGAGGAACTGGTCGATGCCCTGCGCCGAGCAGTAGCGGACCGCGCGGCGCATGAAGGCCCGGTTGCCCTGCATGATCCGCGGGAGGTCGGGCCAGTCGGCGATGGCCTGGCGCGCCATCTCGCGGTCGACCGCGAAGTTGTGGCTGCCGCCGAGGTAGTAGTCGTAGACGCGCGCGGCACTGGGGCGGTCGATGTCGACCTCCCGCGGAGCCCAAGCCGGTCGCGTCACCCCGTCACCATCCTCCGTCGGGGCGAGCATACGGATCGCGACGCGCCTGCGGACGGCGTCGCTCGACCGGACGAGCGCCTCACGACGGGTCCACGAGCGGCAGCGATGCGGCCACCTGCCCGGCCCGGTGGCCGGAGGCCGTGAGCCGTCCGGCCGCGAGGGCCTCGTCGAAGCGGAGGCGGCCGAGGGCGAGGGCACACCACGTCCGCGGATCGGTCTCCACCACGTTGGGTGGAGTCCCACGCGTGTGACGGGGGCCATGGACGCAGTGTACTGCTCCGAATGGAGGTATACGCACCTCGACGCTGCGACCCGGTGCTACCTGT
This sequence comes from Actinomycetospora aurantiaca, assembly GCF_037401875.1. Classification (NCBI taxonomy): domain Bacteria; kingdom Bacillati; phylum Actinomycetota; class Actinomycetes; order Pseudonocardiales; family Pseudonocardiaceae; genus Actinomycetospora; species Actinomycetospora aurantiaca. The sequence goes on along the minus strand of NZ_JBBEGN010000009.1, from coordinate 104,198 downwards.
TCGAGCGCGGCGAGTGACAGCCGGACCGCCGCGGCCCGGTCCGGGCGGGGCGGGTCCGGGGCGGCCGGGTCGTCGACCCAGTCGGCGACGGCCAGCAGGGCGGCGCGGACCTCGGCGGGCTCGGGTGGGCGGCGGCTCGGCATCGTGTGTGAATGTAGGCGCCGTGGACCGGGAGACGGAGCGGGGCCGAGCTCGGACCGTGGTGGTCCGCCGCGTGCTCGGAGTGCTGGTCCTCGGGGTGCTCGTGGCGTGGGGGCGCGGTCTGGTGGCCGCGCAGACGATGGAGGCCGACCACGCGGCCTACTGGCGCCGACGGCGACGCTCCCCCGGGTCGCTGACGCTGGTGGCGCTCGGCGACTCCCTGGCGCAGGGGATGGGGTCGACGGACCCGTCGTCGTCGTGGGCGGGGCGGTTGGCGGCGGCCTGGGAGGAGCGTTCGCGACGGCCGGAGACGCAGCGCAGCGGAGCTCGACCCTTGGTCAGGGTGCGGGTGGTCTGTCTCGGGGTGGTCGGCGCGACGGCGGCCGACGTGCTGCGCGACCAGATCCCGGACCTGCCGCCCGCCGATCTCGTCGCCCTCGGCGTCGGGACCAACGACGCGGCGCAGGGGGTGTCGCCGGAGGAGTACCGGGAGACGTTCACCGAGCTCTGCGCGGCGCTGCCCGACGGTTCCCTGGTGGCCGACGTCCCCGACCTGCAGCGTGGCTCCGCCCGCCGGGCCGGCGTCGAGCTCGCGGCCGTCGCGCGCGAGGTCGTCGCCGGGTTCCCGGGGCTGCGGCTGGTCGAGCTGGAGGCGGCCACGCACCGGATGTGGCCGTGGCAGTTCGGCCCGGACCTCGCGCACCCGAACCGCCTGGGCTACCGGCGCCACGCCCGGGCGTGGATCGCCGCGCTCGACTGATCCGCTTCGGTCGTCGTGGCGGCGGATGTGACGTCCGGCGTCAGCATGGCCGCAGTGCTGACGCCGGAGGAGGGTCAGGCGTCCAGGACCGCGGGCAGCGTCGCGGCGTGGGCGATGACGAGCTCGGCGACGTCGAGCGGGTCGACCCCGGCGATCGCGAGGACGTCGCCGCCGACCTCCCCCAGGCGGGCCGCGGGCTGGGCCGTGTCGACGCAGAGCCGGGCGAGGTCGGCCTCGGCCTCGGCGGGCACCGAGACCAGCATCCGGGCGGCCGACTCCGAGAACAGGGCGGCCGCGGGGTCGAGGTCGCCGGGCGGCAGGGTCACGGCCGCGCCGACCCGGGAGCCGACCGCGCACTCCACCAGCGCCTGGGCGAGGCCGCCGTCGGAGAGGTCGTGCGAGCCGGAGAACAGCCCCTGCGCCGCGCCCTGGGCCATGACCGACGCCAGGCGGGACTCGGCGGCGAGATCGCAGCGCGGTGGGCGTCCGCCGAGGTGGTCGTGGACGACGCCGGCCCACGCCGAGCCGTCGAGCTCGTCGGCGGTCTCGCCGAGCAGCCACACCGCGTCGCCGGGCGCGCCGAAGCCGGCCGGGACCGCCCGGTGCACGTCGTCGACCAGCCCCAGGACCCCGACGACGGGGGTCGGGAGGATCGCCGTCGTCGCGGTCTGGTTGTAGAAGCTGACGTTGCCGCCGGTGACGGGGACGCCGAGCTCCACGCAGCCCTGCGCGAGCCCCTCGACCGCCTCCGCGAACTGCCACATCACGCCCGGGTCCTCGGGCGAGCCGAAGTTCAGGCAGTCCGACACCGCGACGGGGCGCGCGCCGGACGAGGCGACGTTGCGCACGGCCTCGGCGAGCGCGAGCCGGGCCCCCTCCCGGGGGTCGAGCAGGCAGAAGCGGGCGTTGCAGTCGATGGCGAGCGCGATCCCGCGATCGCTCGAGTCGTCCAGGCGCAGCACGCCGGCGTCCGCCGGGGTGGCGGCGGCGGTGTTGCCGCGGACGTAGCGGTCGTACTGGTCGGTGACCCACTCCCGCGAGGCGAGCTGCGGCGAGGAGGCCAGGCGCACGATCTGCTCGGCGAGCTCGGCCGCGGACGACGGCCGGGCCAGACCCGCCGTCGTGAACGCCTGGAGCTCGTCCTGGGAGGCGGGGCGGGCGTAGGGGCGGGAGTAGACCGGGCCGTCGTGGGCGACGGTGCGCGGCGGGACGTCGACGACGACCTCGCCGCCGGCGGTGATCCGCAGGTTCTCGCCGTCGGTGACCTCACCGATCACGCGGGCGGTCACGTCCCAGCGCTCGCAGACCGCGAGGAAGGCGTCCACGTTCTCCGGCGTGACGACCGCGCACATCCGCTCCTGGGACTCCGAGGAGAGGATCTCCGCCGGGGTCATGCCCTCGGCGCGCAGGTGCACCTGGTCGAGGTCGATCTCCATCCCGCCGTCGCCCGCACTGGCGAGCTCGCTGGTGGCGCACGAGAGACCGGCGCCGCCGAGGTCCTGGATCCCGACGACGAGCCCGGCGTGGTAGAGCTCCAGACAGCACTCGATCAGGACCTTCTCGGCGAACGGGTCGCCGACCTGGACGCTCGGGAGCTTCTTGCGGCCGGTCCCCTCCCCGAAGGTCTCGCTCGCCAGCACGGACACGCCACCGATGCCGTCCAGCCCGGTGCGGGCGCCGAACAGCACGATCTTGTTGCCGACGCCGGAGGCGAAGGCCAGGTGCAGGTCCTCGACCCGGAGCACCCCGGCGCACAGGGCGTTGACCAGGGGGTTGCCCGCGTAGGTGGGGTCGAAGACGACCTCGCCGCCGAGGTTGGGGAGGCCGAGGCAGTTGCCGTAGAAGCCCACGCCCGAGACGACGCCGGGGAGCACCCGGGCGGTGTCGGGGGCGTCGAGCGGGCCGACCCGCAGGCCGTCCATGACGGCGACCGGCCGGGCGCCCATGGCCATGATGTCGCGGACGATGCCGCCGACGCCCGTGGCCGCGCCCTGGTGGGGCTCGACGTAGGACGGGTGGTTGTGCGACTCGATCTTGAAGGTGACCGCCCAGCCGTCACCGACGTCGACGACGCCCGCGTTCTCGCCGATGCCGGCGAGCAGGTGGCGGCGCATCTCGTCGGTGGTGGTCTCGCCGAAGCGGCGCAGGTGCACCTTGGAGGACTTGTAGGAGCAGTGCTCGGACCACATCACGGAGTACATGGCGAGCTCGGCGTCGGTCGGGCGGCGGCCGAGGATCTCGCGGATCCGGGCGTACTCCTCGTCGCGCAGCCCGAGGGCGGCGAAGGGCTGGGGGTGCTCCGGGGTCGCGGCGGCGTTCGCGACCGTGTCGAGGGTGGTCCTGCCCGCCTGGTCCGCAACGGTCACGGCTTCGACCCTACTGACGCGCCGGTCCGGCCGCCGCGCCCGTGATCGTGCCCACGGATGCGACGAACGAAACGGCCCGGACGGCTGAATAGTGGGTCGCCGCGTGTTCGACCGGTCACTCGTCGTACGTCACCGACCGCACATCCCGGTCGCTCGCCGTGTCCGTCGTTCGGGTGGCCGCTCACGGCCCGAGTACGACGTCTCGGCGAGTCTGCCGCGTGGCGTGTCGCGCAATCCGCGTGACTGTCGGACCCCCCGTTCATGATGTGCCGCATGACCGCAGCATCCGTGAGTGCCTCCGCACAGCGGGCCGCCGCCGTGCGGGCGCAGTGGCTCCCCTCGACGTCCACCGACGTCGCGGAGACCACCGTGCCCGTACTCGCCGCCGAGCCGGCGGACGCCCCCCGCACCGACCCGCTCGCCGCCCTCCCCCTGGTGCTCGACCGCGAACTCGTCGCGGTCCGCCGCCACCGGCTCGACGTCGAGGGGCGCGTCCCGGCCGGGGTCGCGCGCTACGTCGACCCGTCGCAGGGCATGCTCGAGTTCGTCTTCGCCGGCGACGGCGGCGAGCAGATCGTGCTCGCCGTGGCCCCGGGCTCGCGGGGCGACACGGTCGTCCCCGTGCTGCCGGCGCCGTTCGACGGCGACGAGGGCCTCCCGGTCGGGCGGCACGCGCCGTTCGACGAGGTCCTCGGGGACGCCCTCGAGGACGTCGACCGCGTGGTGTCGCACGTGGAACGCCCCGACGAGATGCGCGGCGTCGTGCTCCACCTCGGCGGGCGGATGCTGATGATCTACGCCGACCTGTGGGAGCTGCGGGTCACGCTGCTGCCGTGAGCCGGGTGAGCACGGACGTGAACAGCCCGAGGCCGTCCGCCCCGGGACCGGTCAGCGGGTCGATCGCGTGCTCCGGGTGCGGCATCAGCCCGACGACGCGGCCGTCGGCCGAGCAGACGCCGGCGATGTCGCGCAGTGCTCCGTTGGGCGCGGGCTCGGCGTAGCGGAACACCACGCGGCCGTCGCCCTCGAGCCGGTCCAGGGTGTCGTCGTCGGCCACGAAGCGGCCCTCGCCGGACTTCAGCGGGACGGTGATCGCCGAGCCCTGCTCGAACCCGGCCGTCCAGGCGGTGTCCGCCTCGACTCGCAGCCGGACCTCGCGGCAGATGAACCGCAGCCCGGTGTTGCGCACGAGCGCGCCCGGCAGCAGGCCCGCCTCGCACAGGATCTGGAAGCCGTTGCAGATGCCGAGCACGGGCAGTCCGGCCCGGGCGGCGTCCACGACGGGCCCCATCACCGGCGACCGCGCGGCGATCGCGCCCGCCCGCAGGTAGTCGCCATAGGAGAACCCGCCGGGCACGACGACCGCGTCCACCGACTGCAGGTCGGTGTCCCGGTGCCACAGCGACACCGCCTCGGCGCCCGCGTACCGCACGGCGCGGGCCGCGTCGACGTCGTCGAGGGTGCCGGGGAAGGTGATGACCCCGATCCGCGCGCTCATTGCCCGCCGTTCCCCTCGCGCCGCACGACCCACTCCTCCATCACCGGGTTCGCCAGCAGGGTCTCGGCGATGCGCTCCAGCTCGGCGTCGTCCACCGAGTCGTCCACGTCGAGCACGAAGTGCTTGCCCTGCCGGACGTCCGCGACCCCGGAGACGCCCAGCCGGCCCATCGCGCGGGCCACGGCCTGGCCCTGCGGGTCGAGGATCTCGGCTTTCGGCAGGACGTCGACGATCACGCGGGGCACGGGTCAACCGTACCGGGTTGCCGGTGGCCGCCCCGGGGGAAGTCCGGGATCGTGAGCGCCACCGAACTCGTCCATCTCGGCCACGCGTGCGTCGTCGTCGACACCGGTTCCGCCCGTGTCCTGCTCGACCCCGGCGTGTTCTCCGAGGGCTGGCAGACCCTGGAGGGCCTCGACGCGATCCTGGTCACGCACCAGCACTTCGACCACCTCGACGTCGAGCGGCTCCCCGCGCTGCTCGAGCAGAACCCGGGCGCCGAGCTGGTCGTCGACGAGGGCACCGCGGGGGTGCTCCGGGAGCGGGGGATCGACCACACCCGGCGCGAGCCGGGCGAGACGTTCGAGGTCGCGGGCACGTCGATCGAGGTCGTGGGCGCCGAGCGGGGCGAGCACGCGGTGATCCACCCGGACGTCCCGGTGATCCCGAACAACGGCTACGTGCTGCGCGCCGAGGGGGGCACCGTGATGCACCCCGGGGACGCCTACGTCCCGGCTCCGGCGGGCGTCGACGTGCTGCTCCTGCCGACCGGCGCGCCGTGGCTCAAGGTCTCCGAGGCCGTGGACTACCTGCGCGCGGTCGCCCCGCCGATCGCGGTGCCGATCCACGAGGCGGTGCTGGCGAACCCCGACCTGCACTACGGCCTGTTCGACTCGCTCTCCCCGGAGGGCACGGACGTCCGGGTGCTGCCGCGGGGGGTGGGAGCTCCGCTCAGGTGAGCAGTTGTCCGTGTCCGGGCACGGAGAAGTGCTCACGTGCGCGGAGCGCACATCACGCGGTGGTCGACCAGAGCTCCGGGTCGACGGAGCCGTCCGCGGTCCGCCGGTTCGCGCGGCGTCCGACGAGGTCCGTGGCCGCGGTGGGCAGCGCCCCGGCGGCGAGGGCCGCGTCGACGGCGGCCAGGAGGGCGCCCGGGTCCTGCACGGCGCCGAGCGTGAGGTGCAGCAGCGCCGCGGCCGGTTCCGGACGGCGGGTCCGGGTCAGGCGGGTCCGCAGCGACGACCGCTCGGTGCGGCCGGGCTCGGTGACGGGACCGGCGACGCTCGTCGTCGGGACCCCGAGCGGGCCCAGGCGGTGGACGCCCGCGTCGTCGAGCAGCAGGTCCAGGCCCGTCTCGGCGAGCGCCCGGCGGGTGCCGGGCGAGGCCGTCCAGCCCGGGGCGGCGAAGCCGTCCACGGCGAGCCCGAGCGCCTCGGACGAGCGCGACGCCCCGGCGAGGCGCAGCCGCGCCTCCAGCAGGGGCAGGCGGCGGTAGGGGCGTGCGTCGTCGTGCACCGAGCGGAAACCGTGCAGCAGGACCGCGTCGCCCGCGCGGCGTCGCGCGGCGGCGAAGGCGGTGACCTCGGGGTGCGGGCGCGGCCCGACCAGCAGGGTCAGGGGCACCCGGCGGGCGTCGAGCGCGTCGCAGAGACCGACCGCGGCGCCGAGCGGGGCTCCGGGGGCGAGGCCGGTGACCGAGACGAGGAGACGCGCATGGGAAGGGAGCACGCCGATAGGGGAGCTCGACCCGTGACGCTGTGGCTGCACGCCACCATCAAGCCCCACCGACGTTGTGGGCAGGTGAACTCCGTGTGCAGTCGGATCAAAGAGCCGGGGGCCACTGCTGGCCGGTGATGCGGGTGTAGGCCTCGACGTACCGGTCCCGCGTCGCCTGCACGACCTCGTCCGGCAGCGGGGGCGGCGCCTCGCCGGAGTGCCGGTCCCACCCGGAGTCGGGCGAGGTCAACCAGTCGCGGACGTACTGCTTGTCGAAGCTGGGCTGCGGGTGGCCCGGCTCGTAGTCCTCGGCCGGCCAGAACCGCGACGAGTCGGGCGTGAGCACCTCGTCGCCGAGCACCAGCGCGCCGGTGCTGTCGCGGCCGAACTCCAGCTTGGTGTCGGCGAGGATGATCCCGCGGCTCGCCGCGTAGGCCGACCCGCGGGCGTACACCGACAGCGTCGCGTCGCGCAGCGCCCCGGCGAGATCGCGGCCGACCTGCTCGGCCACGACCTCGAAGCTGACGTTCTCGTCGTGCTCGCCGACCGCGGCCTTCGTCGCCGGGGTGAAGATCGGGCGCGGCAGCATCGAGGCCTCGGTCAGCCCGTCCGGCAGCTCCACCCCGCAGACCGCGCCGGTGGCCCGGTAGTCCGTCGTCCCCGAGCCGGCGAGGTAGCCGCGGGCCACGCACTCGACCGGGACCATCTCGAGCCGCCGGACCAGCAGGGCCCGGCCGCGGACCTCCTCGGGGATGCGCTCGTCGCGCGCCGCCACGAGGTGGTGGGCCACCGGCGGTGCTGCGGCGTCCGCGCCGCCGAGCAGCCCGAACCAGAACACCGACATCGCCGTCAGCACCCGGCCCTTGTCCGGGATCGGGGTGTCGAGCACGTGGTCGTAGGCCGAGATCCGGTCCGAGGCCACCAGCAGCAGCGTCTCGTCGTCGACCTCGTAGAGGTCGCGGACCTTCCCGGACGCCAGGTGCGGGTAGTCGGAAAGGCTCACCACGGGCGGCAACGCTAGAGGATGCGTCCCGGGGTGTACGCCGCCGCCTCGGGGGCGTCGGCCACGATCCGCGCGACCTGGTCGGCGACCGCGGCGACCTGCGCGCCGGCCGCCCCGACGAACGCGGCCGGGTCGGCGACGGCGGCGTCCAGGTCGGTCTCGGAGACCCCGAGCCGGGAGTCGCCCGCGAGCCGCGCGAGGAGGTCGTTGCGCTCGATGCCCTTCTCCCGCATGTCCAGGGCCACCGCGCGGGCGTGCTCGCCGATGATCTCGTGGCCGGTCTCGCGGCCGACGCCGGCGCGGACCGCGGCCATGAGCACGGCCGTCGTCCCGAGGAAGGGCAGGTAGCGGTCGAGCTCGCGGGCGATGACGGCAGGGTAGGCACCGAACTCGTCGAGCACCGTCAGGAAGGTCTCGAGCAGGCCGTCGATCGCGAAGAAGGCGTCGGGCAGCGCGACCCGGCGGACGACCGAGTCGGAGACGTCGCCCTCGTTCCACTGGTGGCCGGCGAGCTCGGCGACCATCGCCGCGTTGCCGCGCAGCACGATCGCGAAGCCGTTGATCCGCTCGCACGAGCGCGTGTTCATCTTGTGCGGCATCGCGCTGGACCCGACCTGCCCGGCCTGGAACCCCTCGGTGACGAGCTCCTGGCCGGCCATCAGCCGGATCGTCGTCGCGAGGCTCGACGGCCCGGCCGCGAGCTGGACGAGCGCGGAGACCACGTCGTGGTCCAGCGAGCGCGGGTAGACCTGGCCGACGCTGGTCAGGACCTCGTCGAACCCGAGGTGCGCCGCGACCCGCCGCTCCAGGTCGGCCAGTTTCGTGGCGTCGCCGTCGAGCAGGCCGAGCATGTCCTGCGCGGTGCCGACCGGGCCCTTGATCCCGCGCAGCGGGTAGCGGGCGATCAGCTCGACCAGGCGCCGGTGCGCGACCAGCGTCTCGTCGGCCGCGCTCGCGAAGCGCTTCCCGAGGGTCGTGGCCTGGGCGGCGACGTTGTGGCTGCGGCCGGCCATGACGGTGTCGGTGTACTCGGTCGCGCGCCGGGCGAGCCGGGCGAGCACCGCGACCGTCTTGTCCGCGACCAGCCGCAGCGAGTCCCGGATCTGCAGCTGCTCGACGTTCTCGGTGAGGTCGCGGCTGGTCATGCCCTTGTGCACGTGCTGGTGCCCGGCGAGGTCGTCGAACTCCTCGATGCGGGCCTTGACGTCGTGCCGGGTGGTCCGCTCGCGGGCCGCGATGGAGTCGAGGTCGACGGAGTCGACGACGCGGCGGTAGTCGTCGAGCACGCCGTCCGGGACGTCGATCCCCAGGTCCCGCTGGGCGGTGAGCACCGCCAGCCACAGCTCGCGCTCCAGGACGACCTTGCGCTCGAGCGACCACAGGTCCCGCAGCGCGGGTGAGGCGTACCGGGCGGCGAGGACGTTGGGGATCACGGTGGTCCAGGATAGGTCGTGCTCGATCTGCGCTCCGACACCGTGACGAAGCCGTCCGACGCCATGCGGGAGGCGATGTCCTCGCTGGCCGCCGCCGACGTCGGGGACGACGTCCTGGACGGCGACCCCACCCTGGCCGAGCTGCAGGCCCGGGTGGCCGCGATCCTGGGCGTCGAGGCCGCGTTGTGGACCCCCACCGGCTGCATGGCCAACGCGATCGCCCTGATGTACCACCTGGAGCGCGGCGACCGGTTCCTCGCGCCGGCCGGGGCGCACGTGCTGGAGGCGGAGCTGGGCACGTCGGCGTGGCTCGCGGGCGGGCTGCCGACCCCGTTGCCGGTGCGGCCGGACCCGGCGGACGTGCTGCGCGCCGCGGGCGGGGCGTCGCCCTACTTCGGCCTGCGCTCGCGGCTGCTGTGCCTGGAGAACACGCACAACGCCGGCGGGGGCGCGGTGACCGGGGTCGGGGAGCACACCGCGCTGGTGGAGGCGGCCCGCTCGGCCGGGCTGCGGGTGCACCTGGACGGTGCACGGATCTGGCACGCGGCGGTGGCGCTGGGCGTGGAGCCGTCGGCGCTGGTCGGGGACGTGGACACGGTGAGCGTCTGCCTGTCGAAGGGGCTCGGCGCGCCGATGGGCTCGGTGGTGGCGGGTTCGGCGGAGTTCGTCGCTGCGGCGTGGCGGCTGCGCAAGATGCTCGGCGGCGGCATCCGGCAGGGCGGCGTGGTCGGGGCGGCGGGGCTCGTCGCCCTGGAGCAGATCGCCGACCTGGCCGCCGACCACGAGCACGCGACGCTGCTCGCGGACGGCCTGCGGGAGCAGGGGTGGCCGGTGTCGACCCCGGACACGAACATCGTGCTGGTGACGACGACCGAGCCGGGACCCGTCGTCGGGAAGCTCGCGGACGTCGGGGTGGCCGCGGTGCCGTTCGGGCCGGGCGTGCGGTTCGTGACCCACCGGGACGTCTCGCGGGCCGACGTCGAGACGGTCCTGGAGCGCACCGCCGGGCTGCCGGTGCCCTAGCTAGTCGGGTCGGGGGGCCCACGTAGCGTGAAGACTCAGCGTGCGCTGCCCCGCCACCACTCCGGGCTCGCCCTAGGCGAGCGCCGTGAAGTCCGCCACTGCAACGGTGTCACCGTCGATCTCGAGCCGCCATTCATAGCGCCCCGCCGGCAGCGGGAGCGGAGCCACATTGAGGACGAACGCGGCGCTGATGTGACTTCCCGGAGCCGTACCGGGAGGCCGGCCGGCTTCCACGTGCGCCTCCGCGCCCACGCGGCCATCTCCCTCGGCCTGCTCCAGACGTACCGGTGCCCCATCGGTGGTCATGAGCTGCAGCCGAAGAGGAATCTGCTGATTGGTCCGATCCCACGGAATCTTGATCAGGACAGCGACGGCCTGAGGGCCTGTGGGCGACGAGGTGACTGACCAGCCCGCGCCGAGCATGTTGACCTTGCCTGACGTCGGTTCGGCGGTGGCTGCATCGCAGAGAATCAACGAAGCTTGAACGGGAGACGCCATCAATTCGGGATGACCGCAAGGTTGCCCATGGTCCTGTTCTCGGCAGACGTACCCGTCGAAGCCATGCGGGTCACCGCCGCCGACCCGTACCCGAAGCTCTTGGTGACAGCTGCCTGAGGTCTACGTACGAGTTCTGCAGGCTCCGCACGGTCCATGATCGCGTCCAGCTGCGCTTCGTCGAGATCGAACTCGGCGAACTCATCGTCTGCGCCGCGCTCTGCGTCCATCAGCCCATCCTCCTCAACACAGTCCGAAGCCGCCAGATCCCTTCCTCGACGTCCACGGGTTGCAACAGCACCGTGAGGCGAACCCCGTCCACAGTCGTGCAACGGACGGCGAGCCTGCGGCCATGAACGGGGTCATCGTCCCAGCCTGCACGCTCGTAGTGGTCGGGTACGCATGCCTCGCGGACCTGGTCGCCTGTCACGAACCGCCTGGTCCTGATCTTCGTCTCCATGGCCGGGCTGATCCGAATCTCCGCGATCCAGAAGCGCTGCGCCACACGGTCGAACTTAGCTACTCAGAAAAGTCGTCCTCGTTGCCATCGCCACCGGGGCGCGACGCGCTCCGAGCGTCGTCGACGGCGGGCCGTGCGGCTGGCCAATCGGCCAGTCCGCCCTCCTCCGCGCGTCTAGTCTGAGCGTGCGGCGTTCCTGGCGTCCAATGACAGTAGTGACGCACTGCTGGCACCAGGGGTGCCCTCGAGCTCGTCGATCCGCGCCCGCAGCGCCCGGACCTCGGCGATCAGCAGCTCGGTCTCGGTCGGCCCCGCCGGGTGCAGGGCCTCGGAGGCGTCCTTCGCGCCGACCTGCTCGAGGAACCACGTGGCGATCGCGGCGGTGACGGTGCCGAGGATCGCGATCCCGCCCAGCATCAGGCCCGCGGCCACGAAGCGGCCTTCGGTCGTGACGGGGTAGCGGTCGCCATAGCCGACCGTCGTGATCGTCGTCAGGACCCACCAGACGGCCTCGCCGAAGGTGGTGATCGACGCCTCCGGGGCGTCCCGCTCCACCTCGTACACGGCCAGGGCCGCGACGAAGCCGATCAGCGACACCGACACGAGGAGGTAGCTCCCGACCCGGCCGCGGAAGTCATCGCGCAGCACCCGCGCCAGCGACGAGACCACGGCGACCAGCCGTAGCAGCCGCAGGAAGCGGAAGAATGGCGCGGCCACGACGAGCAGGTCGAACGGGTGCCGCGCGATGAAGCGCCACTTGCGGCGGGCCAGCACGAGACGCCCGACGAAGTCGACGACGAACACGCCCCAGATCACCCAGAGCACGACGTCGAGCGCGAACCACTCGGGGTCGGGCCCGCGGAAGGCGAGGACCTGGACCGCGTAGACGGCGAGGTAGCTCAGGCCGACGACGGTGAGCGCCGCGTCCGTCCGCCGCTCCCAGGCCTCGACCCGCGGCTCGTCGGGCTCTTCTGACATCGGCGCAGCGTAGGTCCACTCCGCGGGAAGTTCCTAGAGCGTCGGGATCCAGCTCCCGAGGCGGTCGAGGGCCTCCCGGACCGTGTCCGTCGACCCGGCGAACGAGAGCCGGATCCAGGTGTGGCCGTCGACCGGGTCGAAGTCGATGCCGGGGGCGACCGCCACCCCGGTCTCGGCCAGGATGCGCTGCCCGAAGGCGAGCGTGTCGTGCGTCAGGTGCCCGACGTCGGCGTAGACGTAGAACGCGCCGTCGGCGGGGGCGAGGCGTGTGATGCCGAGGCGCGGCAGCCCCTCGATCAGCAGCTGGCGGTTGATCGCGTACCGCTCGACGTGGGCGTCCGCCTCGGCGTACGCGGCGTCGGTGAACGCGCCGAGCGCGGCGAGCTGGGCAGGCACCGGGGCGCAGACGGTGAAGTTCCCGGAGATGACGTCGACGGCGCGGCGCAGCCGCTCGGGGACCAGCAACCAGCCCAGCCGCCATCCCGTCATCGACCAGTACTTCGAGAAGCTGGTGACGACGAGCGACTCGTGGCTGGTGCTCCACGCGGAGGCCGTCGCGGGGCCGGTCCCGTACTCGATGCCGTGGTAGATCTCGTCGCTGATCAGCTGCGTGCTGTGCTCGTCGCACCAGCGGGCCAGGGCGGCGAGCTCCTCGGGCTCGATGACGCTGCCGGTGGGGTTGGCGGGACTGGCGACGATCAGCCCGGCCGGCGGCTCGTCCAGGGCGTCCAGCATCGCGACGCTGGGCTGGAACCGGGTCTCCTCCCCGCACGACAGCTCGACGACCTCGCAGCCCAGGCTCGCCAGGATGTTGCGGTAGCAGGGGTAGCCGGGCCGGGCGAGGACCACGGTGTCGCCGGGGTCGAACGCGGCCATGAAGGCGAGCAGGAAGCCGCCGGAGCCGCCGGTGGTGACGACGACGTCGTCCGCGGTGACGTCCGGGTCGCCGTACCGGCGGCGGTGGTGTCCCGCGATCGCCGCACGCAGCTCGGGGGTCCCCAGCGAGCCGGAGTAGCCGAGGATGTGGTTCGCCAGCGCGTCGTTCGCCGCCTGCCGGACGTCCACCGGCGCCGGCGTCGAGGGCTGTCCGGCGGAGAGGTTGACCAGGTCGCCGTGGGTGCGGGCACGCTCCGTGGCGGCCGCCCACACGTCCATCACGTGGAACGGCGGGACCTGGGCGCGGGCGGACGGGCGGCGCATGGTGGTCACCCCGCCATCAGTACCCCACGTACGAGTCCCCGCGTGCGACCGCCTCGACGCCCGGCACCTCGCTCACCGACCCGTAGCGCCGGATCGCGTACCGGACCGCGGCGATGATGTTGTCGACGGGATCGGTGATGTCGTCGTGCCCGGGGAGCTTGTTCGCCTCGAACGTCGGGCCGATCGTCTGCATCAGGCCCTTCGACGGCGTGCCCTTGTCGGCGTTCGAGTCCCAGTCGTTCACCGCGTCCGGGTCGCCGCCGGACTCGTGCTCGATGATCGTCGCGATGTCGTCGGCCTTCATCTTGTCGGGGTCGACGCCGTTCTCGGCGAGGATCGCGGTCGCCTCGCGGATCCAGTCCTGCACGCCACCCGTTCCCGACGACGGGGCGGTGCCGGCGTCGTCGTCCGCCGCACCCTCCTCAGCCTCGTCACCCCCACCAGAACCGCTTCCGCCGGACTCGGTTTCCGAGGTGTCCTCCGCCGCGCCGTCCTCGGCCCCGTCGTCCTCGCCGGAACCGCGTCCACCGGACTCGGTCTCGTCGCGTGCGTCGTCGTCTTCCCCGGAACCGCGTCCATCGGACTCGGTTCCCGTCGTGCTGTCGACGCCCGAGTCGTAGCGCCCGCCGTTGCCGGGATCGGCGGCGTCGGCCCGGGAGCCCCGGGCGTCCCCGTCGTCCCCGGCCACGTCGTCCCCGGCCACGTCGTCCCCGGCCACGTCGTCCTCCGCCACGGTGGTCTCGTCTCGATCTCCCGACCCGCCGTCCGAGCCCGACCCGCCGTCCGAGCCCGACCCGCCGTCCGAGCCCGACCCGCCGTCCGAGCCCGACCCGCCGTCGAGAATGCGAGCAGCCCGGACCGGCTCGTCGGCGCCGATCGTGGCGCCCTGCCGGTCGGTCCAGCGCGCGGCGGCCCCGGAGGACGCGGACATCACCCCGGCGTCGGGCGAGCGCAGCCGTGAGAACCCGGTGACCCCGTCCGCAACCGCCCGGAGCCGTCGGGCGCACTCGGCGACCTCCACCTCGGCGCGGTCCAGCGCCGCCCGGGCGCGGGCGGTCGGGTCGGCGACGGCGGCCCGGACGTCGTCGGGGCGGGCGCGGGCGAGGTCCAGGGCGTCGGAGACGTGCCCGGCGACCTCCTCCCGCAGGCCCGCGAGGGTGCGGCCGAGGTCGGCGAGCTCGCCCTGGATGCGGCGGGTGGCGTCGCCGGTCCGGGAGCCGGCGCGGGCGACGTCGGCGGTGTAGCGGGCGAACGCGTCGGCGCCGGGACCCTGCCAGGCCTGCGCCACCCCGTCCCCACGGTCGGCGACGGCCCGCACCGAGGCCTCCGTGCCCTCCGCCACCGAGGCGTAGCGCCGGGCGACGTCCGCGAGCGCTCCGGTGTCGACCCGGTCCACCCGGGCGACCACCTCCCGGAGCCCCTCGGTGCCGGGCGTCGCGTCGAGCGCGCCCAGCACGTCGTACCCCCACCCGGCCACGGAGCGCCTACCCGAGCACCGCGAAGCCCCGCGTCGAGGCGAACGAGCGGGTGCCCAGGGACCCGGCGGTGTCGGTGTCGGCGGCCTGCATCGACCGCAGGGTCGCATCGAGCGCCCGGTCGGTCTCGCCGAGGCGGGCCCCGCCCGCGGTCAGGTCGGCCTCGAGGGCGGCCCGGCAGTCGGCCAACGCCCCGGCGAGCTGCGCCGCCGACTCCAGCCCGCCGAGCCCCGACGACTGCCCCGCCGGCCCCAGCAGATCCGCCAACGCCGGCAGCCGGCGGGCGTGGGTGGCCACCTCCAGGCGCGCCTGCTCGATGGCGGCGGTGCCGTAGACGACGTCGGGCATGCGCAGGAGGTTAGGTCGACGCCGGACGTGCTGGTGGCCGTTCGCGAGATCTCGCGCCGCCCGCCGTCGGGGACGGTGCCGTACCACCCACGATTGTGACGTCCAGCGTCAGCATGGCCGCACTGCTGACACCGCTCAGGACACCGCGCCGAGCCCGATGTCGGTGCGCCAGTGCGCCCCGGGCAGGCGGATGCCGTCGAGGCGGCGGTAGGCGTCGGCGCGGGCACCCTCGAGCGTCGCCCCGGTGCCGACCACCGACAGGACCCGGCCCCCCGCCGAGACCACCGCCCCGTCGTCGCGGCGCCGCGTGCCGGCGTGCAGCACGCCGTCGCCGTCGGACCCGGTGATGACCTCGCCGGTGCGCACCGCCGCCGGGTACCCCTCGGCCGCGACGACCACGGTCACCGCGTACCCGTCCGCCCACGTCGGGGCGGGTTCGGCACCCAGCTTCCCGGTCGCCGTCGCGAGCAGCAGCGACGAGAGCGACGACCGCAGCAGCGCCAGCACCGCCTGCGTCTCCGGGTCGCCGAACCGGCAGTTGAACTCCACGACCTGCGGTCCCGACGACGTCAGCGCCAATCCCGCGTAGAGCAGCCCGGAGAACGGCGTCCCGCGCGCCGCCATCTCCGCCGCGACGGGCCGCACGATCGTCGACACCACGTCGTCGACCAGCCCCTCCGGCGCCCACGGCAGCGGGGCGTAGGCGCCCATGCCGCCGGTGTTCGGGCCGACGTCGCCGTCGCCGAGCCGCTTCGAGTCCTGCGCGGGCACCAGCGGCACCACGTCCGTGCCGTCGACGCAGCAGAACAGCGACACCTCCGGCCCGTCGAGGTACGACTCCAGCAGCACCGGGTGCCCCGCCTCGAGCACCGCCATGGCGTGCGCGCGGGCGTCGTCGTACTCGGAGGTGACCAGCACGCCCTTCCCGGCCGCGAGACCGTCGTCCTTGACCACCCACGGCGGGTCGAACCGCGCGAGCAGGGCGTCCAGCCGGGCCGGGGTGTCGACGACCTCGGAGCGCGCGGTCGGCACCCCGGCCGCGGCCATGACGTCTTTCGCGAACGCCTTCGACCCCTCGATCCGGGCCGCCGCCGCCGAGGGCCCGAAGCACGGGATCCCGGCCTCGCGCAGCGCGTCCCCCACGCCCGCGACCAGCGGTGCCTCGGGCCCGACGACGACGAGGTCGGCCCGCCAGCGCCGGGCGAGGTCCACCACGGCCGTTCCCGAGGACGGGTCGGCGAGGCCCGGGTGCTCCGCCACGTTCGCGGTGCCGGCGTTGCCGGGGGCCGCGGCGAGCGCCGTCACGGCGGGGTCGGCCGCGAGGGCGAGCAGCAGAGCGTGTTCGCGGGCTCCGGACCCGACGACCAGGACGCGCACGCCGCGAGACCCTACGGGCCGGTGCGGCGGGCGGCGCACGCACCGCTTGTTCACCCACCCCGGGTGGCGACGCGACCCGCCGTCGGGAAAGCATCGGCGCCATGCCGCTCTCACGCCGTGTCGCGCTCGCCACCGCCGGGGGACTGGCGGCCGCCGCCGGGCTCGCCGCGTGCTCGGACGGGGCGCCGGCGGCGCAGCCGACCGCCGGGTCGACCCCGGCACCGGCCGGAACGCCCGCGCCCGGGCAGCCCGCACCGGGACGGGGGCAGGTGACGATCGTCGGGCACCGGGGCGCGTCGGGGTACCGACCGGAGCACACCGCCTCGGCCTACTCGCTGGCCGCGCGGATGGGGGCGGACGCGGTCGACGTCGACCTCTGCATGACGCGGGACGGGCGCCTCGTCGCCCGCCACGAGCCGGAGATCGGCGGCACCACCGACGTCGGGCGGCGACCGGAGTTCGCGAACCGCCGCCGCACGGTGGTCATCGACGGCACGTCCTACGACGGCTGGTTCACCACGGACTTCACCCTCGCGGAGCTGAAGACCCTCCGGGCCGTCGAGCGCATCCCGGCGACCCGCCCGCACAACACCCTCTACGACGGCCGCGACCCGCTGCTGACGTTCGACGAGGTCCTCGACCTCCTCGACGGCCTGTCGCGGGAGCTGGGCCGACGGGTCGGGGTCCTTCCGGAGGTCAAGCACTCGACGTGGCACGCATCGGTCGGGCTGCCGGTGGAGCCCGCGCTCGTCGAGGTCCTGCGGCGGCGGGGCCTGGCGGAGGACCCGCAGGTGATCGTGCAGTCGTTCGAGGTGGCGAACCTCCGGGCGCTCAAGGGCCAGATCGCCTGCCCGCTGCTGCAGCTCGTCGACTCGGCGGGCAAGGCCCCGGCCGACTTCGTCGCAGCGGGCGACCGGCGCACGTTCGACGACCTGGTCACCGCCACCGGGCTGCAGGAGGTCGCCACCTACGCGACCTGGCTGGGCCCGTCCAAGGAGCGGGTGGTGGCTCCGAGCGGGGTCCCGACGACGTTGGCGGGCGACGCCCGCGCCGCCGGGCTGCGCACCATGCCGTACACGTTCCGCAACGAGAACGAGTTCCTCCCGCCGCCGCTGCAGCGCACCGCCCCGGGGGCACCGAAGTCGACCTACGGCGACGCGTTCGGCGAGTACGCCCAGTACCGCGCGCTCGGGATCGAGGGTCTGTTCAGCGACAACCCGGACACCGCGATCGCCGCGTGGAACTGAACGCGTCTTCGACGGTGTGTCGGGCTCCTAGCCTGATCGGATGGGGTCTGGGGCTGTCGCTTACGTGGACGAGTCGTTCCACGAGCACCCCAGCGAGGGCTTCTACGTGTTGGCCGCAGCGATCTTCACGGGCCCCGATCCCGAGCATGCGCGCGCGGCCATGCTCGGACTCCGCGCGGCGCGAGCCACAGCCAAGCTGCACTGGAACGAGATGGACGCCGACCAACGTCGCACCGCGACGGCCACCGTGGCCGGCCTCGACGGAGTCCACGTGGTCGTCGTCGGGGCGCCGGTACCGCCGAGGCGACAGGAACGAGCTCGGCGGCTGACGCTGCGACGCCTGACCTACGAGCTGCACGGGATGGGCGTGACCCGCATCGTCATCGAGAGCCGTCAGCAGGTACTCGACCGCCGGGACGTCACACTCGTGACAGCGACTCGCAACGACCTTCCGAAGGGCACTCGTCTTCGGGTGGATCACCAGCGTGGCGCGGACGAGCCACTGCTCTGGGTGGCCGACATCGTCGCCGGCGCCGTCCGCGCCGGTCGGCATGGCGTCGACGACCACCGTGAGCTGCTCGGCGCGCTCGTGGAGATCATCGACGTACCGTGCTGATCGACTCAGCCGCCCCAGACATGCGTAAGGCCGTGCTCCCGGTCTGCCCCAGGTCACACGGCCTTGCGACTCGCTGAGGCACCCACGGTGCCCAACTGAGACCGACTATACGTCAGACGCGGCGATTCGTACGGAGTTGAGCCCGAGCACCGTCACCCCTGCCCCGTCACCCGGTCGATCACGACGGCGGGTTCGCCCGGCGGCGCGGCCCCGGCCCACGCGACGTGCTGGTCCGGCCGCACGAGCACCGCGCCGGCGCCGTAGCGGGCGGCCAGGTCGTCGTCGAGCAGCGGCGCGACGACCAGCGGGACACCGCGCCGCGCGCAGACCTTCTCCAGCTCGGTCGCGTCGTCCCCGGGCCGCGTCAGCAGGGTGAGGCCGGGGCCGAGTACGTCGTAGACGGAACGGCCGTCGGGCAGCCAGGCGTGGGGCAGGCGCTTGCCGGCGTGCGGACCCCCGGCAATCACCGGGGAGCCGCGGTGGTCGAGGTTCAGGACCAGGTCGAGGGCGTGGAACTCGGCGTGCTTGGTCGCCTGGATGCGCTCGTGGGCGGCCCGGCGGGCGTCCTCGCCGGCCGGGGTCGACGCGTCGAGGTCGTCGGCGAGGAGGTCCGTGGAGAGGGTGCGCATGTTGTCCTCCGCAGCGCGGATCACCCGCTCCTGCACCGGGCGGCGCTCGGCCTCGTAGCTCGCGAGCAGGTCCGGCCCGCCCCAGCCCTGCAGCACGGCGGCCAGCTTCCACCCCAGGTCGACGGAGTCCCCGATGCCGGTGTTGAGGCCGTGCCCGCCGAAGGGCGGGTTCAGGTGCGCGGCGTCGCCGGCCAGGAACACGCGGCCGACGCGCAGGGCGTCGACCAGCTGCATCCGCGCGGTCCACGGGTCGGTCGAGAGCACCGTGGCGCCGACCGGCGCCCCGACGGCCGCGTCGACGAGGGCCGGGCCCGCCCGCTCGCCGGTCTCCCGGTCGACGCCGAAGGCGATCATCCACCAGGTGTCGTCCCGGTCGAGCGGGCCGAGGAGCGCGGGGGCGTCCGCGTTCACCGTCCAGTACTGCACCGCCGGCCCGTGCCGCACCCGCGCGGAGAGCCCGGGCGCCCGGAACACCATCCCGTAGTTCGGCCGCAGCGCCCGCTCGCCGACGTAGGCCGCCCCGATCCGGTCGCGCACCACGCTGCGCGGGCCGTCGCAGCCGACGACGAAGTCCGCGGTGACCGCCACCGTCGCGCCGGCCGGGTCCGCGACCTGCACGGTCACCGCGTCGGGCGTCTGCTCCACGTCGACGACGCGGCGGTCGGTGAGCAGCTCGACGCCGTCGAGCTCGTCGACGATCTCGCGCAGCAGTTCCTCGAGGACGAACTGCGGGGCCTGCTGCCCGACCTCCGGGAACCGGTCGCCCTGCGGGGCCAGGCCGAGGACGCCGGTGAAGCGGGACAGCTCGTGGCCGACCAGCGAGGTGCAGAACACGACGTCGGTGGAGAACGCGGGCGAGAGCGGGGCGCGGGCACGCAGCCGGTCGGCCACGCCCCACCGCCGCAGGTGCTCCATGGTGCGGACGTTGACGGTCTTGCACCGGGGGCGGGCGTGCGACACCGTCGCGCGGGGTTCGACCACGACGCACCGGATGCCGCGTCGACCCAGCTCGATCGCGGCGCAGAGCCCGACCGGCCCGCCGCCCGCCACGAGCACCTGCGTCGAGGGCATTCAGTAGGCCTCGGGCAGCAGCACGTCCGCCGGCGGGTTCTCGGGCCGGTACTTGCCGGCCCGCGCACCCTCGTGGATCTCCTCCGCCGACAGCCCCTGGGCCCGCGCCTCGACGATCTTGTCGGCGTCGAACCACTCCCCGATCGGGTTCTCGGCGAACTCGCGGGCCGACCACATCCACTCCTTGGAGGCGGCCCAGTCGCCGAAGCAGTCGTACTGGATCTCCACGCCGTTGCCCTCGGGGTCGGCGTAGTACATCGACATCGTCAGGCCGTGGTCCAGGCACATGAACGGGGTGACGCCGTGGTCGCGCAGCCGGACGTAGTTGTCCAGCCACTGCCCGAACGTCGCGTACTCGAACGCGGTGTGGTGCAGCCCGGCGCTGGTCGACTTGTTCTCGGGGCGGGTGATGGCGGGGTGCGCGATGAGGGCGATGCGGTGGTTCGCCTCGTCGTTGGTCAGCCACGCCGCGGTCTCGGCGTAGTGCACCGGCTGGAGGCCGCAGACCAGCCCGTACCAGCGGACCATCTCGTCGAGCTTGAGGGTCAGGAAGGTCGCGTGGTGCAGCTTCGGCGGGATGATCGGGACGCCGCGGTGGTCGGTCATGGCTTCTCCTGGCGGTCGAGAGACGCGACCCAGTCGAGGACGGTCTCGAGGTACTGCTTCGGGGCGTGCTCGTGCATCGAGTGCGGCGTGTCCGGGAAGGAGCGGTAGTCGATCCGCCCGCCGGCGGCCTCGACGATCTCGCGCGCCCGGCGCGCCTGGTCGTCGGAGGAGGCCCCCACCAGCCGTCCGGCCTCGACGGTGCGGAAGTGGTGGGTGAACAGCACGGGGACGCGGACCTGCTCCAGCATCGTCACGTGGTCGCACGACGCGGTGGCGGTGCCGGAGACGAAGGCCCGGCCCCACTCCGGGTCGTACTCGCGCAGGTTCTGCGGCGGCCCGGCCGCGGGGTCGGCGTCCGGGTCGGGCGGGATCATGGTGGCGAGGTGGCGCAGGATCTCGACGGGGACCGCCGTCGGCATCGCGGCGAGCAGCCCGGGCCAGTCCCCGATCGACCACTGGTCGCCCAGCCAGGCGTTCCACGCGGCGAACACCGGCCCGATCGCCTCGCCGATCCCCGGCCCGACGGCGGGTGCGACCTCGCTCGCGAACAGCGGCGGGTCCTCCCAGACCGCGGCCCGGACCTGGCCCGGCTTCGCGTACGCCGACAGCCACGCCGACAGGACCCCGCCCGACGACATCCCGCTGACGATCGTCGCGCGGCCGATCACGAGGTCGATGAACCGGACGAGGTCCGAGCCGAACAGGTCGAGCGTGTACCGGCCCGGCGTCCACGTCGAGCGTCCCTGACCGCGCAGGTCGACGGCGTGCACGTGGAAGTGCGGGGCGAGCAGCTCCATCGCGGCCTCGTAGCCCCACCACGACTCGGACTGCCCCGGGATCAGCAGCAGCGCCGGTGACGACGCCTCGCCCGCCACCGCGTAGTTCATCCGGACCTCGCCGAGGTCCACGGTGTGCTCGGCGAACGCGTGGCCGACGAAGGTCCCCGCCCGGTCGGCCGCCTCGAGGATCGTCATGACCGGGCCTCCCCGGCCACGAAGCGGTGGTGCATCCGGCCGATGCCGGTGCACCAGGTGTCCAGTTCGTCGCCGTCGGCGAGGAACCGCGGCGGGGTCATGCCGGCCCCGATGCCGGCCGGGGTCCCGGTGAAGACGACGTCGCCGGGGAGCAGGGTCACGATCGCGGAGAGCTCCGCGATCAGGGCCGGGACGGAGAACACCATCTCGCCGGTGCGGCCCTTCTGCATGCTCTCGCCGTTGACGAGGCAGCCCAGCTCGAGGTCGTCGGGGTCGAGGCCGGCGGCCCGCACCTCGTCGACGGTGACGAGCTCCGGCCCGACCGGGGAGAAGCCGGGGAACGACTTGCCCATCCCGAACTGCGCGGGCGGGACCGCGAACTGCGTGACCCGCTCGGAGACGTCCTGCCCGACGGCGAGGCCGGCGACGTGGTCCCACCCCTGGGCGGCCGGGACGTGCCGTCCCCCGGTCCCGATCACGGCGACCAGCTCGACCTCCCAGTCGACCTTCCCGTCCGGGAGCGCGATGTCCCCGCGCGGGCCGGTGAAGCTCGAGGCGTACTTGGTGAAGACCAGCGGCCGGGTCGGCAGGTCCATGCCGGACTCGGCCGCGTGGTCGCGGTAGTTCAGCCCGACCGCGAAGACCTGCGGCGGCCGCGGGACGACGGCGTCGAGCGCGTCCGCGTCCACCGGCTCGGCCCCGGCGAAGGACGCCGTGGCGGCCCACGCGCGGAACTCCGACCAGCGGGGGTAGACGGCCTGGGGATCGGCGGTGAAGCGGCCCGCGCTCGCCTGCTCGACGTCGACGCCGCGGGGCTCCTCCGGGGAGGCCGCGGGATCGAGCAGGACGAGCCGACCGGCCCGGTTGGCGATGCGCACGTCAGGTGTCCTCTCTGGTCACGTCGACGTGACCGGCACCACGAACGTAGAAGGCTAAGTTATAAGATGTCAATGTGCGTTACCGTAGCCCCGTGACGGTGACCAGGGGGACCGGACCGGTGCGCGGCGTGCAGTCGGTGGCCTCGCGCAAGGCGTCCGCGGTGGACCTCGTGCTGCACGAGATCCGGCGGTCGATCCTCAGCGGCGAGCTCCCGCCCGGGCAGCCGTTCACCGTCCCCGCGCTCACCGAGCAACTCGGCGTCAGTCACGTCCCCGTCCGCGAGGCCCTGCGCCAGCTCGAGGCCCAGGGGCTCATCGTCCTGAGCCCCTCGCGCAGCGCCATCGTGACGCCGCTCGACCCGGACGACCTCCGCGCGATCTACCGCCTGCGCACCACACTCGAGCCGGAGCTGGCCGCGCTCTCGGCGCCCGACCGCACCGACGACGAGGTCGACGCGCTCGCCCGCATGGTGCGCGCGACGTTCGGCCAGGTGCCCTCCGAGGCGTTCTGGCAGCCGCACCGCGACTTCCACGCGGCCCTCATCGAGCCGGCGGCGAGCGCCTGGGACCGGCGGACGCTCACCCCGCTCTGGGACGCCTCGGAGCGGTACACCCGGCTCGTCTTCGACCCCGTCGAGGCGCCGGAGTCGTTCGCGCGCCACCGGGCCCACGCCCACGACGAGCTGGTCGACGCCGCCCGCTCACGCGACCCGGAGCGCGTCCGCGCCGCGGTCCGCGCGCACCTCGAGGACAACCTCGCCACGATGCTGGCCGCGATGGGCGCCGTGCGCCCGTGACCTGACTCCCTAAGGGAGGAGCCGGCGGTCCAGGTAGCACCAGCGCCACGACTCGCCCGGCTCGAACGACTCCATGACGGCGTGCCCGGACTCGGTGAAGTGCGACGAGGCGTGCCGGTAGGGGCTGGAGTCGCAGCACCCGACGTGCCCGCAGGTCAGGCACATGCGCAGGTGCGCCCAGACCTCGTACCCGGCGTCGCGGCAGTCCGGGCAGATCAGGCCGGGCGTGCCCCGTTCGACCTGCGGCACCGGCGCGTCGAGGTCCTTCGATGCGATGAGGTGTTCACAGGCGCCCACCTGACCAGGCTACGTGAGCGCGTCACACCACCGAAGTACGTCGCGTGATCGTCTCGTCGCGACCCGGCCCGACCCCGATCGCCGACACCGGCGCCAGGGAGAGCTCCTCGATCCGCTCGACGTAGTCCCGCGCGGCCTGCGGCAGGTCGGCGAAGTCCCGGCACGCCGAGATGTCCTCGAACCACCCGGGCATGCGCTCGTACACCGGCTTCGCGTGGTGCAGGTCGGACTGCGTCATCGGCATGTCGTCGACCCGCTGCCCGTCGATCTCGTAGCCGACGCAGATCGGCACCTCGGGCAGGCTCGACAGGACGTCCAGCTTCGTCAGGAAGATGTCGGTGAGGCCGTTGACCCGGGTCGCGTAGCGGGCGATCACCGCGTCGAACCAGCCGCAGCGCCGCGACCGACCCGTCGTCACCCCGAACTCCCCGCCCTGCTTGCGCAGGTACTCGCCGTCGGCGTCGTGCAGCTCCGTCGGGAACGGGCCGGACCCGACGCGGGTGGTGTAGGCCTTGAGGATCCC
This sequence comes from Actinomycetospora aurantiaca, assembly GCF_037401875.1. NCBI lineage: Bacteria > Bacillati > Actinomycetota > Actinomycetes > Pseudonocardiales > Pseudonocardiaceae > Actinomycetospora > Actinomycetospora aurantiaca. Next base: position 80,287 of record NZ_JBBEGN010000009.1, on the reverse strand, counting down.
GATCACGCGGTCGATGCGGGTCGGCCCGATGCCCGAGCCGGCGGAGGCGCCGCCCGCCGTCGGGTTCGACGAGGTCACGTACGGATAGGTGCCGTGGTCGACGTCGAGCAGCGTCCCCTGCGAGCCCTCGAGCAGCACCGTCTCCCCGCGCTCGAGCGCCTGGTTCAGGGCGAGGCGGGTGTCGGCGATGCGGTGGGAGAAGCCCTCGGACCAGGCGAGCACCTGGTCGGCGACCTCGTCGGGGTCGAGCGCGCGGCGGTTGTAGACCTTCACCAGGACCTGGTTCTTCAGGTCCAGCGCCGCCTCGACCTTCTGCCGGAGGATCTTCTCGTCCAGCAGGTCCTGCACGCGCACACCGACGCGGGCGACCTTGTCCTGGTAGGCGGGCCCGATCCCGCGTCCCGTCGTCCCGATCTTCGACTTGCCCAGGAAGCGCTCGGTGACCTTGTCCATGGCCACGTGGTACGGCATGATCAAGTGCGCGTCGGTCGAGATCAGCAGCTTCGAGGTGTCCACGCCGGTGGCCTCGAGCCCGGCGAGCTCCTCGAGCAGCACGGCCGGGTCGACCACCACGCCGTTGCCGATCACGTTGGTCACGCCCGGGCTGAGGATGCCGCTCGGGATCAGGTGCAGCGCGAACTTCTGGCCGTCCGGGAGCACGACGGTGTGGCCCGCATTGTTGCCGCCCTGGTAGCGGACCACCCAGTCGACCTCGCCGCCGAGGATGTCGGTGGCCTTGCCCTTGCCCTCGTCACCCCACTGGGCACCGATGAGGACGATCGCGGGCATGTGAGACTCCCTGGGGTCGCGTGCTGGTTCCCGCACGAGTCCGCCCCGTGCACCGGAAGGGTAGTCGTCGATGTCCGACCGCCGCGCACCCCCGGACGGCATCGTGGTACTGACCTGCGGCGACGCCGTGCTCCCGGGCCCCTTCCCGACGGCGGCCGTGGTCGCCTGCGCCGGCCCGCCGACCCGCGCGGAGGTCGACCCGCTGCTCGACGACGCCGCTCGGCTCGTGGTCGCCGGGACCGACGCCGACCTCGCCGCCGTCCTCGTGCGCCTGCTGCGCCGGGAGCGGCTGGACCTCCCGGTCGGGTTCGTGCCGGCCCCGTCCTCGGCGGCCGCGGACGTATGGGGGCTGCCGACCGGCACCTCGGCCCTCGAGCTCGCCCTCGACGGTGACGCCGGGCCCGCCCCGCTGATCCGCGACGACCGCGGCGGCGTGGTCGCGGGCGTGCACCGCGTCGGTCCGTTCTCCGGGGTCGCCTACTGCGACGAGCACGAACTCGTCCGCGGGGAGGCCGCCGGGTTGGCGGTGCGGCCGGACGCGGACGCGGCGACCCGCGGGGGCCTCGGACCCGGGGGCGGCGGGGTGGCGGTGACGGTGACGCGCCGTCGCCGGCTGCGGCGACCGGAGGAGCGCGTCACGTTCGGCCGCGCGGCGACCGTGGGCATCCGCCCGGGCACCGCGGCGGCGGCCTCCCGGGACGGCGTGGACGACGCGCGGCCCCTGGAACGGCGGAGCTGGTACCGGCACACCGAGGACTTCCACCTCGTCCGCCGGTGACGGTCGGTGAACGTCCGGGAAACGTGCGGCGTCGTCGGTGGGCGTCCGCCGTGAGCTGTGGCACACCTGCCGTAGCGGTGAGTACGACGTTCGGACCGACCTGGAATGGATCAGGTTCAGGTCACTCACGCGGGGGGTACGGTCTGTTCATGCTGGTCGCGGTGCTCATCCCCCTGCTCCTGCTGGTCGCGGCCGTCCTCCTGGAGCGCTTCGAGTCCCGCGTCCTCGACGTCGGCGCGCGACGCCGTCCGGTGCGTCCGCCGCTGCGCCTCGAGTCACGCCCCGTCGCGGAGCGTCACCTGAAGGCGGTCGAGCCGCTGGTCGTCGACCTCACCCCCGCCGACGTCGTCGACGTCGTCGACGTGGTCGACCGCCCGCTGCCGAAGGCGTCGTAGCGCTCAGCGCCGGCTGGCGGACGCCGCGGACCGTGCGGACTCGCGGTCCATCCCGACGCCGCACAGCAGGTCCGTGACGATCGAGCGCATCTGCGCGACCACCACGTCCGCGGAGAACCCGCCGCCGCGGCGCGGGAGCCGGGCCGCGACGTCGAGCACCGCCACCTCGGCCGCACCGAGCGGGTGCCCGCCCGCCAGGTCGACCCGCAGCAGACCGACCGCGTCGGCCAGCGACCTCAGCGTGGGCGCAACCGTCGTGGACACCTCCTCGCCGTCGGTCACGGCCGACACCGCCCGGCGCACCAGCACCCGGGCGTTGCGCACGGCCAGATCCAGTGGGCCGGTCGCCGTGCGCAGCCGGGAGAGCTCGCCGCGGTGCCGCCGCCGTCCGGGGGCGATCACGGTGATCTCGTAGCCGGCGTCGACGGCGCTGTCGAACGCGTCGACCGCCCGCTGGCTCGCGCGGATCCGCTCCAGCACCCGCGCGCCGGTCGCCGGGTCGGCCGCCTCGATGCTCTCGGCCGCCCCGCGCAGGGCCTCCTCCAGCTCCGCGAGCAGGGTGTCGACGGTGCGGCGCGCGGCGGTCAGCGGGTTCGACGGCAGGAGCGCGGCGACCGCCAGGCCGAGCGCCGCCCCGACCAGGGTGTCGATCCACCGGGAGAAGGCGGCCGAGGTCCCGGGCGGCTGCAGCGTCGCCACGAGCACCGCCGACACCGCGGCCTGGTTGAGCAGCAGCGCACCCACGTCGAACAGCAGCGCGACCAGCAGGGCCAGCGCGACCACCACCGCGATCTGCCACCAGCCGCTGCCGATGACGAGCACGATCCCGTCGCCCACGCCGACCCCGACCGACACCCCGAGGGCCAGCTCCACGCTGCGGCGCAGCCGGTTGGTCACCGAGATGCCGAGGACGAGCACGCAGGCGATCGGGGCGAAGAACGGCAGCTCGTGGCCGACCACGTGCCGCGCGATCGCGAACGCCGCCCCGGCGGCGAGGGCGCACTGCACGACCGGGAGCGCCGCGTCGCGCAGCCGCCGTCGCCGGGTCTCGACGAGGTCGCGGATCCGGCTCACGCGGGCCCCCTGCCCGGGACGAACGACCCGTTCGTGGCCTCGACATGCACGAACGACCCGTCCGTCCCGGTCACGGCGGCGTCTACTCGACGCCCAGGGCGGGCGCCGCCTCCGGGTCGCAGTCGTCGAGCAGGTCGCGGCACCGCGCGGCCTCGTCCACCTCGCCGATCGTCGCCGCCGCCCGGGCGAGCACGGCGACGGCACGCAGGAAGCCCTGGTTGGGCCGGTGGTCCCACGGCACCGGGCCGAAGCCCTTCCACCCGTTGCGGCGGAGCTGGTCCAGCCCGCGGTGGTAGCCGGTGCGCGCGTAGGCGTACGCGGCGATCGTCCGGCCCTCGGCCAGCGCCTGCTCGCCCAGCGTGGCCCACGCCGCGCTCGACGTCGGGTGGTCCGCGGCGACGGCGGCCGGGTCCTCCCCGGCGGCGAGCCGGTCGTCCGGGCCGGGGTCGGCGGGCAGGAGCGTGGGCTGGGGACCGAGCAGGTTGTGGCCGTGCCCGGCGGAGGGACCGGTCGGGATCGTCATGACCCCGATTGTCCCCGCCGCCCCCGAGCCCGCCCCGCCCGCCGTCGTACCACCCACGAATGTGACGTCCGGTGTCAGCATGGCCGCACTGCTGACACCGGGAGGGGGCCTACTTCGCCAGCGACTGCCCCGTCGAGCGGAGGTTCTCGCACGCGGTGACGACGCGCTCGGCCATGCCCTTCTCGGCCGCCTTGAGGTAGGAGCGCGGGTCGTAGACCTTCTTGTCCCCGACCTCGCCGTCGACCTTCAGCACGCCCTCGTAGTTCGAGAACATGTGCCCGGCGATCGGGCGGGTGAAGGCGTACTGGGTGTCGGTGTCGACGTTCATCTTGACCACGCCGTAGTCCAGCGCCTCGTGGATCTCCTCGAGCAGCGAGCCCGAGCCGCCGTGGAAGACCAGGTCGAACGGCTTCGAGTCCTCGGAGAGCCCGAGCTTGCGCGCCGCGACCTCCTGGCCCTCCTTGAGCACCGACGGGCGGAGCTTGACGTTGCCCGGCTTGTAGACGCCGTGCACGTTGCCGAAGGTCGCCGCGAGCAGGTAGCGGCCCTTCTCGCCGGCGCCGAGCGCGTCGACGGTGTGCTCGTAGTCGCCGGGGGCGGTGTAGAGCTTGTCGTTGATGTCGTTGGCGACGCCGTCCTCCTCGCCGCCGACCACGCCGATCTCGATCTCCAGGATGATCTTCGCCTTGGCGGCCTTCTCCAGGAGCTCCTGGGCGATCTCGAGGTTCTCGTGCAGCTCGACCGCGGAGCCGTCCCACATGTGCGACTGGAACAGCGGGTTCCGCCCGGCGTCCACGCGCTCCTGCGAGAGGGCGATCAGCGGGCGCACGAAGCCGTCCAGCTTGTCCTTCGGGCAGTGGTCGGTGTGCAGCGCGACGTTGATCGAGTACTGCTCGGCGACGACGTGGGCGAACTCGGCCAGCGCGCTCGCGCCCACCACCATGTCCTTGACCGACTGCCCGGACCCGAACTCCGACCCGCCGGTGGAGAACTGGATGATGCCGTCGCTCTCGGCCTCCGCGAACCCGCGCAGCGCGGCGTTGATCGTCTCCGACGAGGTGCAGTTGATCGCCGGGTACGCGAAGCGGTTCGCCTTCGCCCGGTCGAGCATCTCGGTGTAGACCTCGGGGGTCGCGATCGGCATGAGGTGGCTCCCTGGTGCGGTTCGTGTCGTCGGCGGTACTGGGGACCCCGCTCGCGGCCCGCAGTATGCCCGTCCACCTCGGGTGTCCGCTGCCTCCCGAGGTCCGCGCCGGACGTGACCGATCTCCCCCGTTCGGCGGTGCCCCGGTCGAAGCGGATGTGGTGTCCCGTTTTCCGGGTGCGGGACCGGGACGGGGTGTCGGAGGGCTGGTCTATCGTCGGAGGCGTGGTCGAGCCGGTCGAGAGTGCGATCGAACGCACACTGGGCAGCCTGCGGGCGCTCGACGCCATGACCGGGGCCGAGGCGTCGGTCGTGCACCCCGCCGCCCCGCCCGCCCGCGGCGAGCAGACGCGCGCCGGCTCCCGCCCGCCGATCGGTCCGCCCGGGCCGACGCACCCGCCCGCCCCGCGCCCCGCGCCGGGCCCACCGCCCCCCGGTCTCCTCCCGGCCGCGCCCCCGCCCTCCGAGCCCGCCGCCGACGGCCCGCGCACCCTCGAGGACCTCTACCGCGAGCACCGGATGCGGTTCGTGCGGCTCGCGATCCTGCTGGTGGACGACCCGGCGACCGCGGAGGACGTCGTCCAGGAGGCGTTCACGGGCCTGCACCGGCACTGGACCCGGCTGCGCGACGAGAACGCGGCGCTGGGCTACCTGCGCACCGCGGTCGTCAACGGGTCGCGCTCGGTGCTGCGCCGGCGGCGCACCGCGCGGGAGTACACCCCGCCCCACACCGCCGACGCGCGGTCGGCGGAGTCGCTGGCGATGCTCTCCGCGGAGCACCAGGCCGTGGTCTCGGCGCTGGGGCAGCTCCCGCGCCGCCAGCGCGAGGTCCTGGTCCTGCGCTACTACGGCGGGCTCTCCGAGGCCGAGATCGCCGAGGCCACCGGGATCAGCCGCGGCACCGTGAAGTCCACCGCCAGCCGCGGCCTGGACGCGATCTCGAAGATCGTGGGCGGGGCCCCCTGACCCCGCCCTGAGGCGGGCCGCCCGCCGCGCCCAGGGGTGTCGACCCCTGGGGCCGGGCCGGAGCGCATGGTTACGATCGCCCGCGATGGATGACGAGCGGCTGCTGTCCGAGGCGCTGCGGGCCCACGCGGCGGGCGGCGTGTCGACGCCGCGCGCCGTCCCGCCGACGTCGGAGTCCCCCGGCCAGGCCCCCGCCGACCCCGCGGGCGGCCGCTCGCGCCGGTTCCGCCCGCTCGGCCGCCGGAAGCACCAGGACGCGCCCGCCGACCCCCCGACCACCCGCTCCCCGGTCCGGGCGGACGTCCCGGCACCGCGGTCGGGCAGCACCGCGTTCCCCCCGCCCGGCGCCCGGCCCGGCCCCCCGCGCCCGGCGTACCCCCCGCAGGGGCCGGCCGGGGCCCGGCCCGGCCCGCCGTCGGGACCCTTCTCCGCCCACGCCGCCTACTCCGCGTACCCGCAGGGCCCGCGCCCCGCCCCCGTGGCGGCCCCGCCCGTGGACGGACCGGGCACCTGGAGCGCCGCCACCGTGACCTGGTGGGCGGTCGTGTCGCTGCTGGCCGGCGGGTCGGTCGGCGCCGCGATCGGGGTGCTCTCCCTGCTGCTCCCGGCCTGACCGGCCGGGCACCGTGCGTCATCGTCCGTGACACCGGTGGGCGGATCGCCCGGGTGCACACGAATCGCCGGGGCGCGCCCAGTACCGTGATGAGGCGTGACGCTCGCCGACGCGACCACGGTCGTCGCCCTGGGCCCGCAGTGGCTGGATCCGCAGTACATCATCTCCAGCCTCGGGCCGTGGGCCCTGCTGGGCGTGGCGCTGATCCTCTTCGCCGAGTGCGGCCTGCTGATCGGGTTCTTCCTGCCGGGTGACTCGCTGCTGTTCATCACCGGCCTCGCCGTGACCACCGGGTTGATCGACACCCCGCTGTGGCTGGTCTGCGTGGTGCTCGTGGTGGCGGCCTTCGCGGGCAACGTCGTCGGGTACGGGATCGGCCACAAGGCCGGGCCCGCCATCTTCGACAAGCCCGACTCGCGGCTGTTCAAGCGGGAGAACGTCGACCGCACGCAGAAGTTCTTCGACAAGTACGGCAACCGGGCCATCGTGCTCGGCCGCTTCGTGCCGATCGTCCGCACGTTCATCACGGTCATGGCCGGCGTCGGGCGGATGGACGCGAAGCGGTTCATGACCTTCTCGGCGATCGGCGCCGTGCTGTGGGCCGCCGGGGTGACCCTGCTCGGCGCGGTGCTCGGGCAGTTCGAGTTCGTCAAGGACAACATCGAGGCGATGCTGATCCTCGTCGTCGTGATCTCGCTGATCCCGATCCTGGTCGAGCTGATCCAGGCCCGGCGGGAGAAGAAGCTGGGCGCCCAGGGGCTCGCGGAGCAGACCCTCGACGGCGCGAACGAGGACGCCCCCACCCAGCAGATCCGCCGTCCCGGCGCCTGACGTCAGGTCGCGTGCTCGCGGATCCACGCGTGCATCGCGATCCCGGCGGCGACGCCCGCGTTGATCGAGCGGGTGGAGCCGAACTGGGCGATCGAGACGACCAGGTCGGCGCCCGCGACCGCCTCGGCGGACAGCCCGGTGCCCTCCTGCCCGAACAGCAGGACGCAGGCGCGTGGCAGCCGTGTGGACTCGAGGGGCTCCGCGCCCGGACCGTTGTCCACCGCCACGACGACGAGGCTCTCACCGCGGGCCCACGTCACGAGGTCGTCGACGTCCGGGTGGTGCACGATGTGCTGGTACCGGTCGGTGACCATCGCTCCCCGCCGGTTCCACCGTCGCCGGCCGACGACGTGCACCGCGGCGGCCAGGAACGCGTTCGCCGTGCGCACGATCGTCCCGATGTTCGCGTCGTGGCGGAGGTTCTCGATGGCCACGTGGAACGGGTGCCGGCGGGTGTCGAGGTCCGCGACGACCGCCTCCCGCCGCCAGTAGCGGTAGCGGTCGACGACGTTGCGGCGGTCGCCGTGCTCGAGTAGCTCCGGGTCGTAGTGCGGGTCGGTCGGCCACGGTCCCTCCCACGGCCCGACCCCCACCTCCGGGGCGCCCGCCGTCCACTCGGTCGGGCCGGGCCCGTCGTCGTCGGGACCCGGCCCGGTCACTCCAGGCCCAGGTCCGCGAGCCCGAGCAGCGCACGGTAGGGCACGCCGCGCGCCTGGATCACCTCGGCCGCGCCGGTGGCCCGGTCGACGATCGTCGCGACGCCGACCACCTCCGCGCCGGCCTCCCGCAGCGCGTCCAGCGCGGTCACCGGGCTGCCGCCCGTGGTCGAGGTGTCCTCGACGACCAGCACCCGCCGGCCGGCGACGTCCGGGCCCTCGACGCGCCGCTGCATGCCGTGGCCCTTGGCCTCCTTGCGGACCACGAAGGCGTCGATCGGGCGGCCCGGCGCATGCATGATCGCGGCCCCGACGGGGTCGGCGCCCATCGTCAGCCCGCCCGCGGCGTCGTAGGTCCAGTCCGCGGTCATCTCCCGCAGCAGGCGCCCGATCAGCGGCGCGGCCTCGTGGTGGAGGCTGATCCGCCGCATGTCGACGTAGTAGTCGGCCTCGCGGCCCGACGACAGCACCACCCGCCCGTGCACGACGGCGAGCTCGCGCGCGAGCCCGGCGAGCCGGGCCCGGGCCGGCCCGTCGACGTCGGGGCCGCCCCCGACGGTGGCGACGGCGCGGTCGGCGGGGGCTCCGGGCAGCGGGGCGTGCGACGACGACATGCCCGCCATTGTGGTCGTGGCTCTCAGGTCCGCACCGCGGGGCCACGCGGGTCCACCGCGTGGCGCATCCACCGGTGGGTGCGGCTGGAGGGGTCCGACGAGGCCGCGGCCATGAGGCGCTGCCGCAGCGTCGTCACCGGCTCGCGCAGCAGCCCGAGCGCGACGTCCCGGGGCCGGATCACGTCCGCGTGCCGGGCCCGCAGCTCCCGCAGGAACGCGTGCTGCAGAGCGATGTTGCGCCGGAACGCCGTCGAGGTGACCGACCCGGTGGCCAGGCGGAACGCCGAGAGCGTGCGCGGCAGCCCGTAGAACCCGCCCTGCTCGACCAGCCGGGCGGCCAGGGCGACGTCGAGCGCGTACGGGTTGTCCGGGAAACCGCCGACCGCGTCGTACGCCGCCCGCCGGAACAGCATGTTGCCGGGGACGCCCAGGGGACTGCCGCGGTGCCGGACGATCCGCCGGACGACCGTGGTCGCGTCCTGCCGCCCGACGAGGTCGGGGGTCCGCAGCGCGCGGTCGCGGGACAGGACGACGTCGTCGTCGTCCACCAGGTCGTGCCGGCACGACACGAGCGGGACGTCCGGCTCGGCGTCGAGCACCGCGACCTGCTCGGCGAGGGCGGACGGGTAGATCAGGTCGTCCGCGTTGACCACCTTGACCAGCGGCGCCCGCGCGAGGGCCACCGCGCGCCGGAAGTTCTCCGGGGCGGGCACGGTCGCGGCGTTGCGCTCCAGGCGCACCCGCGGGTCGTCGAACGACCGGACGACGTCGGCCGACCCGTCCGTGCAGGCGTTGTCGAGGACCACCAGCTCGAGGTCGGCGAACGTCTGCGCGAGGACGCTCGCGACGGTCCGTCCGATGTACCGCTCCTTCTGGTACAGCGGGACGACCACCGACACCCGGGGCGTCCGGCCGGCCCCCGTCGCGTTCACCGGCGCATCCTGTCCAGCACGAACGCGCTGGTCAAACGCCCGCGACCGGTTCGTCCGGGTCCGTCCCCGACGTCCGGTTCTCAGCCGCGGCCGGACGCGCTGCGCCGCGCGATGCGGCGCACCAGGCCGAGCGGCGCCACCCGGGCGAGTGCCACGATGCCCTTGTAGAGCGGGTGCGGGATCGACACGGCGCGCGCGGCGGCGAAGTCCGCGAGCGCGACGCGGACGACGTAGTCCGGCTCCATCCACGCGAACGCCGGCCCGGTCCGGGCCTGCCCGAAGCGCTGGTGGAACTCGGTCTTCACGTAACCCGGACAGAGCGCCATGACGTGCACCCCGGTGCCCGCGACCGTGCGCGCGAGGCTCTGCGACAGCGTCGTCACGTACGCCTTGCCCGCGCCGTACACCGAGCCGCGGCCGGGCAGGAAGCCCGCGACGCTGGAGACGTTGAGGACGCCGCCCCTCCCGCGCGCGATCATCCCGGGCAGGGCGACCCGCGTCAGGCGGAGCACGGTGGTCACGTTGACCTCGTGGTTCGCTGCGAGCACGTCGAGGTCGGTGTCGACGAACTCGCCCGCGGTCCCGTAGCCGGCGTTGTTCACCAGCAGGTCCACCGGGCGCTCGTCCGCGGCCAGCCGCTGCTCCACGGCGAGCCGCGACGCCGGGTCGGCGAGGTCGGCGACCAGCACCTCCGCGCCGCCGAGGCGGTCGGCCAGCGCCTGCAGCCGGGCCTCGTCGCGGGCCACCAGCACGAGGTCGTAGCCCGCGGCGGCGAGCTGGACGGCGAACTCGGCGCCCAGGCCCGAGCTCGCCCCGGTCACGAGGGCGGTGCCGCTCACCGCCCGCGGAACTTCCCGCTGCGCCACGTGCTCCCCTGCGAGGAGCGCGGCTCGTCCCGGCCGGGGCCCCGGTCGGGTTCCGGGTCGTCGCTCTCCAGGTCGTACGGGATGTCGGCGGGCCGGTCGCGGTGGGTCGCGGCGCCGGACCGGGTGTACGGGCTCGTGTCGTCGTCGCCCGCGGCGAAGCGCTCGAGGTCCTCGTCGAAGTCCTCGTCGAGATCGTCGTCAGAAGCGTCGGGGCGGTCCGGGCGGTCCGTGTCGCGGCGCCCGGCTCCCGGCCGCCCGACCACGGTGGTCGGCGCGTCGTCGTCCTCGCGCTCGACGGTCTCGGTGCGGGACTCGTCCGCGGGGCTGCCGACCGGCGGGACCGCCCGCTCCGGCTCGCGCCGCCCGGACTCCCGGGACCCGACGACGGTGGTGGGGGCGTCGTCCTGCTCGGGCTCCGGCCGGCCGGTGCCGCCCGCTCCGCCCGGACCGCCGACTCCGCCGACTCCGCTGTCCCTGCCCTCGACGGCCTCCTTGATCGCCGCCGACACCTCGACGAGCGACTCGATCAGCCCCTCGACCCGGTCCGGGTCGGCCTCCGGCTCGATCGACGCGAGCACCCAGGTGTCCTCGGCCCACACCAGCGGCACGTCGGCGCCGACCCGGTCCGCGGCGTCGGTGACCCCGCGGGTCAGCAGCCGCCGGCCCTCCATCGCGTTCGAGACGAACGCGTAGCGGCGCCCGACCTGCCCGAGGTTGTCGAGCTCGTCGTCGTCCGGGCGGGGCGACTCCGGCAGCCGCAGCTCGATCGCGACCGGCACCGCGACGGTGCCGCGCACCGCGGCGATCGTCGCCACGGTCCGCCCGTCCTGCTCCTGGTCGAAGATGCAGCCCAGCCGGCGCCCGCCGGGACCGGGCACGGCGCCCTTCGCGACGTCGTAGGCCTGGCGCGGCCCGTCGCCGCGCAGCGTCCCGTAGCGCCACGCGTGCGGGGGCGAGGACAGCGCGTCGGTGAACTCCCAGCCCTTGGACGCCGCCCACTCCTGCCGGTCGTTCCCCCGGCGTTCCGGGCGGGCGCGGTCGTACCAGAGCAGCAGCGCACCGCCGGCTGCGGCGACCAGCGCCACGACGAACCAGATCCAGGCAGGCACCCGCCGAGCGTAGGCCCGTGCCCCACCCCGATGGGGGAGGACACTCGGAGTGACCGGGCCTTTCTCGGGGCTAGGCTCGGCTCGGTGCACGCCACCCTCGTCGCGCGCGACGTCTCGGCCGTCCACGGCGCGCGCACCGTGTTCGCCGGCGCCGACCTCACCGTCTCCGCGGGCGAGGTCGTCGGGCTCGTCGGGGCGAACGGCGCCGGCAAGTCCACGCTCCTGCGCGTCCTCGCCGGGCTCGAGACGCCGGACGCCGGGACGGTCGAGCTCTCCCCGCCCACCGCCACCGTCGGTCACCTGCCCCAGGAACCCGCACCCCGGGCGGGCGAGACCGTCGAGGGGTTCCTCGCCCGCCGGACCGGGGTCGCCGCCGCGCAGGCCGAGCTGGACGCGGCCACGGCGGAGCTCGAGGCCGGTGGTGACGGCGAGCGCTACTCCGTGGCTCTCGAACGCTGGCTCGACCTGGGCGCCGCCGACCTGGCCGACCGGGTGCCCGAGGTGGCCGACGACCTCGGGCTCGCGCTCGGGCTGGACACCCCGATGACGACGCTCTCCGGTGGCCAGGCCGCCCGGGTCAACCTCGCCGCGCTGCTGCTCGCCCGCTTCGACGTGTTCCTGCTCGACGAGCCCACGAACGACCTCGACCTCGCGGGGCTCACCCGCCTCGAGCGCTTCGTGACCGAGCTGCGCGCCCCGACCGTGCTGGTCAGCCACGACCGCGAGTTCCTCGCCCGCACCGTCACCGGCGTCCTCGAGCTCGACCTCGCCCAGCAGCAGGTGGCGTTATACGGCGGCGGGTACGACGCCTACCTCGCCGAGCGCGCCGTGGCCCGCCGGCACGCCCGCGAGGCCTACGAGGAGTACGCCGACAAGCGGTCCGCGCTCGAGAGCCGCATGCAGACCCAGCGCAACTGGCTCGAGCACGGCGTGCGCAATGCCCGGCGCAAGGGCGCGGGGCGCTCCGACAACGACAAGAACGCCCGCAAGGTCCGCGCGGAGTCCACCGAGAAGCAGGCGTCGAAGGTCGCGCAGTCGCAGCGGAGGATCGAGCGCCTGGAGGTCGTCGAGGAGCCCCGCAAGGAGTGGGAGCTCCGGATGACGATCGCGACCGCGCCCCGCTCCGGCACGGTGGTGGCGTCGCTGTCGGACGCGGTCGTGCGGCGGGGCGACTTCACCCTCGGCCCGGTGACGCTGCAGCTCGACCAGGCCGACCGCGTCGTCGTCACCGGCGCCAACGGGGCGGGCAAGTCCACCCTGCTCGGCCTGCTGCTCGGCCGGGTCGTTCCCGACGCCGGGTCGGCGCAGCTGGGCTCCTCGGTCGTCGTCGGGGAGGTGGACCAGGCCCGCTCCTCGTTCGCCTCCGGCACGTTGCTCGACGCGTTCTCCCGGGAGCCGGAGGTCGACCGCTGGCCGACGTCCGAGGTGCGGACGCTGCTGGCGAAGTTCGGGCTGGGCGCCGAGCACGTGCACCGTCCGGCCGACTCGCTCTCGCCCGGGGAGCGCACCCGCGCCGCCCTGGCCCTGCTGCAGGCCCGCGGCGTGAACCTGCTGGTCCTCGACGAGCCCACCAACCACCTCGACCTCCCGGCGATCGAGCAGCTGGAGTCCGCGCTCGAGTCGTTCCCCGGCACCGTCCTGCTGGTCACCCACGACCGCCGGATGCTCGACACCGTCCGCACCACGCGGCACTGGCACGTCGAGGCGGGCCGGGTCACCGAGACCTCCGGATGAGAGTCCTCTCATCGGCCCGTCATCGAGGGCTCATCGACGAGGCCGAGGATTCCGACCATGCGCTCCCGCCTCGCCGCCGCCCTGCTGCTCGCCTCGCTCGCCGGGCTCGCCGCGTGCGACACCTCGAGCGCCCCGCCCCTGCCGGCGCCGGTCTCGGTGCCCTCGGCGGTGCCCGGGGCCCCGGCGGACGACGAGGACGACAGCGGCACGGTGGCGCCGCCCCCCGCGGGGCAGGACCAGGATGACGACGGTCCCGACGGGCCCGACGACGACGGACCGGACGACGACAACTGAGTCCCGGGGCGGGCGGCTCTCCGCCCGCCTCCGGATCGTCGCCTGGGTCCTGCTCGTGGTGCTGGCGAGCCTCGCGGTGGTCACGCTCGTGACCTGGCGGCTCTCCGTCGCCGAGACCGACACGCGGATGGACGCGGCGCTGCGCACCGAGGTCGACGAGTTCACCGCGCTCACGGCCTCGGGCCGGGACCCGTCGTCGGGAACGCCGTTCGGGACGGTCGACGCGGTCCTGCAGACCGCGATCACCTACAACCTCGCGCGGCCGAACGAGAAGTTCCTCGGCTACGTCGACGGGGTGTTCCGGTTCCAGAGCCGGCAGGCGAGCCCGGTCCTGCTGTCCGCCGACCCGGCGTTCACCGCGCTCGTCGGGCCCGTCACCGAGCCGACGGCCGGTACCTACGCCAGTGCCGCCGGCGAGGTGCGCTACCTCGCCGTCCCCGTGACGCTGACCGGCGCCCCGGGCCGCGGGGTACTCGTGGCCGCGTACTTCGCCGACCAGGAGCGGGAGGCGGCGGACGACGCCGCGCTGCTCATGGTCGGGGTCGGCGCGGTCACGGCCCTGCTCGCGGCCGGCGGGGCGTGGTTCGTGGCGGGCCGGATCCTGGCGCCGGTGCGCTCGGTCGCCCGCACGGCCCGGGCGATCACCGAGACCGACCTGTCCGCCCGCATCCGGGTCGAGACCGGCCGCGACGAGATGGGGGACCTGGTGAGCGCGGTCAACGCGATGCTCGACCGGCTCGAGGCGGGCGCCACGGAGCAGCGGCGCTTCGTCGACGACGCGGGCCACGAGCTGCGGACCCCGATCACGATCGTGCGGGGCCACCTCGACGTCGTCGACCCCGGCGACCCCGCGGACGTCCGCGAGGCCCTCGCGCTGGTCGACGACGAGCTGGAGCGGATGAACCGCATCGTCGCCGACCTCCTCGTGCTCGCGAAGGCCGAGCAACCGGCCTTCGTGCGCCCGGAGCCGACCGACGTCGACGCACTGGTCGAGGAGACGCTGGCCAAGGCCCGGGGGCTCGGCGACCGCCACTGGGGGGTCGTGAAGTCCGTCGGCGGCCTCGTCCAGGCCCTCGACGCGCAGCGGATCACCCAGGCACTGCTGGCGCTGGCCGACAACGCCGTCGCCCACACCGTGCCGGCCGACCGCATCGTCCTCGGGGCCGCGATGAGCGGCGGAGTGCTCGAGCTCCGGGTCTCCGACACCGGGATCGGGGTGGCGGACGCCGACCGGGACCGCATCTTCGCCCGCTTCGCCCGCGGGGGCGGGGCGCGGCGGTCCGAGGGCGCGGGACTCGGCCTCGCCGTCGTCGGCGCCATCGCCGCGGCGCACGGCGGCCGCGTCGCACTGTCCGACGGGGTCGGCGCGGGCCGGCCCGGCGAGAGCGGTCCCGGCGCCACCTTCACCCTCGTCATCCCGTTCCGGGCGGAGTGGTCGTGAGCAGCATCCTGATCGCCGAGGACGAGCCCCGGATCGCGTCGTTCGTCGAGAAGGGCCTGCGGGGCGCGGGGTTCGCCTGCACGACCGTCGGCGACGGCGTGGCCGCCCGCGACCAGGCCCTCTCCGGGCACTTCGACCTGCTGGTCCTCGACATCGGGCTGCCCGGGATGGACGGCTTCGGGGTGCTGTCGGAGCTGCGCGGCTCCGGGTCGCGGCTCCCCGTGATCGTGCTGACCGCCCGCGACTCGATCACCGACACGGTCGCCGGCCTCGAGGGCGGCGCGGACGACTACATGGCCAAGCCGTTCCGCTTCGAGGAGCTGCTGGCGCGGGTGCGCCGGCGGCTGGCCGACTCGTCGGGCGAGGTGACGGTGCTGCGGCACGGCTCGCTGTCGCTGGACGTGCGGACGCGGCAGGCGACGGTGGACGGGGTGACCGTGGACCTCTCGGCGCGCGAGTACGTGCTGGCCGAGACGTTCCTGCGCCACCCCGGGCAGGTGCTCTCCCGCGAGCAGCTGCTCTCCCGGGTCTGGGGCTACGACTTCGACCCGGGCTCCAACGTCGTCGACGTCTACGTCCGCTACCTGCGCCGCAAGATCGGCGCCGACCGGATCGCCACCGTCCGCGGGATGGGGTACCGGCTCGTCTGAGCGGCCCTGGCACCCGCCGGATGCCAGCAATGCGTCGCTGCTTGCACTGGACGCCAGAGAAGCCACATCGTCGCGGCCCCTCGTGACGGTGCCGCCTTCCCTGGCACTGGGTGCGAGCAGTGACGCATTGCTGTCAGTCGTCCCAGCGGTCGTCCGCGTCGTCGTCCCGGTCGTCCAGGTCGTCGTCCAGGTCGTCGTCGCGGTCGTCCAGGTCGTCCCGGTCGTCGTCCCGGTCGTCGTCCCGGTCGTCGTCCCAGCGGTCATCCAGGTCGTCGTCCCCGAGCGGGGCCGGCGGCACCACGGGGGCCGGCGGCGCGATCGGCGTGTCCGCGGACATCTCGGTGATGCCCGGGACGGCGACGCCGGCCGGCAGCGGGGCGTCGTCACCGCCGGCGCAGCCGGACAGCAGGACGACGCCGGCGGCGGCGGCGCCGAGGACGAGCAGGCGGGTGCGGGTCATGGCAGGTCTCCCGGTGATCGGGGCGGGCACCTCGCCCGCCCTCGAGAACCACTCTCGGGACCGGCGGTGAGGGCTCCGGGAGACCGCGATGAGGGCCCTCTCATCGACGTTGTTCCTGAATCAGTACTTGTCTGTTAGTTTTCGGGACCATGGCGAACCGACGAGCGTGGACCGGGCTCGCCGTCCTGGCCCTGCCGACCCTGCTGCTCTCGCTCGACATGAGCGTGCTCTACCTCGCGCTGCCGGCGATGAGCGCGGACCTCGACCTCGGGCCGACCGAGCAGCTCTGGGCGATGGACGTCTACGGCTTCATGATCGCCGGGTTCCTGGTCACGATGGGCACCCTCGGCGACCGCATCGGCCGCCGACGGCTGCTGCTGATCGGCGGCGCGGCGTTCGCGGTGGCCTCCGTGGTCGCGGCCTTCGCCGACTCCGCCGCCACGCTGATCGCCGCCCGCGCCGTGCTGGGCATCGCCGGGGCGACGCTGATGCCCTCGACGCTCGCCCTGATCAGCACGATGTTCCCCGACCCGCGCGCCCGCGCGTCGGCGATCGCGATCTGGATGAGCTGCTTCATGGGCGGCATGACCGTCGGTCCGCTGGCCGGGGGGCTGCTGCTCGAGGCGTTCTGGTGGGGCGCGGCGTTCCTGCTCGGGGTGCCGGTGATGGCGGTGCTGCTGGTCGCGGGCCCGCTGCTGCTGCCCGAGGCCCGCGACGACGGGGCCGGCCGGATCGACCTGGTCAGCGTCGCGCTGTCGCTCGGGACGGTCCTGCCCGTCGTCTACGCCCTCAAGGAGTTCGCGACGGCGGGTCCGGCCCCCGGCCCGCTCGCGGCGCTCGTCGTCGGGACCGCCGTCGGGGTGGCGTTCGTGCGGCGGCAGCTGCGCCTGGACGACCCCCTGCTGGACCTGCGCCTGTTCCGCCGCCGCGCGGTGTCCGGGGCGCTCGGGCTGAATCTCGCCGGCGGGGTCGTGATGGCGGGGACGTTCCTGCTGGCGACGCAGTGGTTCCAGCTGGTCGCCGGGCTAACGGTGCTCCAGGCGGGGCTGATCCTGGCGCCGCTGCAGCTCGCGATGATCGTCGCGACCAACGCCGCCCCTCGTCTGGCGGGCCGGCTGCGCCCGGCGACCGTGATCGCGGGCGGGCTGGCCCTGGCCGGGTGCGGTCTGCTGGCGCTGACCACGCTCGAGGTGGGCAGTTCGCCGTGGCTGCTGGTCGGCGCGTTCCTGGTGACGTCGATGGGCGTCGCCGCTCCGGCCGCGCTCGGCACCGACCTGGTCGTCGGGTCGGTGCCCGCGGAGAAGGCCGGCAGCGCCGGGGCCCTGTCGGAGACCAGCGGCGAGATGGGGATCGCGCTCGGCGTCGCGACCCTCGGCAGCCTCGCCGCCGTCGTCTACCGCTCGACCATCACCCTCCCGGCCGGCGTCCCGCCGTCGACGGCGGACGCCGCCCGCCAGAGCCTCGAGGCCGCGACGCGCACCGGCGACCCGGGCGTGCTCGACGCCGCCCGCGACGCCTTCACCGTCGGGCTCGCCACGACGGCGGGCGTCGGCGGCGTCGTCTTCCTCGTCCTCTCCGGGGTCGCCCTCTGGGCGCTGCGCTCCGTCCCGCCCATCACCGCCTCCCCCGACGACGAGCCGGTGCCGGCAGGCGAGCCGGTCGCGGCCTGACCCTGGGAACGAGCGAAGGGCCCCTCCGGTCGATCTACTCGATCGGAGGGGCCCTTCGCTCATCCGGTGCCGGACCGGCGGTGGGCGCCCTTCGCCCGTCTACCCGACCGAAAAGGCCCTTCGCTCAGCGGGGCCGAGCCGTCAGGCCCGCGTGACCGTCAGCGCGCCCGTCCCGTGCTCGGCGTCCTTGTCGAGGTCCACCCGGACGGTGTCGCCCTCGCGGACCTCGCCGCCCAGCAGTTCCTGGGCGAGCTGGTCGCCGATCGCGGACTGCACCAGCCGGCGCAGCGGCCGGGCGCCGTAGAGCGGGTCGAATCCCTGCAGGGCCAGCCACTCCTTCGCGGCGTCCGTGACGTCCAGCGTGAGCCGGCGCCCGGACAGGCGGGTGGCCAGCCGCTGGATCTGGATGTCGACGATGGAGGTGAGCTCCTCGGTGGACAGCGCGTGGAACACCACCACGTCGTCGAGCCGGTTGAGGAACTCCGGCTTGAACGACCGCTTGACGACCTCCATCACCTTCTCGCGCCGCCCGGCGTCGTCGAGCGCGGAGTCCATCAGCGCCGCGGAGCCGAGGTTGGAGGTCAGCACGAGGATGGTGTTGCGGAAGTCGACGGTCCGGCCCTGGCCGTCGGTCAGGCGCCCGTCGTCGAGCACCTGCAGGAGCACGTCGAACACGTCCGGGTGGGCCTTCTCGACCTCGTCGAGCAGCACCACCGCGTACGGGCGGCGCCGCACGGCCTCGGTGAGCTGGCCGCCCTGGTCGTAGCCGACGTAGCCGGGGGGCGCCCCGACGAGCCGCGCGACGGAGTGCTTCTCGCCGTACTCGCTCATGTCGATGCGGATCATCGCCCGCTCGTCGTCGAACAGGAACGCCGCGAGCGCCTTCGCCAGCTCGGTCTTGCCGACGCCGGTGGGACCGAGGAACAGGAACGAGCCGGTGGGACGGTCGGGGTCGGCGATGCCGGCCCGCGTGCGGCGCACCGCGTCCGACACCGCCCGGACGGCCTCGGACTGCCCGACGACCCGGGCGGCGAGCTCGTCCTCCATGCGCAGCAGCTTCGCCGTCTCGCCCTCGAGCAGGCGGCCCGCCGGGATGCCGGTCCACGCGGACACGACGTCCGCGACGTCGTCCGGTCCGACCTCCTCCTTGAGCATGACCGGTCCGGCGGCCGTCGTGGCGGCCTCCGCCTCGGCGAACTGCTTCTCGACGGCGGGGATGTCCCGGTAGCGCAGGCGGGCGACGGTCTCGTAGTCGCCGTCGCGCTCGGCCCGGTCGGCCTCGCCGCGCAACGACTCCAGCCGCTCCTTGAGGTCGCGGATCGAGTTGATGGAGTCCTTCTCGCCCTGCCACCGGGCGGTGAGCGCGGACAGCTCCTCGCGCTTCTCGGCGAGCTCGGCGCGCAGGGCACCGAGCCGCTCGGCGGACGCGGCGTCGGACTCCTTGGCCAGCGCCATCTCCTCGATCTCGAGGCGGCGGACCGCGCGCTCCACCTCGTCGATCTCCACCGGCCGCGAGTCGATCTCCATCCGCAGGTGCGAGGCGGCCTCGTCGACCAGGTCGATCGCCTTGTCGGGCAGGAACCGGGCGGTGATGTACCGGTCGGACAGCGCGGCGGCGGCGACGAGCGCGGCGTCGGTGATGCGCACGCCGTGGTGCACCTCGTAGCGCTCCTTGAGCCCGCGCAGGATGCCGACGGTGTCCTCCACCGAGGGCTCGCCGACGAGGACCTGCTGGAAGCGGCGCTCCAGCGCCGGGTCGGACTCGATGTGCTTGCGGTACTCGTCCAGCGTCGTGGCGCCGACCATCCGCAGCTCGCCGCGCGCCAGCATCGGCTTGATCATGTTGCCGGCGTCCATCGCGGACTCGCCGGTGGCGCCCGCTCCGACGATCGTGTGCAGCTCGTCGATGAAGGTGATCACCTGACCCGCGGAGTCGGTGATCTCGCCGAGGACGGCCTTGAGCCGCTCCTCGAACTCGCCGCGGTACTTCGCGCCCGCGACCATCGACCCGAGGTCCAGCGCGACGACGCGCTTGTCGCGCAGCGACTCGGGGACGTCACCGGCGACGATGCGCTGCGCCAGGCCCTCGACGATCGCGGTCTTCCCGACGCCGGGTTCGCCGATCAGCACCGGGTTGTTCTTCGTGCGCCGCGACAGCACCTGCACGACGCGCCGGATCTCGGCGTCGCGGCCGACGACGGGGTCGAGCGCGCCGGAGCGGGCCCGCTCGGTGAGGTCCTGGCCGTACTTCTCCAGGGCCTGGAAGGTGCCCTCCGGGTCGGGCGAGGTGATCCGCGTCGAGCCCCGGACCTTGCCGAACGCCTCCTGCAGCGCCTCCGGCGTCGCGCCGTGGCGGGTGAGGACGCCCGCCGTCCGGCCGCCCGCGGCGGCGATGCCGACCAGCAGGTGCTCGGTGGACACGTACTCGTCGCCCATGTCGGCCGCGAGCTGCTGGGCGTGCGCGAGGACCCGGGCCGAGTCGCCGTCGAACTGCGGGGCCGAGACCCCGGAGCCGGTGGCGCTCGGCATCGACGCGATCAGCCGCTCGGACTCCCCGCGCACGGCGTCCGGGTCGGCCGACACGGCGCGCAGCAGCGGCAGGGTGATGCCGTCGGTCTGATCGAGCAGGGCGACGAGGAGGTGCGCCGGCGACACCTGGGGGTGCCCGGACGCGGTGGCGGCGCGGACCGCGGCGGACACCGCCTGCTGGGTCCGCGTCGTCGGCGAGAAGTCCATCGGGAGCCTTTCTGGGGAGGAGCGGTACGGGTGGTCGTGACTCTCGTGGAGGTCAACCTGGCGAAACCTTGAGTGTATTCCGCTCAAGTCTGTCGAGCTATCTCCGATTCGTCCCGCGCCGTCAGCACACTCGGTGACGAATCGGCGCCAGTTCGCCGCCTCTCGGCACGCTCTGTCATGATGCTCCGGACCCGGGCGAGGGACGGGACCTGGCCGGGGGCACGGAAGGAGTCGGCATGTCGGCGGAACCGGCCGAGCCGATCGGCCCGAGCGGCGCGCGGCCCGGGCGCCTGCTCCGGCTGGTGCCCACCACGAACCGACCCACGGCGCCCGCCAGAGACTCCACGGCCACCACCGTGATCCCCGCCGCCCCGACGGCACCGCCCACCACCGTCTTGGCCGCCCCGGTCACGGTGCCGCCCCCCACGACGCCCCTGTCGGCCGTGCCGGCGGCCGACCTCGTCGTCGTGCGGGCCGCCGAGGCCGTGCGCGCCGTGTGGTCGCGGCTCGCGGCGTCCGAGGCCGAGGTCGCGCACTGGTTCGGCGCCCTGCTGTTCAGCCTCGCGCCGGGCCTGCGCACCCACTTCCCGGCGCAGGCCGACCCGGCCGCCCGACGCCTGCTGCGCAGCACGGTCGCCGCCATGGCGGCCGTCGACCGGCCCGGTGAGCTCGACGCCGCGGTCGCCGCCCTGGCCCGCGAACTGCGGGCCCTCGAGCTCGACGACACCGCCGACGAGCCGCTCGGCGTCGCGCTCGTGGGCGCGGTGCGCGAGTTCGCCGGCGACCTGTGGGCACCCGGCGCGGACGACGCGTGGGTGCGGGCGTTCTCCCTCGCCGCCGGCCCGGCCCGCGCCGCGGCCGCGGAGCTGCCCGGCGTCGTCGGCGCCACGGTCGTGTCGCACCGGCGCCTGAGCTGGGACCTCGCGGTCGTCGAGGTGGAACCGGACTCCCCGGTCGCCCACCGGGCCGGGCAGTCCGTGTCGGTGGAGGTCCCGCAGCGGCCGTGCCTGTGGCGACGCCTCACGCCGGCGGGTGCGCCGCGCGCGGACGGCCGCCTCGAGTTCCACGTGCGGGCGGTCGAGGGCGGCTGGGTCAGCCGGTCGGTCGTGGCGCACAGCCGCAGCGGCGAGCGCTGGCGCATCGGACCGGCCGAGGGCGGACCGGTGGTCGACCCCGGTGCCGAGCGCGAACTGCTCGTCGTGGTCGGCGGCACCGGCGCCTCCGTCGCCCTGGCGATCTGCGAGGACCTCGTCGGGCACGCCGCAGCGGGCGTCGACGTCCGGCCCACCACCGTGATGGTGGGGGGACGGACCCCGGAGGACCTGCACACGCTGGACCGGTTCGCGGACCTCGCCGGCGGCGAGCCGTGGCTCGCGATCGTGGGCGCCTGCGAGTCCGACCCGTTCGACACCGCGCTGGCGCCGGGCTCGGTCGTCGACGCGATGAGCCGCTCGGGCCCCTGGCTCGAGCACGACGTCGTCGTGGCCGGGTCGCCCGCGATGATCCGGGCGAGCGTCGCCGCGCTGCTCGCCGACGGCACACCGCTGGACCGCATCCACTACGACCCCTTCACCGACGACGACGGCTCATGACTCCCGGTCGGGGTCGTCGGGCGCCGCGCGCCGACGGCGCGCCGGCTGCCACACCACCACCGACTGCGTCCGCCGGGCCGGGAGCAGGTCCCCGGGGCGCCCGGCCTGCTCGGTGAGTGCCTGGAGGCGGGCCTGGCTGCGTGCGAGCTCGTCGGTCAGCTCCGCGAGCCGGTCCGTGAGCTGGTCGACCTCGCGCTCCAGCTCGATGATCCGCTTGATCCCGGCGAGGTTGACGCCCTCCTCCTGGGAGAGCCGCTGGACCTCGCGGAGCAGCGCGATGTCGCGGACCGAGTAGCGTCGCCCGCCGCCGCTGGCCCGACCGGGGCTGACGAGCCCGATGCGGTCGTAGGAGCGCAGCGTCTGCGCGTGCATGCCGGAGAACTCGGCCGCGATGGAGATGACGAAGACGGGGGTGTCCTCGTCGGCCCACGGCGGCAGGCCGGGGATCGCCGAGTCGGCGCGCGGGGCACGACGGGCGTGCTCCGAGCCCGCGTCCCCCGCGGTCATGACGCCGCTTCCTTGTCCGTGGGCGACCGGTCGGCCCGCTCGGTGAGGTGGGCGCGCGGGTCGTGGTCGGCAGTGGCGCGGGCGTAGGCGTCGAGCGCGTCGCTCGCCTCCGACGACAACCGTGCGGGGACGGCGAGTTCCAGGGTGACCAGCAGGTCGCCGGCGCCGCGGTCCTTGCGCTTCACCCCGCGCCCGCGGACGCGCAGGGTGCGGCCCGCGGAGCTGCCGGGCGGGACCTTCAGCGAGATCCGGCCCTCGAGGGTCGGCACCGTGACGGTCGCGCCCCGCACCAGTTCCGGGAACGTCACCGGCAGCGCGAGCGTGACGTCGTCCGGGTTCTTCGCCGACCGCCCGAAGACGGCGTCGGCGCCCACGTGGACGATCACGAACAGGTCGCCGGCCGGTCCGCCGGCGGGCCCGGGCTGGCCCTTGCCGGTCAGCCGGATGCGCTGGCCGTCCTCGACCCCCGCGGGGATGCGGATGGTCAGCGTGCGGGGCCGGGAGCTCACGCCGTCGCCGCCGCACTCCGGGCACGGGTCGTCGACGAGGTGCCCGGTGCCGCGGCAGTCCGGGCAGGGCTCACTGAACGCGAACGCCCCCTGGCTGCGGGAGACCAGGCCGGCCCCGCCGCAGCGCACGCAGGTGCGCGGCGTCGTGCCGGGCTTGGCGCCGGACCCGTCGCAGGTGCCGCAGGTCATCGGCGAGGTCAGCCGCAGCGGCAGGGTGGCGCCGTTGACGGCCTCGGAGAAGTCGATCCGGACCTCGGTCTCGACGTCGGCCCCGCGTCGCTGCCGCGGGACGCCGCCGAAGCCGCCCAGCGGACCGCTCGCCCCGGTGGGGTCGGTGGCGGTGCCACCCGCCCCGCCCATGCCCCCGAAGATCCCGCCGAGGAGGTCGCCGAGCCCGCCGGCGCCGCCCCCGCCGCCGCGGCCCCCGGCGAACAGGTCCTCGAAGCCGGTCTGGCCGCCGGCGGAGCGGCCTCCGCCGCCGCCGAACCCGCCGAACCGGCCGCCGCCGGAGAACAGGGTGCGAGCCTCGTCGTACTCCGAGCGCTTGGCGGGGTCGGAGAGCACCCCGTAGGCCTCGCCGGCCGCCTTGAAGCGGGCTTCGGCCTTGGCGTCACCCGGCTTCGCGTCGGGGTGGTTCTCCCGCGCGATCTTCCGGTAGGCCTTCTTGATCTCGTCGGCGGAGGCGTCCTTCGCGACGCCGAGCTCACGGTAGAAGTCCTTCTCGAGCCAGTCGCGATTGCTCATCGGCACATCCCTCCTCCCGTGAACCCGGCGTCGGCCGGGACGTCCCTACTCTCCTGCATCGTCAGGCGGTCTCGGAACCGCCGGTTCCGCCCGCCCCGGCGGCCACCGCGTCCGGGTCGTGGTCGGTCACCTCGACCATCGCCGGCCGCAGGACCTTCTCACCGAAGCGGTAGCCGCGACGCATGACGGTGGTGACGGTCGGTCCGTCGACCTCGGCGGACGTGCCGTGGGCGACGGCCTCGTGCACCGCGGGGTCGAACGCGTCCCCGACCTCGCCGAAGCCGCCCAGCCCGGCGCGGTTCAGGGTCTCGGTCAGCCGGTCGGCCACCACCTTGAACGCACCGGTGAGGTCGCCGTGCTGGCGCGCGCGCTCGACGTCGTCGAGCACGGTGAGCAGCTCGCCGGCGATCTGCGCCTTGGCGCCGCTGACCGTGGCCTCGCGGTCGCGGTCGACGCGCCGGCGGTAGTTCGCGTACTCCGCGGAGAGCCGCTTGAGGTCCTCGGTGCGCTCGTCGAGATCGGTGCGCAGCCGCGTCAGCTCGGGGTCGGCGGCGCCCGGGGACTCGTCGGTGCCGGGCTCGGCCGAGGTGGGCGTGCCGCCCACCGCCGCGTCCGGCACGTCGACGCGGTCGTCCTCGCCCGTGCCCTCGACGGTGCCCTCGACGGTCACGACGGGGTCGCCGCCGGGGCCGTCGGAGCCCACCCCGAACTCCTCCTTGTGGTCCTCCACCGACACGTCCTCGCGGACGTCCGTCGGGTCCTGCACGATGATCTCCTCCCGGAGCGTCGTCACGTGGCCGTGGCCCGGCCGTGCTGCGGCCGGGCCACGGCACCCGTCGGTCTGGGACCTACTTCTTGTCGTCGTCGACGATCTCGGCGTCGACGACGTCGTCGTCGGCCGAGCCGTCGGCGGCACCGGCACCCGCCGCGCCACCGGCGGCACCCGCGGCGCCGCCCTCGCCCTGCTGGGCGTAGATGGCCTGGCCGAGCTCCTGCGAGTCGGTCGCGAGCTTCTCCACCGCGGACTTGATCGCCTCGGTGTCGTCGCCCTGGAGAGCCTTCTTCAGGTCGTCGAGCGAGCCCTGGACCTTGTCCTTGGTCTCGGCCGGGACCTTGTCGCCGTTCTCCTCCAGGACCTTCTCGGTCTGGTGGACCAGCGACTCCGCCTGGTTGCGGGTCTCGGCGGCCTCGCGGCGCTGCCGGTCCTCGTCGGCGTGGGCCTCCGCGTCGGAGACCATGCGGTCGATCTCCTCCTTGGACAGGGCCGACCCGCCGGTGATGGTCATCGCCTGCGACTTGCCGGTGCCCTTGTCGACCGCGGAGACGTTGACGATGCCGTTGGCGTCGATGTCGAAGGTGACCTCGATCTGCGGCACGCCCTGCGGGGCCGGGGGCAGCCCGGTCAGCTCGAACATGCCGAGCTTCTTGTTGTACGCCGCGATCTCGCGCTCGCCCTGGAAGACCTGGATCTGGACGGACGGCTGGTTGTTCTCCGCCGTCGTGAAGACCTCGGACTTCTTGGTGGGGATCGTGGTGTTCTTCTCGATCAGCTTGGTCATGACGCCGCCCTTGGTCTCGATGCCGAGGGACAGCGGCGTGACGTCGAGCAGCAAGACGTCCTTGACGTCACCGCGCAGCACGCCGGCCTGCAGCGTGGCGCCGACGGCGACGACCTCGTCCGGGTTGACGCCCTTGTTGGGGTCCTTGCCGCCGGTGAGCTCCTTGACCAGCTCGGTGACGGCGGGCATGCGGGTCGACCCGCCGACCATGACCACGTGGCTGATCTGCCCGACCGAGATGCCGGCGTCCTTCACGACCTGGTTGAACGGCTTGCGGCAGCGCTCGAGCAGGTCGGAGGTGATCCGCTGGAACTCCGAGCGCGACAGCGTCTCGTCGAGGAACAGCGGGTTCTTCTCGGCGTCGACGGTGATGTAGGGCAGGTTGATGCTGGTCGAGGACGAGCTGGACAGCTCGATCTTCGCCTTCTCGGCGGCCTCGCGGAGCCGCTGCATGGCCATCTTGTCCTTGGACAGGTCGATGCCCTGCGAGCTCTTGAACCGGTCGACGAGCCAGCTGATGATCTTCTCGTCCCAGTCGTCGCCACCGAGGTTGTTGTCACCGTTGGTGGCGCGCACCTCGACGACGCCGTCGCCGATGTCGAGCAGCGACACGTCGAACGTGCCGCCACCGAGGTCGAAGACGAGGATCGTCTGCTCGTCCGAGCCCTTCTCCAGCCCGTAGGCGAGGGCGGCCGCGGTCGGCTCGTTCACGATCCGCAGCACGTTCAGACCCGCGATCTGGCCGGCCTCCTTGGTGGCCTGGCGCTGCGCGTCCTCGAAGTAGGCGGGGACGGTGATCACCGCGTCGGTGACCTCCTCGCCGAGGTAGGACTCGGCGTCGCGCTTGAGCTTCATCAGCGTGCGGGCGCTGATCTCCTGCGCGGTGTACTTCTTGCCGTCGATCTCGGTGGTCCAGTCGGTGCCCATGTGCCGCTTGACCGACCGGATCGTGCGGTCGACGTTCGTGACGGCCTGGTTCTTGGCCGACTGTCCGACGAGGACGTCGCCGTTGCGGGCGAAGGCGACCACCGACGGGGTGGTCCGGCTGCCCTCGGAGTTGGCGATGACCGTGGGCTCGCCGCCCTCGAGGACCGCGACCACGGAGTTGGTGGTGCCGAGGTCGATGCCGACCGCTCGCGCCATGGGTGATGACTCCTTCCGGGAGTACGTGGAGTGTCCGTGAGCCCGTCGCGCTCAACTCTACCGACACTGCCCGTCGGGGGCGAGCAGGAGGGTGAGTGTGAGTCGCTCAACTTGCTCTCGACCGTCCCAACGAGTGGGTCCACGGACTTGTTCCCGGTCGGCTCAACTCACGAACGTGGGGCGGTGCCCGGGCGGGTCGCCAGGCGCACCAGGCCCTTCTCCGACCACGACACCGACCGCACGCCGAGCGGGACCCCGGTCTGCTGGGCCTCCATCATCTTCCCGTCGCCGAGGTAGAGGGCCACGTGGTGGATCGAGTCCGGGTCGGAGGTGTCGTAGGCCCAGAACAGCAGGTCACCGGGCTGCGCCTGGTCCACCGGGAGGTGCGCGCCCGCGCCGTACTGGTCGCGGGACACCCGCGGCAGCACGATCCCGGCGGACTGGAAGGCGCGCAGCATCAGCCCCGAGCAGTCGTAGCTGTTCGGCCCCGTCGCCCCCCACACGTAGGGCTTGCCGGTCTCGCGGGTGGCGAACTCGATCGCGGTCCGGGCCACCCCGGGCGGCAGGGCGGTGGCGACGCCCGCGACCGGGCCCTCCGCGCACGGCCGGATCGCGCCCTGGACGCCGGACAGGTCGCCCACGAGCGACGCGGCGAGCGGCTCCCACTTCGCGTAGGCGTTCGGGAACGCCGAGCGCTGCACGATCTGCGCGGCCCGGGTGACGGGCAGGTCGGCCCAGCCGGGGACGGCGAGCAGCCGGGTGAGGAAGGTGCGGGTCGCGTAGACCGGGTCGCGGACCTCGTCCGGGCTGCCCCAGCCCTGGCTCGGGCGCTGCTGGAAGACCCCCAGGGAGTCGTGGTCGACGGCGACGTCGATACCGGCGAGGCCCATCCGCGACTCCTGCATCGCGGTGGCGAGCGCGACCACCCACGCCCGCGGCGGGGCGTCCATCCCCTTGGCGACCCCGATGATCGTGCCCGCCGTGTCGCGCTGGGTCTGGTTCAGGTCCGCCCCGGTGCGGGGCACGCCGACCGCCGCGCGGCCCGCGCCGGCGTCGCACGTCCCGGCCGCCTCGGGGTCGCCGCCGCCGGTGAACTGCCCGACGACCAGCAGGCCCATCATCAGCACGACGACGAGGCCGAGCGCGAGCACGCCGACCGGGATCAGCAGGCGCAGGAAGCGCAGGCGGACCGGGAGCCTCGGGAGCCTCGGTGGGCGCGGTGGACCACCCTGGTCGGGTGGGCGCAGGAGCGTCGTCATCTCACCCCGCCCGGTCGTAGCCGGACACCCGCCAGTCCCCCGGGCCGACCTGCACCAGGAGCAGCTGGAGGGTGAGCGTGTCCGTCGGGACCTCCACGCGCACCGAGTCCGGGCGCACCTCCACGGCCCGCGGCGGTCCCGTCACCCGGGTCGCCGGGACGTTGGCGGGGTCGACGTCGGCGAGGGTCGGGAGGTACTCGTCGGTGGTGTAGGGCCGCAGGCGCTCGCTCCAGTCCCGGCCGCTGGTGCCCGCCGGGTGGTCCACCCACGCGGCGGTCCAGCGCTGCGCGACGCCGAGGGCGGCCTGCGGGGCCGCGGCGAGCGGCAACGTCGTCGGGGTGAGCTCCGGCGGGGCCTGCGGCGCCGAGGGCCCGACCGTCACCGTCGGGGCCTCCGGGACCGGGCCGAGCGCGCCCCCCGTCGTCGACGACCGCGGCGCGAGCCAGCCGGACACCGCGGTGATGCCGACGACGACGAGCGCGAGGACGGCGGCGACGAGCGCCAGGCGCACCGGGCTGTGCAGCGGCCACTCCCACAGCGCGCGGTAGGCGCCCGAGCGGCCGCGTCGGGTACGGATGGGCACGGCGCGCTACCCCCGGTCGCCGCGGGGGTCGGGCGAGCGCAGCGGCGGGGTGGGGTCGGGCGTGGTGCGGCTCTCGAGCACCCGGCCCTCGACGACGGGTCCGCGGGCCGCCTCGGTCCCGCGCCGCGCGGACGGCCGGTAGATGCGCTGCGCGGGCGCCCCGTCGACCTCCACCACCCGGGGGGCGCCGGAGGGCAGGGCGGGTCGCGGCGCGTCGATCTCGCGGCGCGGCGCCGCCGTCGTCGAGGGGTCCGGGCGCACCACCTCGGAGTCGACGTGCACCGTCCGCGACCGGGTGGCCCGGTCGGTGACGGGGTCGGTCTCCTCGGGGCGTATCCGAGCGCCCCCGGTGACCCGCTCGGCTCGTTCTCCCCACCACGAGTCCTCGCGGCCGCCCGACCCGCCGCGCCCCAGGAAGCGGCCCAGCGCGCCGGAGCCGCTCGCGGGCAGCATCCCGCCGACCTGTTCGCGGGTCAGCGACACCATCGAGGTCAGGCGGCGGAACGGGCGTGACACCGCCCAGAGGATCACGGTGACGACCCCGGTGACCAGCAGGGCCAGCCACGTGTCCACCCCGGAGCCGGGCCGGAAGAGCGAGATCACCAGCAGCGAGTGCAGTCCCGCGAGCGCGCCCACGAGCAGCGTGTTGACCAGGGCCGCCCCGCCGACCCGCAGCATCGCGGGCAGCACCTCCGGGCGCAGCAGCGCGACCACCGCGAGGGCGGGCGCCACCATCACCAGCAGCCGGATCATCAGCATCGAGACGAGGATCAGGACCTTGCTCATCAGCTGGAACAGCCCGATGCAGGCCGCCTGGACCAGCGCCAGCACCCCGGCGCCGACGCGGGACCCGGAGCGGCCCTGGAAGTAGGAGTAGCGGTCGCCGACGCGGTTGGCGACGTCGGTGAACTGCTGCTTCTTGGCGTCCGCCTGCGCCTGGCCGTCCTGCCCGGTGGCGACCTCCACCTTGGAGAACGTCTGCGCGTCCAGCAGCGGCCGCCCGAGGTCGCGGGCCTGCGGCACGTCGGCCGACCCGAACTCGCCCCGCAACCAGGTCGAGTAGACGATCTGGTCGGAGAGCACCGTCGGCAGCGTGTTCTGGTCGCCGACCCCGACCTGGCTCAGGAACCCCTGCTGCATCGCGGTCACGCCGTCGAGCAGCACCCCGTCCAGCGCCCGCGACCACTGGATCGGCGCCGCGTAGGCCGCGGCGGCGAGCCCGAGGGCGAGCACCGCGACGAAGCCGCGACGTGCCTGCTGGGAGAGCTCCCCGCGCATCGCGAGCAGCAGCAGGATCGCCGCCAGGGCCGCCAGCGCGATCCCCACCCACGTCGTGAAGACGGCCTCGTACATCGCCCGCGTCCCGGTCTGGATGACCTGGTCGAGCGGGGTGAGCAGGCTGGAGCCGCGGGCGATCAGGTAGTGCGCCCAGTTCACGCCGCCGACGACGAGCTTCGCGACGTTGAACACCTGGTTGCCCAGCCACGTGTCCGTGGCCGCCGCCGGGTCGCGCGCCCCGCCAGGTCCGCAGCCCAGGTCGTAGGTCCACCACACCTGGCCCGCGTAGCCGACCTCGTCGTAGACGCTGCCGGGCACGCCGACCCCGATCGGCGCCGGGTCCAGGGAGCCGACGAGCCCGGTCCCGGGGCGGTCCGGGTCCGGCGGGGCCTTGCAGTCGAACGCCTGGGCCGTGGCGGTCCCGCCGATCGCGACGAGCCCGGCGACCAGCGAGCCGACGACGAGCAGGGCGCGCAGCCGGGGCCGGCGCGCGAGCGGCGTCGCAAGCACACCCGACGTCAGGAAGGGGCCGTCGTCGCCGCGGGAGCGGCCCCGCCGCCACCCGATCACCAGCGCCGCCGCCACGATGCCGATGACCAGGATCACCCGTCGCCACCCCGTTCCGGGGTGTGGACGGGCACGCCGTCCTCCGCCGGGGCCGGGGACCGGTCGTCCGCCGGTGCCCGGGCCGCGGGGGTGCGCGGCGGCGGCCCGGCCGGGGCCGGTGGCAGGTGGGCGCGCTGCGCGTTCGGGTTGGTGTCCAGGGCCGTCCGCAGGTGGCCGAGGTGCCCGCCCTCGAGGTCGACCCGGATCTTCTCGACGCCGCCGTGGCCGTCGGAGAAGACGAACTGGCGCGGGGTGTCGTCCGGGCGGTCGTCGCCGTCGCCGCGTCCGGAGGCGCCGCCGGTGGGGCGCGGCGACAGGGTGCCGAGCATCTCCTCGTAGCCGACCTCGGTGGGCACCCGCAGCAGCCGCAGCGCCTCGGCCTGGGCCTCGGCGTCGTCGGTGCGCCCGACGAACACCGCGTCGACCAGGGACGCGAAGCCGGGCACCCGCAGCAGGTCGCCGGCGAGCTGCGAGGCGAACAGCGCGCGGACGTTGAACTTGCGGGAGTCGCGCGCGAGCCGGTCGATCAGCACCTTGCCGGTGGGGATCTGGGACAGGAAGTGCGTCTCGTCGAGCGCGACGCCCTTCCGCAGGTCGCGGTCGGCGGTGTAGACGGTGCGCTGGGTGAGCCAGGACGCGAGGTTGAGCAGCTCCACGGCGAGCGACTCGCCGTCGGTCCACTCCTCGCGCGGGCTGCCGGGGCGCGGCAGCGACATCCCCTGCATCGTCAGGACCGTGAGCCGGTAGTCCTCGTCGAGCACGCCCGGGTCCCCGATCGGGCCCTCGTCCGGGCCCCGCGGGTCCTCCGGGTCGTGCGTGCGCTCGGGGAAGAGCAGCGCGGCCTGCGGGAGCTCGCGGCGCTCCTCGAGGAAGTCCGCGACGACGTCGGCGTGCTCCTCGCCCTCCCGGGCGTGGCGGCGCAGGGTGGCGATGACCTGGCCCGGGTCGCGGTGCTGCCCGCCGCCGACCTCGCGGACCGCGCGCAGCAGCACGATCCGGGTGTGCGGCAGGCGCGCGACGTCGTAGGGCAGCAGGCCGGTGAGCACGTCGAGCACGAGGCGGCGGCGGGTCGCGGCGGCCAGCGAGCGTTCCCGGCGCCACGCCTTCTCCGGGTCGTCCTCGTCGAGGAAGTGCTCGCGCCGCGGCTCGGCGACCACGCGGTACGGGTTGAGGATGCCCGGGTCGGCGCCGAGCAGGTGGATGTGCCGGGAGAACGGGGCGAGCTCGGGCAGCCGGGTCAGCGCGGCCAGCGGCCCGGACGGGTCGAGCACCGTCCACCGGGCCCCGGCGCGCAGGGTCTTGTAGACCATCAGCCCCGTCAGGAACGACTTCCCCGACCCCAGCCCGCCGACGACCGCCGTCAGGCCCGAGGCCCGACGGACCTCCTGCGCCATCCACGGGTCCCAGGCGACCGGACGGCGGGTGGCGGTGCAGGTCTCGCCCAGCAGTACCCCGCGCCGGTCACCGACGCTCGCCGAGGCCGCCGGCACGCCGGCCGCCACCCACGTCACCGACCCGCGGCGGCGGTAGGCGGTCGAGGCCAGCGGCTCGCCCGGGATGAACTCGCGGGCGTAGGCGTACTGCGCCTCCGGGTGCTCGAGGGCGACCCGCGGGCGGTAGAGGTCGAGCAGCTGCTGGGCGCGCGTCAGGGCCTCGGACTCGTCGCGACCGGCCACGGCGACCCGCCACCAGCCGTAGACGCGGGTGTTCAGCTGCGTCAGCCCGCCGGAGAGCTCGTCCTCGATCTGCAGCACGCGGTCGGCCTGGCGCTCCAGGGACATCGGCGGGTCGAGGTCGTGGTCGTGCGTGTAGTGCCGGATCTGGCTGCGCACCTTGCCCATCTGGCGCTGCAGCTCACCCGAGACCTCCTCCGGGCGCCGGACGTAGATCCGGGCCGACCACTCCACCGGGAAGGGCAGCCGGTCCGAGCGCTGCATCCACGGGTCGTCGGCCTCGGGGATGCGCAGCGAGTCCATCAGCCCGACCGAGAGCACGGCGACGTGCCGGGACACCGGGTGCAGTCCCTGCCGCCCCTCGACCTGGACGGTCGGCGCGTAGGGCTCCTGGTGCATCGCGACGCCGTCGGTGAACGCGGCCAGGTCCTCGCTCTCCCACATGGCCCCGGTGGCGGCGTGGACGTGCTGCGGGGCGGGCAGCCCGAGCGCGCACGAGCGGTGCATCAACCACGCCATGTCCTCGGGCGAGCACGGCACGCCGTCCAGCCCGGGACCGCCGACCAGCGCGTCCACGTGCGCGATCTCGGTCTCGAGCGCGGTCAGCTCCGCGGACGCGGCACTCGGCAGGACCCGGTGCAGCACCGGCGCGGCCGACTCCAGCCACCGGTCGACCACGGAGCGGCCGGACACCTCGACCCCGAGGAACACCTCCTTGTCGGCCATCGACAGGCCCATGAGGTGTTCCTGCTCGCCGGTGACGAAGTCCTCCCACGACAGCCCGCCGGGCACGTCCGGCAGCCGCCCGGGCGAGTTGTGGTCGAACGCCTCCGCCCACCGCGCCACCGGGAAGGGGCGGCTCGTGACGCGCAGGTGCACCCAGCGGCCCTGGAGCTCGCCGAGCTGGTTCGCGATCCGGCGGATCAGGGCCTCGCGCTGCGGATCGGAGCGGAAGCTCCACGGCTGCGCCGCCAGCCGGTACCACGCGGTGACCGTCGACCCGGTCCGTGCGATGTTGCCGTCGATGGAGCGCAGCGCGATCGCGGAGCGGTACCCGGGAGTCGCCGCGGCCCCCGCGAGGGCCCGTCCGCGGCGCGTCCGGCGCGGGCGGCGCACCCCGGTCGTCCCCGACGACGGGTCGGCGGGCTCGGTGCGTCCGACCGGTTCCGTGGGCTCCGTGGCGGCGGACCCGGGCGTCGGAGGGTCGGGGTCGGCGGACGGGTCGTCCGACGCCGCCGGACGGTCGACCGGGACCACCTCGGCCGGGGCGGCCGCGAACCCGCCCGGGAACGTGCCCCACCCGTCGTCGGGAACGGTCGGGTCGGGGGAGTCGCGGGGCTCGGGCCAGGGCGAGCGACGCCCCCACCCGCCGTCAGGACCTCCCCGGCGCACCGTCGCCCTCCTCGCTCCGCCCCATCTCGCCGCCTGCGCCCGGACCGTAACGGCGGGCCGCCCCGGAGGACGCGGCGGTGCCGCGCGGCGGACGGTCGGCGCGGCGGGCACGGACGCGCAGGACGCCGTCGGGGTCGGTGTCGCTCGCCGGGGTGCGGGCCGCCCCCGCGGGCACGCCGCGCCGGGCGCCGGGGACGCCGGCCCGGGTGGTCCAGGAACGCCGCGGGCGGCGGCGCGGGCGCCGGGGCTGTCGGGCCGTCGGCTCGTCCGTCCGCACGGCCATCGCGGCGTGCGGGTCGCTGCGCCCGGGCGGCAGGGCCGCTCGCGGCCGCACGGGCTCGATCGCCACGTGGCCGGTGCCGACCGTGCTCCCCGCCCCGCGGGTCCGGCGGCGCGGCCCGCGCACCTCGTGCCAGAACAGCGTCAGCCACTCGAGCAGCGGACGGTCCTCGTTGATCCGCTTGCTGACGAACCGCACCACCACGACCGTGATCAGCAGCGCCCAGGCCACCGAGAAGAACCCGATCGGGATGCCGAGCCGCCGCTGCACGAACATCACGACGATCATGACGATCAGGCCGACGCCGTAGCTGGAGTAGCGCGCCCGCCACGGGAAGGTCGCCCGCGGCGGACCGAGCCAGACGGCGTCGACGCGGTACACGTCGTCGTCGGTGCGGATCTGCACCCGCGTCACCCCGTGATCAGCTGCGCCAGGAACTGCCCGACCGCCGGGCCGTTGCCGGAGACCGCGATCCCCAGGGCCACCAGGCCCACGAGCAGGCCGACCCCACGGCGCGCCACCCCGGCGTTGTCCCCGCGACCACCGATCCACAGCATGATCACGGCGATGCCGAGCAGCAGGAGCGGCACGATGTTGTCACGAATCCAGCCCTGCAGCCCGTTCGTCCCCAGACCCTGCGCCATGATCTGGGTGTCGAGGGCGTGCGCCAGGGTCGTGAGGCTCATGGCGGTGGTCCTCCCGGACAGGTCGCGATCGTCAGGCGCTCGGCCGGTCTCTCGACCGGTTGAGTAAACACGTCGAGCGAGCGGGTCGGTACCCCCGGTCAGGGCGCCGCCGCGCGCACACTGCGCCGTGGGGGTCGGTGCCTTCCCCGGACGGCCTAGCCCATCGTGGCGCGCCCGTACCGGCAACGGGGGGAGGCGCACGGGGAGGTCGGTCCTCCGTGTCGCCACCGGTCCTCCGGAGAGTGACGACTCCGCTGGCGGTTACCGATGAGTAGCACGTCACCCCTCTCACGCGGACGGGAGCCGGAACCAGCCGTTACAGTCGCCGTGATCCGGGTCCACGGCGCGTCCACCACACACCGCGCGACGGGCCCGCCTGACGGTTCACGACCGCTGCCCACCGCGCAGAGGTCCGCTGGGAGGTCGAACAGTGCTCGTCCGATTGATCCTGGGCCTCGCCCTGACGGTCGCCGTGGGGGTGATCGCCGCCCGCCGGGCGTACTGGCTGTTCACCCTCATCAAGTCCGGGCAGCCCGACGCGAAGCGCTCCGAGGGCCTCGGCGCCCGGCTGCGCACGCAGATCGTGGAGGTCGCCGGCCAGCGCAAGCTGCTCCGCTGGTCGATCCCCGGTCTGGCCCACCTGTTCACGATGTGGGGCTTCGTCATCCTGCTGACGGTCTACATCGAGGCCTACGGCGCGCTGTTCGTCGAGGACTTCCACATCCCGCTGATCGGGCGCTCGCCGATCCTGGGCTTCCTCCAGGACTTCATCGCCGTGATGGTGCTGCTCTCGATCATCACGTTCGGGATCATGCGCGTGCAGCAGGACCCGGAGCGCAAAGAGCGGTCCTCGCGCTTCTACGGCTCGCACACCTCCGGCGCCTGGATCGTGCTCTTCCTGATCTTCAACGTCGTCTGGACGCTGTTCGCCTTCCGCGGCGTGTCGTCCGCGGCGGGGAACCTGCCCTACGAGTCCGGGGCCTACGTCTCGATCGCCGTCGGTCAGCTGTTCACGAGCCTCTCCCCGACGACGCTGTTCGTCCTCGAGACGATCTTCCTGCTGCTGCACATCGGCGTCGCCCTGGTCTTCCTCGTGCAGGTGCTCTACTCCAAGCACCTCCACATCTTCATCGCGCCGATCAACGTCGCGGCGAAGCGCCTGCCCAAGGCCCTCGGCCCGCTGCAGCCGATCGAGTACGACGGCAAGCCGATCGACTTCGAGGACCCGCCCGAGGAGGCCTCGTTCGGTCGCGGCAAGATCGAGGACTTCACGTGGAAGGGCATGCTCGACTTCGAGACGTGCACCGAGTGCGGCCGCTGCCAGTCGCAGTGCCCCGCGTGGAACACCGGCAAGCCGCTGTCGCCGAAGCTGCTGATCATGGACCTCCGCGACCACATGCTCGCGAAGGCGCCGTACATGATCGGCGGCAAGGACATGCCCGACGAGGGCGGGATCGACTGGGACGCGGGGCTCGCGAAGAACGAGCACGGCGGGCACGGCGTCCCCGAGTCCGGCTACGAGCGCCACCGCGGGACCGACGACATCCAGGCCGCGCGCCCGCTGGTCGGCACGGCCCAGCAGCTCGGCGTCATCGACCCCGAGGTCCTCTGGTCCTGCACCACCTGCGGCGCCTGCGTCGAGCAGTGCCCGGTGGACATCGAGCACGTCGACCACATCGTCGACATGCGCCGCAACCAGGTGATGATCGAGTCCGAGTTCCCCGGCGAGCTCGGCGTGCTGTTCCGCAACCTGGAGAACAAGGGCAACCCCTGGGGCCAGAACAACTCCGCCCGCATGGACTGGGCGAAGGACCTGCCCTTCGAGGTCCCCGAGTTCGACGGCGAGCTGTCTCCCGAGACCGAGTACCTCTTCTTCATCGGCTGCGCCGGCGCGTTCGACGACAACGCCAAGAAGACGGTGCGCGCCACCGCGGAGCTGCTGCACATCGCGGGCGTCGACTACGTCGTGCTCGGCAAGGAGGAGAGCTGCACCGGTGACCCGGCGCGGCGCTCGGGCAACGAGTTCCTCTTCCAGATGATGGCGATGCAGACCAAGGAGATGCTGGACACGGTCTTCGAGGGCCGCGAGCCGGGCACGCGCAAGATCGTCACCACCTGCCCGCACTGCATGAACACCCTCGGGCGCGAGTACCCGCAGCTCGACGGCCACTACGAGGTCGTCCACCACACCCAGCTGCTCAACCAGCTGGTCCGGGAGAAGAAGCTCATCCCGGTCGCGCCGGAGTCCTCGCCGGTGCCGCAGGCCAAGCTGGACGTCAACCCGGCGACCAACCTGCAGTACCACGGGCCGCACGCGGACGGCACCGAGCGCGGGCTGATCTCGGCGAACGGGCACTCGACGGGCGGGCACCCCGAGGACCAGGCGGCGCCGGCCTCGGAGGTCGTCACGACCAACGGGCACGGGTCGTCGAACGGGCACGGCCCGAAGACGGTGACCTACCACGACCCCTGCTACCTGGGGCGGCACAACGAGGTCTACACCCCGCCGCGCGAGCTGGTGGAGGCCGCGGGCGCGGTGCTCAAGGAGATGCCGCGCCACGCCGACCGGGCGCTGTGCTGCGGCGCCGGTGGTGCGCGCATGTGGATGGAGGAGAACATCGGCAAGCGCATCAACATGGAGCGCGTCGACGAGGCCATCTCCACCGAGCCCGACACCATCGCCACCGGCTGCCCGTTCTGCCGCGTGATGCTCACCGACGGCCTCACCGAGCGCCAGAGCGAGGCGAAGGCGGTCGGCACCGAGGTCATGGACGTCTCCCAGATGCTCCTGGCGGCCGTGAAGCGCGGCGAGCCGGCGGACGGCGACCGGCCGGGCGAGTCCGACCCGGCGACCACCGCCACCTCGGCGAACGTGCAGAACCCGGCGGAGTAGCCGGTCCCGCACTGTTGAGCGAAGGGGCCCTCCGGTCGATCTACTCGACCGGAGGGCCCCTTCGCTCGTTCCGGGTCCTTCCCGACGACGGGCGACCCGGCTACGCCGATAGAGTGCGGCGGTGCTGCTCTCCGACCGCGACATCCGCGCCGAGATCGCCGCCGGACGCGTCGCGCTCGACCCGTTCGACGAGACGCTGCTGCAGCCCTCGAGCGTGGACCTGCGCCTGGACCGGCACTTCCGCACCTTCAACAACCACGCCTACACCCACATCGACCCGGCGCTACAGCAGGACGACCTGACGCGC
The DNA here is from genome assembly GCF_037401875.1 of Actinomycetospora aurantiaca. Classification (NCBI taxonomy): domain Bacteria; kingdom Bacillati; phylum Actinomycetota; class Actinomycetes; order Pseudonocardiales; family Pseudonocardiaceae; genus Actinomycetospora; species Actinomycetospora aurantiaca. The sequence continues at coordinate 43,001 of NZ_JBBEGN010000009.1, read as the reverse complement.
ATGGTCGAGCCGGCCGAGGACGAGGCGTTCGTCCTGCACCCGGGGGAGTTCGTCCTCGGGTCGACGTACGAAGTCATCTCGTTACCGGACGACATCGCGGGTCGGCTCGAGGGCAAGGCCCTGGCGATCGACACCCCGGTCCCGACGCCGCTCGGGTGGACGACGATGGGCGAGCTTCAGGTCGGCGACGAGGTCTACGGGCCGGACGGCAAGCCGCGCCCCGTGGTAGCCGTGTCCGAGGTGATGCTCGGTCGGACGTGCTATGACGTCGTCTTCTCCGACGGCGAGACGATCACCGCCGACGCGTCACACCAGTGGCGGACGACGACGAAGGCGGCGCGCAAGCGCTCCGGAACGTCGACAGTCGTCACGACCGAGCAGATGGCCACGAGCCTTCGCGTGCGCGATGAGGTCAACCATCACGTCGACCTCACCGCCGCGCTCCGTTGCCCCGAGGCCGACCTCCCGATCGACCCCTACGTCCTCGGCGTCTGGTTGGGCGATGGGACGAGCACAAAGGCCGAGATCACTTGCGGGAACGGGGACGAGCACGTCCTCGAGGAGATTCGGGCGATCGGCCATGACGTCTGGCCGGCATCAGGCCGGGTGGCATACCGGGTCGGCGGGCTGAGTCGCGGTCGCGAGGGCCGGCTCCGTGACGCGGGAGGCCGGTACAGCGCCGATGGATCCCTCTCGAGTTCACTGCGCCGCCTGGGGTTGCTCGGGCACAAGCACGTGCCTCCGAAGTACCTCCGGGCGAGCATCGGCCAGCGACTGGCTCTCCTGCAGGGTCTGATGGACTCCGACGGCTACATCGACGAGGTCGGACGCTGCGAGTTCGTCAACATGCGGGAGGAACTCGCCGACGCCGTCTTCGAGCTCGCCGCGGGCCTGGGACTTCGTCCCAAGAGACGGAAGAAGGTGGCGAGTCTCTACGGCGTCGAGACCGGTGTCGCGCACCAGGTCAAGTTCGTCCCGTGGTTCGAGGTCTTCCGCCTCCCCCGCAAGATCGCCCGGATCAAGACCGCGGGGCGGTACCACCTGCGTCGAGGAGTGATGGACGTCCGACCGGTCGAGAGCCGACCCGTGCGGTGCATCCAGGTCGGCGCGGCGGACGGCATGTTCCTGGCCGGCCGGAGCTTCATCCCGACCCACAACTCGAGCCTCGGGCGTCTGGGTCTGTTGACGCACTCGACGGCAGGTTTCATCGACCCCGGCTTCTCGGGGCACGTGACGCTGGAGCTGTCGAATGTTGCGAACCTGCCGATCCGACTCTGGCCCGGGATGAAGGTCGGGCAGCTCTGCCTGTTCCGGCTGTCGTCGCACTCGGAGCACCCCTACGGCTCGCCGGTCTACGGCTCGCGGTATCAGGACCAGCGCGGGCCCACACCATCCCGCTCCTATGTGAACTTCCGCCGTGGTCTGCCGCCCCGGTCGGACTGACCGGTGGTAGCAGCGCGCCGGTACGAGGAGCTGCAGGCTCGATGGCGCAGCGAGGTCCTCGGGCTCCCGGCCGGTCCACCCACACACCCGGGTAGTCGGCGCCCGACCGTCGGTTGGTGCCTGCCCAGGGCGATGGGCGGGGTGACGGCCGCCGAAGCAGGGTGGAACTTCCTCTCTGCTGCGGCGCGCGACTATGCGCGACGGCGCAAGGACGGTCCGGGCCTGGTGGCCGAGGACCGCCTCTGGCGGAACATGCTCTCCAGTCAGCCCCTGGCCTTCAACGTCGTCGGGGAACTCCGGACTCACCCTGTCGCCGCAGCCTCGGTGTTGGCCACCCTGACCGGTCTCGAAGTCGTGGCGCTGGTGAGCCTGGGCGACCCCGACCACGACCGGTTCGCGCTCGATGGCCTCGACGCGGAGTGGGCACCGCCGAAGGAGTTCCACACCGGCGATCAGTCGGGCTTCGACATCGCCGCGCTCCTCCGACTCGGCGACGGACGGCGACTCCTCCTCTCCGTCGAGGTCAAGTACACCGATTACTTCTCACCGGGCTTTCGGAACGACGAGCTGGCCCGCAAGGTCGTTCAACACCGCCCGCATCTCGCGGAGCTCGACATCGACACGCACCGTGGGCGCGAACTGCTCCACGCCAGGACGACGAGTCAGTTCCTGCGATCGGTGATGATCACCGACTCACTGGTGCGGCGAGGTATTCGCGGCGACGACCATCTGGATGGCGCGATCGCCGCCGTACTGGCCCTGGACCGCGACGCATCGGCCCGAGAGGGCGTCAGTCAGGTGCACGCTGCGCTGGGAACCTCACGCGTCCAGCCCGTCTTCTGGTCGCTCGAGAAGTTCCTGGATCACGCCGGTGCGGAGCCTGCGCTCGCGTACTGGGCCGACACCATGCGCCAGCGCTACCTCACGGGTCCGATCGCCGTGCTCTAGCGCAGGAACGTGTAGAGCCGGGCGATCACGCCGTCGCGGACCAGCGCGATGTCGGTCCCCCGCACGACCGGGTCGCCGCCCTCCGGACCGAGGGTCCAGCTCAGGTGGCCGAGGTCGTCGACGACGTGGACCGGGCCGTCCGCCGCGAAGACGAAGCCGGGCGCCTGGTCGAGCAGCGACTGCGCCTTCGCGCCGAGCGCGTCGTGGCCGGTCAGCGACTCCTCCGGGTCGGAGAACACGACGTCCGGCGCGTAGGTCCGGGCGATGGCCGCTGCCCGCCGGTCCGGGTCGCGCTCCCCGAAGACCTCGAGCAGGTTCGCGTGCATCAACGCCTCGATCGTCGCCACGAGGACATCTAACCGACGAGCTGGCCCGCCCGGTGCACCCGGTTGCGGCCGGAGTTCTTCGCCGAGTACAGCGCCCGGTCGGCCTCCGACACGAGGCCCTCGCCGTCGCCGGCGTGCTCGGGCAGGGTCGCGATCCCGAACGACGCGGTGACCAGCTGGCGGCCGCCGCGCTTGAAGTCGGTCTCCACCCGCTCGCGGAGCCGCTCCGCGAGGGCGGCGGCGTCGTCCGGGCCGCCCTGGGTGACGAGGATGGCGAACTCCTCGCCGCCGTAGCGGTAGGCCGTCTCGCCGTCGCGCATCGACGCCCGCAGGGTGCTCGCGACCTCCTGCAGCACGACGTCGCCCTGCTGGTGGCCGTAGCGGTCGTTGAGCTCCTTGAAGTGGTCCAGGTCGAGCATGATCACCGACATCGGGTGCCCGTGCCGCTTCGCGTTCGCGACGGCGGTGTCCAGGTCGGCGCCGAGCCGGCGCCGGTTCGCGAGCTGGGTGAGCGGGTCGAACTGCGAGAGCCGCTCCGTGGCGGCGTGCAGGCGGCTGGCCTCGATCGCCGAGCCGGCCAGGGTCGCGAGCATCTCGACCGCCGACAGCGACTGCCCGTCCACCTCGCCCTCGCTGCCGTCGAAGCACTCCAGGACGCCGATGACCCGGGCCCCGACGACCAGCGGGACGGCTACCGCGGCCTCGTCGTCGGTGTCCGGGTCGCCGCGGGAGATCTGCCCGTAGCGCGCCGAGCGACCGACCACGCCGACCCCGAGGCTGCACTGCCGCTCCAGGGGCGGGATGGCGCCGCGCTCGGAGTCGTAGGCCAGCTCGAGGCCGGACCCGTCGTCGTCGAGCAGCCACAGCAGCACGCGGCCGTCGGTCACGGCGACGGCAGCCTGCACGGTCGAGTCGACGACGTAGCGGGTGTTCAGCGACCCGGCGATCTCGCGGGTCATGATCAGGATCGTCCGCAGCCGGTCGGTCTGGGCCTGCAGGCGCTCGGCCTGGGCCATCGTCTCCTCGCGCTGGTGGCGCAGGGCCACCGTCATGTCCGCGAGACCGTCACGCAGGGCGACCAGCTCGGCGGAGCCGGCGACCGGTTCCGGCGGGTGCAGGCGCCCCTCGGAGATCCCGCGCACGGAGGCGAGCAGCCCGTCGACGGGCGCCACCACGTGCCGCTCCAGCCGCCGCCGGCCACGCAGCGCGACCGCGAGCGTCCCGAGGCCGACGAGCACGAGGAGGACGGCGATCCCCCACTGCATGCGCAGGGCCGACTGCTGGTTGTCCTCGATGGCGGTGAGCGTCACGGCCCGCGTGTCGTCCTTGCGGCCCTGGTAGTTGTCGAAGATCGCCTTCCCCTGCAGCAGGAACGCCTCGACGCCTCCGGGCGGCGGGACCTGCCGGGCCCGCTCGGCCCACTCGGTGCGCCAGCGCTGCTGGGCGACCACGAGCTGGAGCACGCTCTGCCGCAGCGCCGGCTCCTCGAGCATGTTGATCATCTGGCCGTTGGCCACGGCCAGCTCGGGGCTGGCCTTGGTGGCCTCGTCGGCGAAGAAGGGGTCACCCGTCGCGAGGTAGCCGCGCAACGACGAGTCCATCGCGAGCATCGCCTGGTGGGAGTCCTCCACGGCGAGCAGGCCCGCCTGGAGCCGGTCGGCCGCCGGCGCGGTGACGGCGGCGCTGTAGAGCGCGCGGAACACCACGAGCAGGACGATCACGAGCGCCGCGACGGACACGGTGACTCCGAGGCGCTGGACCTCCGTGGTCAACCTCGGTGCCCGTCTCACCGCCCACCCTCCCGGCCCGATGTCCCCCGGGGCGTCCGTCGGCCGCTCCTGACGAGCGGGCTCTCTCCTGGACATCCCCCACCGGCGGCATGACGTTAGCCGTTCGCGGGTACTGGACGCAGCTTTCGCGACGAGGTCGTGGCAAGCGCAGCAGAGATCACTGCGACCGGCCTAGCGTCTAGGGCTGATCGGAGCAGCGCCCGTCCGGGAACTCGTCAGGCCGACATCGGGCGGGAGCCGCGCCCGGAGGGCATGCGGACCACGGTCTGGTCACCCGCGTGCCGGGGGCGCGGAGCCACCGGCGCGAGCCGCCGGTGCACGAGCAGGTCGAGCTCGGAGGGGTAGGGCAGTCCGCCGGCCGGGGAGGTCTGCCACGCGGCGAGCTCGGCGACGGCGGCGCCGGTCGCCGCGCTGCGCGGGTCGTCGGCCTCGACGGCGAGGTGCAGGACGGGCACACCGACACCCAGGGCGCTGCGGACCGCGGCCAGGGCGGCCTCCGATCCCCCGCGCACGACGACGCCCGCGGGCGGCTCCCCTGCGATCAGCGCGTCGAGGCGCACGACCAGCCGCGCGGCCTCCTCGGCCCACGTCGCGCTGGGACCGTCGAGCAGGAGCAGGCGTCCGGCGGGCGCGCCGAGGTCGTCGAGCGCCGCGTCGACCTCGAGCGGGTCGGGCCCGGTGGCGACGAGGACCGGCCGCACCGGATCGGCGTCGCCGTCGTGACCCGGTCGGCCGAGTGGCGCCAGCGCGTGCGCGTCCTGGACGGAGGGCACGATCACGAGCAGGTCGGGCACGTCCACGACCGGTTCGTCGTCCGTGTGCTCACCGAGAGTCATGGGCACCTCCCCGCCGTCGGTCGTCCTGCCCACGGAGACAGCACACACCACATCGTGTCTGCACGACAGACGAGTGCTCCATGAATACCGATAGGGCGCAATCAGATCGACTCAGTGTCACCGTTTCGGCTGCAACCGACCCGAGACCGCACCGTGATGCGAGTGAGTTACATCGATGTCGTTGCGTTCCGCGTGCTCCGTTCGAGGAGCTCGGGGTGCCTGATCGTCGGTGTGCGCGGTCGGTGTATCGTGATGAGCGCAGCAGGCGAGTGTAGTTCAATGGTAGAACATCAGCTTCCCAAGCTGAGAACGCGGGTTCGATTCCCGTCACTCGCTCCAGGTAGGTATCCGCAGGTCAGCGGCCCGCTCGTCGGCATCCGACGGCGGGCCGTCGTCGTTCGTGCGAAGGTCTTCCGCTGTGAGCGCCCTGGACCCCGAACTCGCCGCCGGGATGGAGAAGCTCGCCGCGGACGGCTGGCTGCCGATCACGCGGGAGACCCCGGAGGAGGCGCGCCGCAACTACCGCGACCTGGCCCTGATCCGCCGCGGCGCCGCGGACCTCCCCGTGGCCGGCGTCCACGACGACGTCCTCACCGACCCGACGACCGACACCGACGTCGTCGTCCGTGTGTACGAGCCCGAGCACGCGAGCGGGATCACCGTCGTCTGGCTCCACGGTGGCGGCTGGGTGCTCGGCGACCTGGACACCGCCGACGCCGCGGCCCGCCGGGTCTGCCGGCACCTCGGCGCGCGGGTCGTGTCCGCCGACTACCGCCTCGCCCCCGAGCACCCGCACCCCGCGCCGCTGCAGGACGCGCACGCCGCGCTGCGGTGGGCGGCCACGCACGTCGTCGGGCGTCTGGTCGTCGGCGGCGACTCCGCCGGGGCCGGGCTCGCGGCCGGGCTCGCCCTGCTGGCGCGCGACTGGGGACCGCGCCTGGAGGCGCAGCTCCTGCTCTATCCCCCGATCGACCCAACCATGTCGTCGGAGAGCGTCGCCACCAACGCGGACGGCCCCTTCCTGACGGCGGGTGACATGCGCTGGTTCTACGCGCGCTACCTGCCCGACCCCGTCGCACACGCCGACCCGTCGGTGAACCTCGGGGAGGCGGCCCGCCTCGGCGAGCTCGCCGACCTCGCCCCGGCGGTCGTGGCCGTGGCGGAGTTCGACCCCCTGCGCGACGAGGGCCTCGCCCACGCGGCGGCGATGGCCGCGGCCGGCGTCGACGTGCGGCTCCTGCGGGGCGAGGGGCTCGTCCACGGGTACTTCGGGCTGGGCGCGGTGTCGCGAGCCGCCCGGGCCGAGGGCGACCGGGCCCTCGACGCGCTGGCCGGACTCCTGGGGCTGAACGGGACCTGAGAACCCTGGGCCGGACGCCGGGGGCACCCCGCCGGACGCGCCCGACCACGACGAGACGTCGGTTCCGCTCGCCGGGAGGTCACGGCCCGCCGTCCGTCGGCCCGCCCACCCGTCCGCCCGCTCGACGTGTGGGAGGTCGACCGCTCACCCCGGCCCGGCGGGCCGGTCGGCGCCGCTCGACCCCCTCATCGGTCGACGAGAGCCGCTCACCGGACACGTTTGTGGACACGTCCGCCGCTGAAGCGCCGCAGGAGCGCCACCCCCGCCCCGCAGGCGTCCCGATCCCCGCTATGTTCCGGCGGTCCGGATCACGACGAGGTCACGGCATCACGCCGGTGTCATCGCTCCCCAGCGGCCTCGTCGCGCGATTCCCTGCGGCGAAGGGTGACGACACGTGGCGAGACACGGGACACCTCCTCGTGGACTACGGGCTACCCGCCCCGTCCCGGGTTACACCCCCGCGTTCGCCGCTCCCGTCCCCCTGCGTCCGATGCCCTCCCGCGCGACCGTCTGGAACCCGCCGGCCGCACCGGCCCGCCCGCGCCCCGCCCGCGGCCTCTCGACCGCCACCTCCGGCAAGATCCTCGTGGCGGCCGTCGCCGCGGGCGCCGTCGTCCCGGCGGTGCAGACGCTGGACACCAGCCACACCGCGGACGCCGACCCGGGCACCACGCAGCTCGATGCCACGCAGATGGCCCTGGCCGCCCAGCACGGCCCGACCGCGCGGCCGGCCGCGAGCGCCACGACGGCCATCAGCGACGTCACCACCGTCGGCATGTCCGCCGCGGACCTCGACGCCGCCGCCAAGGCCTCCGACACCGGCGCCGACGACCTGCAGAAGGCGATCTCCGTCGCCCGGGAGAACGGGCCGGTGGAGTTCGGGCGGCCCTACTCCGCGGGGAACGAGGAGACCCTCAACGGCCAGATCTCGAAGGCCCTGGGGCTGCTGGGCCTCCCGCAGAAGCTGGCGCCGGGCGTCAAGAAGATCATCATGCGGGAGTCCACCGGCAACCCGGACGCGATCAACAACTGGGACTCCAACGCTGCCGCGGGCACCCCGTCGAAGGGCCTGATGCAGCTCATCGACACCACGTTCCGCAACGCCGTGCTGCCGTCGCTGGCCGACAAGGGCATCTACGACCCGGTCGCCAACATCACCGCGGGCATCCGCACGATGGTCGCGAACCACGGCCTGGACGCGGTGACCGACGGCGGCCTCAAGAACTCCTCGGGCAACTACATCGGATACGGCGGGGCCAAGCTCCCCAGCGACGGGCTCGGCCGGGCCGACTGAGGCTCCTGACACCGTCGGACCCGACCCGTATGTTCCCTCTGTCCGGTTGGGGCGGAGGAGGACGACATGACGACGGTGTCATCGGGCGGCTCGGCGGCCGAGGTGGACGAGGGCCCACCGGCCGCGGTCGACGACGAGGTCCTGGAGTCCGAGCGCCGGCGGTGGACGCCCCTGCGCATCGCCGTGTGGAGTGCGATCGCGCTGGTCGGTGGCCTGGGCTGGGTGATGCTGGCCCTGGTCCGCGGTGAGACCGTCAACGCGATCTGGTTCGTCTTCGCGGCCGTCGCCACGTACCTGATCGCCTACCGCTTCTACTCGGGGTACATCGAGCGCAAGCTCCTCAAGCCCGACGACCGGCGGGCCACGCCCGCGGAGCACTCCGAGAACGGGCAGGACTACCTGCCGACCGACCGCCGGGTCCTCTACGGGCACCACTTCGCCGCGATCGCCGGCGCCGGCCCGCTCGTCGGCCCGGTCCTCGCGGCGCAGATGGGCTACCTCCCGGGCACGATCTGGATCATCGTCGGCGTCGTCCTCGCCGGGGCGGTGCAGGACTACCTGGTGCTGTTCTTCTCGATGCGCCGCGGCGGCCGCTCGCTGGCCGGCATGGCGCGGGACGAGCTGGGGCGGGTCGGGGGCGCGGCCGCGGTCCTGGCCACGCTCGCGATCATGATCATCCTGATCGCGGTGCTGGCGCTGGTCGTCGTGCAGGCGCTCGGCGAGAGCCCGTGGGGCGTGTTCTCGGTGGCCATGACGATCCCGATCGCGCTGTTCATGGGCTTCTACCTGCGCTACCTGCGACCCGGCAAGGTCGGCGAGGTCTCCGTCATCGGGGTCGCCCTGCTGCTGCTGGCGATCGTGGCCGGCGGCTGGATCTCCGAGAGCGGCGCCGCCGCGTTCTTCACCTTCGACCGCACCACCCTGGCGTGGGGCGTCGTGGTCTACGGCGTGATCGCGGCGATCCTCCCGGTCTGGATGCTGCTCGCGCCGCGCGACTACCTGTCGACGTTCATGAAGATCGGCACGATCGTGCTGCTGGCCGTCGCCGTCGTCGTGGTCCGGCCCGACGTCATGGCGCCCGCGATCAGCGAGTTCGCCGGCGACCCGGCGGGTGGGCCGGTCGTCCCCGGCCCGCTCTTCCCGTTCCTGTTCGTGACGATCGCGTGCGGCGCGCTGTCCGGCTTCCACGCGTTGATCTCGTCGGGGACCACGCCGAAGCTCCTGCAGAAGGAGCGGCAGACCCGCTTCATCGGCTACGGCGGCATGCTCATGGAGTCGTTCGTCGCGATCATGGCACTGGTCGCGGCCGTCTCGATCGACCGCGGCATCTACTTCGCGATGAACTCGCCCGCGGCCATGACCGGCGGGGCGGTCGACTCGGCGGCGATGTTCGTCAACTCGCTCGGGCTGGCCGGGGTGAACGTGACCCCGGAGCTGCTCGCGGGCACCGCGCAGTCGGTCGGCGAGCAGACCGTGGTCTCGCGGACCGGTGGTGCGCCCACCCTCGCGCTCGGGCTCGCCAACATCCTGTCCGGCCTGTTCGGCGGGGCCGCGCTGATGAGCTTCTGGTACCACTTCGCGATCATGTTCGAGGCGCTGTTCATCCTCACCGCGGTGGACGCCGGGACGCGGGTGGCGCGGTTCATGCTCCAGGACGCGGTCGGGAGCTTCGTGCCGAAGTTCAAGGACATGTCGTGGCGGCCCGGGGTCTGGATCGGCACGCTGATCATGTGCGGCGCCTGGGGCGGCATCCTGATCATGGGCGTCACCGATCCACTGGGCGGGATCAACACGCTCTTCCCGCTGTTCGGGATCGCGAACCAGCTGCTGGCCGCGATCGCCCTCGCGGTGTGCCTGGCGATCGTCGCGCGCCGGGGATCGGTCGGCGCGCTGTGGATCGTCCTGGTGCCGCTCGTGGCGGTCACGGTCATCACCGTCACGGCCTCGCTCTACAAGATCTTCTCCTCGGTGCCGGCCGTGGGCTACTGGGCCCAGCACAACGCCTACCGCGACGCCCTCGCGGCGGGCCGCACCAGCATGGGGGCGGCGCGGACCCCGGAGGCGATGGAGGCCGTCGTCCGGAACACCTTCATCCAGGGGACGCTGTCGATCCTCTTCCTCGTGCTCGCCCTCGTGGTGATCGTCGCGGCGGTGCTCGCGACCCTGCGGTCGCTGCGCGAGGGCGGCCGGCCGAGCTTCGAGGACGACCCCGTGCCCTCCCGGCTCTACGCGCCGTCCGGCCTGGTGTCGCAGCCCTCGGAGAAGGAGCTCGAGGCGCGGTGGCTGGCCGAGGTGGGGCCGCCGGCCCGGAGCCACCACTGATGCGCGGCCTCGTGCGCTGGTGGCGGGGCGTGATCGGCGCCGACGCCTACGAGCGCTACCTGGAGTCGCACCACCGGCGGGGGCACACCCACGCGCCGATGGGCGAGCGCGAGTTCTGGCGGGCGAAGGTGGACGCCCAGGAGCGCAACCCGCAGGGCCGGTGCTGCTGAGCCCGGACGCAGCGATGGGCCCCTCCGGTCGAACAGTCGACCGGAGGGGCCCTTCGCTCGGACAGGGCGGGCACGGGCGTCAGCCGCCCGCCTGCGGACCCTTCTGCAGGACCGGGCGCAGGGTGTCGAGCACCGAGGCGTCGTCGATGGTCGACGGGACCATCGCGTCCTGGCCGTCCGCGATCTGGCGCATCGTCTTGCGCAGCACCTTGCCGGAGCGGGTCTTCGGCAGCGCGGGCACGACGGCGACGTTCTTGAACGACGCCACCGCGCCGACCTCGCTGCGCACCAGGGCGACGAGCTCGGGCGCGATCTCGTCCTCGCCACGGGTCACGCCCGCCTTGAGCACGACGAACCCGCGCGGCACCTGGCCCTTCATGGCGTCGTGCACGCCGATCACCGCGCACTCGGCGACGTCCGGATGGCCCGCGAGGACCTCCTCCATCGACCCCGTGGAGAGGCGGTGGCCGGCGACGTTGATGACGTCGTCGGTGCGGCCCATGACGAAGACGTAGCCGTCGTCGTCGACGAAGCCGCCGTCGCCGGTGAGGTAGTAGCCCTCGTAGCGCGACATGTACGACTCGCGGAAGCGCTCGTCGTCGTCCCAGAGCGTCTGCAGGCAGCCCGGCGGCATCGGGAGCTTGATGACGATGGCCCCCTCCTCACCGTGCGGGAGCACCGACCCGTCGACGTCGAGGACGTCCACCTGGTACCCGGGCACCGGGACCGACGGGGAGCCGGCCTTGAGTTCCATCGGCTCGAGCCCGCGCAGGTTCGCCGCGATGGGCCAGCCGGTCTCGGTCTGCCACCAGTGGTCGACGACGGGGACGCCGAGCTTCTCCGAGGCCCACGTCCAGGTCTCCGGGTCCAGGCGCTCGCCGGCGAGGAAGAGGGTCTGCAGCGAGGAGATGTCGTAGTCGCGCAGGAGCGCCGCGTCCGGGTCCTCCTTCTTGATCCCGCGGAACGCCGTGGGCGCGGTGAACAGCGCCTTGACGCCGTGGTCCTGGATGACCCGCCAGAACGCGCCCGCGTCGGGGGTGCCGATCGGCTTGCCCTCGTAGAGCACCGTCGTCGCCCCGGTCAGCAGCGGCGCGTAGACGATGTAGGAGTGGCCGACGACCCACCCGACGTCGGAGGCCGTGAACATGACCTCGCCCGGGCCGACGTCGTAGATCGCCTCCATCGACCACCGCAGGGCGACCGCGTGCCCGCCGTTGTCGCGCTGCACGCCCTTGGGCTTGCCGGTGGTGCCCGAGGTGTAGAGGACGTAGAGCGGGTCGGTGGCCGCGACGGGGACGCACTCGGCGGGCTCGGCGTCCGCCATGGCCTCCGCCCAGTCGAGGTCGCGGTCGGTCATCGTCGCCTCGTACTGCGGGCGCTGGAGCACGATCGAGCGGCCCGGGTCGTGCTCGGCGAGCTCGATGGCCTTGTCCAGCAGGGGCTTGTACTCGACGACCCGCTTGCCCTCGATGCCGCACGAGGCGGAGACGATCGCCGAGGGTCGGGCGTCGTCGATCCGGACGGCGAGCTCGCGCGCCGCGAAGCCGCCGAACACCACGCTGTGCACCGCGCCGAGCCGGGCGCAGGCCAGCATCGCGATGGCGGCCTCGGGCACCATCGGCATGTAGATGATCACCCGGTCGCCCCGCTCGACACCGGACGAGCGCAGCACACCGGCGAACCGGGCCACGAGGTCACGGAGCTCGGAGTAGGTGAACCGCTGCTGCGAGTCGGTCACCGGGGAGTCGTGGATCAGTGCGACCTGGTCGCCCCGGCCGGCGTCGACGTGGCGGTCCAGCGCGTTGTGGCAGGTGTTCAGCTCGCCGCCGACGAACCAGCGGGAGAACGGCAGCGCCGAGTCGTCGACGATCGTCTGCGGCTCGGTGGACCAGTCGATCAGCGAGGCCGCCTCGCGCCAGAAGCCGTCGGGGTCGGTCATGCTGCGTTCGTAGGCCTGCCGGTACTCGCCGCTCATGCGGCGAGGCTGCCACGACGGGTGACCCAGCGCACCCGTCCGGTCGGAGTAGGGATCCCCCAGGAGATCCCCCAGGAAGTCGATCAGCCCTTGATCCGCCGTCCGGCGGCGCGCGCGGCCCCGAGGATCTCCGCGGGGTCGACGCGCGTCGGGGTGCGGTCGGCGAGCACCGGCTCCCCCGCGACCCACACGTCCCGCACCGAGCGCGACCCCGCCGACCAGACGAGGTTGGAGACGAGCTGGGCGGCGTCGTCGGGGTCGACGAAGGCCGGGTCGTCCAGGTCGACGTGGACGACGTCGGCCCAGGCCCCGGGACGCAGCCGCCCGAGGTCGTCGCGGCCGAGGGCCTCGGCGCCGCCCGCCGTCGCGAGCAGGAGGACGTCCGCCGCGGTCAGGGCGGTCGCGTCCGCGTGGCGCTGGCGGGCGAACAGCGAGGCGAGGCGCTGCTCCTCCCAGAGGTCGAGGTCGTCGTTGGACGCCGGGGAGTCCGTGCCCAGCCCGATCCGCAGGCCCGCCGTCAGCATCTCCCCGATCCGGGCCACGCCGGCGGCGAGCTTCGCGTTGGAGCCCGGGCAGTGGGCCACGGCCACGTCGTGTCGGGCGAAGATCTCGAGGTCCTGGTCGGACATCTGGATGGAGTGCGCCGCGAGCACCCGGCCGCCCAGGCTGCCCGTCGTCTCGAGCATCGCCGGGACGGAGCCGTAGGCCGCGCGGACCTCGTCGTCCTCCCCGACCGCTTCCGCGACGTGGATGTGCAGCAGGGCGCCGCGCTCGCGGGCCGCCGCGGCCGTCGTCGCGACCGCCTCGGCCGACAGCGTGTACGCCGAGTGCGCGCCGTAGCCGAGCTCGACGCGCCCGCCCGGGCCGAACCGCAGGCCGTCGGCGTCGATCCACGCCGAGATCGCGTCCCGCATCTGCTCCCACGTGCCCAGCCGGTCCATCCCGGGCGCCGTGATGATCCCCGGCGTCATCACGACGCGGGACCCGAGCTCGAGGACCGCGTCGACGACGGTGTCGGCCCAGAAGTACATCTCGGTGGAGGTCGTGACGCCGTGGCGCAGCATCTCCGCGCCGCCCGCGAGCATGCCGACCCGGACGTCCGCCGCGTCGAGCCGCGCCTCGGCGGGCCACACCACCTCGGTCAGCCAGCGCATCAGCGGCAGGTCGCCGCCCATCCCGCGCAGCAGCGCCAGGGGGGTGTGGGCGTGCGTGTTCACCAGGCCCGGCATGAGCAGCCCGGAGCAGTGCGTGGTCGGCGCCCCGCTGGGCGGGGCGTCGGCGGCCGGCCCGACGAAGGTGATGCGCCCGTCGTCGTCGACGTCGACCACCGCGTCGCGCAGCGGGACCGGCGGCCCGTCGCAGGTCAGGACGAGCGGGGCGGCGAGTCGGCGCATGGGGCCAGTGTCGTCACCGCGCGGCGAGGGCGCAGAGACGGGTCGCGCCTACCGCTCCAGCAGCGACCGCAGCGAACGCAGCGGCTGCAGCCACGCACCGCCCGCGGGCAGGGTGTCGAGGCTGACCCGCGGGAGGGGCTCGCGGAACACGCCCTCGATCTCCTCGAGGTCGAGGAAGCCGACCACCTCGGAGGCCACCGCGAACGCGGCGTACTCGCGGAACCCGATGACGGTGACGCGGATGCCCTGCTCGACGAGGGCCTCGAGCGGCTCACGGAAGGCGCGCCCGTCGCCGGAGGCCACCACGACGTGCGCGAGGTCGCCCTCGGCGTGCCGGGCCTCGATGTGGGCGAGCATGTCGTCGTCGACGTCGGAGTCCTCGGTGGTCTTCGGCTTGGCGAAGACCGCGAACCCGACGTTGCGCAGCGCCTCGACCCAGGGACGCACGATCTCGGTGGACCCGGGGACGACGTTGGTGAACACCGTCGCCTCGGCCACGCCCTCCGGGCCGGCGAGCCCCAGCAGCCAGCGTCCGACCGCGTCGAAGCGCGGCCGGAACGCCGAGGTGGGGCGCGCGCCGAGCAGGGAGCCGAGGCTCATGTCCATGTTCGGGGCGTCCCAGACCAGCAGGGTCCGCGCGGGCGTGGGCTCGGTCTCGAGCACCCCGTTCACGTCGCCCTGGCCGCCCGCGATCGAGGCCGGATGCGCGAGATCGGCCGGGGACGGCGCGGGGGAGGGTGACACGGGCTCGACTCTAACGGCCCGCCGACGACGCGTCCGTCTCGTTCCCCCCTCGCCCCGGGGGGCGGTCACGCGGCGTCCCCCGCCCGGACCAGCAGCAGATCCCGGCTCGGCCGGCCCTCACGCTCGGCCCGGCTCTCGAACTTCGTGCGGGGCCGCCAGTCCGGGCGCGGCGCGAAGCCCCCGTGCGGGTTCTCCAGCCTCGGCTCGGCGTCGGTGACCTCGAGCATCCACTCGGCGTAGTCGGCGACGTCGGTCGCGAGGTGCAGCGTCGCGCCGGGTCGCAGCCGGGACGCCATCAGCGACACGGTCGACGGCTGGATCAGGCGGCGCTTGTGGTGGCGGCGCTTGGGCCACGGGTCGGGGTAGTAGATCCGCAGGCCGGCGAGGGAGTCCGGCGCCACGTGCTCGCGCAGCACGACGACCGCGTCCCCCCGCAGCAGGCGCAGGTTCTCCAGCTCCGCGGCCTCGATACGCATCAGCAGCTGGGCGAGCCCGGGCGGGTAGACCTCGATCGCGACGTGGTCGGTGTCCGGCTCGGCGGCCGCCAGCGCGGCCGTCGTCTCGCCCATCCCGGAGCCGATCTCGAGACGCAGCGGCGCGCTGCGGCCGAACCAGCGCGGCCCGTCGAGGTGCCCGGCGGCGTCGGTGACGTCGCCGAGCTCGGCGAGCTCCCGCCCGTACTGGGGCCAGGAGCGCTCCCACGCCCGCTGCTGGCCCGGGGTGACGCGCCCGCCGCGGTCGGCGAAGCTGACGATGCCCCGCCGCGGGTCGGTCGCGACGTCTCCTGCTGCCACGCCGTCGATCCTCACATCCCGCCCCGACGGGCGGCGCGGCCCGTCGTCAGGAGTTGCCCGGCCGGGTCTCGAGGGCCGCCGTGCCGTCGGAGGGCTGCCGTCGACCGCCGCCCCCGCCGCGCAGCGAGGCGGCCGCGCTCTGCACCCGGCGGTTGTTCCGGACGCGGGCCAGGACGAGCAGCGTGATCACGTGCAGGACGCCGAGGAAGAGCAGCACCGCCCCGGTCTTCGTGACGACGTACTGCACCGTGCCCTGGATCTCGAACGGGTCCCACGTGGACACCAGGGCGAGGAAGCCGAGCGCCACGAGGTGGAACCCGACGGACAGCAGGCGCGTCACCGAGGCGGCGGTGTCGTTGCTGCCGAAGACGTCGCGCAGGAAGCCCACGCCGGTCCGCATGAGGACCTGGCCGACGACGACCGTCGCCACGAGGCCGATCACGACGATGAGCAGGTACGTCCCGGTGCTGGCGCTGGTGGTCACGGTGACGCGCCCTTTCTTCCTCGGTCGAGGGGTGTCCTCGGCAGCGACCAGCATCCCCGCGATCCCGATCGGGCGAAACCCGACGCGCGCGTGATCTCGGGACGGATGTGGCGCGTGAGGTGTCGCGTTCCGCCCCCGCCGGCCTGCGGCGGTGCCTACCCTGCCCGCCATGGGTCGGTGGGCGCAGGACACCGCGCAGGCGTGCCGGGCGCTCGCGCCGTCGGTCGGGCTGCCGATCGCGGACGCGCTCGACGCGATCGCGGCCCGCGCGGTCGCCACGCCGGCCATCGTCGTGACGGGGCCGGTCTCGTCGGGCAAGTCGACCCTCGTCAACGCCCTGGTCGGACGGCGGGTGGCACCCACCGGCGCGGGCGAGTGCACCCGGCTGACGGCGCGCTACGTGCGCGGCCCGGTGGACCGGCTCGACGTCGTGCTCGCGGACGGGTCCCGGCGCCCGCTGCCGTTGGCCGAGGGCGGGCGGGTGCCGGCGGCGGTCGGCGACCGGCTCGGCGTCGACCCCGCCGACGTCGACCACCTGCTCGTCTCGCTCACCAGCGACGCCCTCGACGGCCTGACCGTGGTGGACACCCCGGGGGCGGGGTCCGCCCGCCGCCCGCGCGGGCCCGCCCGCGGGTCCACCGACGCCGCCGAGTCGGCGCTGGTGGTGCTGCCGCCGACTGCGCGGCCCGACGAGATCGCCGGGTTCGCCGGGGCGGCGCGGCACGGGCCGGCCGGGGTCGTGGCGGTGCTGGGCCGGGCGGACACCGTCGGGTCGGAGCCCGACGCGGCCGGGGTGGCCGAGGTGCTGTCCCGACGGCTCGGGGACCGTCTCGGACCGGTCACGCCCGTCGTCGGGCTGCTCGCCGAGACCGCGACGACCGGTGCGCTGCGGACCGCGGACCTCGCGGCGCTGCGCGTCCTCGCGGCCGACCCCGGGGTCGACGGGGCCCTGCTCGACCCGGAGCTGTTCGTCACCGCGCCCCTGTCGGCGGACCCGGCCACGCGGACGCGGCTGCTGGAGCTGCTCGACCGGCGCGGGATCGCCCTCGCCCTCGCCCTGCTGCGCGAGCGGCCGGACGCCGGGGTCGGTGACGTCTGCGCCGCGCTGCTCGCGGCGTCGGGGCTCGACCGGGTCGTCGAGCGGCTGCGCGTCGAGGTCCGCGGCCGGGCGGACCTGCTCGCCGCCCGCGCCGCGGAACGCCGGGTCGCGGCGCTCGCGGACGCCGAGCGGGCCGCGGTCCGGGCCGAGCGCCGACGGGCGCCGGGACGGGAGGCCGGCCCGGACCTGACGCGGCTGACCGACCTCGTCGAGGACCTGCGGGCCCGCCCGCTGCACCTCGACCTCGCGCTGGTCGAGGCCGCCACCCGGCACCGCAGCGGGGCACTGGCCCTCCCCGACGAGCTCGCGGGCGAGCTCGACCTCCTCGTCGCCCCCGGCCCGCTGCCCGCCCGGCTCGGCGTGCCCCCGACCGAGCTCGCCGGGCACGCGGCCCGCCGCGCGGCCGCGTGGCGCGCCGTCGCGACCTGGGGGACGCCGCCGGCGCAGGCGGACGTCGCCGACGCGGTGCACCGGGGCTGGGCCCGCGTGTGGGGGGAGCTGACGGGGTGAGCGACGCGGCGGGGCTGCCGGACGAGGTCACCGCCGCCCGGCGGGGTCTCGAGCGGGTCCTCGCCGAGCACGGTCACCCGACGGCGGGCGTCGCCGCCGGCACGGGGAAGCCGTCGGTCGCGCTCGTCGGAGCGCCGGGGCGCGGGCGCCGGGCGCTCGCCGCGGCCCTGCTCGACCTGCCCGCCGACGGCGCGCGCGACCGCGCGCGGCTGGCGGCCCCCGACCCGGACGTGCCGTGGCTGGCCGAACTGGACCTCCTGCTGCCCGCGCGGGCTCCGGACGGGGCGTGGCTCGCGGGTACGGCCTCGGCGCTCGTCGTCGTCGCCGGGGCCGGCGCGCCGCTGGACCGCGACGAGCTGGAGCACCTCGCCGACGCGGCGGGGACGGTCGACACGGTGACGTTCGCGCTGGTCGGGACGGAGGCGCACCGCGGGTGGCGGACGGTCCTCGACGCCGACCGCGAGCTCGTCGCCGAGCACGTGGCCCGGCTCGGCCGCGCGGCGTGGTTCCCGGTGTCACCGGTGCTCGCCGCCGCGGCCCGCGGGACCGGGACCGCGGGCGAGGAGCTGCGCCGGCGGGCCGGGATCGCCCCGCTGCAGCGCCACCTGCACCACCTCGTCGCCCGCCGCCGGCGCATGCTCGACGAGGCGAACGGCCTGCGCCGCGCGCTCACCGCGGTCCGCGCGCTCGGGCCCGCCCACGACCCCGACGACCTCCGGGCCCGCCGCGCCGCGCTCGAGGCCGCCCGGGCCGGGCTGCGGCGCGAGCACCACGTCCGCTGGCGGTCCGGGATCGCCGCGGCGCGGGTCGCGGTGCTCGACGACCTCGGACGGCGGGTCCGCGCGCTCGCGGCGCACCACCGCGACCGCATCGAGCGCGCGGGCCGGTCCGAGCTGGACCGCCTCGGCGCCGATCTCGCCCGCGACCTCGAGCAGGTCGCGGACGCGGTCGTGGCCGGACTCGGGGACCGGCTGCGCGCGCTCGTCGTCGGCACCCTCGCGGACCTGCTGTCCCCGGACGACCTGGCCGAGGTCCGCATCCCCGTGCCGACCCCGCGGCCCGAGCTGCCCGACGACGGCCCGCGGCCGACCGACCGGATGCTGGTGGTGGCCGGGGCGAGCAGCGGACTGGGCCTGTCGCGGCTCGCGCTGCTGCCGCTGCTCGCCGTGCCCGTGGCCCCGGTGGTCGGGGCCGCCCTGGTCCCGGTGTCGGTGGGCCTCGGGCTGGGCGCCGCGGGGTGGCTGGCCCGGGTCCGGCGGCGCGCCGCCGACCGGGCGCACGCGCGGGCGTGGCTCGCCGAGGCGCTCGGCCAGGCCCGGACCGACCTCGAGCGGGTGCTCTCCGAGGCGCTGATCGTCGCCGAGCGCGAGATCACGCTGGCCCTGGACCGGGCGCTCGACGAGCGGGCCCGGCGGCTCGACGGGGAACTCAACGCCCTGTCCCCCGGCACCGGGTCGGGTGTGCGGGCGGCCGCGGCCGTCGCCCGAGCCGAGACGGCACTCGACCGGCTCGCGGCGGCCCGGGACGACTTCCCCGGAACCGCCCCCGCGACGGCCCCGCGCGACCTACCGTCGACGACGTGATCGACGACGGCGCCGCCGAGGCCGTGTTCCCCCGCCCGCCCGGGCCCCCCGGGCTCGCGACCGGCGAGCTCCTGCCCGGCGCGCCGGAGCTCGCCGCGCCCACCGTGGACTCCGACGCCGACGGTCTCGCCGACACCACGGTCGCCCCGTGGGGCGACGCGCTGCTGCTGGCCACGGACACCGACCACGACGCGCTCGCCGACGTGGTCACCCGCATCGGGCCGGAGGGCGTCGTCACCACGCGGCACGGATCCGACGGTCCGCTCGTGGAGGAACGGCCGTGGGGCGCGCCGCCGCCCCCGGCGCCGACGGTCGACCCGCGCACCGGTGAGTGGGTGGCGGACTGAGCCGGGCGCTACCGTCGCCGCCGTGCCGACCCCCGCCGCCCCGACCTCCGGCACCCGTGGCGTCGACCCGGACTTCCTCGCCCTCCCGCTGCGGGCGGTCGCCGACGCGGCGCTGCAGGTCGCGCGGGACGCTCGCGCCGAGCACGCCGACGTCCGCGTGCACCGGCTGCGCAGCCGGGCGCTGGAACTGCGCGACGCCCGCGTGGTGAGCTCCTCGGACACCGACCGCGTGGGCCTCGCGGTGCGGGTGCTGCGCGGGGGCGTGTGGGGGTTCGCCGCCCACGTCGACGTCACGCCGGCCACCGCGGCCGCGACCGCCCGCCGGGCGCTGGAGGTCGCCACGACCCTCGCGGCGGTCGCCCGCGAGACCGTCACCCTCGCCCCGGAGCCGGTGCACGGGGACGTGACCTGGGTGTCGGACTACGAGGTGGACCCGTTCGACGTCGCCGAGGGCGACCGGATCGGGCTGCTCGCGCAGCGCTCGTCCGCCCTGCTCGCCGCGCCCGCCGTGGACCACGTCGAGGCGGGCCTGCTCGAGGTCAAGGAGCAGACGTTCTACGCCGACCTCGCGGGCACCGTCACCACCCAGCAGCGGGTGCGGGTCGACCCGGGGGTGGGTGTGACCGCGGTCGACCGGGCGGGCGGCGGCTTCGAGTCGCTGCGCACGGTGGCGCCGCCGGCGGGCCGCGGCTGGGAGTACCTGACCGGCACCGGCTGGGACTGGGACGCGGAGCTGGCCGCGCTGCCGGAGATGCTCACCGAGAAGCTCCGCGCACCGAGCGTCGACGCCGGACCCACCGACCTCGTCATCGACCCGACGAACCTGTGGCTGGTGATCCACGAGTCGATCGGGCACGCGACGGAGTACGACCGCGCCATCGGCTACGAGGCGAACTACGCCGGGACGAGCTTCGCCACGCCCGACCTGCTCGGCACCCTGCGCTACGGCAGCGACGTCCTCCAGGTCACCGGCGACCGGACGGTGCCCCACGGGCTCGCGTCGGTGGGCTACGACGACGACGGGGTCGCGACGACCGAGTTCGACCTGATCCGCGACGGCGTCCTCGTCGGCTACCAGGTCGACCGGTCCTTCGCGCCACGCCTGGGCCTCGAGCGCTCCAACGGCTGCGCCTACGCCGACTCCGCCGAGCACGTCCCGCTGCAGCGCATGGCGAACGTGTCGATCACGCCGGCGGTCGACGACGTCTCCACGGCCGACCTGATCGGTGGGGTCGACGACGGAATCTACGTCGTCGGCGACCGCTCCTGGTCGATCGACATGCAGCGCTACAACTTCCAGTTCACCGGCCAGCGCTTCTACCGGATTCGTGACGGCGAGCTCGCCGGGCAGGTCCGCGACGTCGCCTACCAGGCCACGACCACGGACTTCTGGGGCGCGCTGGAGGCGGTCGGCGGGCCGTCGACGTGGCGGCTCGGCGGCGCCTTCACCTGCGGCAAGGCGCAGCCCGGTCAGGTCGCCCCGGTCAGCCACGGCTGCCCGTCCGCGCTGTTCCGCGGCATCAACGTCCTCAACACGCGTCAGGAGACGGAGCGCAGCGGAGCTCGACCGGACGAGGCGGAGGGCGGCCGGTGAGTCTCGTCGAGCGCGCGCTGGAGATCGCCGGACGCGTCCGGTCCGACGCCGGGGCGGCGGTGATCCTGCGCGAGACCAGCGAGGTCGTGCTCCGGTGGGCGAACTCCACGATGACGACGAACGGGGCGACCACCGACCGCACGCTCGGCCTGGTCCTCCTCGTCCCGCTCCCGAGCGGCGGGACGGGGGCCGGGGTGGTCCGGACGTCGGCGCCGGACTCGCTGCTCGCGGGCGGGGCGGAGGCCGACGCCCGCCTCACCGACGCGGTGCGCGCCGCGATCCGTGCCGCGGAGGACTCCGGGGCCGCCCGCGACGCGGCCGAGCTCCCGCCGCCGACCGGGCCGGCCGACCCCGTCGACGACCCGGCCGCCGAGACCTCGATCGGCGTGTTCGCCGACCTCGCCGCCGCCCTCGGCGATTCCTTCGGGGCCGACCACAGCGCCGGCTTCGCCGACCACCACGTGACCACGACGTGGCTCGCGACGTCGGCCGGGGTGCGGCGGCGCTGGGTCGAGCCCGCCGGCGCGGTCGAGGTGAACCTCAAGGAGTCCGGCAGCTCGGTCTGGGGCGGGACCTCGACGCGCGACTTCACCGACGTGGACCTGCCGGCCCTGCTCGGCGATCTGCGCTCGCGGCTCGCCTGGGGCCGTCGCCGGGTGGCCCTCGACCCCGGCCGCTACGAGACGATCCTGCCGCCGTCCGCGGTCAGCGACTTCATGATCTACCTCGCGTGGTCCATGGGCGGCCGACCGGCCCAGGAGGGGCGCAGCGCGCTGTCCCGGCCGGGCGGCACCCGCGTCGGCGAGCGCCTCACCGACCTGCCGCTGACCCTCGCCGGGGACCCGGACGCACCGGGCTTCCCGACCCTGGCCTACGAACCGGTGCTCGCTACGACGTCGTCCGGCGACGAGGTGTCGGTGTTCGACAACGGCGCGGCGACCCGCCGGGTGGACTGGCTGCGCGACGGGCACGTCGGCGAGCTGGCCTACCCGCGCGCGGCGGCCGCCGAGTTCGGGACGCGGTTCGCCCCGCCGGCGGAGAACCTGCTGCTCACCGGCGGGTCGTCGGCGTCGACGGCGGACATGGTCGCGGACACGCGCCGGGGCCTGCTGCTGACCTGCCTCTGGTACATGCGCGAGGTCGACCCGGAGACGATGCTGCTGACCGGGCTGACCCGGGACGGCGTCTACCTCGTGGAGGACGGCGAGGTGGTCGGCGAGGTGAACAACTTCCGGTTCAACGAGTCGCCGCTGGACCTCGTGCGCCGCGCGACCGGGGCCGGGGCCACCGAGCGGACGCTGCCGCGCGAGTGGAAGGACTGGTTCACCCGCGCCGCGATGCCGCCGCTGCGGATCCCGGACTTCAACATGTCCTCGGTGTCGCAGGCCTCGTAGCCCACGAGTAGCCCACGACCGCTCACGACCGCGGGGTCACGATGCGGCTCAACCCGGGCGGTGCGCCCAGCCCCTCGGTGACCGGGCCCTCGAGGACGGCGCCGTCGGGGGCGAAGCGCGACCCGTGCAGCGGGCAGTCCCAGCTCGCGGCGGCGTCGTTCCACGCCAGGACGCCGCCCAGATGCGGGCAGACCGCGCCCACCTCGTGCTCCACCCCGCCGACGCGGCACCGGCCGACCTTGCCGCGCAGGGTCGTCTCCACGCGGCCCTCGCCCTCCGCGAGCGGCGTCCGCGACGGCAGGTCGGGGCGGGCCCACCCGGTGGCCAGGTAGCGGGCGACCTGGCCGTTGTAGCTCGCGAGCGACGGGACGGCGTTCGCCCGGGGCCGCCGGTCGGCGGCGAGGGGCGCGGCCCAGGGGTTGTCGCGCCCGAGCACGTGGTCGGCGAGCGCCAGACCGGCCGCGGTGCCGCCGGTCATGCCCCACTTGGCGAACCCGGTCGCGACCAGCACCCGCGGCTGCAGCGGCATCGGCCCGACGAACGGCAGGCCGTCCTCGGGCTCGTAGTCCTGCGCCGACCAGCGGTGGGTGATCTCCTCGACCGGCCAGCGGGCCGCGGCCCAGTCCGCGAGCTGCCGCTCGTGCTCCGACATCGGCGTCTCCGTGCCCACCCGGTGACCGAACCCGCCGGTCAGCAGCCGGCGCTCGCCGTCGGCGACGACGGTGCGGATCGAGACCGTCGGCGAGTCCGCGGAGAGGTACATCCCACGCGGCAGGGTGTCCTGGTCGCGCACCCGCACGGCCTGGGCGTACGAGCGGGCGGGTTCCAGGCGCGCGAAGTAGAGGCCGCGGTCGAGCACCGGGGAGCCGGTCGCGAGGACGACCCGGTCGGCGCGGACGGTGCCGTGGTCGGTCCGCAGCTCCGGGGCCGCGCCGAGCGAGGCGGCCAGCGACACCGAGCGGACCCGGGTGCGTTCGTGGACCGCCTGGCCGGCCGCCACCAGCTCCCGGGCGAGGTCCTGCAGGTAGGGCACCGGGTCGAACTGGGCCTGGTCGGCGAGGGTCACCGCCTCGGACACCGCGAACGGCAGGTCCAGGTCGGCGTCGAGAGTGGCGGGCAGCCCGGCGGCACGCAGGACGTCGGCCTCCGCGCGGACCGTCCGCGCGCCCTCGCTGTCGCGACCCGCCGTCGAGAAGGTGGCGGCCGGCGCGCGCTCGAAGCCGCAGTCGACGCCCACGGCGCGGGCGGCGAGCCAGTCGAACCCGGCCCCGTGCGCGGCCAGGTAGGCCTCGACGACCTCCCGCGGGTGGTGCTGCGCGAGCGTCGAGGCCCGGGTGCCCTGCAGCAGCGAGATCTTGGCGGTGGTGTTGCCCGTGGCCACGGCGCCGAGGTGGCGGGCCTCGAGCACCGCGACCGAGACCCCGGCGCGGTGCAGCGCCACGGCCGTCGTCAGGCCGGCGATGCCCCCGCCCACCACGGCGACGTCGACCCGCAGGTCGCCGCGCAGGGGCGCGTGGGTCGAACGGTCGCGGTCGAGCCAGAGCGAGGCGTGGTGGGCGGGCAGCACGGGTGTGGTGGTGGGCACCCCGGAGGAGTAGCCGCTGCGCCGCCGCTCGCACACGGCGTCGTGCCGTGACCCAGTCGTGACCGCCCGGGTGCGGGACGGCACGCCGGAACGGGAACCCGGCTCACATGACCGAACTGGACGGCCGTCGCGGCAGCCGTGCCGGGGGCGCCGTGCGCGGCGTGCTCGGCCTCGTCGGCGGCGTCGTCCGCCTGATCACCGGCCTGTTCGCCGCGATCCTCGTGGTCCACGTCGTGCTCGTGATCCTCGGGGCGAACCCGGAGAACACCGCCGCCCGGCTGGTGGCCGCCGCCGCGGACGCGCTGACGCTCGGGCTGCGCGACCTGTTCCTGGTCGGCAACCCGACCGCGCAGGTGCTGCTGTCCTACGGCATCCCGGCGCTGGCGTGGCTGGTGATCGGGGCCGTGGTCGTCGGGATCCTGCGCCTGCTCGGCCGTCCCCGCTCCGGTCTCGCCTGATCCGACGGCACCGGCCCGGCGCGGGCACCATGGAGGCCGTGGGCAAGGTCGTCATGCGCTACCCGGGCACGGTCCTGCAGGAGAGCTGGGCCGCCGAGACCCCGCTGCGCGGCGACGTCAACGACCTCGCGGCGCTGGTCGGGGCCGGCGGGGTCTGCGTGCTCTCCGGGGCCGGGATGTCCACCGACTCCGGCATCCCGGACTACCGCGGGCCGTCGAGTGCGGCGCGGAAGCACACCCCGATGACCTACGAGGCCTTCGTGCACGACCCGGCGGCCCGCCACCGGTACTGGGCGCGCAGCCACGTCGGGTGGCCGCAGATCGGGCGGGCCCGGCCGAACCCGGCGCACGAGGCGGTCGCCGCGCTGCAGCGCTGCGGGCTGGTCACCGACGTGATCACCCAGAACGTCGACGGGCTGCACCAGGCCGGAGGCGCCACCGACGTGGTGGAGCTGCACGGGGCGCTGTCCCGCGTGGTGTGCCTGGCGTGCCGGGCGGAGTCCGACCGGGCCGCGGTCCAGGCCGAGCTCACGCGGGTCAACCCGCAGTTCGACGCGGCCGTGGCCGGGCTGCGGGACACGCAGGTGAACCCCGACGGCGACGTCGAGCTGCCGCCCGAGCTCGAGGACGCCTTCACGATGGTGGACTGCCCGGCCTGCGGCGCCGGTCCGCTGAAGCCGGACGTGGTGTTCTTCGGCGAGTCGGTGCCCCGGCCGCGGGTCGAGACGTGCTTCCGCCGGGTAGAGCAGGCGCGGGCCCTGGTGGTCCTGGGATCGTCACTCGCCGTGATGTCCGGCCTGCGGTTCGCCCGGGCCGCCGCCCGGGCGGGGACCCCGGTCGCGGTCGTGACGGCGGGTCCGAGCCGCGCCGACGACCTGGCGGACGTGCGGCTCTCGTCACCTCTCGGTGAGGTCCTTCCGGCGCTGGTCAGCGCCCTGAGAGCCTGAATCGTTCAGCTTGATCGTGGAAGTGGTGCCTCGAACACCTGCGGGCGGTTCCGTGTGCAACATCTGTCGTTAACGTCGAAGTACTCCGACGGGGCCGCACGGCGATGTGTATCGGCCGCCCGACTGCCCGCACGCCGGTGCACTCAGGCCGTGACCCCGTTGCGTGGCGACCCCCTGGTCGTCGCTCGACACTGACCGGCGAACGAGGAGTGACACGAGGCATGACGGCCGCACCGACCATCCCCGGGCTCGAGAACCCGCCGCTGCAGCGCCGCGAGGTGCTGGACTGGGTGGCGGAGGTCGCCGAGCTCACGACGCCCGACCGGGTGGTGTGGTGCGACGGGTCGCCGGAGGAGTGGACGCGCCTCACCGACGAGCTGGTCGAGGCCGGCACCTTCACGCGCCTCGACCCGGCGAAGAAGCCGAACTCCTTCCACGCCGCCTCGGACCCCGACGACGTCGCCCGCGTCGAGGAGCGGACCTTCATCTGTTCGGTCGACCCCAAGGACGCCGGGGTCACGAACAACTGGATGGACCCGGCCGAGATGAAGGCCACCATGACCGAGCTGTACCGCGGGTGCATGCGCGGCCGGACGATGTTCGTCATCCCGTTCTGCATGGGCCCGACGAACGCGGAGCAGCCCAAGCTCGGAGTCGAGATCTCCGACAGCCCCTACGTCGTGGTCTCGATGCACATCATGACCCGCATGGGTGCGGCCGTGCAGGCGCGCCTGGAGGAGTCCGGCACGGAGTGGGTGCCGGCGCTGCACTCGCTCGGCGCCCCGCTCGAGCCGGGCCAGGCCGACGTCGTGTGGCCCTGCAACGAGACGAAGTACATCAGCCACTTCCCGGAGACCCGCGAGATCTGGAGCTTCGGGTCCGGGTACGGCGGCAACGCCCTGCTGGGCAAGAAGTGCTACTCGCTGCGCATCGCCTCGGTGATGGCGCGCGACGAGGGCTGGCTCGCCGAGCACATGCTGATCCTCAAGCTGATCAGCCCGGAGGACAAGGCCTACTACGTCGCGGCCGCCTTCCCCTCGGCCTGCGGCAAGACCAACCTCGCGATGCTGCAGCCGACCATCCCGGGCTGGCGCGCGGAGACCGTCGGCGACGACATCGCCTGGATGCGCTTCGGTGAGGACGGCCGGCTGTACGCGGTCAACCCCGAGTTCGGGTTCTTCGGCGTCGCCCCGGGCACCAACTGGAGCACGAACCCGAACGCGATGCGGACCATCGAGCACGGGAACGCGCTGTTCACCAACGTCGCGCTGACCGACGACGGTGACGTCTGGTGGGAGGGCCTGGAGGGCGACCCCCAGCACCTCACCTCGTGGACCGGCGACGACTGGACGCCGGGCTCGGCCAAGCCGGCCGCGCACCCGAACTCGCGCTACACCGTGCCGATCTCGCAGTGCCCCGTCGTCGCCACCGAGTGGGACGACCCGCAGGGCGTGCCGATCTCGGCGATCCTGTTCGGCGGGCGCCGCAAGACGACGATCCCGCTGGTCACCGAGTCGTTCGACTGGCAGCACGGCACCTTCATGGGCGCCACGATGTCGTCCGAGATGACCGCCGCGGCCAAGGGCGGCAAGGGCCAGGTCCGCCGCGACCCGATGGCGATGCTGCCGTTCCTCGGCTACAACGTCGGCGACTACTTCGCGCACTGGGTGAACGTGGGCAAGAGCGCCGACGTGACCAAGCTGCCGTCGATCTTCTACGTCAACTGGTTCCGCCGGGGCGAGGACAACCGCTTCCTGTGGCCCGGGTTCGGCGAGAACAGCCGCGTCCTGAAGTGGATCATCCAGCGGCTCGAGGGCACGGCCGCCGCCACCGAGACGCCGATCGGACACGTGCCGACCGCCGATCAGATCGACATCGACGGGCTCTCCGAGCCGATCGAGGACATCGAGGCCTCGCTGCGGGTCGACCTCGACGAGTGGCGCGAGGAGCTGCCGCTGATCGACGAGTGGTTCGACAAGATCGGCGACGCCCTGCCGACTTCGATGCGGGACGAGCTCGCGGCCCTGAAGCAGCGGCTCGGCGCCTGACCCTGCACTGAGCGAAGGGCCCCTTCGATCGAGTAGATCGACCGGAGGGGCCCTTCGCTCGTCCACGGAACGGTTCCTGACGCCGGGTCGCGCGGCTCCGGCACGATGGGACACCGTGCTGGAGTTCCTCCGCGGCCTCGGTGAATCGGTCGGCCCCTGGCTCTACGTCATCGCCGGGGGGCTCGCCTTCGCCGAGGCCGCCGTCATGGTCGGGGTGGTGCTGCCGGGCGAGACGGCACTGCTCGTGGCCGGCTTCGCCGCGCACGAACGGATCATCGCCCTCGTCCCGATGATGATCGTGGCGATCGGGTGCGCGATCGCGGGTGACTCCGTAGGCTACGAGGTCGGCCGCCTCGTCGGGCCCCGCCTGCAGGCCTCCCGCGCCGGACGGTTCGTCGGCGAGCGCCGGTGGCGGGCCGGCGAGGAGTTCCTGCGCCGCCACGGCGGCAAGGCCGTGCTGCTCGGCCGGGGCACCGCCCTGCTGCGCGCGCTCGTGCCGGGCCTCGCCGGCATGGCCCGGATGCCCTACCTGCGCACGTTCCTGCCGTGGAACGCCGTCGGCGGCGTCCTCTGGGGAGGCGGCTGCGTGCTCCTCGGCTTCGTCTTCGCCCTGTCGCTGGAGACCGTCGCGCGCTACCTCGCCTGGGGACCGGTGCCCGTCGTCGTGCTCGTCGCGGGCGTCCTGGTGTGGCGTGAGACCCGTCGTCGGAAAAGAAATCGGGCATCGGGGACGGAAGGGGTTACCGAGCAGTAGACACTCTGGTGCGTACCTGTTCGCACGCCTAACATCCGCGCGTCCGCCGAGGAGTGAAGGACCGCCGATGTCGTCATCCACCCTGGATCCGCATACCCCGGATCCGGCGCCCGCGCAGCCGTCGTTCCGGTTCCGCGCGTGGAACCTGCTGCTGCTCGTCCCGCTCGTCAGCCTGATCACGCCGCTGTTCAACGTCCGCGAGCCCACGCTCGTCGGGCTCCCGTTCTTCTACTGGTTCCAGATCGCGGTCATCCCGATCGGGATCGTCTGCACGCTGACCGTCCACCTCGTGACGCGGCACGACGACGAGGAGGGGCAGCGGTGACCGGGGCACAGGTCGTGCAGCTGGTGGTCTTCCTGCTGCTGTTCCTCGCCGTGGCGGTCATGGGCTTCATGGCCAGCCGGTGGCGGCGCGCGGACGACCTGAACCACCTCGACGAGTGGGGACTCGGCGGGCGGAGGTTCGGGTCGTGGGTGACCTGGTTCCTGCTCGGCGGTGACCTCTACACGGCCTACACGTTCGTCGCGATCCCGGCGCTGCTGTTCTCCTCCGGCGCGCTGGGCTTCTACGCGGTGCCCTACACGATCATCGCGTTCCCGCTGGTCATGCTGCCGCTGCTGCGTCTGTGGTCGGTCTCGCGGGTGCACGGATACGTGACCCCGGCCGACTTCGTCCGCGGGCGCTACGACTCGCCGCTGCTGGCGCTCGCGATCGCGGTCACCGGGATCGTCGCGACGATGCCCTACATCGCCCTGCAGCTCGCGGGCCTCGAGGCGGTGCTGCGGACCATCGGGCTGAACGGCTCCGGGTTCTGGGGCCACGCCCCGCTGTTCGTCGCCTTCGTCGTGCTCGCGGCCTACACCTACCAGTCCGGGCTGCGGGCGCCGGCACTGATCGCGGTGGTCAAGGATGTCCTGATCTACATCGTCATCCTGGTCGCGATCATCTACCTGCCGCTGAAGCTCGGCGGCTTCGGCGCGATCTTCGACGCCGGGTCCGCGAAGCTCGCACAGCCCTCGCCCTCCACCGGGCAGCCCACGGGTTCGACCCTGCTGACGGCGAACAACCAGCTCCAGTACGCCACGCTGGCCCTCGGCTCGGCGCTGGCCCTGTTCCTCTACCCGCACTCGGTGACCGGGGTGCTGTCCAGCTCCAGCCGCGCGACGATCCGGCGGAACATGACCGCGCTGCCGGCGTACTCGTTCCTGCTCGCCCTGCTGGCCCTGCTCGGCTACGTCGCGATCGCGGCGGGCACCAGGCCGATCGTCAACGGCTCCACCGGGCGCCCGGACTCGAACACGATCGTCCCCGCCCTGTTCGCGGGCCAGTTCCCGGCATGGTTCGCGGGTGTCGCGTTCGCGGCGATCGGGATCGGTGCCCTGGTGCCGGCCGCGATCATGTCGATCGCGGCGGCCAACCTCTGGACCCGCAACATCTACAAGGAGTTCCTGCGCCGCGACGCGACCCCCGGCGACGAGGCCCGCCAGGCCAAGCTCGCCTCGCTCGTGGTCAAGGTGGGGGCGGTGCTGTTCATCGTCGTGGTCGACCCGCAGTTCTCGGTCGACCTGCAGCTGATCGGCGGCGTGATCATCCTGCAGACGCTGCCCGCCGTCGCGATCGCGCTCTACACCCGGTGGTTCCACCGGTGGGCGCTGCTCGCAGGCTGGGCGGTCGGCCTGATCTGGGGGATGATCATGCTCTACGGCATCCCCAACCCGGCCAACGGCAAGCAGCACTTCGGCGGCTCGGCGCTCGCGCTCGGCGGGCTGGACATCTTCGGGTGGACGCCCTTCGGCGGCTCGCGGGTGCAGATCTACGTCGGGGCGGTGGCGCTGGTGGGCAACCTGGTCGTGGCCGTGGTCGTCACGTTCGTATTGCGGGCCGCGAAGACCCGCGAGGGCGCCGACCACACCCGCTCGGGCGACTACCACGCCACCCGCGTGCCGGAGTCGACGACGCCGGACGCGGTGTCCAGCGTCTGACGGTCCGCGCCGGGCCCCCTACGATCGCGCGGCATGACCAGGGGGCCGACGGAGGAGCCGTTCCTCCCGGCCTACGGGCACGGCACCATCACCGAGGTGATGCCGTCGATGGCGGCCGCGCTCGGGGTGCCCGGGTTCGCGGACACGCTCGGGGTCGCCCGGCACGCGGGGGACGTGCACGCCGCCGGGGTCCTGCTCGTGGACGGGCTCGGCGCGGACCTGCTGGCGGCGCACCCGCACGACGCGCCGGCCCTGCTGGAACTGGCCCGGTCCGCGGACTCGCGGGAGCTGACCTCGTGCTTCCCCGCGACGACGGCGGTCAGCATCACCTCGCTGGGGACCGGGCTCACGCCCGGCACGCACGGCATCGAGGGCTACTCGATGGGGGTCCCGGCCCTCGACGAGCCCGAGGCGGCCCCGGACGTCGTCCTGAACACCCTGCGCTGGTGCTCGCACGGCGCGACCGACCCGGTCGACCTGCTCACCGAGCTCCCGCCCGAGGAGATCCAGCCACGGCCCACCGTGCTCCAGCAGGCGCTGCGCCACGGCGTCGCCGTCACCCAGGTCGCCCCGGAGGTCCAGCGACGCTCCGGGCTGACCCGGGCGGCGTTGCGCGGCGGGCGCTTCCACGGCGTGTCCGCGCTCGGCGACCTCGCGGCGGAGTTCCTGCACGGGATGGCGGTCGAGCCGGAGGAACGGGCGCTGGTCTACGCATACCACGGCGACCTGGACATGATCGGCCACCAGCACGGACCGGGGTCGCTCCCGTGGCGGATGCAGCTGCAGGTCGTCGACCGCCTGGTCGCCGCGCTGGCGGAGTGCCTGCGGCCGGGAACGGTGCTCCTGGTCGTCGCGGACCACGGCATGGTCGCCACCGACCGCGGCTGGCAGGTCGACCTCGACCACTCCCCGATGCTGCTCGCGGGGGTGCGGCGTCTCGCGGGCGAGACGCGCGTCCGCCACGTCCACGCCGTGGCGGGCGCCGCCGACGACGTCCTGGCGGCCTGGCGCTCCGAGCTCGGCGACGCGGCCTGGGTGGTGTCCCGCGAGGAGGCGGTCGAGGCGGGCTGGTTCGGCCCGCAGGTCACCGACGTGGCCCGCGGCCGCATCGGCGACGTCGTCGCGGCCGCGCGCGGCCACTGGACCCTCGTCCGCTCCCGCAACGAGCCCCGGGAGACCGCGCTCGTCGGCCACCACGGCTCGTTGACACCCGCGGAGCAGCGGATCCCCCTCGTGGTCGTCCGCGGATGACCCACCCGTGGTCGCGCGATGCCGGTGCGGCCCATACGCTGCCTTCACGAGCGCACGTGGGAAGGGGTGGCCCGTGAGCCGGCACGTGCACGACGACGCGGGGAGCCGGGACGAGGCTCCCGATTCGCTGCTGGTCCGGGTCCGCGCGTCCGTCGCGCACCACCCGCTGCTGGTCGGGGGTCCGCTGATCGCGGTGGCGATCGTCGCCGGGTTCTCCGACGTCCGCGACGCCACCCTGGTCTCCCTCGGCGCGGTGCTGGTGTTCATCGTCGTGCAGCTGTTCACCCTCGCCCACGACGACCGGCTGTGCCTGCGCTGCATCGCCGACAGCCCGTCCGACCCGGCGCGGGTCGTCGAGCGGCGCCGGCACTGGCTGCGCCTCTTCCACTCCGCGACGACGACGGCCGGGATCACGGTGCTGATCGCCGCGGCCGCCGTCGGGGTGGCCGCCGGCCTGTTCATCCGCCCGGGCTGGGGCGATCTGGTGCTGCTGCTGCCGCTGGGCACGATGGCGCTGACCGTGCTGCACCGCCGCGTGGAGCCCTGGTGCCCGTACTGCGGGTGGGGCCGCGACGACGACGGCGAGGACACCCCGGACCCCACGCCGGACCCCGACGTCGCCGCGCCGCTGACCCGTTCGTGACCGACGACGCGCCCGCCGAGGTCGCCGAGCTCGCGGGCCGCCTGTTCGACCTGGCCCGCGGCGGCGACGCCGAGGCCCTGGCGGCCTACGTCGACGCGGGCGTGCCCGTGAACCTCACCAACGGCTCCGGCGACACCCTGCTCATGCTCGCCGCGTACCACGGCCACGCCGACGCGGTCCGCGTGCTGATCGCCCGCGACGCCGACGTCGACCGGGTCAACGACCGGGGCCAGGCGCCCCTGGCGGGCGCGGTGTTCAAGGGCGAGGACGACGTGGTGCGCGCCCTGCTCGACGGTGGGGCGGACCCGCTGGGCGGGCACCCCACCGCCGTCGACACCGCCCGGATGTTCGGCCGCGAGGACCTGCTGGCCGTGCTCCTTCCTCCGTCGTGACCGGAGGCGGGCGTTCGGCCGCGAGTGCGACGTCACGCACCTTCCGGCGCCCGCCGACCTGCACCATGTCGCACTCGGACAGGTGCACGGCGGCGGATCCGGGATGACGCTGTCGCATCGCGGCGTTGCCCCGGTATGCGCATCCCGATCTCGATCCTCGACCTCTCCCCGGTCCCCTCCGGTGCGCCCGCCTCGCAGGCCCTGCACGACACCGTGGAGCTGGCGCGTACCGCGGAGGCCGCCGGGTACCGCCGGTACTGGCTCGCCGAGCACCACGGGATCGCCAGCGTGGCCAGCTCCGCGCCCGAGGTGATGATCGCCGCCGTCGGGAGCGCCACCAGCACGATCCGCGTCGGCTCCGGCGGGATCATGCTGCCGAACCACAGCCCGCTGAAGGTGGCGGAGACGTTCCGCGCGCTCGCGGGGCTGTTCCCCGGGCGGGTCGACCTCGGGATCGGCCGCGCTCCCGGCACGGATCCGCGCACGGCGATCGCACTGCGCCGCTCGCACGAGGCGCTGACCGCCGACGACTTCCCGGACCAGTTCTCGGAGCTCCGCGGCTACGTCGACGGCTTCGACGCCGACCACCCGTTCGCGGGCATCGTGGCCGCGCCGGACGACGTGCCGCTGCCGCCGGTCTGGATCCTCGGGTCCAGCTACTACGGCGCGCAGGCCGCCGCCGCCTTCGGCACCGGCTATGCCTACGCCGGCCACTTCGGCGGCGCCGACGCGGGCGAGGCCACCCGCATCTACCGGCAGTCGTTCCGGCCCAGCGACGCCGCCGGAGCACAGGGGCCGCACGTGATCCTCGGTGCCGCGGCGATCGCCCACCCGGACCCCGAGCGGGCGTACGCCCTGGGCCGGGCCAACGCGCTGTCGATGGCCCGCCTGCGCACCGGCAACCCGGGCCCGCTGCCCAGCCCGGAGGAGGCGCTCGCCCACGACTGGTCGGCCGCCGAGGAGCACGTCGCCCGCTCGATGGCGTCCAAGGTCTCCGTCGGCACCCCCGAGCAGGTCGCCGAGGACCTGGAGCGCAAGGCCCGCGAGGCGGACGCCGACGAGCTCATGATCACCACGGCGATCCACGACCCGGCGGAGCGCCGCGACTCGGTGCGGCTCGTCGCCGAGGCGCTGGGGACCAGGGTGCCTGTCGGCCTGTGAGCACTTGTGGCGGTCATGACCGCCACAAGTACTCACGAGGCGAAGCCACCTACAGCGCCGCGACGATGTCCTCCACCCGGTTCTTCGCGTCGCCGAAGATCATCGACGTGTTCTCGCGGAAGAACAGCGGGTTCTGCACGCCGGCGTAGCCGACCGCCATGGAGCGCTTGAACACGACGACGTTCTTGGCCTCCCAGACCCGCAGGACCGGCATCCCGGCGATCGGGCTGCCCGGGTCCTCCATGGCGGCCGGGTTGACCGTGTCGTTGGCGCCGATGACGAGGACGACGGAGGTGGACGCGAGGTCGTCGTTGATCTCGTCCATCTCGAGCACGATGTCGTAGGGCACCTTGGCCTCGGCGAGCAGCACGTTCATGTGCCCGGGGAGGCGGCCCGCGACCGGGTGGATGCCGAAGCGGACCTCGACGCCCTTGTCCCGCAGGCGCCGCGTCAGGTCCGCCACCGGGTACTGCGCCTGCGCCACCGCCATGCCGTAGCCCGGGGTGATCACCACCGACGACGCCTCGCGGAGCATCTCGGCCACCTCCTCGGCGCCGACCTCCCGGTGCTCGCCCTCGACCGCCGCCGCCGTCCCGGACTCCACCCCGAACCCTCCGGCGATCACCGACAGGAACGACCGGTTCATCGCCTGGCACATCACGTACGACAGGTACGCACCCGACGAGCCGACGAGCGCGCCGGTGACGATCAGCAGCGTGTTGTCGAGCAGGAAGCCCGACGCGGCCGCGGCCCAGCCGGAGTAGCTGTTCAGCATCGACACCACGACCGGCATGTCGCCGCCGCCGATCGAGGCCACCAGGTGCCAGCCGAGCACGAGGGCCACGGCGGTGATCGCGATCATGACGCCGAGCGACGGCGTCACGACGAACGCCACGGTCAGCCCGGCGAAGGCCACGAGGGCGCCGAGGTTCAGGGCGTTCTTGCCCGGCAGGGTCAGCGGCCGGGACTTCATCCGCCCGGAGAGCTTGCCGTAGGCGACGATCGAGCCGGTGAAGGTCACCGCGCCGATGAACACGCCGACGCCGACCTCGACCGAGTGGATGCCGAGCAGCTCCGGCGCCACCGTGGTCTGCGCCGCGCCGAGGGCCTCGACCTCCAGGTAGCCGTTCCACCCGACGAGCACCGCGGCGAGTCCGACGAAGCTGTGCAGCAGCGCGATCAGCTCGGGCATGCCGGTCATCTCGACCACGCGGGCCCGCCACAGCCCGATGCCGCCGCCGATGACGAAGCCCGCGACGAGCAGGGCGACCGCGCCGGCCTCCAGGGAGCCGGCGGCGAGGACGACGGTGGCGACCAGGGCCACCGTCATGCCGGCGATGCCGTAGACGACGCCGTTGCGGGCGGTCTCGTGGCGCGAGAGGCCCGCGAGGCTCATCACGGTGAGCAGGGCGGCGACGATGTACGCGGCGGTGGCCGCGGTCTCGGGGCTCATGCGGCCGGACCCTTCGTGAACATGGCGAGCATGCGGCGGGTCACCGCGAAGCCGCCGACGATGTTGATGCTGGCGAGCACGATCGCGACGAACGCGAGGACCGACACGACGGGGCCGTGCTGCCCGAACTGCAGGAGCGCGCCGACGACGACCACGCCGGAGATCGCGTTGGTCACCGACATCAGCGGCGTGTGCAGGGCGTGGTGCACCTTGCCGATGACGTAGTAGCCGATGACGACGGCGAGCACGAAGACCGTCAGGTTCGTGGCGAGCTCGGCGGGCGCGAACGCGGTCGCCAGGAAGAGCAGGGCCAGCCCGGCGGCGATCGCCCCGTAGCGCCACGCGGGCGAGCGGGGCTTCGCCGGCTCGACGACGGGCGTGGACTCCTCGATCGCGGGCGCCGCGGCGGGCGCGGCCGAGACCGACACCGGGGGCGGCGGCCACATCACCTCGCCGTCCTTCGCCACCGTCATCCCGCGCACGACGACGTCGTCGAGGTCCAGGACGAGCTCGCCGTCCTTCTCGGGCGTGAGCAGCTTCATCAGGTTGACCAGGTTCGTGCCGTAGAGCTGCGAGGCCTGGGCGGGCAGCCGGGCGGCGAGGTCGGTGTCGCCGATGATCGTGACGCCGTTCGAGGTGACGACGACCTCGTCGGGCACGGAGCCCTCGACATTGCCGCCCATCCCCGCGGCCATGTCCACGACGACGCTGCCGGGCTTCATCGACGCGACGTCGGCCGCGGTCAGCAGGCGGGGGGCGGCGCGGCCGGGGATGAGCGCGGTCGTGATGACGATGTCGACGTCCGCCGCCTGCTCGGAGTAGATCTCCGCGGCGCGTCGGTCGTAGGCCTCCGAGGTGGCGCGGGCATAGCCGTCGGTGGAGCGCTCCTGCTCCACGTCCACCGTCAGGAACTCCCCGCCCAGCGAGCTGACCTGCTCGGCGACCTCGGGGCGGGGGTCGGTGGCCCGGACGATCGCGCCCAGCGACGACGCCGCCCCGATCGCCGCGAGCCCGGCCACGCCGGCGCCCGCCACGAGCACCTTGGCCGGCGGCACCTTGCCCGCGGCGGTGACCTGTCCGGTGAAGAAGCGCCCGAACCGGTTGGCCGCCTCGATCACCGCGCGGTAGCCCGCGATGTTGGCCATGGAGCTGAGCACGTCCAGCGACTGGGCCCGCGAGATGCGGGGCACCGCGTCGGTGGCCAGCACCGTGATGCCCCGGGCGGCGAGGTCGGCGACCAGCTCGGCGTGCTGGGCGGGCGCGACGCGACAGACCAGCGTCGCCCGCGCGCGCAGGCGCGCCAGGTCGTCCGGTGCCGGAGTGTTCACGGCGAGGACCACGTCGGCCGACCACGGATCGCCGAGCTCGGCCCCGGCGGCGACGTAGGCCTCGTCGGGGACGTCGGACCGGGCGCCGGCGCCCGGCTCGACGGTGACCGTCCAGCCGAGGTTCTGCAGCCCGATCACCGTCGCCGGCGTCGCCGCCACACGGGTCTCGCGTTCCCGGGTCTCCCGGGGGACACCGATGCGCACGCTCGCGCCCCTTCTCGTCGGGCCCCGCTCGGGGGGCCTGCTCCGGCTGCCGGGTCCACCGACCGCCGTGCGGCGGACAGTAGACCTGGGCCTGGCCCCAGGATGTGACCTGTCTCGCTTCGGGGCAGGCTGAACGATCGAGGTGATCACCGTCGCACCGGGCTCGGGGAGCTCACGGGGCGCTCGCGCAGCCGTAGCGCCCGCGTAACGGCGGTGCAATGGCCGGCACGCACCGTGGGTCGTCGTGGCTGCCGGTCCGATCGACACGCACTGCCCCTACTGCTCCCTGCAGTGCGGCATGACGATCACGGCGCGGCCGGAGTCCGCGGGCGGCGGGTACGCAGTGGCCGGCGCGAACTTCCCGACGAACCGCGGCGGGCTCTGCGAGAAGGGCCTCAGCGCCGCCGAGCTCCTCGTCCACCCCGACCGGCTGACGACGCCGCTGGTGCGCGACCACCGCGACGAGCCGTTCCGGGGGGCGACCTGGGACGAGGCGCTGGACCGGGTCGCAGCGGGGCTGACGGTCGCGCAGGAGCGGTTCGGGCCGGACGCGGCCGGGCTGTTCGGCGGGGGCGGCCTGACCAACGAGAAGGCCTACCAGGCCGGCAAGTTCGTGCGGGTGGCGCTGCGCAGCGCCTCGATCGACTACAACGGCCGGTTCTGCATGTCCAGCGCCGCGTCGGCGTCGACCCGCGCGTTCGGGATCGACCGCGGCATGCCGTTCCCGCTCGCGGACGTCGCCCGGGCGGACACCGTCCTGCTCGTGGGGTCCAATCCCGCCGACACGATGCCGCCCGCGATGCGCTGGTTCGCCGCCGGGCGCGAGCGCGGGGCCCGCCATCTGGTCGTCGACCCGCGGTACACCGCGACCGCCGCGGCGGCGGACGTGCACCTCCAGCCGGTGCCGGGCACCGACCTCGCGCTCGCGAACGGGCTGCTGCACCTCGCGATCAAGCTCCGGCTCGTCGACACCGCCTACGTCGCGGACCGGACGACCGGGTGGGACGCGGTCCGGCGGGCGGCGCGGCAGTACTGGCCGGACCGCGTCGAGCGGATCACCGGCGTCCCGGTGCGGGTCATGGAGCGCACGGTGCGGATGCTGGCGGAGTCCCGCGCCACGATGATCCTCTCCGCCCGGGGCGCCGAGCAGCACGCCACGGGGTCGGACACCGCGCTGGCGTGGATCAACCTGGCCCTCGCCCTCGGGCTGCCCGGCCGCCCGTCCTCGGGGTGGGCGACGCTGACCGGCCAGGGCAACGGGCAGGGCGGTCGCGAGCACGGGCAGAAGGCCGACCAGCTCCCCGGCTACCGGATGCTCGCCGATCCCGCGGCGCGCGCCCACGTGGCCGGGATCTGGGGGGTGGACCCCGACGAGCTGCCGCGGCCCGGCGTGTCCGCCTACGAGATGCTCGACCGTCTCGGGACGTCCGGTGGCGTGCGGGCGCTGCTGGTCATGGCCTCGAACGTCGCCGTGAGCGCGCCCCGGGCCGCCCACGTCCGCGAGCGGCTGGCGGCCCTGGACTTCCTCGCCGTCTCCGACCTCTTCCTCTCCGAGACCGCCGAGCTCGCCGACGTCGTCCTGCCCGTCACCCAGTGGGCGGAGGAGGAGGGGACGATGACGAACCTCGAGGGCCGGGTGCTGCGCCGGCGACGGGCGGTGGCGGCCCCGACAGGCGTGCGTTCGGACCTGCAGGTCCTGCACGACCTGGCCGGTCGTCTCGGGCGTGGCGCGTTCTTCTCCGACGACCCGCGCACGGTGTTCGACGAGCTGCGCCGCGCCTCGTCGGGCGGGAAGGCGGACTACGCGGGCATCTCCTACGAGCGCATCGAGGCCGAGCGCGGCGTCTTCTGGCCCTGCCCGGACGACGACCACGCCGGCACCCCGCGGCTGTTCACCGACCGCTTCGCCACTCCCGACGGTCGGGCCCGCTTCCACGTCGTCCACCACCGCGCATCGGCCGAGACCCCGGACGCCGAGTACCCCTACCGCCTGACGACGGGCCGCTCGCGCGCCCACTACCAGTCCGGCACCCAGACCCGGCGGACCAAGACGCTGCTCGAGGCCGAGCCCGAACCCGTCGTCGAGATCCACCCCGACCTCGCGGCGCGCGTCGGGGTCGCCGACGGGGGCGACCTGCGGCTGCGGACGCGGCGCGGCACCGCGCGGATGCGGGTCCGGCTGTCGCGGGAGATCCGGAGCGACACCGTGTTCGCCCCGTTCCACTGGGGCGGCGAGCAGACGGTCAACGACCTGACCAACCCCGCGCTTGACCCGGCCTCCCGGATGCCGGAGTTCAAGGTCTGCGCGGTCGCGCTGGAACCCACCACCACGGAGGACGCCCGATGATGACCACACCGCGCTTCCTGCAGGGCGCGTTCGCCTTCGAGGGGCAGGGGCTGGACAAGCCGGCGCTGCTGCACCCGTCGCTGACCTACACCGTGCCCGAGGGCGTCACCGGCCAGGTGCTCTACGTGCGGGCCGGCAACTCCTCCGACGAGCTCGCGACAGTGGTGCTCGTCTTCGACGGCGCTCCCGCCCGGTGGCTGCCGGTGGGCGCGACGGCGGACATGCACGTCTCGCTGCGGGTGGTGGAGGACCTGCTCGCCGGCAGCACGGTGGAGATCCACTTCTCCGCGCCCACCGGGGTGTCCGGGACGCTCGTCGTCGACTGCGGTCTGGTGGAGGTCTGATGACGGAGACGCAGCGGAGCGGAGCTCGACCCTCGGGGACGGCCCTGGAGGAGCGACCCGCCGGGGCCGGGACCCCGGAGCCCGCCCGCGCGCGGCTCGTCGTCGTCGGGAACGGGATGTCGGGGGCCCGGGCGCTGGAGGAGATCCTCGCGCGTGGCGGCGGGGACCTGTTCGACATCACGGTCTTCGGCGAGGAGCCGTACGGCAACTACAACCGCATCCTGCTCTCCGAGGTGCTGGCGAACGCGGCCTCGGGCGGGGAGGACGACGAGCTGTTCCTCAACCCCGTCGACTGGTACGCCGAGAACGGCATCACGCTGCACGCCGGCGTCCGGATCGTGC
This sequence comes from Actinomycetospora aurantiaca, assembly GCF_037401875.1. Lineage (NCBI taxonomy): Bacteria > Bacillati > Actinomycetota > Actinomycetes > Pseudonocardiales > Pseudonocardiaceae > Actinomycetospora > Actinomycetospora aurantiaca. The sequence continues at coordinate 3,354 of NZ_JBBEGN010000009.1, read as the reverse complement.
GCATCGACCGGCACGCCAAGGTGGTGCTCGGCGACGACGGGTCGGTCACCGCCTACGACACGTTGATCCTGGCGACCGGCTCGCGCTCGTTCTTCCCGCCCGTCGAGGGGATGTGGGCGTCGCGGACGGCCCTGACGCCGGGCGTGTTCGGGTTCCGGTCGCTCGACGACGCCCAGGGGATGCTCGCGCACGTCCGGGAGCACCGGACGGCCGTCGTCATCGGGGGCGGTCTGCTCGGGCTGGAGGCGGCCGCGGGCCTGCAGGCGCACGGGGTGGCCGTGCACGTCGTGCACCCGACCGAGGTGCTGATGAACCAGCAGCTCGAGGCCGAGGCGTCGAAGGTGCTGCGCTCGAAGCTCGAGGACCTGGGGATGCACATGCACCTCGGGGTGCGGACCTCGGAGCTCCTCGTCTCCGACGGGGCCGTGTCCGGGGTGCGGTTCAGCGACGGGTCGGACCTGGCGTGCGACATGGTCGTCGTCACCGCGGGCATCCGCCCCAACATCGGGCTGGCGATGGTGAGCGGGCTCGAGACGCAGCGCGCGATCGTGGTGGACGACCGGATGCGCTCGGTGGACGACGAGTCGATCTTCGTCGTCGGCGAGTGCGCGCAGCACCGCGGCGAGGTCTACGGCGTCGTCGGGCCACTGTGGGAGCAGGCGGAGGTGCTCGCCGACGTCGTCACCGGGGCGAACCCGGACGCGGAGTACCACGGGTCGCGGCTCGCGACGAAGCTCAAGGTGGCCGGGGTCGACGTCGCGCAGATGGGCCTGAAGACCCCGGAGCGTGCGACCGACGAGTTCGTGCAGTTCTCCGAGACCGGCCGCGGGGTCTACCAGACCGTGATCATCCGCGACGGCACGCTGATCGGGGCGACGCTGGTCGGCGACGTCTCGAAGGTCGCGGCGCTGACCCAGGCGTTCGACTCCCGCTCGGCGCTCCCGGAGGAGCGGGTCAAGCTGTTGTTCGACCTGGGCGCGGCGGGCGGCTCGGCCTCGGCCGCCGACCTGCCCGACGACACCCAGATCTGCCATTGCAACGGCGTCTCCAAGGGCGACCTGGTGGCGTGCGTGCACGGCGGCGCGGAGTCGGTGTCGGCGTGCATGACGGCGACCCGTGCCGGCAAGGGCTGCGGGTCGTGCAAAGGGCTCGTCACGGAGGTCGTCGAGGCGGCGCTGGGCGGGGCGGGGGCCGAGGATCCCGCCGACTCGTACTACGTGCCGGCCATCCCGCTGGACAAGCCGACGCTGATGGCGGAGATCCGGTCGCGGGGCCTCCGGTCCGTCTCGGCGGTGTTCGAGGCGCTCGCCCCGGAGGGGAGGGACCACGTCGGCTCGAAGATGGGCCTGACGGCGCTGCTGCGGATGATGTGGCCGGACGAGTTCGTCGACGAGCGCGACGGCCGGTTCATCAACGACCGGGTGCACGCCAACATCCAGCGCGACGGCACGTTCTCGGTGGTGCCACGGATGTCGGGCGGGGTGACCACGCCGGAGCAGCTCCGCCGGATCGCCGACGTCGCCGAGAAGCACGACATCCCGATGGTCAAGCTGACCGGCGGGCAGCGCATCGACCTGCTCGGCGTGCCGAAGGAGAAGCTGCAGGAGGTGTGGGCGGACCTGGACATGCCGTCGGGGTGGGCCTACGGGAAGTCGTTCCGGACGGTGAAGACCTGCGTCGGCACCGACTTCTGCCGCTTCGGGCTCGGGGACTCCACGAAGCTCGGGATCGACCTCGAGGAGCGCTACAAGGGCATCGAGGGCCCGGCGAAGATGAAGCTCGCGGTGTCCGGCTGCCCGCGGAACTGCGCGGAGTCGATGGTCAAGGACGTCGGGCTCGTCGCGGTCGACGGGGGGCAGTGGCAGATCTACGTCGGCGGGGCGGCGGGCGCGACGATCCGGAAGGGCGACGTGCTCGCGACCGTGGACTCGCACGACGAGGCCGTGCGCATCACCGGCCGGTTCCTGCAGTACTACCGGGAGAACGCCAACTGGCTCGAGCGGACGTACGACTTCGTGCCGCGAGTGGGTCTGGACCACCTGATCGCCGTGGTCGTCGACGACACGGAGGGCATCGCGGCGGAGCTCGACGCGCGGATGCAGCAGGCGGTCGACGCCTACGTCGACCCCTGGGCCGCCGACCAGCGGGAGGCGACGCCGGGCCAGTTCCACGACGCGTTGCCGATGGTGCCGCTGCCGCAGGTCCCGGTGCGGTCGTGACCGGGGCGCTGTCGGTACGGCTCGGGCCGGTCGCCCAGATCCCGCTCGGAGAGGGGCGGGCGTTCCTGGTCGGGGACGAGCCCGTGGCGGTGTTCCGGCCGCGGTCGGGCGGGCTGCACGCGCTGCGGGCGACCTGCCCGCACCGGGGCGGGCCGCTGGCCGACGGGCTCGTCGACGCGGAGGTGGTGATGTGCCCGTTGCACAACCACCAGTTCCGGCTGACCACGGGGGCGTGCGTCTCCGGGGGCGGGGTCGACGACGTCGCGGTGTACAGCGCGAGCGACGAGGACGGCGAACTCGTGGTGAGTCTCGTGGCCCCGTAGGGCAGGCTCTGCTCCCGTGACCGGCGACGAGCTGCTCCTCCAGGCCACCGCGTTCGCCGACGCGGTGAGCGCCCCGGCCGCCGGGGACCACCTCGCGGCGCCGGTGCCGACCTGCGGCGACTGGACCGTGCGCGACCTCGCCACCCACCTCGGGCGCGTGCACCGTCGCGTGACCGCGACGATCACGACGGGCGCCGAGCAGATGCTCGCCCGCGACGCCGAGGTCCCGGACGGGGTGCCGCCGGAGTCCCGGGACGAGGTCGCCACGTGGCTGCTCCGTGGGGCGGCGGCGCTGGTCGCGACGTTCGCCGGCGCCGACCGCGACCGGGAGTACGGCGGCTTCACCGGCTCCGTGGACCTCGCGTTCTGGGAGCGGCGCCAGCTCCACGAGACGCTCGTGCACCGGCTCGACGCCGAGCTCGCGGTCGGGTTCGAGCCGCTCGCCGACGTCGCCCCCGAGCTCGCCGTCGACGGCATCGCGGAGTGGTACGACCTGCTCACCGCCTACCGCAGCGGGTCCCGGCGCGTGCGCGGCTCCGGCGAGACGATCCACCTGCACGTCACGGACGCCCCCGACGGCGAGTGGCTGATCCGGCGGGGACCCGAGGGTGTGGCGATCACGCGCGAGCACGTCAAGGCCGACGTGGCCGTGCGCGGACGGGCCGTCGACCTGCTGGCGGTCGTCACCGGACGCGCGGAGCTCGGGCACGCCGAGGTGATCGGCGAGCCCGCGGTGGCCCGGGACTGGTTCGCCGTCTCCGCCCTGGGCTGACGTCGCCCGGCCGGAACGAACGACTCGTTCGTGCAGCCAG